>NZ_VIUM01000015.1:0-210113 GCF_007828315.1 Burkholderia sp. SJZ089 | reverse complement strand
ACATTTCCCAGCGCCAGTTGCCCGATCTTCGCGTGCAGCGATTTCAGATCAACCGGTGGCTCGTTCGTGGACGCTCCGCCAGCGCCAAACACGTCTGCCGCGCGCTCCTGCAATTGCCGTTCCGCTCGTTCTTCATCGGCCGATTCGTGATGGCACGAAGCCCGTGCACGTCCCCAGGATCACCCCCGCATCTGCGTCTTGAACATCAGCGTGATGCGCATCGTCGGGCAGGCGCGCGACACGCCGCGCGCGACGTGGTAGAGAAAGCCCGGAAACACCAGCAGCCGGTTCGGCTTCGGGTAGACCGCCGCGAGGATGTCGCTGCGATCCTTGTTGAACAGGATCGTCTCGCCGCCCCAGTCAGGGTCCCAGTGCTGGTGCGGGTAATACACGGCGGTGCAGGCGCCGATCGCCAGCGAATCGGTGTGCACCGAACCGTCGGTGCCGTAGGGCAGGCCGTTCGCGTAGCAGCTCTGCAGCGCGTGATCCCGTAGGTAGCCACGCGCGATCCGCTGCCAGCAGGCATCCAGCAGCGGCTCGCGCGCGGCCAACTCCTCGCTCGCGTCGTGGCGCCCGTCCAGCCGCGCCGGATCCTGCGAGCCGGCGAAATGGCGATTCCAGAACGCCTGCGCGCCGGCGCCGTTGTGCGAACGCCAGCCGTGCTGCCAGGGCCCTTGCGCGAGCAGGCGATGGATCGCGGCCTGCTCGTCGCCGGGCAGCAGGTCGTCGATGATCGTGATGTCCTGCCAGGCACCGCTCGCGCCCGGCCGCGTGTCGAGAGTCATCGCCACTCCGTCGATGATGGGAAAGCGCACGCCCGAAGGCGTCCGCGGCTTCATGGGTTCGCCCCGAGGCGAATCCGCGATCAGAACTTCCAGCCCAGGCTGCCCCGCACCGCGTGATCGGCCTGGCGGCTGGCCAGCGAGCCCGAGTAGCCGAGGCTGGCGCGACCGGCCTTGCCGAACGCGAACCCGGCATCCACGCTCAGCACCGCCGCGTCCTTCGCCACCGGCACGCTGGCGACCGTGAAGCCGTCGCTGCCCGAGGCGAAGGCGAGTGTCGCCACCGGTCGGCCGCTCGTCAAGGCGTGCTGCCAGCCCACGCTGCCCTGCAGCGTCAGTTGCATCGACGAACCCAGCGCGAACTGCGTGGTGCCGCGCAGGCCCAGCGTCGAGAACGACACGTCGTTGTTGCCCTCCTGCACCCGCAAGGCCGCCGCGCCGCCCGACTCGGTCGCGCCGTGGTTGCTCAGGTGGACGTAGGCGAGCCGGCCGAAGGGTTCGAGCTCGAGCGCCGAGCCCAGGCCGAGCCGGTAGGCCGCCTCGCCGAACACCTGGCTCGTCTCCGCATTCAGCGTGCCGGTTTCCGACTCGGCGGCGGCGCCATAGCGAACCGCCCGATCGACGCCGCCGCGATGCCAGGCGTGCACCGCTCCCGCGCGCAGCCCGAGCGCGCCCGGTTGCCATGCCGCGTAGGCGCCGAGATGGAAGCTGTCGAACGAGGCCGAGGACGGCTGGTCGCGCAGGCTGATGCCGCTATGCGTGTAGCCGGCGATGCCACCCACCCGCAGCGCATCGCGCACGGCCGCGTCCGCGCCCGCCAGGAAGCCGCCGGTCGAGCTGGTGTAGCCGTTCACGCCGTCGCCGCGCGCGCTGCCCCAGGAGCCCAGCAGCCGGGCCCAGACGCCGGGCCGCGCGGCCGCCGCGTCGCCGCTGCCGGCACCGCCACTGCCGGTCGCGGCCAGCCGATCGAGCACGGCATCGCGTACCTGCCGGCTTTCGTTGATCAGCGTGGCGTAGGCGGCCGGGTAGATCTCGCCGGTCAACTGCGAAAGCGTGGCTTGCGGCGCCTGCGCGGCGGTCGCGAACAGCACGCTGTTGTAGACCGCGCTGCCCGGATCGACGGTTTCCAGCGCGTTCGCCACGCTGCGTTCGTTGTCGGTGTTCGCGACGCTGGCGAAGCGCGCGGCGTTGCGATTCACGGTCAGGCTGATACTGGTCGGCCCATAGGCCAGCGACGGCGACACGAACAGATAGGCACCGGGCAAAGCGAACTGCCCATCGACGCCGCCCGCCGCATTCAGGATCACGAAGCTGCGCCCCAGCACCGAGCGCGACTGCTCACCGCTCAGCGGCGGCGGCGTGTTCTCGAGCGCCAGGCTCAGCGCCCCGCCCGCCAGGCTGGCCTTGCCGCCCACGTCGATCCGGTCGCTCGCGCCGCTCGGCGACAACTCCACCGCGTAGGTCGAGCCGCTCGCCAGGCTCAGGTCGCCCGCCACCGACAAGCTACCGACCGAGTGCCCCGGCGCCACCGTGCCGCCGGCCATCGCGTTCAGCGAGCGCATCGCGCCATTGCCGTTCACCAGGCCGCCGTTGCCGACCGTGACGTCGCCGCTGCTGCCGTCGAGCGAGGCGCGCCCGCCGTCCACCGCCACGTCGCCGGTACGGCCCGTGATCGCCGCCACGCCGAGCGCCTGCACGCTCACCTTGCCGCTGCTGCCGCCCAGCGAGGCGAAGCCGTTGGCGAGCCGCACGTCGCCGGTGCTGCCGGTGCCGGTCACGGCCGCGGTGCCGCCCTGGTCGATCGCGAGCGCCGCGCTGGTGCCGGCGATGGTCGCCAGTCCGCCGTTCACGGCGATGTCGGCCGCGCGGCCATTCACCGTGAGCCGCCCGGCGGGGTTGACCACCGCGCCCGAGGCGATCGAGCCGTCGATCCGCAACTCGCCGCCGTCGACCGTGGTCAACCCGCGATAGGTATTCGCGCCCGCCAGCGTGAGCGTGCCGGCGCCCGACTTCACCAGGCTGCCCTGGTATTCGCGCGCCTGGCGGGCGGCCTCGCGCGCCACGCCGGTCGCGTAGTCGACCTTGTCGCCGTCGCTCGCCCCCGCCGGCAGGCCCTGCTGCCAGCCCCTGGACTGCAGCGTGTCGAGCCAGGCGCGATGCTCGGCGTCGTCCTCGAGCTTGCGCGCCGCGAGCGCGACGTCGGAGATGTCGTTCGACCAGACGTCGGCGGTGCCCGCGGGCAGCGCCGCGCGGAAGGTGCCGAGCAACTGCCCCGGCCCGTTCATGGCCTTCTTCAGGTCGACCAGGCCCCAGCCGCCGAACCCGTTCGGCACGCCGCTGCTGCCCGGCTTCGCGGGATGGACCGCCTGGAACAGGCCGTTGTTGCTGGTGTAGTCGGGTCGGCTGGGGTCCGGCTCCATGTTCTGCGCGGTGGTGAACATCACCGACAGCGCCTGCTCGCTGCTCATGTAGGGAAACCGCTCCATGATCAGCGAGAGCGCCGCCGACGCGTGCGGCGCGGCCGCCGAGGTGCCGTTGAAGTTCGCGTAGGTCGCGCCGGTGGGCGCCGCCGAGGTACCGGAATACGAGGTGGACGGCACGCCGGTCGGCGCCATCACGCACCACCATTTCGCGATCCCGCACTTGTTGTAGACCTGGCCGACCTGCTCGTCGTAGCCGGTGGTGGTCATCCAGTGCCCTTCCAGCTCCGGATGGAAATAGGCGTAGGAGCCGCGCAGGCTGGCGTTGTCGTAGCCGCTGTTGCCCGAGCTGAAGTTGTTGATCACGCCCTCGCGCGACACCTTCGCGGCCGCGTCGAGCCAGGTGCCCTGCCCGGTGCGCGTGCGCACCGCCTCGTGCAGCTTGTAGGCATCGGTCAGCCTGGCGAGCGTGCTGTAGTTCTCGTCGCTCGGCTGCGAGCCCCAGCTGTTGCTGATGATGCGCACGCCCTTGGCTGCGATCGCATCGTAGACATCGGAGAAATACCTCGCGTCCGAGCCGGGGAATTTCGGATCGGATACGCCGAACAGGAAGCCGTCGGTGGCATTGGTATTGCCTTCGTAGACGGTTGCGTCGGGCGCCACGCCGTGCATGCCGGTGCCGTCGCGCGCGCCCGCGATCACGCCGCTGACCAGCGTGCCGTGATTGTTGTTGTTCGGATTCAGCACGCCCGGGATGCCGTCCGAGGTGGCCGGGATGTAGCGCTTGGCGGAGAGTTCGGGATGCTGCGCGTAATAACCGGAATCGAGCACGCCGATCGCGATGTGCCTGCCGGTGAAGCCGGCCGCGTAGGCGTATTCGGCGTGCATCGCGCCGAGCCCCCATTCCCTGGCGAATTCCGGCGTGCGCCAACTGGCGGGGTCTCCGAGCCTGCCGGGCTCCTGGTAGGGCGCCGTCTGCGCCGCCACCGGCCGCGGAATCACCGCGGCGGCGATCAGCAGTTGAAACAGCAGCAGCGATGCGCGCCCGGGTGCGCCGGCGCGATTCTCATGCGTGGCCACGGCTGCCCTCCACGCGGATCGTTCCTCGATTTCCAGCGAGATCCATTGCCTTTTCTCCACTCATTGGTTTTCTGGTGTCCTGCCCCACATCGTTCGATCGCGTCGAACGCGCCCGACATCGATCCCTGCCCACCGGCGACAGGCGAGCACGGCCCCGCCCTGCATTCGGCCTCGCTGGTTTCATTCAGGCGCTTTGATCAAAAACGGGAAATTGATCCGGCATCGTCCATCCATGCCGGCGAAGATCGGCCATGCCCGGTCGGTACGCGCGGCCGGCATGGCCGTGGTCTTGAAAGGGCCGGCATCTCCATGCCGGCCGATCAGGGATATCAGCCCCGCCGCATGCCTGCCTCAGGGCTGGACGGCTCGGCTCAGGAATTGCCTCCTGCCTTCGCCGCGTTGCGCATCCGCATGACGCGCTGCGGGGTGCGTTGCGACATGAAGTCGAGCACGTCGTTCAGGCGGACATAACCGCTTCCGGCGCGGTCGATCTCGGAGAAATGATCGCTCACCAGGCCCCAACCCGCCGCCTTGGCCTGCTGCTTCGACAGCGTGCCGTTCGCGTCGCCGCCGTTGGCCGCCGTGAAGCGTTCGGTGACCTGGCGATCCACGTCGGCCGTGACCGAACGCTCCGATTGCTTCTCCGGCTGCGCCCAGCCGCCCGGCGGCGGCGGGGGCTTGGGCAGGTCGTCGTAGCCGTTAGCCATGGCGACGTTGGCCAGGGAGAAGCCGCCGGCAAGGGCCACAACCATCCATTTCATGATCTTCATGCTTGTCCTCGCTCATGCTTACATCAGGGAACCATCGGCCGCCTGCGCCGACGATTGGTAGTACGCATCGATCGCCTGCTTCAGCGGCGCGCGCGACTGCTCGGTGTTGTAGATCATGTGGCCGCCCTCGAACCATTTGACGGGCACCCGGTCCGCAAGGTTCACGCCTTCCAGGTCCAGCTCGGTCTGGAAGCCCGGCGTGGCGATGTCCTCGTAGCCGTGCAGGATCAGCAGCTTGGCATCCGGGTTGGCGGTCAGCACGGCCTGGATGTCGGTGATGCTCTGCGGCAGGGTATTGGCCGGCAGGCCCGCCCGCGCCCATTTCCAGATCCCGATCGTGTCGTTGTTGAGCGGCTGGTACGCCGACTTGCTCTGGTAGTTCACGAAGTCCGGGAAATAGGTCTTGAGCTGGTTCAGGAAGGCCACGTTGATGTAGTCGTCCGCCGCGAAGCTGTTGCCGTTCGGCACCTTCATGCGCGCGTCATAGCGACCCAGTTGATACCCCGGCACCAGCGCCGAGCGGAACGGCCCCGGCGTGTAGTTGAAGCTGCTCTTCCAGGTCGCGGCGGAAATGCCGGTGTAGCTGGACAGCTGGTTCAGCACCGCCTGCCCTTGCGAGCTGGCCGCGAAGGCGTTCCAGGTCGATTTCGGCCGGCCGTTGGTGAAATAGGTCCGGTAGGTGTTCTGGAAGGTGGTGCGAGCCACCGTGCGCAGCTCGGCCAGGTACTCCGCCTGGCTGCGCGTGCCGCGCTGCGTCGACTTCTTGAAGTAGTCGGCCGCCATCGCGTAGGACGGGATGTAGCCCTCGCAGGTGACCGAGCCGTCCTCCATGTCGCAATTCGAGTTGTAGTCGACCAGGGGCGAATTGAGGATGAAGCCCGCCAGCACCTTGGCCGGCTTGCCGGTCGGGTCGGGCACGTAGCCGCTGGTGCCGGCCTGCTCCAGCAGGTTGGCGACGATCGGCGTGCGAATGCCGCCGTAGGATTCGCCATACAGGTACTTCGGCGAGCTCTGGCGGTTGAACTTGTTGGTATAGCTGACGATGAAGTCGGCCACCACCTGCGCGTCGGCGTCGGTGCCCCACAGATCGCGGTTCTGCAGCGGCGAGATGGCCGTGGACAGGCCCGTGCCCGGCGGATCGACGAACACGATGTCCGATTCGTCGAGCAGCGAGATCGCATTGTCCTCGAACGGGAAGCTGGACGGCTGCACCGTGTCGTTGGCCATGTTGGGCGCATCCGACTTCAGGCGCTTCGGACCCCACGAGCCCATGTGCAGCCAGATCGAGGCGGAACCCGGGCCGCCGTTCCAGAGGAAGGTGACCGGGCGGTTCTCCTTGCCCAGCCCGTCGCGCGTGTACGAGGTATAGAAGATCGCCGCCTCGGCCGTCTTGCCCTGGGCATTGGTCTTGTAGGCCACCAGGTGGCCGGCGCGCGCCGTGTAGGGCACGGTCTTGCCGTTGATCGCGATGGTGTGGCGCTTGACCGAGGTGTCCTCGTTGATCGAGGCCAGCTTGATCGTACCGCTGCGCGTGGTGGTGTAGGTGTTCGGGTCGTTGAGCACCTTGTCGGCCGGCGCGAGCCGGTCGAAGGCCTGCTGCTCGGTTTCGTCCGCGGCGGGCCCGGCGGCTGGGCTCGCGACGGGCGCGGCCTGGTTCGCGGCGAAGCTGCTGACGGGCGAGGACGTGTCGTCGCCGCAGGCGGCCATGGCCATGGCGGCCAGCAAGGCGCATAGCGTCCAGGCGGGGGTTCTTCCAGTCATGAAGACTCTCCTGTTGATACTCTGCAAATCGATGTTATTGGGCTGGTTGATTCGCACTGCATATCGACCCGACGTTCACGGCGCGTCTCGGAACGACGCCGGGTCAATTCCTGGCACGACGCCGGCCGCGCGCGGCGCGGCGGCGTCGTGTCGTCATCTCGTCGGGTTCATTGCGCACGCATCACGGCGGCCACGCGCGCCTGCGGCACGATCGGCATCTGCAGCGTGGTGTGCGCCAGGTCCAGCGTGACCTGCGCCGTGCCCTGGTAGCCCTGCAGCTTGAGCTTCACCTTGCTGCCGGGCAGCACGGTGAAGTCGCGCGGCATCAGCTCGAGCACGAAGTCGTAGTCGGTGCCGGCCGCGATGTTCTGCGGCGTCTCCAGGCCCTTGTAGAAGCGCGGATTGGCCCAGCCGTAGGTGACGTCGTGGCCGTCCACCGACAGCGTCGCCTTCACGTTGGTGACCGCCGGCGCGAAGCGCCCGCGCATCGCCACGCGGATGGTGCCCGAGTAGCGCGTGGCGTTCGCCAGCGGGCGGGTCTCGTAGCTGACGGCCGTGCTCTTGCTGAAGCCCACCGAGGGCGCCGCCGTGCCGTCCGCCGTGTCGGGCGTGAGCAGGCCGCCCGCGCGGCCGTCGCCGTGCAGGTAATAGGCGGCGTCGACCGTCTTCGGCCAGGCGTCTTCCTTGATGAACAGCTCGCCGGTCGGGATGCAGTCGCGCGGGTTGTGGCCCGAGTGGCAGTGGCCGATCAGCGTGTCGCTGGTGTCGTCCTCGCCGCGGCTGATGGTGGCGCCCACCGGGATGTCGCCGGCCGGCGTCTCGCGCACGTAGGTGGGCTGCTTCTCCACGCCGTTGTTCACGCCGAACAGGTAGCGCGAATACCACATCAGGATCTGCTTCTGCCACTCCTTCTGCCAGGCCGGATCGTCGTGGTCGCGGCTGTGCAGCCAGAGCTGCACCGGCTTGCCGGCGCGGCGCAGCGCATCGTAGAGCTGCACCGAGTTCCTGGTCTTGACGTTGTTGTCGGCCTGCCCCTGCGCGATCAGCGTGGCCGCCTGGAAGCGGTCGACCAGGGACACCGTGTTGCGCGCCTTCCAGAAGTCGTTGTAGGCATAGGTGCCGTCGTCCGAGGCGCTCACCGCGGCCTGGCGCGCCGGCTCGCAGATCGAGGCGCGCGCGCTCGACTGCTCCTGCTGCATGTAGCTGCCGAGCGTGACGGTGTTGTCGATATCGGCGATCACGCCGTTATAGCGGAAATAGTCGTAGCCGCTGCTGATGCCCTCCACCGGCACGATGGCCTCCAGCCCCGGCACGCCGGTGGCCGCCACCATGCTCGGCAGCGTGCCGCCGTAGGAGATGCCCTCCATCGCCACGTGGCCGGTCGACCAGCTCGCCGTCACCGGCTTGCCCTGCGCGTCGGTGCCGGGCGCGGTGGCGTCGCCGGTCAGCCAGCGCACCACGCTGGCCATCGCCTCGCGCTCGGTGCGGTCCATCACCGACCAGCAGCCGTCCGACAGGTTGGTGCCGATCGAGTCGGCATAGATCACCGTGAAGCCCATGCGCAGGTACTCGGCCTCGCCGAGGAAGGGCGCGCGCGTCTGGGTGGCGTAGGTCGGATCGGCGTAGTACACCGAGGGCCGCACGATCACCGGCGTCTTGAGCCCCTCGGCCACCTCGGCCGGCTGCACGATGCGGATCGCGATGCGGTCGGGCTTGCCGTCCTGGTCGGTGTCGAACGGCGTCTGCACCATCACGCTCTGCTTGAGCGGCGCGCGCATCGACAGCCAGGGCAGGATCATGCCGTCGTTGACGCTCGGCCCGTTGTGGCCGGGATACAGCGTGGCGAGCTTCGGATACGGCAGCCCGGTGGGCGAGCTGGCGAACTGCTCGCCCACCTCGGGCAGCGGCTGCGGCGGCGCGAACGGCGCCGGCTCGGGCGCCGTGGTGGCCGTGCTCAAGGGCGTGACCTGCCGCGCGGCCGAAGGCGAGGCGCCATCGTCGCCGCCGCATGCCGTCAAGCCGATCGCGGCCGCCATCAACAGCATCGGCAAGCGCGCGCCATGGCGGACCTTGCCCGCCCCCTCTCGATGATTGTCTTTATTCACTCTCGGTGCTCCGGCCCATGTTCTTATCTGTTGTACTAATCGTTTAACATTTCACGCATGTAACGCGCGGAAATAATTTGTAATGTAGCAAAAAACAAAAATCAATCTTTTTGCAATCTGATACGTAAAAAAGATTCCGATGGCTCGGGCGGAAAGCTTACAGGCGGGGCCGCGCAGCTCAATCGAGAGGAATGATTCGGCCCAGACAACAATACAAGGACATAACAAAATGTCGATTGACAATCGAATCGAATCAGGAAATTGGCGCTGCGCAAGTGCAGCAAATATTTGAACGAATCGGTGAAAAGGCATTACGCGAAGCCGGCGCGGAAGGCCGAGCGGATTCGTGGGAGGAAAACGCAAAGGGCGCGCCATGCGCGATGGCGCGCCCGATCGTGCGATAGCGACGAACGCTTCGCTCAGTGAGCGTCGACGAACGCGAGGATGTGCCGCGCCACCTCGTCCGGTGCCTCGCGTTGCGGAAAATGGCCAACGCCGTCGAGCAGCTCGCGTCGATAGGCCGAGGTGAAGAAGCGTTCCTTGCCGGCCGAACTGGCGGGATGGTTGCAGGTGTCGATCGCGCCGTGCAGCACCAGGGTCGGCACCGCCAGCACCGGCGCGGGATCGAGCAAGGCCTCGTCGGCGTCGTAGGCCGCATCGCCCGCCACGAAGCCCCAGCGATGCCGATAGGAATGCAGCACCACCTCGGCCCAGTCGGGCCCCTCGAAGGCGCTGCAGGCATCCTCGAAGGCCTCCTCCTCATACCAATCCGAGGGCGACCAGGTATTCCACATCTGCCGCGCGAAGGCACGGCGCTGCTCGCGCACCGCCTGCTCGCCGCGCGGCGTGGCCATGAACCAGTGATACCAGTAGTTGCGCGCCTGCTCGAACGGCAGCGGCTGGCGCGGATCGTTGGTGCCATAGCCGACCGACAGCATCACCAGTTGCTCGGCCACGCCCGGCCGCAGCCCGCAGGCATTGGCCACCGCCCGCGCGCCCCAGTCGTGGCCGACCAGCAGCGGCCGCGCGAGCGACAGCGCGTCGATGAAATCGAGCAGGTCGCGGCCGAGCGCGGCCAGTTGCCCGCTGCGCGGCGTGGCCGGATCGCGAAAGCGGGTCGGCGCGAAACCCCGCAGCGCGGGCGCCAGCACGCGATAGCCACGCGCGGCCAGCGTCGCCGCCACGCCTTGCCAGGAGCGCGCGTTGTCGGGCCAGCCGTGCAGCAGGATCGCGACGCGCTCGCCTTGCGGGTTCCATTCCAGATAGGCAATCTCGAGCGTCGCGGTGGATACCGAGGACCAGGGCTTCATGTCGCCTCCATGTGCGTATCGAAAGCTCCGATGCTATCGAGCTCGCCTGGACGATTGACGATCAATCGACGCCTATAATGCACGTTTCGTGATGAATGGAGTTCGCCGTGGACACCGCTTTCGGCCCTCAATCGGCCAGCCTCGACATCGTGCTGCTGCGCACCTTCGTGGCCGTGATCGAACTGGGCGGCTTCGCGCCGGCCGCCGAGCGGCTGGCGCTGACGCCCTCGGCCGTCAGCGGCCATATCAAGCGGCTCGAGGACAGCGCCGGCGCGCGCCTGCTGGAGCGCACCACGCGCCGCGTGGCCGCCACCCCGGCCGGCGAGACCCTGCATCGCTACGCGCGCAACATCCTCGACCTGGAACGCGAGGCGCTCGCGCGCCTCAAGGGCTCGTCGATCCAGGGCCGGCTGCGGGTGGGCGCCTCGGAGGATTTCGCCGGCACCTGGCTGCCCGGCGTGCTGCAGGCCTTCCAGCGCGGTTATCCCGATGCCGCGATCGAGCTGAAGGTCGGCATCACGCCGGACCTGGTGCGCCAGCTCGCGCGCGGCCGGCTCGACATCGTGTTCGGCAAGCAATGCGGGCCGATCGATCGGGACGGCGAACTGCTTTGGGAGGAACCGCTGGTGTGGGCCTATGCCGAGCAGGCGCCCTTCTCGTCCGACACGATCGTGCCGCTGGCCGCCTTCGCGGCGCCCTGCATCTATCGCGACGCGGCCGTCACCGCGCTCGGCGAGAGCGAGCGCGAATGGCGGCTCGCCTTCGAGAGCAGCAGCATGGCCGGCTGCCTGTCCGCCGCGTTGTCGGGCTTCGCGGTGGCGCCGGTGGCGCGCAGCCAGCTGCGCCCCGGGCTGCGTGCGCTGGGCCGCCGCGAAGGCATGCCGGCGCTGCCGCAGGTGCGCTTCTACGCCTTCATCGGCAAGCGCACGCCGGCCACGCTGGCGCTGGTGCGCGCCGTGCACGAGGCCGGCAGCCCGGGCCGCTTCGCGCCGCGCAACGCGGCCTGAGCCCGCGGATCGTCAATCCGGATTCCTTAATCCGGCTAATTCATGCAGGCCCTCGCCGCCTGACGATTCGATTACGAGTTTGCTAGAATCGCGCCCATCAAGGGATTTTCAACGATCGACCGATCTCGCCTGGCACAAACCAGGCTTATCGATCGATTAGCCATGCTAATGCAAAAGATTCTCGACTCGTCGATGCTGGGCGCGCTGCGCTGCTTCGCCTGCGCTGGACAACTGCTCAGCTTCACGCGCGCGGCCGACGTGCTGAGCCTCACGCAGAGCGCCGTGAGCCAGCAGATCCGCCAGCTCGAAAACCGCCTCGGCTACGCGCTGTTCGTGCGCGAACACCGCCGCCTGTCGCTCACGCGCGAGGGCACCATGCTGCTCGAGGGCGTGCGCCGCGGCTTCGACGAGATCGAGACCACCCTGGTGCGGATCGCCAGCGCCGACGATCCGGTGCGCGTGGGCTGCTGCCCCTCGTTCGCGATGCTGTGGCTGGTGCCGCGCCTGTCCGACTTCCACCTGCAGTTCTCGCGCAACCCGGTGCAGTTGAAGGCCGAGTTCACGGCGGCCGGCCTGCCCGATCACGACACCACCGGGGTCGATATCGCGATCCGCTATTCGGTCGACGATTTCAGCGACATCGAGCATGCCGATGCACTGCTCGACGAATGGCTGCTGCCGGTGGCGACGCCCGCCTACCTGGAGCGGCATCCCTCGCTGCGCGCCGGCAAGCTCGACCGCAAGGTCGCCTTCCTGCACGACGCGGCGGCCTGGACCGGCTCCTCCGATTCGGCCGAGTGGCAGGCCTGGCTGGAAGCGGTCAAGCCGGCCTGGCTGCCGCGCATCGACGGGCCGCGCTTCAATCTCGGCAGCATGGCCTTCAACGCTGCGCTCAACCACCAGGGCGTCGCGATCGGGCGCGTGTCGATGCTGCTCGACGACCTGCGCGACGGCCGGCTGGTGCCGGTGGTGCCGGTGGCGATCCGCTCGCCGGCGCGCTACTGGATGATCCGCCGCGCCGACAGCGCGATGTCGGTCGGCTCGTTCCGCGCCTGGATCCGTCAGCAGTGCTCACACCATGCGCTGCGCCGCGCGCACGACATCGGGCAGCTCGGCGTGAGCCTGGGGCAATCGCCCGAGCCCTCGCGCGCCGCCCGCTGAGCGCACCTGCGGCGCGCGAAGCGAAACCGCCGCTTCAACGCGACGAACGCGACGAAACCGGCGCGCCCGGTCGCGAGGGCACGCGATCGGGCGGCACGCCGAGCACATGCAGCGCGCCCTCGGTGATCGCCGCGAACACCGGCCCGGCCACCGGCCCGCCGTAATACGAGACCTTGCGCGGCGTATCGATCATCACCGCCACCACCACGCGCGGCCTCGACATCGGCGCCATGCCGACGAACACCGCGCGATACTGCCCCGCCGCGTAACCATGCCGTCCATTGCTCTTGCGCGCGGTGCCCGTCTTCGCGCCGACGCGATAGTCGGGCAGGCGCGCCATGGTGGCGGTGCCGCCCGGCGCGACCGTCTCCTCCAGCATGGCGCGCACCCGGGCCGCGACGGCGGACGGGATCACCGCCGCGCCCGGCCGCGCATCGCGGAGCGCCGGCATCTCGTGCAGCAGGCTCAGGCGCGTGGCGTGCCCGTCGTTGGCCAGGATCACGTAGGCGCGCGCCAGTTGCGCGAGCGACACCGACAAGCCGTAGCCATAGGACATGGTGGCCTGCTCCACCGGCCCCCAGCGATGCGGATTGCGCAGCGTGCCCGACACCACGCCGGGAAAGCCGTCGAGCGGCGCGCCGCCCAGGCCGAAGCGCCGGAAGTTGTCCCACATCGCCTGCGCGCTCAGCAGTTGCGAGATCTTCACCATGCCGATATTGCTCGACTTGGCGATCACCTGGCCGGTGTCGATCACGCCATGGTCCGAGGTGTCGCGAATCCGCGCGCCATGGAATTCCAGCACGCCGGGCGAGGTATCGAAGCGCGTGCCGGGCGTGATCAACCCATCGGCCAGTGCCAGCGAGACGGTCAGCGGCTTGATGGTCGAGCCGGGCTCGAAGGTGTCGGTCAGCGCGCGATTGCGTGGCGGCCCGCCCGCCAGCGCGCCAGGATCGTTCGGATCGAAGCTCGGCACGTTGGCGAGCGCGAGGATCTCGCCGCTGACCACGTCCACCGCGATCGCGCAGCCGGCCGCCGCCGCCGTGCGCTCGACGCCGCGCGCCAGCGCCTCCTGCGTGAGCCGCTGGATCTGCCGGTCGATCGACAGCACCAGGTCCGGCTGCGGCTCGGGCAGGTCCGAATCGCGCGGCTCGGTCACCGCGCGGCCGAGCCGGTCGACGATCAGGGTACGGCTCGCGGCCTGGCCGCGCAGCGCCGCGTTGCCGGCCAGCTCGATGCCTTCCAGCCCCGCGCCGTCGCGGCCGGTGATGCCGATCACCTGGGCCAGCGCATCGCCTTCCGGGAAGTAGCGTTTCTGCGCGGCGATCGCGTGCAGGCCCGGGATTGCGCTCGCCAGCAAGGGGCGCGCGACGTCCAGCGGCACCGCGCGCCGCAGCGGCGCGAAACGTCCGCCGCGCCGCCGGAACGCGTCGACCGAAGCCGGCGACAGATGCAGCGCGTCGGCCAGCTCGCCGACCTGCACGGGCGTGGCGCGCGCGAAATCCTGCGGATCGAGCCACAGATCGTCGACGGGTTCGCTGATGGCCAGCACGTTGCCGCGCCGGTCGAGGATCTTCGAGCGCAGCGCCACCGCGCTGAAGGTGCGCTCGTAGCGCCGCCGCCCCTGCTCGACGAAGAACTCGCGATGCGCCACCTGCACCCAGGCGGCACGCGCGACCAGCGCCAGGAAACCGAGCGTGAGCAGCAGCACCACCAGGCGCGAGCGCCAGGCGGGCAAGCCGGCCGGCACGCCGGGCGAACGCTGGAAGGAAAAGTGCTCGCGTGACATGTGCCGGGCGATCCGTGCCGGCGGCGAAGCCGGCTCAGTGAGGAAGGCCGGCGATTGTGTCGAGCGCGCGCGCGACGCTCAAGCGATGATTTCTTGGGCGTGGATTAGCCCGCTTAATGCCTGCGCCACGACGGGCGGCGCGCATTCAATCGCGCACGCCATCCGCTCCCGCGAATACCGACATGCGTCGCATGATCCAGTCCAGCAGCTCGTTGGCGGCCGCCACCAGCGGCCTGCCCGGCTTCACCAGCAGGCCCGCCTTGATGTCGAGGAACAGCGGATGCGAGATCGGCACCACCGCGAGCTTGCCCGCGGCCAGCTCGCGCTGCACCGCGAACTCGCCGATCAGCGCGACCATCGAGCCGGCCTCGACGATGCGCTTGAGCGCGGTCAGCGAGTTGGCCGTCAGCGAGGGATGGATCCGCACGCTCTCGGCGAACTCCAGCATGCGCGCCGCGTGGCCGATGCCGAAGGTCGAGGGCATCAGCGCGAGCGGATGCGCCAGCACCTCGGCGACGCTGGCCGGCCCGCCGCGCCGCGCGAGCGGATGATCGCGGCGGGTCAGCAGCACGATCGGCTGCGCGACCGTCATGCGATGCACCACCAGCGGATGCGGCGGCGGGTTGTAGGCCAGGCCGATATGCGCGCGGCTCTCGGCGATCGCCTCGAGGATGTCGTCGACCGGCAGCATGTTCAGCTCGACGCTCACGCCGGGATAGGTGGCGAGGAACTCGGCCAGCACCTCGTCGACCAGGCCGTCGACGAAGCCCTCGCTGACCACCAGTTGCACATGCCCCTGGTGCAGCCCCTTGAGCGCGTGCAACTGCTCCTCGAGCCTCTCCTGGTGAGCGCGATAGCCGCGCCAGAATTCCAGCAGATGGGCCGCCGCCTCGGTGGGCTTCACGCCCCGCGCGAGCCGCTCGAACAAGGTGGTGCCGAGCTCCTCCTCGAGCAGGCGGATCTGGCGCGTGATCACCGAGGGCGAGGTGTTCAGGTGGTCGGCCGCGCCGCGGATCGAACCATGGGTGAGGACCTCATGGAAATAGCGCAGGCGCTGCTGGTTGATTTCTCGCATGAATCGACTCGGGGCGAAAAGGAAGACGGCGGCGGCAGTGTTGCCCTGGCGGCAACGATACATGAACCGAGTTGCTGTTGCTCGTGCTTTTTGGGCTGGACATCATTCGCACACCAGAACGTGAAGGCCGAGCCGAGCCACGCCACCGGAGATCCCCATGTCGACTGTTTCCCGCGTCGGTCTCGACGCCCGCGCGTCCTCGCTCTATGCGAAGGTCAACCTGCGGCTGCTGCCGTTCCTGCTGCTCTGCTACCTGTTCGCCTACCTGGACCGCGTCAACGTCGGCTTCGCGAAGCTGCAGATGCAACAGGACCTGGCGCTGTCGGATGCCGCCTACGGGGTGGGCGCCGGCATCTTCTTCATCGGCTACGTGCTGTTCGAGGTGCCCAGCAACCTGCTGCTGCCGAGGATCGGCGCGCGCCGCACCTTCAGCCGGATCCTGTGCCTGTGGGGCATCACCTCGGCCTGCATGCTGTTCGTGCGCAACGTGCCGATGTTCTACGCGATGCGCTTCCTGCTCGGCGTGTTCGAGGCCGGCTTCGCGCCCGGCATGATCTGGTACCTGTCGCGCTGGTACGGCCCCTCGCGGATGGGACGCGCGATCGCCATCGTGTTCCTGGCCGGGCCGATCGGCGGCATCGTGGGCGGCCCCTTGTCGGCCGCGCTGATCACCACGCTCGACGGCCGCCTGGGCCTGGCGGGCTGGCAGTGGATGTTCCTGGTGGAGGGCCTGCCCTGCGTGCTGCTGGGCCTCCTGACGCTGCGCGTGCTGCCCGATCGCGCCGCCGACGCGCGCTGGCTCGATGCAGAGGAGAGGCAGCGCATCGAGGCCGAGATCGCGGCGCCCCACCTGCACGAACGCGGCTTCGGACGCGCCCTGCGCGACCTGGCGATCTACCGGCTGGCGATCGCCTACTTCAGCCTGATCGCCGCGATCTACGCGATCAGCTTCTGGCTGCCCACCCTGCTCAAGGCGCGCGGCGCCACCAACCTGATCACGCTCGGCTGGTACAGCGCGATCCCCTACCTGGCCGCCGCGATCGGCATGACCTGGATCGGGCGCCGCTCGGATCGCACCGGCGAGCGCCGCTACCACGCGGTGGTGCCGGCCTGCGCGGCGGCCCTGGCGCTGGCCGCGGCGACGCGCTTCGACGCGCAGCTGCCGGTCGCGCTGGCCCTGCTGACGCTGGCCACCGCCGCGCTGTGGATGGCCTACACGGTGTTCTGGGCGATTCCCTCGAACTTCATCAAGGGCGCCGAGGCAGCCGGGGTGATCGCGCTGATCAACACCATCGGCCTGTCCGGCGGCTTCTGGGGCCCGGCCATGATCGGCTGGGTCAAGACCGCCACCGGCAGCCTCGACGCGGGCCTGCTCGCGCTGGCCGGCTTCCCGCTGCTGGCCGCCGTGCTGCTGGCCACCAACCGGCTCAGCGCCGCGCCGCGCTGAGTACCGGGCGCCGGCTTCGCGGCCCGGCTCGCAACCGCTTCCCCGGCGGCGCCTCACGGCGCCGCGCCGTCTTTTCCTTCGGACTCCACGATGAAGATCCTGATTGCCGGTTTCCAGCACGAGACCAATACCTTCGCGCCCACCCGCGCCGACTACGACAGCTTCGTGCGCGGCGAGGGCTTTCCCGCGCTGCGCCGCGGCGCCGAGGTGCTGGCGCTGCGCGAGGTGAACATCCCCGCCGGCGGCTTCATCCGCGCCGCCGCGGCGCGCGGCCACGCGCTGCTGCCGGTGATCTGGGCCGGCGCGAGCCCCTCCGCGCACGTCACGCGCGAGGCCTACGAGCGCATCGCCGGCGAGATCCTCGACGCGGTGCGCGCCGGCGGTTTCGAGGCGATCTACCTGGACCTGCACGGCGCGATGGTGGCCGAGCATGTCGACGACGGCGAGGGCGAACTGCTGGAGCGGATCCGGCGCGAGCTGGGCGCGGGCGTGCCGGTCATCGCCTCGCTCGACCTGCACGCCAACGTGACGGCGCGCATGCTGCGCGACGCCGACCTGCTGGTCGCCTACCGCAGCTACCCGCACGTCGACATGGCCGAGACCGGCGAACGCGCGCTGCACCTGCTCGAGCGCCTGGCCGCCTCGCCCGCGAAACCGGTGTGCGTGGCGCGCGGCCTGCCCTTCCTGATTCCCGTCAACGCGATGTGCACGCGCTTCGATCCGGCCCGCGCGCTCTACCAGGAACTCGCGCGGCTCGAGCACGACGACGAACGGCTGCTGTCGCTGTCCTTCGCGCCCGGCTTCCCGGCCGCCGACTTTCCCGAATGCGGGCCGATGCTGTGGGGCTACGGCATCGACGCCGCCCCGATCGAGCGGCGCATCGATGCCCTCGCGCGCGCGCTGGTCGCCGACGAGGCGAGCTGGCGCGTCGACTTCCTGAGCCCCGACCAGGCGGTGCGCGCGGCCCTGCACGCGAGCGTCGGCGCCACCCGGCCGGTGATCATCGCCGACACGCAGGACAACCCCGGCGCGGGCGGCGACGCGAACACCATGGAACTGGTGCGCGCGCTGCTGCGCAATGGCGCGCGCGAGGCGGCGGTGGGCATGATCTGGGACCCGCAAGCCGTGCGGCTCGCGCATCAGGCCGGTGTGGGCGCAAGCATCGAGCTGGCGCTGGGCGGCAGCCAGGCGCGCGACGCTCCCGCCGCTCATGCTCCGCTGGCGGCCCGCTTCGAGGTCGCCCACCTGTCCGACGGGCGCTTTCGCTTCGACGGGCCGATGATGAACGGCATGGACGGAGAACTGGGCCCGGTCGCCTGCCTGCGCATCGAGGGCGTGGAGATCGCGGTGAGCGCGACCAAGATGCAGATGTTCGAGCGCAACCAGTTTCGTTGCGCGGGCATCGATCCCGAGCGGCGCGCGATCCTGGTGGTGAAGAGCTCGGTGCATTTCCGCGCCGACTTCGAGTCGATCGCGCACGCGACGCTGGTGGCCAAGGCGCCGGGGCCGATGGCGGCCGATCCGGGCGACCTGCCGTGGCGCCGGCTGCGTGCCGGCATGCGCGTGCGCCCGGGCGGGCCGGCCTTCGCGCGGGCCTAAGCCCTCGCGGCCACGCGCTGATTCGATTCGCGGAGCGTTGGCAAGATCGATTGCGAGCTGGATTGCGAGCTCGATCGCGGCCTGGATTGCAAACCGGGGCGCGAGCCTGCTCGCCGGCACCTTACCGCCACGTCACGAACCCGTCGCGATCGCATCGCGCGGCTGATCCGCAAGGCCCGCAGCCCGCGCCGCGCCGCGCCCGGCCATGCAAAACGGCGCGCGCCACCTCGCCGGTGGCGCGCGCCGCATCGAATCACGCTCGACGAATCACCGCTCAGCCGGGAACCACCTCGGCGCTGAACGCCTCGACCTCGGCGGCCAGGCCGATCGCGGCCTGGCGCACCAGCTCGCCGCCCTTTTCCTGCGAGGCCTGCTTCGGATGCGAGCCCATCCGGCCGTCGGGGAAGCGCGCGCGGAACTCGAGCGCCTCGCGGATCGGCCCCATCGGCGCGATCTCCGGCGCGTAGTCGGCATCCTTGATGGTATGCGGCAGCGCCCATTGCGTGACGGCGATCTCGGAGGGCGTGGCATGCACGCCATGGCCGGTCGGGAACTGGCGGTTGGCGATCTCGGTCACGCCTTCCAGGTCCCACCAGTTCTTCAGCTTCAGCGCGAAACCGCAGCGGCGACGCGCGAAGCTGGCCTGCGCGTAGATCTCCGAGAACGCGGCCTCGATCGAGGCGATGTTGCCGCCATGGCCGTTGAGGAACAGGATCTTCTCGAAGCCGTGCACAGCCAGCGAATTGACCCAGTCGCAGATCGCCGCGATGAAGGTGCTCGGGCGCAGCGAGATGGTGCCGGGAAAGCCCAGGTGGTGCTGCGCCATGCCGATGTTGAAGGTCGGCGCGACCAGGATGTCGGCCGACTTCTGCGCCTCGACGGCGATGATCTCGGGACACAGCCAGTCGGTGCCCAGCAGGCCGGTGGGGCCGTGCTGCTCGTTCGAGCCGATCGGCACCACGATGGTGCGGCTGCGCTTCAGGTAGGCCTCGATTTCGGCCCAGGTCGACAGGTGCAGGAGCATGATGAATTCCGTTGGCAGGTGCGCTGGGCTCGCGCGACTGCGGGCCGGACGATGCGCGGGTGGGGACGATTCGTGATGTCGCGATGGATCACATCGTCCCAGCAAGCCGCCCGGTGCACAACAGCAACAAGATGAACGAAACGTTGCCCGGCAAGCAACGCTCGATTCGATCGGCCGCCTGTCACGGCGCCCGGCCGGCGCTGCGCCGATTCCTTGCCTCGCCCTTCCCTCCCCTCCCCTTGCTCCGGCCTCAGCCCGCCTCGACCGCTTCCGGCTCGGCGAGCGCCGCCTCGTGCGAGGCTTCCAGCCCGGCGCTGACGATCACCGTCTGCACCGGACGGCCGCCGTCCAGGCGCGAGCCGTCCGCGCGATACCAGAGCATCGAGACGATATCGCGCGCATCGCGCGTGCTGGTTTCCTCGAATTCCCGCTGCATGGCCCTTCTCTCTCGATGATGTGAATCGCCGCGCCCGCAGGCGCGCAAACGTTGTCGTCGACGCGCGCGAGCATCGAGCCCGCGGCGTCGATCGGCACCTGCCGCCCTCGCGCCGCCCGTCCTACCTTGCCGCCATCCCGCCTTGCTGTTGCATCGCGCCGCCGGCCCGCCTCAGGCTTCCTCGAGCACCCACTTGACCAGCCCGTGGCGCCCCTTGAAACCGAGCTTGGTCGCGGCGCGCTTGATATAGGTTTCCACCGTGCTGTGCTTGACGCCGAGCGTCTCGGCCATCTCGCGGAAGGTACTGCCGGTCAGCAGGCCGACGCAGACCTCGATCTCGCGGTCGGACAGCACCACGGCCGCGCTCGACAGGCGATGCTCGAACTCGCTGCGCAGCGATTCGTTGCGCGTCTTCTCGCTGGACTCGCGCTCGTCGGCCACCGGGCGCGCGCTGGCCGCGTAGCGGCGGTGCGAGGCGTGCATCTCCACCAGCGGCAGCAGCATCTCCGCGCAGCTCTTGAGGAAGGACATTTCCTGCAGGGTGAAGTCGTAGGACTGGTCGGGGCGATACAGCGAGATCACGTAGCGCCGGTTCGCCTTGCGCGAGACCAGGTGGCACTGGAAGCCGCGGTCGTAGCGACACGAGGGCATGGCCTCGAAACCGCTGCTCGACTCGCAGTGGCGCGGCGCGTTCATGTGGATCAGCTGCGTGTCGGACGCCGCGAGGATCTTCATCGACAGCGGATCGCGCGCGATGCCGCGCTCCAGCTCGTCCTTGAGGATGGTGGTGCGGATGTCCTGGTCATGCGAGGCGAAGGCGCCGAGCAGGTGCACCCCGACGATTTCGCCCTTGCTCTCGTTGACCGACCACGCGGTGATCTTGGTCGAGGCGACCTTCACGGATCCGACGAGCAAGGCGTGCAGATCCGAGGTGAAGCGCTCGGTACCGGTGCTGGATATGATTTTCCCTAGCTTGCCAAATATCTCGACCAATTCGTGTTCCTCGGAATATGTTGTTGTGCAGCCCAGGCGCGTCCTCGCCGGATCGATGAATCGACCAAGGCATCGCGGCGGCACCTGCCGGCGCCGGGTCCTGCCGATCTTCCCCTGCCCGCGTCCACCGATCGTGCCGCACGGCTACGGCCGACCTCGCGACAGGTCTCGACGCCGTCGTGGCCGGTCCATTGCGCCGGACATCGATGCGCCCACCACCGGGACCCGCCGGCCGCATCTGAACGGCGCCCGATCCGGGTTCCCTCCGGCGATTCCTCTCAAAACCGCCGGATGAAAAAAGTAGCCAGCATCCGCATGCCGCAACAAGCCGGACACACGAAGCCCCGACCCCATTCGCGAAGCCAGCCTCGCGAACCGTGCCGGCCGATGCCACCGGCCACACGCGGGTCACAATGCGCCGCGCCGCCCGAGCCGCCATCGACCGCCCTGATCAGGCCGGCGACAGCGCCGTTTGCGTCGCAATTCATTGTTATGGATTGCCAGCACCGCGACTGTACTGGATTTTCCATGACACAGCGCCCTCTACAAAAAAATACTTTTGAAACGAGTTACGCTGTGTTAGGAAATCTAACCCTTGTTTTATGCGAATTGCGCGTGAGCGGAATGCGACATCCATTTCCCGAATTCGGCGCGTTATGCCAGATGGCACGCCAGCCGGGGTTTCTGGTCGAAGAAAGGGAGTTGGGGAGAACGCGACGGGACGCCAGGGAAGGGCGCGAGGAGGACTATGTCGATCGACCGGCATTCTGCCGGCCTTCATTTCGTTATGTTAATCAGTTGATTAACAGTGAGATTTGGTTTCACGATTATGACGTTTGAAACGATCGTTTCGTTTCAAACCGGGAAGCGCGGCGGCGGTACCGGCGATCGGCGCCACCGCCGAGCTTCCCGCAGCGGGTTCAGGCCGGCTGCGCCTCGCGCCGGCGCTCCAGTTCGCGCACCAGCGGCAGCACGCGCTGGCCGAAGTATTCGACCTCCTCGTGGTAGTGCAGGAAGCCGGCCAGCACCAGGTCGACGCCGATCGACTTCAGCGCCACGATGCGCTCGGCGATCTGCTCGGGCGTGCCGATCAGGTTGGTGCGGAAACCGTCGTTGTACTGCACCAGGTCCTCGAACGTCGAGTTGGCCCACATGCCCTGCCCCTCGGGCGCGGCCTTGCCGGCCTGCTTGACGGCGTGGCCGAAGGCATTGACGGCCTCCACGTCGGCATGCCGGACGATCTCGTCGAGCACCGCGCGCGCCTCCTCCTCGGTATCGCGCGCGATCACGAAGGCGTTCACCCCGAAGCGCACGCGGCGCCCCTGCTCGGCCGCCGCCGCGCCGATCTCCTCGATCTGCGCGCGATGGCCCTCGAGCGTGTTGCCGTTCATGAAGTACCAGTCGGAGACGGCCGCGGCCATCCTGCGCGCCGCCGCCGAGTTGCCGCCCTGGAAGATCTCCGGATGCGGCTGCTGGATCGGCTTGGGCTTGAGCGTGTAGTCGTGGAAGCGGTAGAAGTCGCCGCGGAACGTGAAGTTGTCCTCGGTCCAGACACCGCGCACGGCCCGGATGAATTCCTCGGAGCGGCGATAGCGCTCGTCGTGTTCGAGCCAGGGCTCGCCGATCGCGGTGAACTCGCCCTTGAACCAGCCGCTGACCACGTTGATCGCGACGCGCCCGCCGGTGAGCTGGTCGATGGTGGCGAGCTGCTTGGCCACCACCGCCGGATGCCAGGGGCCCGGCAGGATCGCCGCGATCACCTTGAGGCGCTCGGTGGCGGCCAGCAGCGCATGGCTGATCGCCACCGATTCGTGCTGGTACTCGGCTCCGTAGCCGGCCGTGAAGCGGATCTGCGACAGCGCGTAGTCGAAGCCGTTGCGCTCGGCCAGTTGCGCGAGCTTGCGGTTGTAGTCGATATCCCAGCTGGTGCGCTGCTCGATCTTGCTGACCACCAGGCCGCCGCTGACGTTGGGCACCCAGTAGGCGAATTTCAGTGTTTCCGGCTCGTGACTCATCGGCTCGTTCCTCGAATGAACAGGCGACAGGAAGCCGTGCCGGGCGCCAGGGCGCGCGGCACGGCAATGTCGTCGGCACATGCTAGGAGCCGGGCTTGATGGGGACAACCAAGGATTTCAGCTAAGCATTCCAGCCATCGCGAAGTCCCGCCCCGCTCATCGAGGCCGGGCCTCGGTGCCTGCCTGCGCCGCGCGCGGCGATTCGATCAGGCGAGTCATCAATGCCTTCAATTCCACCGGCACGCGAAAACCGTTCTGTTGCTGCCGCCGCCGGCAGAACAGCTCGCAGCTCAACCATCCCCGGTAGCCGGTCGCCTTCACCGCGTCGGTCCATTCGACGAGATCGAGCACGCCGGCGCCGGTGGGCACGTCGCGCAGCACGACTTCGTCGTGCCGCGTGCCGCGGACTCGCGATCCCGGCGCAAGAAGATTCGTCGAGGAAAATTCCACCGACGCGCGGCTTGCCCATATACGGCAGCCGCCCGAATTCATCGTTCGGATTCTTGAACAATGTCGTCCCCCGACAAGCACCTCGACCTTGACGGCGCGGCTTGCCCGGTTCAGTGGAACCGGTATGCGGGATTCGCGGGATCGAACGCCGAATCGTCGAAGTCCCGCGGCGTGATCGTCTCGAACACCACCTGCTCGAAGAGGCGGCCGTCGTTGTCATAGGATTCGGCGGTCCGGAACCACGGATGCCGCAGATCGAGCCCCAGCGTTTCCTTCTTCGCGTAGTACTCGGGCTGGCCGGTCGGCGTTTCGTAGGTGAACGCGACGACGCGCACGCCGTCGATGGTCTTCACCTCGATGCGCGCCGGATGCTGGCCGCCCGCCTCCCCGAGCTTCGCCCCCTCGGCCAGGAACTGGCCCGCGATGAAGGCCGTGCCGATATCGCGCACCGGATGGCGCGACTGCGTATGCGCCAGCGCACCGTTCAACGAGGCCCACACGGGCAGTACGTTCAGCAGGCCGCCGAGATGGCCATACAACTGGTCGCGGCGGCGCGACTCGTCATAGATGATTTCCTGCCCGGCATGCGCGCCGTCGGGCAGCCATTTCGCGTAAATCCGCAGCGGCTTGCTGCTCAAACGCACCAGCATGTGATCGGGCCGGCTCGGCCAGGTGCCATGGATGCGCTCCTGGCGCCGCATCGTGAATTCGTACGAGGCATAGGCATTGGGCCCTTGCTCGATGTAGCGCGGCAGCGTCGACGCATCGAGCGACTGGAACAGCGCGAGCAGCGCCGCGTCGTCGAGCTTTTCCAGCGCGCCCGTTTCGGCCGCGCGACGCAGCCAGCGCACCTGCCGATCGAGCGGCAGCGCGCCGACCTGCGCCGGCGAAACATCGGGCTGCCCGGCGGGCGCGGCGGCCTCGCTCGCCGCCGCGCCGTGCGCGAGCGGCGGCGACATGCATGCCGCGATCGCCAGCCACGCGGCGATCCTCAGGAAGGCGGGCAAGCTCATCGCGGGCTCCCGCCGCGCGGACGCGACATCACGGATCAATGCCGCCCGCCGCCATGGAAGCTGCTGCCTGCGTGGAAGCCGCCGCCATGGAGACCGCCGCCGTGATGGAACCCGTTGTGAAAACCGCCGTATCCGCCGAAGTGGCCGTGATCGACATGGTGGAAGTGGTGGACGAACACGAACGAGCCGCCGAAGCCGAAGGTCCAGGGCCCGTAGAACCAGGGGTCGTAATACGGGAAGACCGCGTAATCCGCGTAGGCGGGCAGGACCGCGGCATCTGCATCGATCGCCGCATCCGGCTGCTGGATCCGCCAACTGCCGTCGGGCTGGCGACATGCCAGGCCGGTCAGGTTCTGCGTGGCGCCGTCGATCACCGCGCTGGTGTTGACGCTCCGGCAAACGGGAGGCGCCGCCGCCGTTCCCGCCGTGCCGAGCGACGGATCCGCCAGGGAGGATGGCGAGGCAACCGGCGTGGTGCAGGCCGCGCAGCTGGCGAGCACGATGCCGAGTCCAATGAGAGTACGCATGATTTCGTCCTGTTCGACGGGCGGGTGGCGGGGCGCGGGGCATCGCGCCGGCACCTTGAAGACGCCATCGGTACGCCTGGCAGGACGCATCGCCGGAGCATGTGTGCCTGCCCTACCAGAACAGCTTGCCGATCGGCGCTATTCCATCTTTCAGGTCGGGTTTGTTACGCGGAATTTCAGGATCGCGCGGCAAGCGCTGTCGCGGTGCGGCAGGCACCGGATCCTGCAGGAATCGCCGGCGGATACTGGTGAAATCGTCGATGGAACATCGACGCCGGCGGATTGTGGCCGGCACGACGAGACAATCGAAGGCGGCCGGCAAGGTCGTGGTCGCGGTCCGCTCTCGCGCGAACCCGGCTTCGGCATGCGGGAAACGAAAGGGGCGGACAGTTTTCACCATCCGCCCCTCTCATTTTCAGTCGACGCCCGGTTCGATGCAGCCGGTCAGCGATGATATCCAGGACTGGAGAAACCGCCCCTCACTCCCGCCCCAGATCCACCAGCGGATGCGCCTCCAGCTTCCACGGCGAGCTCAGGAAATGCCGCACCCGCTCGCCGCGCACCTCCGTCAGCGTGGCCGGCGCCCAGCGCGGACGGCGATCCTTGTCCACCAGGTGCGCGCGAACGCCCTCGACGAAATCGCCGTCCTCGATCGCGCGCGAGCCGATCGACAGCTCCATGCGGAACGATTCGGCCAGCGTCATCTGGCGCCCGCGCAGCAGCGCGTCGCGCGTGACCAGCAGCATGGTCGGCGAATGGCCGGTCAAGGCATCGAGCGTGGCCTGCAGCCATTGCCGGTATTCACGGCTGCTCTCCTCGCGGCCGAGGTCATGACGCAGCGTGGCGACGATCCGCTCGACGCTGGAGCGCCGGTCGAAGTGCCGGACGATCCAGGGTAGCTGACCATCCAGCGCGGCATGCGGAACGATGTTGCAGGGCGGCTCGAACACCGCGCGCAGCGCGCCCGGCAGGTCGGGCCCGCCCAGCTCGGCACGTTCCAGGCGCTGCTCGAAGGTCTCCAGCCACGAGGCCGGCACGCAAAGATCGGCGAGACGGGCGACCAATGCATCGGCGCCCGACAGGGTCACGCCGGTCAGCCCGATGTAGAGCGCCAGCTCCACCGGCAGCGCCGACAGGAAGTGCGTGGCGCCCACGTCGGGCACGAAACCGATGCGCGTTTCCGGCATCGCCAGCTTGCTGCGCTCGGTGGTCACGCGCAGCGCGGCACCCTGCGCGAGCCCCATGCCGCCGCCCATGGTGATGCCGTCCATCAGCGCCACCACCGGCTTCGGAAAGGTGTGCAGCGCGTAGTCGAGCCGGTATTCGTCGACGAAGAATTGCAGCCAGTCGCGTGAGCCGGCCTTCGCCTCGTGATACAGCGCGCGCACGTCGCCGCCCGCGCAGAAGCCCTTCTCGCCGGCGCCGCGCAGCACGATGGCGAGAATCTGCGGGTCCTCGCGGCAACGCTCCACCAGTACCGCGAGCTCGCGCACCATCGCGTGCGAGAGCGCGTTCAGCGCGGCCGGCCGGTCGAGCGTGATGACGGCGACGCGATTGATCACGCGCATCGTCACGTCGGGGCCGTTGCTGGCCGCGGCAGCCGCGCCGGCCGAGGTGAACGCCGTTGACGCCTCGGCCGCCGGCGCCGAGGCGGAAGAAACCATGGATGCCTGTAGCGCCATGCTCATTGCTTGTCTCCGTGATGGGCCGCGTGCCAGTCGGGGCGACGCTTGCCGAAGAAGGCGGCCACGCCTTCGCGCGGCTCGCCGGTGTCGAACAGGTCGACGAAACGTTCGCGCTCCAGCGCGACGGCGGCATCGAAGGGCACCCCCTGCCGCGCCAGCACGATCAGCGCCTTGCTCGATTCGGTGGCGCGCGGCGCGAGAGCGGCCACGCGGCGCGCCAGCTCGATGCCGGCCTCGCGCGCGGCGCCGGTCTCCACCAGCTCCTCGACCAGGCCGATGCGCAGCGCCGTCTCGGCATCGACGCGCAGGCCGGCCAGCACGATGCGCTTGGCCCAGCCCTCGCCGACCAGCCAGGGCAGCGTCTGGGTGCCGAGCCCGCAGGGCAGCAGGCCGACCGCCGGCTCGGGCAGCGCCATCTGCGCATGCCGCTCGGCGATCCGCATATCGCAGGCCAGCGCGCACTCCAGGCCGCCGCCCATCGCATAACCGTTGATCGCGGCGATCGTCACGAAACGCGCGGCCTGCAGCTTCGCGAAGGCGGCGCCGAAACGCGCGGCCATGGCGCGCGCCACGGCGTGGTCGCCGCTGGCGAAGGTGTCGAGGTCGGCCCCGCCGCAGAAGAATTTCGGGCCGGCGCCGGTGATCACCAGCGCGCGCAGCGCGGGCGTCGCCTCGAGCCGCGCCACGCTGCGCTCCAGCTCGGCCAGGCCCTCGGCCGTGAAGGCGTTGGCGGGCGGCCGCGACAGCGTCAGCAGCGCGATCGCGCCGCCGTCGATTTCGGTGAGTTCGATCATCGGGAATCCTTGGAAGCGGGCATCTGGTAGAGGCGGATCACCGCCGAGAAATCGAGCCGGCCGTCGCCGCGGCTGCTCACGGTCTGGTAGAGCTGCTGCGCGAGCGCGCCGAGATAGACGGGCTGGCGCACCTGCTTCGCGGCGTCGTTGGCCAGGCCCAGGTCCTTCAACATCAGGTCGGTGCCGAAGCCGCCGGTGTAGCCGCGCGAGGACGGCGCGGTTTCGATCACGCCCGGGTAGGGGTTGTAGGTGTCCGCGCTCCAGCAGCGGCCGGTCGAGGTGTTGAGGATGCCGCCCAGCACCTTCGGGTCGATGCCGAGCGCCACGCCCAGCGACATCGCCTCGGCCACGCCGGCCATCGAGATGCCGAGCACCAGGTTGTTGCAGACCTTGGCCACCTGCCCCATCCCGGTCGGCCCGCAATGCACCACGTTGCGGCCCATGCCGGTGAGCACCGGCGTGACGCGCTCGAACTCGGCCACGCTGCCGCCGACCATGAAGGTCAGCGTGCCGGCCGCGGCGCCGCCGGTACCGCCCGACACGGGCGCGTCGACGAAGGCGCCGCCGCGCTCGCGCACCAGCTCGCCGAAGGCCTGCGCGCTGGCCGGGTCGATGGTGCTCGAGTCGATCACCGTGGCACCCGGCGCGAGCCCGGCCAGCACCCCGTTCTCGTCCGTCAGCGCGCGGCGCACGTGGACCGCGGCCGGCAGCATGGTGATCACGAACTCGGCGCCCTCGGCCGCCTCGCGCGCCGAGCCCGCCAGCTTCGCGCCGCCGTCGGCCACCAGCCGCAGCGCGTCCTCGCTGAGGTCGAAGGCCCGCACCTCGTGGCCGGCCTTGACGAGATTGAGCGCCATCGGCGCGCCCATGTGGCCGAGGCCGATGAATCCGATCTTCATGACGTTCTCCCGATGTCGCTATCGCTGTCTTGTCCCGTCTCAGCCGAGCCGGATGGTGGTGTTGACCGCGCCGGCCGTGGCGTCGTCGTCGAACCAGCGCGCGGTGACGGTCTTGGTCTGCGTATAGAACTGCACCACCTGCTTGCCGTAGGGGCCGAGGTCGCCGAGCTTGGAGCCGCGCGAGCCGGTGAAGCTGAAGTACGGCACCGGTACCGGGATCGGGATGTTGATGCCGACCTGGCCGATGTCGATCTCGCTCTGGAACTTGCGCGCCGCCGCCCCGCTCTGCGTGAACAGGCCCACGCCGTTGCCGAACGGATTGGCGTTGACCAGGGCGATGGCCTCGTCGAGCGTGTCGGCGCTCAGCACCACCAGCACCGGCCCGAAGATCTCCTTGGTATAGATGCTCATGTCGGTCTTCACGTCGGTGAACACCGTGGGCCCGACGAAGTTGCCGTCCTCGTAGCCGGGCACCGTCACGCCGCGGCCGTCGAGCGCGAGCGTCGCACCGGCGGCCACGCCCTCCTCGATCAGCGACAGCACGCGCGCCTTGGCCGCCTTCGACACCAGCGGGCCGACGTCGGTGCCGGGCTCGACGCCGGCATTGACCTTGAGCGTCTTCGCACGCGCCACCAGGTCCGGCAGCCAGTCGCGCGCGGCGCCCACCAGCACCGCCACCGAGGTGGCCATGCAGCGCTGGCCGGCCGCGCCGAAAGCGGCGCCCGCCAGCGCGTTGAGGGTCTGCTCGCGGTTCGCGTCGGGCAGCACCACCGCGTGGTTCTTGGCGCCCATCATCGACTGCACGCGCTTGCCGTGCTCGCCGGCGAGCCGGTAGACGTGGGTGCCGACCGCCGTCGAGCCGACGAAGGACACCGCCTTCACCAGCTCGTGCGTGCAGATCGCGTCGACCACTTCCTTGCCGCCGTGCACCACGTTGAGCACGCCCTTGGGCACGCCCGCCTCGATCGCCAGCTCGACCAGCTCCATGGTCGACAGCGGATCCTGCTCGGAAGGCTTCAGCACGAAGGTGTTGCCGCAGACCAGGGCCATCGGGAACATCCACAGCGGGATCATGGCCGGGAAGTTGAACGGCGTGATGCCGGCGCACACGCCCAGCGGCTGGCGCAGCGTGTAGGTGTCGACGCTGCCGGCCACGTTCTCGGCGAACTCGCCGAGCTGCAGCGAGCCGATCGAGCAGGCATGCTCGACCACCTCGAGGCCGCGGAAGATGTCGCCCTCTGCATCGGGCAGGGTCTTGCCCTGCTCGGCCGTCAGCGTCCTGGCAATGCGCTGCTGGTTGGCGCGGATCAGGTCCTGGTACTTCAGCATGATGCGCATGCGCGCGCCGATCGGCGTGCTCTTCCATTGCGCGAACGCGGCATGCGCGGCGCGCACGGCGGCGTCCACCTCGGCGACGGTCGCGAAAGGCACGCGCGCCAGCACCTCCTGGGTGGCCGGGTTGACGATCTCGCGCCACTCGCGGGTGGCCGACTCGACGAATTCGCCGTCGATCAGCAGCTTGACCGTCGGCAGGGACTGCCCCGCGCGGGGCATCGGCGTTGCGTTCATGGTTCGGCTCTCCTTGAAGGCCGTCGCGCGAAACGCGCGGCGGCCGGTGAATGGCGCACGCGCGCCGTTCGATACGGTGCGCGCGACGGCGATCGGCAATCCTCGTGGGCCGGCCGGCCCCGCTTCACTCGTTGGGGAAATCCTCCTCCCAGTATTCGTCGGGCATGCGCAGCGAGGGATCGGCATCGCGCTCCAGCTCGCGGCGGCGCAGCTCGACGCGGCGGATCTTGCCGGAGATGGTCTTGGGCAGCTCGGCGAACTGCAGCCGGCGGATCCGCTTGTAGGGCGCCAGCTTCTCGCGGGAGAAGCGGAAGATCTCCCGGGCCAGCGCCGCATCGGGCTCGTAGCCGGTGCGCAGCATCACCACCGTCTTGGGCACCGACAGGCGCAACGGATCGGGGCTCGGCACCACGGCCGCCTCGGCGATCGCCGGATGCTCGATCAGCACGCTCTCCAGCTCGAACGGGCTCAGGCGGTAGTCGGAGGACTTGAACACGTCGTCGGCACGGCCGATGTAGAGGTAATAACCGTCGTCGCGGCGCAGCGCGATGTCGGAGGTGCGGTAGTAGCCGTCGCGCATCGCGCGCGCGGTGGCCTCGGCGTGGTTGGCGTAGCCGGTCATCAGGCCGGCGGGACGCTCGCCGTCCAGCGGCAGCGCGATCTCGCCCTCCTCCACCGGCGCGCCGTCGGGATCGAGCAGGGCCACGCGATAACCCGGCAGCGGGCGACCCATCGAGCCGGCCACCACCGGCTGGCCCGGCGAATTGCCGATCAGGCAGGTGGTTTCGGTCTGGCCGTAACCGTCGCGGATGGTAATGCCCCAGGCGCGGCGCACGCGCTCGATGATCTCGGGATTGAGCGGCTCGCCCGCGCCGATGATCTCGCGCAGCTTGACCGCGTAGGAGGCCAGCGGCTGCTGCACCAGCATGCGCCAGACCGTCGGCGGCGCGCACAGCGTGGTGATGCCGTAGCGCACCAGCGCGTCGAGCGCCTGCTTGGGATCGAAGCGCGTGTAGTTGAAGGCGAACACGCAGGCCTGCGCGTTCCAGGGCGCGAAGAAGCAGCTCCAGGCATGCTTGGCCCAGCCCGGCGAGCTGATGTTCCAGTGGATGTCGCCCGGTTGCAGGCCGATCCAGTACAGCGTGGACAGGCTGCCGACCGGGTAGGTGCGATGGGTGTGCTCGACCAGCTTCGGCTTGGAGGTGGTGCCCGAGGTGAAATAGAGCAGCAGCGTGTCGTCGACGTGGGTGGGCGCGTCGGGTGCGAATTCGGCCGGGGCGGCGTAGCCCTCGTCGTAGCGCAGCCAGCCCTCGCGCGCGCCGCCGACGATGATGCGCGTCACCTCCACGCCGGCCTGGTCGAATTTCGCGGCCTCGGCCGCGTCGATCACCGCGTAGCGCGCGCCGCCGATCGTCACGCGATCACGGATCTCCTCAGCGGGCAGCTGGGTGGTGGCGGGCAGCACCACCGCGCCGAGCTTCATCGCGGCCAGCATGGTCTCCCACAGTTCGACGCGGTTCGGCAGCATCAGCAGCAGGCGGTCGCCGCGGCCCACGCCGAGCCGGCGCAGATGATTGGCAATCCTCGACGATTGCTCCGACATGCGCGCGAACGAAACCGGCTCGCCCGCGCCCGTCGCGGCATCGACGATCCACAGCGCGGGGCGTTCGTTGCCGTGCGCCATCGCGTCGAAGTAGTCGAGCGCCCAGTTGAACGACGCTAGCTGCGGCCAGCGGAAATCGCGATAGGCCGTGTCGTAGTCGGTCCGGTGCCGCAGCAGGAAATCGCGGGCATCGAGGAAAGCCTGTGCCGTCATCGTTTCGTCTCCTTCCGTCTCGTCGCGCAACGTTGGTTCGTGCGTCGTCGTGTGGGGGTGATCATACGCCGGCCTCGCGTGCCGGATCAGAGCTGCCGCGCGATCACCATGCGCTGCACTTCGCTGGTCCCTTCGTAGATCTGCGTGATGCGCGCATCGCGGTAATGGCGCTCGACTTCGTAATCGGCCAGGTAGCCGTAGCCGCCGTGGACCTGGATCGCGTCGGAGCAGACCTTCTCGGCCATCTCCGAGGCGAACAGCTTGGCCTGCGAGGCTTCCGACAGGCAGGGCAGCCCTTCGGTGCGCAGCCGCGCGGCGTGATGCACCAGCAGGCGCGCCGCGTTCAGCTGGGTGGCCATGTCGGCGAGCTTCTCGGCGATCGCCTGGTGCTCCTTGATCGGCTTGCCGAATTGGGTGCGCTCGGCGGCGTAGCGGCAGGCCTTGTCGAAGGCGGCACGCGCGATGCCCACCGCCTGCGCGGCGATGCCGATGCGCCCGCCCTCGAGATTCGCCAGCGCGATCTTGAGGCCCTCGCCGCGCGCGCCGAGCAGGTTCTCCTCGGGGATCGCGCAGTTCTCCAGCGTGATCGGGCAGGTGTCCGAGGCGCGGATGCCGAGCTTCTTCTCGGGCTTGCCGACGTTGAAGCCGGGCGTGTCGGTCGGCACGATGAAGGCCGACAGGCCGCGCTTGCCCTGCTCGGGATCGGTCATGGCAAAAACGATCGCCACGCCGGCGCGCGAGGCGTTCGAGATGAACTGCTTGCTGCCGTTCAGCACCCAGCGGCCGTCCTGCAGCACCGCGCGGGTGCGCAGGTTGTTCGCCTCGGAGCCGGCCTGCGGCTCGGTCAGGCAGAACGAGCCGACCATTCGGCCCGAGGCCAGCTCGCGCAACCAGCGATCGCGCTGCGCGTCGGTGCCGTAGTTCAGGATCGGGCCGCAGCACACCGAGTTCTGCACACTCATCAGCGTGGCGCAGGACGCGCAGCCGGCGGCGATTTCCTCCACCGCCAGCGCATAGGCGGTGTAATCGGTATACGAGCCGTCCCACTCGGCCGGCACCACCATGCCGAGCAGGCCCAGTTCGCCCATCTGCGCGACCACGCGATCGGGCAGCGCGCCCTCGCGGTCCCATTGCGCCGCGTTCGGCGCGAGCACTTCGGTGGAGAAATCGCGGACGCTGTCGCGAATCATCCGCTGGTCTTCGGTATAGAGCGCATCCATGGCGGGGCCTGTCTCCTGATCCGGTGCCGCGCGCGGCAGCCGGTAACTGATTCGTTCGTCGATGACGTCAGTGTAGGCAAGGCAGGGCGGTGTTTCGATGCTCGCCGCACTCAATTACAATGATCGTTTTTGCCATAGCAGGTTCGTGCGTGCCATATCGCCCCGAATCTCGCCCCCAAAGCGCGTGCCTCGCCGCCAGGGGCCGCGCCGCCCGCACCTCGGACCTACCCCGCATGAAAGCCGCCGACAAAGGAACCGTCTCGATCCGCCTGGTCGCCACCAGCATCGCGCTCGCGCGCCAGGGCGGCGCCGACCCCGACGCGCTGCTCGCGCAGGCCGGCATCGCGCCGGATGCGCTGGCCGATCCCGAGGCGCATGTGAGCGCGCGCCAGTACGGCGCGCTCTGGAACGCGATCGCGCGCACGCTCGACGACGAGTTCTTCGGCCAGGATTCGCACCCGATGCGCAGCGGCACCTTCATCGCCATGAGCCAGGCGGCGCTGGGCGCGCGCAGCGGGCTGAGCGCGCTGTCGCGCGCGCTCAACGTGATGCGCGGCGTGCTCGACGACCTGCACGCCGAACTCGATGTCGACGCGCAGCGCGTGCGGCTGCGCTTCGTGCATCGCGAGGCCGACGCGAGGCCGCCGGTGTTCGCCTACGCGACTTTTTTCATCGTGGTGTATGGGCTGACCTGCTGGCTGATCGGGCGGCGCATCCCGGTGCTGCGCGCGCAGCTGCGCAGCGCGCCGCCCGAGGTCGCGCGCGACTATCAGCAGATCTTCTGCGAGGACCTGCGCTTCGATCAGCCCGAGTCCTGCGTCGAGTTCGATCCGGCCTTCGCGACGCTGCCGGTGGTACAGAGCGGCGCCTCGCTGAAGACCTTCCTGCGCAACGCGCCCGGCAACTTCATCGTCAAGTACCGCAACCCCGATTCGCTGGCGAGCCGCGTACGCGCGGTGCTGCGCGCCGCCTCGCCGGCCGACTGGCCCGACGCGGCCGGCATCGCCGCGCGCCTGCACGTGGCCGAGGCCACGCTCAGGCGCAAGCTGCGCCAGGAAGGCGCCTCGTACCAGGAGATCAAGGATGCGCTGCGCTACGAGATCGCCTGCGCGGCGCTGGCCGACAGCGAGCTGACGGTGGCCGACGTGGCGAGCGCGGCCGGCTTCGCGGAGCCGAGCGCGTTCTATCGAGCCTTCAAGGGATGGAGCGGACTGAGCCCGGCCGCTTATCGCGAGCGCGAACTGGCGGCCAGGGCTAATCGGCCCGGCTGAATGAAGCGATGCGCGAGGAGAACGGGCCCGCGTGGCGAGCCCGTTCGATTCGGCAATGACAGGATGGACGCGCCATCACGCTTGGCGCGCGAGACGGCGAAGCAGGCCGTCATGTCAGGTGCTGGCCGCCAGGCGCGGGCCGCCCTGGCCGCGCGCGACAGCGGACGGCGCGGGTTCCGCGGCCGGCTGCGCGGCAGCGGTGACCCACGGATCGATGCCCTGCTTCTGCACCTCTTCCAGGAAGGACACGCGCGTGCGCCAGTAGTCGGCCTGCAGCTTCGCGTCGATCACGCGCTGCTCGGCGGTGAACAACTCCATGCGCGCCGTGACGAGCATCGACGCGGCGGTTTTCTCGGGAGTGGGGGCATGCCGCATCGCCCAACGACTGATCCAGTTCAACATGCTTACCTCCGTATCGACCGATGAATTCGAACGGGAATCCAGGCCACCATGGCCCGGCGAATACCGGTTTTGCCTGCTGCCGGGACGTCGACGCGGCGAATCTCGTGTCGCTGCATCGGCGTCCTCCAAGTCGTCCGACCCACCATTACATCCTAGAGTCCAATCCTCTTTTTCGCGATAGCGCCTTGCAATCTTTTACATCCAAAATGCGATTCTTTCCGATCCATTGTTAATTGTCGGATGTGTAAAGCCCGTGAATCCAGGCGTGGCAAGGGATGGCTTCACGAACGCGTTTCCGGCGGGTGTCGCGTGGACGATACGGAACAGTTTTCGTGCCCGATGCGATGCACAATCGCGGTGCGAGCCGCCTGCAACGATGGACGCCGCCATTGCGGCCGCGTGAAATCCATCGCTTCTCGCGTTCAACGGCCCTGCATCTCGTGCGGCCAGCGATAGGCGAGCAGTTCCGCGCGCGGATAGGCCAGCTCGCGCACTTCGTCGAGCTGGTTGCCGCCGAACAGCACGATCGAGTCGCCTTCGTGGCGCAGATAAAAACCGACGTGCCCTTTCCAGCTGTTCGGATCGTCGCGCATCAGCACGGCGATGCAGCCGTAAACGGGCTCGGCCAGTTCGCGTCCCCAGTCGAGCCAGGAGCGCGCCAGCGCCGAGCCGGTGCCGGCCAGGCCGGCGCGCGTCATGCACCAGTTCGCGAACGAGGAGCACCAGGAGATCTTGTCGTCGTAGCCGGCCAGGTTGGTGGCGCCGTTGTATTCGACGATGCGCGGATTGCTGCGGCCGGCGCCGTAGCGCGCGATGCCTGCCTCGGCGAAGGCGACCGGCATCCACGGCGGCGTTGCGGCATCGATGCGGTGGCGTTCGGGCTTCATCGCGGGCCCTCCTCGCGTGCATCGCGTGCCGGCGCCGGTCTCGACACCAATCGATGCGCGCGCAACGAAATCGAAAGGATCGCCGGGATGGCTGGCAACGACGCCGCGCAAGTCGACGGACGCGGCGCTCGAAATGCCTGGCGGCCGGCTCGCGGCAGCCGGCGCGCGTGCCTCGGTTCGGGATGGTTCGACATGCTCTCTCGGGTATTTTTGGCGACTTATCGTATGTCGGCGTTCGTCCGGGGCCGGGCGAGCGCGCACGAGCCGCCATCGTAGCGGGTCGGTGCCGTGCCCGGCAATCGTAGGCGCGCGCTCGTGCTGCGTTTACAATCCCGCCCGTCGCCGTCCCCAGCGGGCCATCCCCAAGGACGCGCGCGCGGCGCGAGCCGCCACGAAAACCAGTCACACGAACGAAACGTCGAGCAAGACGACCACCGACCGGAGAACCCTCTTCATGGACTCGATCAAACGGTATTTCGGCTTCCAGGAAGCCGGAACCGACCTGCGCACCGAACTGCTGGCGGGCGTGACCACCTTCCTTACCATGGCTTACATCATCTTCGTGAATCCGGCGATTCTCGGCGATGCCGGCATGCCCAAGGAATCGGTGTTCGTCGCGACCTGCCTGGTGGCCGCGCTCGCCTCGCTGATCATGGGTCTGTACGCCAACTACCCGGTGGCCTGCGCGCCGGGCATGGGCCTGAACGCCTACTTCGCCTACGCGGTGGTCAAGGGCATGGGCTTCACCTGGGAGGCCGCGCTCGGCGCGGTGTTCATCTCCGGCTGCCTGTTCCTGCTGGTCACCCTGTTCCGGGTGCGCGAGGCGATCATCAACGGCATCCCCAAGACGCTGCGGGTGGCGATCACGGCCGGCATCGGCCTGTTCCTCGGCATCATCTCGCTGAAGACGGCCGGCGTGATCACCGGCAGCCCGGCCACCCTGGTCACGCTCGGCAACCTGCACCAGCCCACCACCATCCTGGCGATCGTCGGCTTCTTCCTGATCGTCACGCTCGATGCGCTGCGCGTGCGCGGCGCGATCCTGATCGGCATCGTGGCGGTCACCGTGCTGTCGTTCTTCTTCGGCGGCAACCAGTTCCACGGCATCGTCTCGATGCCGCCCTCGATCGAGCCCACCCTGTTCAAGCTCGACATCAAGGCCGCGCTGTCGACCGGCGTGATCAACGTGATCCTGGTGTTCTTCCTGGTCGAGCTGTTCGACGCCACCGGCACCCTGATGGGCGTGGCCAACCGCGCCGGCCTGCTGGTGGAAGGCAAGATGCAGCGCCTGAACAAGGCCCTGCTGGCCGACAGCACCGCGATCGTGGCCGGCTCGGTGCTGGGCACCTCGTCGACCACCGCCTACATCGAGAGCGCCTCGGGCGTGCAGGCGGGCGGGCGCACCGGCATGACGGCGGTGACGGTGGCCGTGCTGTTCCTCGCGTGCCTGTTCATCGCGCCGCTGGCCGGCGTGGTGCCGGCCTATGCCACCGCGCCGGCCCTGCTCTACGTGTCCTGCCTGATGCTGCGCGACATGGTGGACGTGTCCTGGGACGACGCCACCGAGGCCGTGCCGGCCGCGCTGACCGCCCTGCTGATGCCCTTCACCTACTCGATCGCCAACGGCGTGGCCTTCGGCTTCATCGCCTATGCCGGCCTCAAGCTGCTGACCGGGCGCGCGAAGGAGGTCAAGGCGATCGTGTGGATCATCGCGATCGTGTTCCTGTTCCGCTACTTCTACCTGGGCGGCGAATAAACCTCGCGCCTCGCCCCGGCATGCGACGCCGCCTTCGGGCGGCGTCGCCGTTTCCGGCCCGGCGAACGCCGCGCGCGGCCCGCCGGCCCCTGGATCGTGCCGATATGTTCCGGCCGGCCGGGATGGCTATACTATGCGCCCCGGTATCGTTCCCGAGATCCATGCGGCGGCTCACCTGTTCGATCGTCTTCCTGCTAGGCTGCGCGTCCACGGCGTTCGCGGATCCCGCTGCGTCCGATCGCAGCGATGCGGCCATGCTGGCCGCCGCGCCCGCCCTGGCCTCCGGCGTGCCCGCCTCGGGGCCGCTGGCGCAGGGCGCCGAAGCGAGCCACGGCCCCGTCACCACCTACCTGATCCGCAAGTTCGGCGTCGCCCGGCAGAAGGCCGAGCAGATCTCCGACGCCGTCACGCTCGCCTCCGCCAAGTACTCGCTGCCGCCCGCCGTGCTGCTGGCGATCATCTCGATCGAATCGCGCTTCCGGGAAAAGGCCAAGGGCGCCAACGGCGCGACCGGGCTGATGCAGGTGGTGCCCTCGGTGCATCGCGGCCTGGTGCGCAACCAGGACCTGACCGAGCCCACCACCAACATCAAGATCGGCTCGGCCATCCTCTATGGCTACATGCAGGGCGCGAACGGCGACCTCGACGTAGCAATGCGCCGTTACGGCGGCTCGCAGGCCTATGCGCAGAAGATCCGCCTGCGCGCCCAGGAGTTCGATCGCGCGCTCGACACCGACCGGCCCGCCGCCCCGGCGGCAGCCTCCTCAAGCAGCGCGGACGGCGGCGAGCGCCGCTCGATGTCGCGCTCGCGCTAGGCGCGCGCTTGCCCCGCCGAAGCGGCCGAGCCGGCCGTCTGCAATCCGAAGGAATGAAAACGCACGCTTCCCGCGAGAAGCGTCGGCACCGCGCGCCGCGTTCAGCGCTGATGGGCCTCGTGGAAGCGGACGTAGCCGCTGCGCAGCGTCACGCAGCGCGCACGCGTATCGGCCAGCAGCCGCCGGGCGGCGGCCTCGATGCGCGGGCGGTGGTTCGCGAAGGCGCCCAGCATGTCCTCGAAGCTCGGCGACGCCGCGCCGAAATGCGATTCGAGCGCCTCGGCGGTGATCTCGCACCACACCCGCTCGCCGTCGACCAGCGCCGCGAAGGCCAGCGTCAGTTCACGCCCCGAATACTCGGGGGCTTCGTTCGGGAAATGGATCTGCATGGCGCTGCCTCTGCCGTGACGAGAATGCAAAAGGCCGCGCACACCAGGACGGCCTCCGGGGCCAAGGGGGTGAACGCGGGACGGCCGGCAGGCGGCGCGCGAGTCATGAGGGGCGCGCCCGGAACGAGCCGGTTGCATTCACTGTAGACGCTTTGCGCCGACACGCAAGGCCGGTTCGGAGAAACCCCGAGCCGTGCCCCGCGGTGGTGCCGGGCGCCGTCGCTGGGCACCGCAATTCAGCAGCCGCTGCTTAATGCGCGCGTGCCGCAAGCCGCATGGCAGCCGTGCCGCGATCGCCCTTCCACGCCGGGCCGATCGCCTCGTCTTGCGGTGCAAAAAAACCGTTCGGCGCCGCTCGCCTCGCGAAGGCGGGGGCATCGCACGCCGAGGCGAATCGCCATCGCGCCGGCCCGTTCGCGCTTGTATGATGGGCACCTGCGGCGCCTCGGCCAAGGCCCGCGAACCCAACAAGGGCGCACCGACGGCGCCCCAGGAGACAAGACATGCCGCAATCCTCCGTGCTGCCCGCCGCGGACAGCCGACTCGACGTCCTCGCGCAGGCCCATGCGCGCTCGGCCTCGGTCGGGCTGCGCGTGTCGGACCGGCCCGACTACACGCCGCTGTCGGCCGGCGCGCTGCGCGAACTGATCGACGGCAGCCGCTCGCTCTACACGCACGCGCGTCCCGTGATGGAGGCGCTCCACGCACAGATCGCCGATACCCAAAGCCTCGTACTCCTGACCGACCGGGACGGCATGATCCTGCACAGCATCGGCGACGCGGACTTCGTCGAGAAGGCCAACCGCGTCGCGCTGCGCCCCGGCGCCTCCTGGGCCGAGCAGGCGCGCGGCACCAATGCGATCGGCACCGCGCTGGCGGCGCAGCAGGCCATCACCGTGCACGGCGGCGAGCACTTCCTGCGCGCCAACCACGTGCTGTCCTGCTCCTGCGCGCCGATCGCCGATCCCTTCGGCCGCCCGCTCGGCGCGCTCGACGTGAGCGGCGACCCGCGCGGCTTCGGCCCGCACACGCTGGCGCTGGTGAAGATGTCGGCGCAACTGATCGAGAACCACCTGTTCGCCAATGCCTGCGAGGCGGCGCTGCGCGTGCAGTTCCATGCCCATGCCGAGTTCGTCGACTCGCTGTTCGGCGGGCTGGTGGCGTTCCGCGCCGACGGCAGCCTGCTGGCCGCCAACCGCAGCGCGCAATTCCAGCTCGGCGCGCCGCTCGAGGCGCTGCAGGATCGCGCTTGCGACGAGCTGTTCGGCCTGCCCTTCGCGCGGCTCGCCGACCAGGCCGCACGCGAACCGGGCGCCAGCTTCGCGCTGACGCTGGCCAGCGGCGTACGCGTGATCGCGCGCTGCGACTATGCCGATGCGCGCAAGACCCGCATCGCGCCGCGCGCGCCGTTGGCGACGCCGTCCCGCCAGCCGGCGCCGGCCCCCGCCCCGCGCGAGGAGAGCCCCGACGCGATCACGCTGGCCACGCTCGACACCGGCGACGCGCGCATGGCGACGATCCTGCAGCGTGTCGCCAAGATCCGCGGCCGCGACCTGCCGGTGCTGATCCTCGGCGAGACCGGCACCGGCAAGGAATGGCTGGCGCGCGCGCTGCATCACGCCTCGCCGCGCCGCGACGGACCCTTCGTGGCCGTCAACTGCGCGGCCCTGCCCGATTCGCTGATCGAGGCCGAGCTGTTCGGCTACGAGGACGGCGCCTTCACCGGCGCGCGCCGGCGCGGCAGCGCCGGGCGCATCGTGCAGGCCGACGGCGGCACGCTGTTCCTCGACGAGATCGGCGACATGCCGCTGGCGCAGCAGGTGCGGCTGATGCGGGTGCTGCAGGAGCGCGCGGTGGTGCCGCTCGGTGGCGGGCGCGCCCAGCCCGTCGACGTTCGCGTGGTCTGCGCGACCCATCGCGACCTGCGCGCGATGATGGCCCGGCAGGACTTCCGCGAGGATCTCTACTACCGCATCAACGGGCTGTCGGTGACGCTGCCGCCGCTCGCGCAGCGCGGCGACCTGGAGGAACTGGTGCGGCGCATGCTGGCCCGGCTGGCGCGCACCGACGCGCTGCCGGGGCGTGTGTCCCCCGCCGTGCTGGCCGCCTTCGCGCGCTGCCGCTGGCCGGGCAATCTTCGGCAGATGGCCAACGTGCTGCGCACCGCCGGCATGCTGGCCGACGACGCGCCCGAGATCGACCTGGAACACCTGCCCGAGGATTTCTGGCTCGATTGCCCGCGGCAGGCCGACGAGCCGGGGCCCGCGATCGCCGAGGCGCCGCCGGCAGGCGCCCTCGCCGAGCGCGCCGCCACCACGCTCGACGCGCACCAGGCCGCGCTGATCGACGGCACGCTGGCCCGCCATCACGGCAATATCTCGGCCGCCGCGCGCGAACTGGGCCTGGCGCGCAATACCGTCTACCGGCATCTGCGGCGGCGGCGCGGCGAGGCCTGAGCGCGTCGCCGGACCGGGCGCGCATCGGGTATGCTGGCGATCCCGCCCCAAACTCTCTGCTGCCCCTGATGAGCGAATCCGAATCCGCGTTCCAGGTCCGTATCGAGCCGATCGGCCTCAGCTTCGAGTCGCCCGATTCGCTGTCGCTGCTCGAGGCGGCCGGCTTCGATGGCATCTCGCTGCCGCGCTCCTGCCGCAACGGCACCTGCCGCAGTTGCCTGTGCCGGCTGCGCGAAGGCCGGATCCGTTACCGGATCGAATGGCCGGGGCTCAGCGCCGAGGAAAAGCGCGAGGGCTGGATCCTGCCCTGCGTGGCGATCGCCGAATCGGATCTGGTGATCGAATACGAGGCCGATGCCGAGCTGTCCCGAACATCGTCGCGCTAGATACTGTTTCGGTTTCCTCAGCGACTCTCCCTCACCCACCGACCGACATGGATTTCGACGACATCGTTCTGGGCGCCGGCATCGTCGGCGTGTCGATTGCCCGCCATCTGCGCGAGCGCGGCCGCCGCGTCGCGCTGGTCGATCATCAGGCGCCCGGCCAGGGCACCAGCTTCGGCAATGCCGGGCTGATCGAGCGCTCGTCGGTGATGCCCTATGCGTTTGCGCGCAGCCCGCTGGCCCTGCTGCGCTACGCGGCCAACCGCGCCACCGAGCTGTACTGGCATCCGCGTTCGCTGCCGGCCTTCGCGCCCTGGCTGCTGCGCTTCTGGCACGAATCGGCGCCAGCCCGCCATGCCGCGGCCGCGCGCGACCTGCGCCCGCTGATCGAGCGCAGCGTGATCGAGCACGAGGCGCTGGCCGCGCGCAGCCCCGGCGCTGCCGAGCTGATCCACGGCAGCGGCTGGCTCGAGGCGTTCCGCTCGCCGCGCGCGCTCGAACGCGGCGTCGCCGATGCCGCCGAGCTGACGCGCAGCCACGGCCTGCGTTACGCGGCGCTCGACGCCGCGGCGCTACGCTCGCGCGAAGCCTCGCTCGGCGAAGGTTTCGCGGGCGCCATCCATTGGCTCGATCCGAAGGCCGTATCGAATCCCGGCGCGCTGGTGGCCGCCTATGCCGCGCAATTCGAGCGCGACGGCGGCACCCTGCTGCGCGGCGACGCGGCCACGCTGGCCCGGGTGGATGACGGCTGGCGCGTGGACACCGCCGACGGCGAGACCTCGGCGCGCCAGGCGGTGATCGCGCTCGGCCCCTGGTCGGACCTGGTGTTCTCGCGCTTCGGCTATCGCATCCCGCTGCGCGACAAGCGCGGCTACCACATGCATTACGCGCCGCCGGCCGGGCTGCCGCGCCTGTCGGCGCCGGTGGTCGACATCGAGCACGGCTACGTGATCGCGCCGATGCAGCGCGGCCTGCGCCTGACCACCGGCATCGAGCTGGCGGCCCGCTCGCTGCCGCCCACGGGCATCCAGCTGGCGCGCGCCGAACGCATCGCGCGCCCGAGCTTCGGCCTGGGCGAGCGGCTCGACTCGGCGCCCTGGCTCGGCTTTCGCCCCTGCACGCCCGACATGCGGCCGGTGATCGGCGCGGCGCCGCGCCATCGCGGCATGTGGTTCGCGTTCGGCCACAACCATCACGGGCTGACGCTCGGCCCGATCACGGGCCGGCTGCTCGCGCAGGCGATCTGCGGCGAGACGCCGGAGATCGATCTCGCGCCGTTCAGCGCGACGCGCTTCATACGCTGAGGCAATGCCGATTCGAATCGGCATTGCCTCAGCGCGATTAACCGGCGCATAAAGCATTGCCAATCCATTGCGTCGCGCCGTGAATGACGTCAAATGCGCAACGCAGTGTTCACGAAATGAGGACACTGCGTTTCGATCGTCCAACCGCTTAGCCGTCGTATCCATTCCCGACCTGCCTTTCCTGACAGGACTGCCATCCACGCGTCACGCTGCTAGCGGCTTGCGCATTGCATCATTGCGCCTGTTGTCCGGAAACGTTCGACGGCAGGCGCGGTGGAAACAGCCGGTCGCCCGCCGACATTTCGCAAGGAGCCGATCATGATGCGCAAGCCTTATTCGATCCTCGCGGCGTCCGCCCTGCTGGCATTCGCCTCGTCCGCCTTCGCGGCCGGCGATGACGCGCAGGCCCCGTCGCAATCCGCCGGCGCCACCGCCCAGCAGGCGCGGGCGCAGGACAGCGCGAACGTGAATTCCGGCTATGGTGCACAGCCTCGTGACACGGTCGAAGCAGGAAAACGGGCCCAAGACCCGTTCACGATCAACGGCCGATCGATGTACGACGTGCACTGAACCGTCTCCAAGGGCGAGCTACCTCAACACGGTCCTCACCCCAGATGCCTATGCGAGTAAGGCGTCTGCCGTGTGGCTCGCTCCTTTTTCCACCCCGGATCCCCTCCGGGGTTTTTTCTTTGTGCGCCCAACAGGGCTCGTCGATTGTTTCTAAATCGGCAAAATGTAATTCGAGCCAGACAGGATGTTTTTTCTTGTCGCAGGCGCTTACATTTAGCCCCAGATTCTTATTGGAAACCGCTACGGAATCGACAAATCGCAGTTGCAAATACTGCCTAGGCCGATACCGCACGAGCTTTAGGAAACGGCAAATGAAGTCTTCCCAATCAAGGCCAGTGCTCGACGCCTCCGACGTTCACGTCGAAATTCTCGAACAATCCGATACGCTGCTGGTGGTTCGCTGGGTCGAACCCGGCCGCTGCCACTATGGCGAGCAGCGCTGGCGGCGCCGCTTCGCGCAACGCACCGGCACCTGCGCGCTGTCGCGACAGACCATCCAGCGCGGCGAAGAGGTGTTCCGCCCTGCCGAACGTCCCGCCCCCGCGAACGCCGGCGCGATGATCTCCGCCGCCCAGGTGCTGGGCCTGCACAGCGGCAAGTAAGCCGCCCTCAGCCAGACGCCGCGATCCACTCGCGGCGTTTCCTTTTGCGGCGCCTGCCCGCCGCAGGCGTTTCCACACGCGCTCCATGCCCCGCCATGCCCGAAAGCCCCTGCGATTCGCGGGGCTTTCGCTTTTACGTCTGCCGCTCCCTCACCCCGCCGGCCCTCTGCCTCGGTCGCTCGAATCGAGTTGCGGCGCGCCTGCGGGCGATGTCGCGATATCGTTGCCGCCCACGCATTCCTCCGACCATTGACGACCTGCGATTTTATCGATTTAAGCAACGATCTATCACCGAAACCAGTATTTACCCTAGGTATCGCGAGGACTACGATTCACATCACTCGCTGACGACATCCAGTCGAAGGCGACACACCAAACAAAGATACGGAGGTCATATCATGAAGTCGCTCACTCAAGCAGTCGTTGCCGCTCTTGCCCTTACCGCCTCGGTCGCCGCGTTCGCGCAAACGAACCAGCCCGTGACCCGCGCCGAAGTGCGCGCGCAACTGGTTCAACTCGAGAAGGCCGGGTATCATCCGGGCGTCGCGAGCCCGTACTACCCGGAAGACATCCAGGCCGCCGAGGCCCGCGTGGCGGGCACGGACACCAGCGGCTACGGCTCGCAGGCAGCGCCGGTGGTGCGTTCGGGCAGCGCGGTGGCACCGGCTGCCACGGCACGTGACTCGATCTACTTCGGTCACTAAGCAGTAGCTGCGAGGCTGCCCCGGCGGCAGCCCGTTTCGACGACGAGCCCGCCACGGGCTCGTCGTCGTTTTCAGGCCCCAAACCTCCGCCGCCCCATCAGGGACGGCTTAGCCCGGGCGCCTGGCGCCCGGGCCTTTTTTCGATCCGGGGGCACCCGTCCCGATCGGAACGAGCTGGAGAAGGCCCGCATCATCGTTGCCGGTGGTGCAACAATGTGTTTCTTGGGGATCGTGGAATACGGCGGCGCGAGCCGCGTTTCGCCGCGCCGGATTCCAGCACGATCCCGAGCCGTGACGAACGGCACGATCCTCGACGAGGTCGTGCCGTTTTTCATTTTGGGTTCGGTGGATCCTCTGACGATTTCCAGGCCCGGGAAGGCGATTGTTTCCTCGAGCCAAGGGCAATCTCACCAGCGCGAGCCTTTATTCGCCGGCGCTCTCGCAATATCGGCAAATCGACGTTTTGCCAGCCGAATCGCAGAAGATTCCTTCTGTTTTTCATTTTGAAAGCCGTCGAACGGCTTTCTATACTCGACTCGCAGCTGTTCTCGTGCCAACAGACGGCGTGCACTCCGCCTCGGTCCGGCTTCGGTCCGGGGTATTTTTTTGGCAGGAACGAGACGGCACCGCTCATCGGGATGCCGCGTGCCGGTCCATAGCGGCTTCCAGGAATTCGCAGATCGTCGCGTGCATCCGGGCCGCGCCCGGGCTGAGGTCGAGCGCGCGCCAGCAGCCGTGCACGAGGCCGGAGCCGAAGTGGAAATGCGCCTCGCCGCCAGCCGCGACGATGCGCTCGACGTAGACGCGCGCATCGTCGCGCAGGGGATCGTGCTCGGCACCCACCGCCAGCAGCGGCGGCAAGCCCTCGAAGCGGGCCGCGAACAGCGGCACGGTGCCGGCCGGCGGCGCGGCATCGCCCCAATAGAGACGCCGGTACAGGCGCACCTCGTCGAGCGTCAGCATCGGCGCATGCGCCTCGGTTTCGGCGGCGGGCGATTCGGGTTCGAGGCCGAGCATCGGGTAAGCCAGCGCGACGGCCGCGAGCTCGGCGCCGAACCAGGCGGCCACGCTGGCCGCCAGCGTGCCGCCCGCGCTGTCGCCGGCAACCGCGACCGGCAGCGCCGTCGGCCCGAACGGCAGGCTGCCGCCCAGCGCGGCGCGCGTCACGGCACGCACGTCATCGTGCGCGGCCGGGGCGCGATGCTCGGGCGCCAGCCGGTAATCGACGGCGATCACGTCGAGGCCGGTATCGGCCGCGATCCGCGCCGTGATCGACGCGTGGCTGTCGAGCGAGCCGAGCACGAAACCGCCGCCATGGAAGAACAACACCGTGCCGCGCGGCTGCTCGCGGGCCCGGTAGCGCCGCAAGGCAAGGCGATGTCCCGCCGGCGCGAACATCACGGCATCCTCGGCGACCACGCCGGGCGGCAGCCGGGCCGGCGTCCAGCGCGCGGCGAACGCCTCGTAAGCCTCGCGCAGCGCCTCGATCGACAGCGCGCGCGGATCACCGCCATCGCCGCCCTCGGCCGTCACGCGCGCGACGAAGGCGGCGATTCCCGCTTCCAGCGCCATCGCCCGCGCCTCGCTCAGCGCGCGGGACGCGCCGGCGGCAAGCCGATCACGCGCCCCGCATAAGCGGGAGCCGGCAGCCCCTGCTGCCGCGCCACCATCCCGGCCAGCCGCTCGGCCACGTCGGCATCGAAGGGCGCCGCCTTCGGGCCGCCGGTGTCGATGTGCATCAGCATCTGCTCGCTGGCCGACACGGGCCCCGCCACGCCTTCGGCGAACATCTCCAGGTACAGATGGATGCGCTTCACGTCGACCGCCAGCACGCGCGCGTCGACATGCACCACCGTGCCGAGCTTGATCTCGTGCAGGTAGTTCAGGTGCGCCTCGAGCGTGTAGATCGAGCGCTGCCGCGCGCGGCGCGTGGCGTCGTCGAGGCCGATCCGCTCGATCAGCGCATCGCTCGCGTAGCTGAAGATCAGCAGGTAGAACGCATCGCGCAGGTGCCCGTTGTAGTCGACCCATTCCTCGCGCACCTGGTCGCGATACACGGTGAAGCCGCTGGCCGTTGCCGTCGTCATGCTCAGTCCTCGTAGCGCATGCCGTGGCGCGCCTTGACGCGCGAGATCGCCTCGATCACCTCGGTGATGCACTCGTCGCGATAGCGTTCCAGCGCCTTGATGCTGCGCTCGCCCTGCTGCTCGGCCGTGCCTTCCACCACGCGGTCGATCAGCTCGTCGGTCAGCGTGGGCGCCACCAGCTTGGTCCAGGGCAGCTCCAGCGCGGGCCCGAACTGCTTCATGAAGTGGCGCATGCCGGCATCGCCGCCCGCCAGCGTGTAGGTCAGGAAAGTGCCCATGAAGGACCAACGGATGCCGGCGCCGAAGCGGATCGCGTCGTCGATCTCGCCGGTGGTCGCCACGCCCTCGTTGACGAGGTGCAGCGCCTCGCGCCAGAGCGCCTCCAGCAGCCGGTCGGCGATGAAGCCGGGCACTTCCTTGCGCACCCGCAGCGGGCGCATGCCGAGCGCGGCGTAGATGCCGATGGCCGCCTCGACGGCCTCGGCCGAGGTGCGCTCGCCGCCCAGCACCTCGACCAGCGGCAGCAGATAAACGGGGTTGAACGGGTGGCCGACCAGGCAGCGCTCGGGATGCGTGGCGCGCGCGTAGAAATCGGTGGGCAGCAGGCCCGAGGTGGACGAGGCGATGATCGCGCCCGGCTTGGCCGCGCGGCTCACCTGCTCGTGCAGCTCGAGCTTCAGCGCCTCGCGCTCGGGCGCGCTTTCCTGGATGAAATCGGCATCGGCCACGCAGGCCTCGATGGTCGCGACGAAGCGCAGCCGCTCGGGCGAGGCGCCCGGCTCCAGCCCGACGCGCTCCAGCGCGGGCCAGGCATTGGCGATGTTCGCGCGCAGTTGCTGCTCGGCGCCCGGCGCCGGGTCCCAGACGACCACGTCGAGCCCGTGGGCGAGCGCGCGCGCCACCCAGCCGCTGCCGATCACGCCGGTGCCGATCGCGGCGAAGGTCTTGATATCGGTGATCACAGTCATGTCGAATCCTTGGCTTTCCTGAATGTCTGGCGGCGCGGCGCCTGGTGCGCGCGCCGCCGCTCGTGATGTCACGCGAATTCGGCGATCGCGCGGCGCTCCAGCAGGCGCTGGCCGCGCGGCGGCAGGCCCAGCTTGGCACGGCCCTCGGCGGGCGTCAGCACGCGGGCGCCGAGGCGCTCGACGATCTCCCGCGCGCGCTGCACCAGCGAGCCGTTCGAGGCCGGCACGCCGCGATCCAGCCAGATGTTGTCCTCGAGGCCCACGCGCACGTGGCCGCCCAGCAGCATCGCCTGCGCCACCATCGGCATCTGCATGCGGCCGATGCCGAAGCCGGCCCAGTGCGCGCCGGGCGGCAGGTTGTCGACCATCGCCTTCATGGTGCCGGTATCGGCCGGCGCGCCCCAGGGAATCCCCATGCAGAGCTGGAACAGCGGCGGATCGTCGAGCAGGCCTTCCTTGAGCAGCTGCTTGGCGAACCACAGATGGCCGGTATCGAAGATCTCCAGCTCGGGCTTCACGCCGAGCTGCTGGATGCGCTTCGCGCCGGCGCGCAGCTGGGCCGGCGTGGACACGTAGATATAGTCGCCGTCGCCGAAGTTGAGCGTGCCGCAGTCGAGCGTGCAGATCTCGGGCAGCAGTTCCTCCACGTGCGCCAGGCGCGTCAGGCCGCCCACCAGGTCGGTGCCCTGGCCGAAGTGCATCGGCGCCTCGCCCGCGCCGATCTCCAGGTCGCCACCCATGCCGGCCGTCAGATTGATGATCACGTCCACGTCGGCCGAGCGGATCCGGTCCACCACCTCGCGGTACAGGCTCGGGTCGCGGCTGCCACGCCCGGTTCGCGGGTCGCGCACATGGCAGTGCGCGACCGTCGCGCCGGCGCGGGCCGCCTCGATCGCCGCCTCGGCGATCTGCTTGGGCGTGACGGGGATCGCCGGGTGCTTGCCGACCGTGTCGCCGGCGCCCGTCACGGCGCAGGTGATGATCACTTCATGGTTCATTGCGATTGCCTCGTTGCTTGCATGGACGCCCTCGCGTCCGGTTGATCGATGTCGCGTGCCGGGCGGCGGCCTTACATGCCCAGCGCAGCCTTGACGGTAGCCACGCCGTCCTTGCCGTCGAAGCTCTTCACGCCGGACAGCCAGCCGTCGAGCACCTGCGGGTGCTTGCGGATGTAGTCCTTGGCGGCGTCGGCCGGGCGGGTCTTGTTCACCACGGCCAGCATCAGCTGGTTCTCCATCTCGGTGGTGAAGCGCAGGTTCGAGACCAGCTTGCCGGCGTTCGGGCAACGCTCGGCGAAGCCGTTCGCGGTCAGCGTGTAGACGCGCGCCTCGCCGTAGTTCGGCCCGAACGAGGCGTCGCCGCCCGACAGGTAGTTCATCTGCAGCTGGATGTTCATCGGGTGCGGTTCCCAGCCGAGGAACACCACCCACTTCTTGTCGCGCACCGCGCGCTCGACCGTCACCAGCATGCCGGCCTCGCTCGACTCCACCAGCTTGAAGCCGCCCAGGCCGTATTGATTGGTGTCGATCATCTTCTGGATGGTCGCGTTCGCGCTGCTGCCGGGCTCGATGCCGTAGATCTTGCCGTCGAGCTCGGCGCGATGCTTGGCGATGTCGTCGAAGGTCTTCAGGCCGGCCTGGTATTCATAGGCCGGTACCGCCAGGGTGGCCTTGGCGCCCGACAGGTTGGGCGGCTCCAGCACGGTGATCGACTTCGAGTCGAGGAAGGGCTGCAATTGCTTCTGCTGCACCGGCCACCAGTAGCCGAGCGAGACGTCGATCTGCTTGGCCTTCAGGCCGGCGAACGAGATCGGCACCGAGGAGATGGTGGTGGTCGGCTTGTAGCCGAGCGAGTCGAACAGCATCGAGGCCAGGGCCGTGGTGGAGGTGATGTCGGTCCAGCCGATATCGGAGAAACGCACCGTGCGGCAGGCGGCGGCATCCTGGGCAAACGACGGCAACGGCAAGGCGGATGCCGCGGCCAAGGCCACGACCAGCGCGAGGGTCTTGCACGACTTCATGTTGGCTCCCTGTTCGGCGGTTGTCTCGCAGGCGGATGATGGGGACGACGAGGCCTGCACCGTGGAAGCAAAAATAACGGGCCATATTCGGCCCGAGGCGACCGCCGGCGACGTTTTGTTGACTGCCAGCGACCTTGGGGGGAAACCATGAGGCCGGGGCTCGCGGCTTGGAGGGCGGGGGTTCGGGGCAAATCGCGGGCGCGGCGCGATTGTCCCGATGCGGCACGGCGACCGGCGCCGGGATGATCCAGCCCAAGCCGGCCGGCCCGCGCCGGTGTCGAAGCGAGGTGGCGCACGTAGAATACCTACCGCGCCGCTGCCCGCCCCCCTTCGACATGCCCTTTTCCTATACCCGCAAACAGATCACCAACTGGCTGGGTCCCGCCACGATGGCCAAGGCCCGCAGCTATGAGAACGCCGTCTCGGACCTGCAGTGGCGGGAGGATCGCGGCACGCTGAGCGCCAAGGTGCAAGGCACCCACTCGCGTCCCTACGAGGTGAGCATCAGCTTCCGCGAGGGCGACGAGGCGGGGGACACCTGGATCGACAACGAATGCACCTGCCCGGTCGGCTATCTGTGCAAGCACGTGGCGGCGGTGCTGGTGGCCGGTCTCGATCAACAGCCGAAACCCCCGGCCACGGGCGTGCGTCCCGAACTGCTGACCTGGCTGGAAGGCTTTCGCACGGCCCGCGTGGCGTCCAAGGGGCGCGGCACCAAGCCGGCGGCGGCCAGGGCCACGCAGGGGCTGGCCTATGTGATCGCCGGCACCTACCAGGGCAAGCCGGAGATCTTCCTCTACAAGGCGCGCATCGGCGCCGACGGCGCGATCCGCTCGTTCGGCGATCCCTGGCGCAACCTGGAAAACGCGCTGGTCCAGCCGCCGAAGTTCGTCGTGGAGGACGACCTGGCGATCCTGCGCGGCTTGTGGCTGGAACGCAGCCGCTCCTACATCGGCGGCTTCCGGCTGAATGGCAGCGGCGGCGCCGCCATCATGGACAAGATGATCGCCACCGGCCGCGCCTTCGTCTCGTCCACGGCGCAGTTCGCCTCGTGGAGCGAGCCGCGCGCCCTGCAACTCGCTGCGGCGCGCCCGGGCCGGATCCACTGGCATACGCTGTCGGACACGCGGATCCAGCCGATCCTGCAGACCGAGCCGCCCGCCGCCCTGCTGCTGACCACCACCGAGCCCTGCTGGTACCTCGACGCGCAAACCGGCGAGGCCGGCCCGATCGAACTGCCCTGGCCGGCCGACGAACTCGCGGAATTCCTGGCCATGCCGCCCGTCACGCTCGACGAGGCCGTGCTGGTGGGCAAGGTGATGCAGGAAGTGGCGCCCGACTTTCCCCCGCCGCCCGCGCCCGTCTCGGCCAGCGTGCAGGTGATCGACACCGAGCCGCTGCCGCGGCTGTCGCTCGACACGCTGCCGGTGTGGACTTTCGGCCGCTCCTCGCCCAACACGCAGAACGCCCTGGATTTCGCCACCGTCAGCTTCGAGTACGACGGCCACGCGCTCGCCGCGCAAGGCAATACCACCCTGGTGCGCAGCGCGAACGGAGAGGTGGTGCAGGTGCGCCGCCGGCTCGAGGCCGAGCAGAAGCGCCTGGCGGAACTGCATCGGCTCGGGTTCGGCAAGATGCCCACGAGGCTCGTTCATGGGCCCAAGCCGTTCCCCGACGGCATGCTCACGCCGCGTTATCCCGACGACTGGCCCGACTTCGTCAGGAACCTCGTGCCGGCCTTGCGCCGCGACGGCTGGCAGGTGGTGATGAGCGATGCGTTCCGCCACAACGTGGCCGAGGTCGAGTCGATCGACGGCGTGCTCAAGCAGGCCGGCGAAGGCTGGTTCGAGCTGGAAATGGGCATCAGCGTCAACGACCGGATCGTGCGCCTGGAGCCGCTGCTGGCCGAGCTGTTCCGGCGCGACACGCGCTGGCTGTCGGGCCGGCTCGACGCGATCGACGACGACGAGATCATCGAGCTGCTGACCGACCGGCGCGAACGGCTGCACCTGCGCGCCGCCCGCCTCAAGCCGGTGGTGCGCGTGCTGATCGACCTGTTCGACACGATCGGCGCCGGCAGCCTGCGCCTGTCGGCCTGGGACGCGGCCCGGATCGAGGCGCTGAACCAGACGGGCCGCTGGCAATTCCACGGCGATGCCGCAATCCGGCAGCTCGCGCAACGGCTGGCGAGCGGCCAGGGTGTCGACGAGGCGCCGGTGCCGCGCGGGCTGCGGGCCGAATTGCGCGCCTACCAGCGCCAGGGCCTGAACTGGATGCAGTTCCTGCGCGAGCAGAACCTGGCGGGCGTGCTGGCCGACGACATGGGGCTCGGCAAGACCGTGCAGACGCTGGCCCACCTCCTCGCCGAGAAGGAAGCCGGGCGGCTCGACCGGCCGGCCCTGGTGGTCGCGCCCACCACGCTGATGCACAACTGGCGCGAGGAGGCGCGACGCTTCGCGCCGGACCTGCGCGTGCTCGACCTGCATGGGCCGCAGCGGCGCGAGCGCTTCGACGAGATCCCCCGGCACGACCTGGTGCTCAGCACCTACGCCCTGCTCTGGCGCGACCAGGCGGCGCTCGCCGAGCACGACTACCACCTGCTGATCCTCGACGAGGCCCAGTACGTCAAGAACGCCTCCACCAAGGCGGCCGCCACCATCCGCGAGTTGCGCGCGCGGCATCGGCTGTGCCTGACCGGCACGCCGCTCGAAAACCATCTGGGCGAGCTCTGGGCCCAGTTCGATTTCCTGCTGCCCGGCTTCCTCGGCACGCAGCGCGATTTCTCGCGGCGCTGGCGCACGCCGATCGAGAAGCACGGCGACACGGTCCGGCGCGAGTTGCTGGCGCGGCGGATTCGCCCCTTCATGCTGCGCCGTCGCAAGGACGAGGTCGCCGCCGAACTGCCGCCCAAGACCACCATCCTGCGCAGCGTCGAGCTCGACGGCGCCCAGCGGGACCTCTACGAAACCGTGCGCGCCGCGGTGCACGAGAAGATGCGCAAGGCCGTCGCCGAGAAGGGGCTGGCGCGCAGCCATATCGTGGTGCTCGAGGCGCTGCTGAAGCTGCGCCAGGTGTGCTGCGATCCGCGCCTGGTCAAGCTCGAACGGGCCGCGCGCGTCAAGGAATCGGCCAAGCTGGCGCTGCTCATGGAGATGCTGCCGGAACTGATCGAGGAAGGGCGCCGCGTGCTGCTGTTCTCGCAGTTCACGGGCATGCTCGAGCTGATCGCCGAGGCGCTCGACGCCGCCGGCATCGCCCACGTGATGCTGACCGGCCACACCACCGACCGCGTCACGCCCGTGCAGCGCTTCCAGCAAGGCGAGGTGCCGCTGTTCCTGATCAGCCTGAAGGCCGGCGGCGTGGGCCTGAACCTGACGGCCGCCGATACCGTGATCCACTACGACCCGTGGTGGAACCCTTCCGTCGAGAACCAGGCGACCGATCGCGCGCATCGGCTCGGGCAGGACAAGCCGGTGTTCGTCTACAAGCTGATCGTGGCCGGCAGCGTGGAGGAGAAGATCCTGGTGCTGCAGGAGCAGAAGGCGGCGCTGGCCAGCGCGATCCTGTCCGAGGATGCCGCCGGCGCCGTCAAGTTCTCGGCCGACGACCTCGATGCCCTGTTCGAGCCGATCCCGGCCGCGCCCGCTTCGGCGGCGCCGCGCCGGCGCGCCAGGAAGGAACCTGCCGCCGGCTGATCGTCCGGGCGATCGATCGGCGGGATGGGGCGCGCCGACTTCCGCCCCCGAATTCCCGTAATATCGCGCTGGAAGAATGCCTCGCGCGAGCGCATTCGCCTATCGCCCCTCCCGGAGACAACATCCATGGCAAAAGCATACTGGCTCAGCATCTACCGCAATATCTCCGATCCCGACAAGATGGCGGCCTACGCCAAGCTGGCCGCGCCGGCCGTGACCGAAGCCGGCGGCCGCTACCTGGTGCGCAACACGCCGGCCGAAGTGTTCGAGTCGGGCCTGCAGCAGCGCGCGGTGGTGATCGAGTTCGACAGCCTCGAAGCCGCGCTGGCCGCGCGCAACAGCCCGGCCTACCAGGCCGCGCTCAAGGAGCTCGGCGACGGCGCCGAGCGCGATTTCCGCGTGGTCGAAGGCGTCTGAGGCCTTGACACGGCAGGCTCCGGCGCCCGCCGGGGCCTGGCGGTCCAGGCGCCTGCTTGCGCGTCTCTTTCACCCATCTTCCGTTTCACCCGCCTCGGCAAGTCGTTCTCGCCAACCCGCTCCTCGCCACACGATTTCCGTCCCGACGCTAAGCAAATAGAAAAATCTTCTATTCAAACGCGGAATCGCGGCTGAATTTGGAGCCTTTTTCTTGATGGCTCCCCGTATCATTTCCGCATTCCCTGGCGGCAATGAACGAACGACCATGAGCGAGAACCTCCACCTCCACTACCTCGACTACGCAGCGACCACCCCGGTGGATCCGCGCGTGATCGCCTCGATGGCCGAGTGCCTCGGCGCCGACGGCATCTTCGGCAATCCGGCCTCGAGCTCGCATCTGGCGGGCCGGCTGGCGCGCGAGAAGGTGGAACAGGCCCGCGCGCAGGTGGCCGCGCTGATCGGCGCCGACGCCGACGAGATCGTCTGGACCTCGGGCGCCACCGAATCGAACAATCTCGCGCTGAAGGGTTATGCCGACAAGGCCGGCGAGCGGCGCCACCTGATCACCAGCCGCATCGAGCACAAGGCCATCCTCGACACCATGGTCAGCCTCGCGAAGCACGGCTTCGTGGTGAGCTACCTGGCGCCCGCGCCCAATGGCGAGATCAGCGCCGAGGCGGTGGCCGAGGCCATCGCCCCCGATACGGGCCTGGTTTCGCTGATGCTGGTCAACAACGAGATCGGCACGCTCAGCGACATCGCCGCGATCGCGCGCGTGGTTCATGCGGCCGGCGCCCTGCTCCACGTCGACGCGGCGCAGGCGCTCGGCAAGACCGCGATCGACGTGCGCGCGCTCGGCGTCGACATGCTGTCGATGTCGGCGCACAAGGTGTATGGCCCGAAGGGGATCGGCGCGCTGTATGTGCGGCGCGAGATCGCCGAGCGGATCGCCCCGCAGATGCACGGCGGCGGACACGAGCGCGGGCTGCGCTCGGGCACCCTGGCCACGCACCAGATCGTCGGCATGGGCACCGCCTGCGAAGTGGCGGCCGCCGCGCTGGAGAGCGACACGGCGCGCATCGCCACCTTGAGCGAGGGCTTGCGCGATGCGATCCTCGCGATCGGCGATGTCTCGCAGAACGCGCGCGAGGCGCGCCGCATTCCGCATACGCTGAGCCTGACCGTCAACGCGCCGGGCTTCCAGCCCTTCATGCTCGGCGAGGCGCTGGCCGTATCGTCCACCTCGGCCTGCAATTCGGCCGCCGGCACGCCCTCGCATGTGCTCACCGCGATCGGCCTCGATGCGCAGGCGGCGGGACGCACCGTGCGCATCAGCGTCGGGCGCTTCACCACGGAGCAGGACGTCGAGTTCGCGATCGCCCGCTTTCGCGAGGCGATCGAGCGATGTCGCGAGGCGGCCGAGCGCGGGTTTACCGCTTCCGGGCAGATTCAGCCGGAGGACTTGAAGGCGATCCGCAATGCGGGCTTCCGCTCGGTGATCTGCAATCGGCCCGACGGCGAGAGCGCGGATCAGCCAGATTTCGCGGAGATCGAAAAGGCGGCGCGCGAGTCGGGAATCGAGGCACGTTACCTGCCGGTGGCTGCCGGGCAGCCGATCGGCGATGAGCAGGCCGAAGCATTCGGCGCGCTGCTCGACGAACTGCCGAAGCCGGTGCTGGCCTATTGCCGCAGCGGGCGCCGGGCAAGCCTGCTGAGGGAGCGGCTGGCGGCGCTGCGGCCGGCTTGAAGGAGACATGCATCCTCCGTCTTGCAGGCGCCACCGTGCGCCATTGCCCCGCGCCGGCAATCATGATTTCGTCGCATGTCTTGCATCTCTCGCCGATTTGGAACGGGGAAACCAGCCGATACCGCCAGCCGCCCGCTTTCCATCCCGAGATGAAGAACTGACCCGGGCCGGCACCGATCGTGTGCGTGCCGGCCATGGCTACGTTCATTGACCGAAATACACGGGTTTCATGCCGTCGTTTTCGAGCGAGACATGATGATGGCGCGTGCCCGAGGCCGAAGCGCCGCCGACGCTGCCGCCATAACCCTGTTCGTCGCTGACCGTGCGCACGGCCACTTGCTGCTGCCCCACGCGCTGCTCGGCTGCCTGCAGTTGCGCCGGGTACGTCGTGTCCTCGCCGCGCGCCGAGTTGTATCCGGCGGCTTGCAGTTGCACGAGCTCGGCGCGCACCTGTGCACGCGTCAACTGGCGGGGCTGCGCCTGGGCGGCACCGGCGGCGAACGTGAGGACAACGGCGGCCGCGGTGGCGGCGATGATGCGATTGGCGAGAAGCGTCTTCATGATGGACTCCAGTGATAGGTTGGTTGCGTTCGCAACGTTGTCGACCCATGTCGTTTCGCTGCGGGTTCGTGATCTCCTTGTCGATCACGTGTATCCACTGTAGTGCCGCGACGCTTCTCGATGAATGTCCGCGCGGCTCAACAAACTGCTCGTTCGTCTCAAGTGCCGTACCGGGTCCGCCAGCCTCTATAATCAAGCGCGCGCCCCGCCCTCACCTCACCCGCCCAGCCCCATGCCGGAAACTCTCCACTTCCTGCTGCTCCCCGGCTTTTCCGCGCTTGGCTGCATGTCCGCGATCGAGCCGCTGCGGGTGGCGAACCGCTTTCGCCCCGATCTGTACCGCTGGCAACTGCTGAGCATGGACGGCGCGCCGGTGCTGGCCAGCAATGGCGTGGCGCTGAACGCCGACGCGGCCTTCGGCGAGGTGGAGCGCGCCGATACGGTGTTCGTGATCGCCGGCTTCGAGCCGCTGGCGCGCTACACGCGCACGCTGGGCCACTGGCTGCGGCGCCAACATCTGGGCGGCGCCACCATCGGCGGGATCGACACGGGCAGCTTCGTGCTGGCCGAGGCCGGGCTGTTCGACCCCTCGCACACGCTGACGCTGCACTGGGAAGCGCTGGCCGCGTTTCGCGAACGTTACCCTCGCCTGAACGCGACGCAGGAACTGTTCGAGACCGGCGAGCGCCGCATCACCTGCGCGGGCGGCACCGCCTCGATCGACATGATGCTGGAGCTGATCGGCCGCCGGCACGGCGCCGACCTGGCCGCGACCATCTCCGAGCAGTTCGTGGTGGGCCGGATCCGCCAGCATTCGGACCGGCAGCGGCTGGAGATCGCGGCGCGCTACGGCGTGCACAACCGCAAGCTGATCCAGGTGATCGGCGCGATGGAGCGGCACACCGAGACGCCGCTGTCGTCGGATGCGCTGGCGCAGGATGTCGGCATCACGCGGCGCCAGCTCGAGCGCCTGTTCAGCTCGATCCTCAACGACACGCCCACGCGCTTCTACATGCAGCTGCGGCTGGACCGCGCCCGCGAGCTGCTGCAGCAGACCGACATGACGATCACGGCGATCTGCGTGGCTTGCGGCTTCGAATCGCCCTCGCATTTCTCGCGCAGCTACCGGGCGCGCTTCGGCGCGAGCCCGCGCAACGACCGACAGACGCAGCGCTGAGCCTGGCACGCTGCGCGAGCCCGACAAGGCACGGAAGGTCTGCTGAAAACCAGTGCACGCGCCAGTGTAGAAAATCCGCTGAGCAATCGTGAGATTCGCGCGAAGCCCCGTCGCGCAGAACGCAATTCATCAATTTCGCCCCATTGCTGAGACACGCTCAGTCAAACTGAGAATTCAAAAACAGAATGACGGCTACATTGCCATGCAGGCTCATCCGCGATGAGGTGGTGGTACACGCACGGAGGTGCCCCAGCCAGGGCGGCGATCCATCGGTCGCCGCATCTCCACCCCATCCGACATCCTGTTGAGAAGAAGCGATGAAACTTTCCACGCCGTCGATCCACGGCACCACCCCAGCCACCGGCCAGGATTCCACCCAGCCGGCGGCGCACACGCCGGGTTCCCGGCCGCAGCCGACGGAAACGCGATCCCGCATGGGCGGTGCCCTGCAGAATCTCCCGCAACGTCCGACGTCGAATCGCTCGGCCGAGTCGCGTCCGGATGCGGGTTTCCAGCGCGCATCCACGCCAAACCAGCATGCCTCGGCGTACCCGATGGAGGCACCCGAGCACGCCGAGGCCTATCAGAACATTTCGGTATCCGGAGAATTCGAGCACGACGCGAGCCGGTATAGCAATGCACTCATGATGTACTGCGAAGCCGACAGCCGCGTGCATGTCCCGTTGGTCGATACGATCCAGCAGCACCCCAAGGACATCGAGCTGGAATTTTCCACCTCGACCCGCATGCCGGCCAGCCGAGCGGGCACCACCGGAGCGTCAGTGAACGGCGTGGGCGTCCATACCGATCCGACGGCGCTCGCGCGGCATATCGCAGCCGGACATCCGCTTTCGCTCTCCGTGGAGGTGAACGAGAACCACGTGCTCACCCAGAACAGCGGCTATGGCGCGCATGTCATCGATCATGAAATGTCCTTGCACGTGGCCCCCATCGTCGACGTCTTCCTGGAAGCCAAGACCATGGCCGCGCAGGCAAGCGAGAGCGAGGTGGCCGAGTTCATCCGTCACGAGCAGGCCGACGGCGGACGATTGAACGCGGACACGCATCATCGCAGCCTGGCCGAGGTCCGGCCCGACCGCCTTCCGGATGCGCATACCCGGCGACTGGTCGAAACGCACGTCGAGCTGATGTCGGGCGCGGATGACGACACCGTGAGAAGCCAGATCGGGAACGCGATGCAGGCGGACGTCACGGTCCATCAGCGCAACAACGACTGATTCGGCGCCGATGGACATCCGGGACGGCCGACACGGCCGGGCGCCCCGGGATACGCGGGGAACCGGCGTCGACGATTCGTCAGCGAGGCGCGGCGCCCGCCTGGCCAGGGACCTCGACGCGCCGCCTGAAGCAGCCTCTAGGCAAGCCATATCGCAACGATCGAGATCACCAGCAGCAAGGCCAACACCCGGTTGAGCATGCGCCATTGGGCGTCGGTGCGCAGCAGGCGGGCCAGGAACAGCCCCGCGAGACACCAGACCGAGAGCGACAGCATGGCCGCGACGCCGAACGACGCCCCGAGCAGGCCGGCCAGTTGAAGCGGCCCCGGGGCGAGCGCGGCAAACGATGCGGCGGCACCCAGCGTCATCGTCCATCCCTTCGGGTTGTGCCAGAGCATCCACAGGCCTCCGACAAAACCAGCCGGCTTGTTCAGACGCGCCGCGACGTGCGGCGGCCCGCTGCGCCCGATGCGCCAGGCGAGCCACAGCAGATACAGCGAGCCCAGTGCCTTCATGCCGAGTTGAAGGCCCGGCAGCGCGAGCACCACGCCGCCGAGCCCCGCCGCCGTCGACGCGGCCATCGATGCCAGACCGGCGGCGATCCCCACCATGTAGGGCAAGGAGCGCCGATAACCGAAATGCGCGCCCGATGCAGTGGCCAGGGTGGTCGCGCCACCCGGCGTGATCGTGGAGACCAGGACGAAAACCAACAGCGGCAGATAGTCGTGCAGGGGCACATGCCCTCCCGGCGAGTCGATCGGAGAACCCCGTTTTACCCGCGCGCGATGCATTAAGATAGCGAAACTTCTTGATCCATTCCATTAGCATTGGTAATGCAGAAATGGCCCGAAACCTCGATATCACCCTGCTCCGCGCCTTTGTCACCGTCGCCGAACACGGCAGCATGACGGCTGCCGGCAACGCGCTGCATCTCACGCAAGGCGCGGTCAGCCAGCAGATCGCGCGGCTCGAGGCGCTGGCCGGGCCCCTGTTCGTCCGCGATCGCCACGACCTGCGGCCGACGGCGGCCGGCGAGCGCCTGCTCGGCTCGACCCGGCGCTTCCTCGACATGCACGACGCCTTGCGAACCGAGATGACGGCCGGCGCGATAGACGGGGCGATACGCCTGGGCGCGCCGCAAGACCTGGTGGGAACCTGCCTGGCGCCGATCCTGAAAGGCTTCACGCAGAACCACCCCCAGGTCGAGCTCACGCTCGTGTGCGAGGCATCGCCGGAACTGCTGAAAACGCTGAAGCGCGGCGCGATCGACATCGCGCTGACGGAAGAGCCGCCGGGCAAATCCCGTGGCGAGTGCGTGGCCGTGGACCGGCTCGTCTGGGTCGGTGCAAGAGGGGGCACCGCGCATGGGAAGCGGCCCCTGCCGCTCTCGATGGTGGCCGAGACCTGCGCGTTCCGGCCCGTCGTGCTCGATGCGCTGCGCCGGCACGACATGCCATGGCGCGCCATGTTCGAAAACGGCAGCATCGATGCGACCGTCGCCATGGTACGTGCCGATCTCGCGGTGACGGCGCGCCTGGCGTCCACCGTGCCGGGCGAACTCGGCATCCTGCCTGCCGAATGCGGGCTTCCCGCGCTGCCCGATTTTTCGATCAACCTTCATGTACAGAAAGGACCAGGCGCCCCCGCCGCCGTGGAGTTGGTCCGCCACCTCAGGGAAGGGCTCGCGCGATATCGCGGCTCGACGTGATGGGAAACGCCCGGGAAACGATAAGGACACCATCCGGTCCCGCCGCTGCACAGCGGCCCTCCACGCTTCACCGAGCGTCGATGGCCGACGTTGAGCGGCAAGGCGATGTCCTCGGCATTCGGCGGCGCGCCGGAAGATGCCGACGCCTCGGGCGACCAGGCGATGCCGCGCCTCTGATCACGATCCGCAGCCACGATCAGTGCAACAGCACCATCGACGCGATGGCCGATCGCTAGTCGGTGCGGTGCGCCTCCTGCGCGCGGCGCGGCAGGGCCGCCGGCGCGGGATCAGGCCGGCGGGCGCCGGCCCGGCAATCAGCTCTGGAGCCGCTGGGCGACGGCCGCCACGCGGGCGGCATAGGCCTTCACCGTGTCCAGGTCGCCGCCCAGCATCTCCTCGACGCCCGCGTCGGCGGGCGACTGCAGCAGCGCGCCGACCGAGCCGCCGAGATTATTGACGTCGTCGCGGGTCGCCGCCTTGGTATTGGCGGGCGGGACACCCAGGCTGACCCAGATACCGCCGTGCTGGGAAGCGAGCGTCTGCAGATAGATCAAGGTGACCTGCTTGTCGCCGTTCAAGCTGGCGCTGTTGGTGAAACCGCCGAAGACCTTGTCCTGCCAGGCGCGCGAGAACCACTTCTTGGAACTGGCGTCCGCGAACTTCTTGAACTGCCAGGCGGGACCGCCCATGTAGGTCGGCGTGCCGAAGATGATGGCCTGGGCGGCATCGAGCTGCTCCCAGGCTGCTTCCGGCAGATTGCCCTCGGCATCGATCTCGATCAGTTCGGCGCCCGCGCCTTGCGCCGCCACTTCGGCGGCCCGCCTGGTGTGACCATATCCGGAAAAATAAACAACGATAGTCTTTGCCATGATGCTTCCTCGGGATGGGGGGGAATGTCCGGGACTACCGCGTGATGTTATCGTTTTTTTAGTCAGCGCCGGCAACGGCTTGGTCAATCGATGGCAGACTAGCCATCGAATTCCCCGGGCGTCGATGCCTCAGCGGCAATCGCCGGGGCACCGCCCCCCGATCGATCCCGAGCCCGATCGCAAGCGCCCGGCGCCGCGTCGCGGCGCCGGGCGAATCGAGCCATCATCAACGCATCAGAACGAATGGCGCATGCCGATCCGCACGTCCGCCTGCGTCTGCGTGGTCGACGGCGTGAAGCTGTAGCCGATCACGGCATCCATGCCATTCGAGGCGCGCAGGTAGTCGCCGGAGATATACACGTCGGTGCGCTTGGACAGCAGGTAGTGCACGCCGGCCGAACCCTGGTTCCAGTGATGGCCCTCGAAGCGCGTGTGCTGGTAGCCGCCGATCAGGCTCAGCGCCGGCGTGAACTGATACGTCGCGCCGCCTTCATACACCTGCATGTGCGAGCTCTGCCCAAAACCCTTGATCGTCGTGTAGGTGAAGTTGCCGATCAGCGAGAGCTTGCCGATCGCGTAGCTCGCGCCCACGCCGAAGGTGCCCTGCTTGTCGATGTTCATCGGCGTGCTGGAGAACAGGTCCGTCACCGCGCCCGTGGCCGGATCGACGCTGACGGTCGGCTGGCCGAGGAAGGTCTTGGTGCCGATCATCGCGTAGGGATCGAAGGCGTAGATGCCGTTCGGGTTGTTCAGCTGCGTGTAGGCGGCGCCGGCCGAGAAATCGCCGTTCGCGTAGCTCGCGCCCAGGCTGTAGGCGCTGTTGCGGTGGAAATTGCCGGCCACGTTGCCGAACGAGTACATGCCGCCGAACTTGAAGCCCGCGAAGGTGTTCGACAGGAACTTCACCGAGTTCGGCAGGCGGTCGCCGTTGAAGCGGTCGAAGTCGCCCTGGTGGATCGCGTAACCGCTGGCCCAGGCCGAGACGTTGGTCAGGTAGACCATCTCCTCGGTCATGTCGAGCTGGTCGCCGAAGGACAGCGTGCCCCAGTCGTTCTGCAGTCCGACATAAGCCTGGCGGCCGAACAGCGCACCGCCGAAGCCGAGTTGCCCGTTGCCGAGCCGGAAGCCGCTTTCCAGGGCGAACACTGCCTTCAAGCCGCCGCCGAGGTCTTCGGTGCCCTTGAAGCCGATCCGGTTGCCGTAGGACACGCCGTCGTCGAACTTGAACACATGCGCGCCGCCCGAATTGTTCACATAGGTAATACCGGCGTCGATGATGCCGTACAGCGTGACGCTGCTCTGCGCGTGACTCGTCGACGACACGCCCGCCATGGCCAGCGCGGCGGCGCCGGCTGCGGCAACTTTCATTCTTTTTTTCATCGTGGCAACCCCAAACCTGCATCCCTGTTGGAAGAATGACCCACGCGCGGCGCGGGTCCGAAGCCTTGCTTGAAACGGGTGACGCTGGCGTGGCCGGCTGGCCGAATCGCGAACCGGACACGTGAGGAAAAAAATACAAACCCAATTTATGGGTCACCCGTCTGCGAACGACAACAAATGGTCTGTATGCGACCGACCCGTGAAAGCCCTGAGGCGGGTTCGCGCTGCCACCGCCGCGAACCTCGCACGGGTTACGGGCGCTTCAGTGCAGGCCGAGCGCCGTCCTGGCGGCCGGCAGCGCGGGCGCGCCGCTGGCGGTGGTGACGCCCGCCAGCCAGGCGTCGAGCAGGTCGGGATGGGCCTGCAGGGCGCGTTTCGCGGCATCGGTGGGCGAGAGCTTGTCGACCAGCATCGAGGCGATCATGGCGTTCTCCACGTCCACGCTGAAGCTCACCTGCCGGAACAGCTTGCCGAGGTTCGGGCACTGGTTCGCGTAGCCGCTGCGCGCCACCGTGTTGACGGTCGCGCCGCCGTAGTCGGGACCGAAATAGGCATCGCCGCCCGACAGGTAGACGGGATGGAACCTGGTGTTCATCAGGTGCGGCTCCCAGGCCAGGAACACGATCCACTGGTGATCGCGTTCGGCGCGCTCGACCTGGGTCAGCATGCCGGTCTCGCTCGATTCCACCAGGCTCCAGTTGCCCGCGCCGAGTGCCTTGTCGGCGATCATCCGCTTGATGTTCTGGTTGGCCGGCGCGCCCGGCTCGATGCCGTAGATGCGATTGCCGAAGCGGTCCGCGTACCTGGCGAGATCGGCGAAGCTGTGCACGCCGGCGGCCGCCACGTAGTCGGGCACGGCCAGCGTGAACTTCGCGTGCGTCAGGTTCGGGTGCAGCACCTCGATCGACTTCTCCTCGACGAAGGGCTTGACCAGCGGCCCCTGCGCCGGCATCCAGTTGCCGAGGAACACGTCGATCTGCCCTTTCTTGAGGCCCTGGAAGGTGATCGGCACCGACAGGTTCGAGACGCGCTGGCGATAGCCGAGGGCATCCAGCACCACGCCCGTCATCGCATTGGTGGCGTCGATATCGGTCCAGCCCGGCGCGGCCATCCGCACCTCGGTGCAGGCGGCGGGCTCGGCCGCCCGTGCCACGGCGCCCGGCAGGAGGACGGCCAGCAAGGCCGACAGCGCGGCCGTCGCGAAGGTGCCGCGCCGCGGCGCGCGAGCCGCCCCGGCAGATCGATTGAAGCGTGTCATCGTGGATTTTCCTTATGGAATGGATGGATGGCCGGCGGCGGGTGGCCGGCGCCCGGTATTCAGCCCTGTACTCAGCCCTGCACGCGCGGATAGCGCGCCATCGCCTCGAGCGTGTCGAGTTCGATGTGGTTGCGCATGTAGCGCTGGCTCGCGTCCTGGAACGGCTGCCAGTCCCAGGAGGCGATGCGCCCCTGCGTGGTGGCCGCGAAATGGAAGCGGCGGCGGCGCTGGCTGGCCAGCACCTGGGCGTGGATCGCGTCCAGGTCCCAGCGCTTGGCCACTTCGGCGCGGAACGCGGCGACCAGCTCGGCCAGCGCCGGATCGTCGGCGAGGTTGCGCAGCTCGCGCGGATCGTCGCGCAGGTTGTAGAGCTGGTCCGGATCCACCGGCGTGTGGATGAACTTCCACTCGCCGCGCCGGATCATCACGATCGGCGCGATCGCGCCTTCGGCCAGGTACTCGCCGATCGCCTCGTCGTGACCGGCGCCGCCCGTCAGATGCGGCAGCAGGCTGCATCCGTCGATGCTATCCGGCCATTCCGCCGGCGCGCCGCCGGTGGCGAACTCCACCAGGGTGGGCAGCAGGTCCAGGTGCGAGACCGAGGCCGCCACGCGGCCCGGCGCGAAGCGCTTGGGCGCGTTGACGATCAGCGGCACGCGGCAGCCGCCCTCGAAGAAGGTCATCTTGTACCAGAGGCCGCGCTCGCCGAGCATGTCGCCGTGGTCGGCGGTCACGATCACGATCGTATCGTCGGCGAACCCGCAGGCTTCCAGCGCGTTCATCACCGCGTCGAACTGCGCGTCGACATAGGAGCTCGAGCCGTAATAGGCATGGCGCGCCGCCCTCACCTGCGCCTCGCCGGGCGGCGTGCGGTCGATCTCGCTGACCGCGCGCAGCCGCTTCGAATGCGGGTCGCTCTCGTCGTAGCCGAGCGTGACGGCCGGCATCGGCACGTCCTCGTCCCGGTAGAGGTCCCAATACTCGCGCGTGATCGCGTAGGGATCGTGCGGGTGCGTGAGCGACATCACCAGGCAGAACGGCCGCGTGTCCTGCCCCGCCGATTTCTCGCGGGCCAGGTCGTAGAGCTTCTGGCGGGTGGCGAAAGTCACCTCGTCGTCGAAATCGAGCTGGTTGGTTCGCACGCAGGGGCCCGCGTCGAGCACCGAGCCCATGTTGTGGTACCAGCTGGGCCGCGCCTCGGGCTGGCTCCAGTCGGGCACCCAGCCGAAATCGGCCGGGTAGATGTCGGTGGTGAGCCGCTCCTCGAAGCCGTGCAACTGGTCAGGCCCGCAGAAGTGCATCTTCCCGGCCAGCGCCGTGCGATAGCCGGCCGCGCGCAGGTAGTGCGCGAAGGTGAGCGTCTGGGCCGGCAGTTCGGCCGCGTTGTCGTAGGCGCCGATCGCGGCCGGCAGCTTGCCCGACATGAGGGAAAAGCGCGAGGGCGCACACAGGGGGCTGGCGCAATAGGCCGATTCGAACACCACCCCGCCGGCGGCCAGGCGGTCGATGGTGGGCGTGATCGCGCCGCGATGTCCGTAGGCGGACAAGGCGAACGGGGTCAGTTGATCAGCCATCAAGATAAGGATATTCGGCTTCGTGTTAAGCATCGCGAATTGACTGAATTAGAATCGACGGGATCGCGGCGCCGCCGGCCGCGCCGGGTTTTCGGCGCGGCGAGCGCGCCGCGGCAGGCTTCACTGTCGCCGGCTGGAATCGCGCGGGGAAGTGGTCGTTTGCTTATGGGCCATCAGAGGTGCTTATGAGAAGTCCCGATCGGTTACCACCGATGCAGGCGCTGTCCGCCTTCGAATCGGCGGCGCGCCTGGCCAGCTTCACGGCCGCCGCGCGCGAGCTGGGCTCGACGCAGCCGGCCGTCAGCCAGCGCGTGGTGCAGCTCGAGGAAGCGCTCGGCGCGCCGCTGTTCGAGCGCGGCCACCGCGGCGTGACCCTGACCGAGGACGGCGCGCGCCTGTTCGAGGCGGTACGCCAGAGCCTGGACACGCTGCGCTGCGCCACCGCCGACATCCGCGAGCGCCGCGCCCGTGGCGCCCTCACCCTGGTGACCGACGTGGGTTTCGCGACCTACTGGCTGATGCCGCGACTGGCGCAACTGAAGGCCGAGATGCCCGACGTGGACGTGCGCGTGGTGACGGCCCAGCACGCCGACCTGCAACGCGACCACGCCGATGTGGCGATCCTGTTCGGCGACGGCGACTGGCCGGCCTGCACCTCCACGCGCCTGTTCGAGGAAGCCGTCACCCCCGTGTGCTCGCCGGCCTTCCTGGCCGCGCATCGACGCAAGCTGAAGGGCCCGGCCGACCTGCTGGCGTTGCCGCTGCTGCACGTGCAGCCGACCAAGCCGGAACGCTGGCTGGACTGGCACGGCTGGTTCGCCGCCCACCAGCTCACCGTCCCGCCCGAGCCGCATGGGCTGACTTTCAATAGTTATGCGCTGGTGGTGCATGCCGCCCTGATGAACCAGGGCGTGGCGCTGGGGTGGTCGCCGCTGGTGGACGAGCTGGTTGCGAGTGGCCAGCTGGTACGCTGCGTGGAGGACACGGCGGTGACCGAGCGCGGGTATTTCCTGGTGCGGCCGCCATCGCGGCCCGAGGCGCCGGCGGTGGGCCGGTTCCGGCGCTGGCTGTTCGACCGCTGCCGCGAGCCGGCCGGCGCCGGGCGCGCCGTGGCGGCGGCGCCGGTTCATGCCGCCGTGAGCGGGCGCTGAGGGGCTGGACGGCTGATCATGGTTCGGCGCCGTCGGTTGGGTGCCGGCGCCGCCCCGGTTTGGCGTTTCGATACCAGCGGCACGGCGTTTCGATTCTATCCACCCGGATTACGGACTGGTTTACTGGAGCCCTGCCGCGAGAAGCGGCCGCGTGTGGCGCGCCGCGCCGCCGGTGATCCGAGGAAAGCATGTCCGGCTCCGTTCGCAACTCCCGATTCCTGTTGACGCTCTCCTGCCCCAGCGCGGCCGGCCAGGTGGCCGCCGTGGTGGGCGTGCTCGATAGCCACCGCTGCTATGTCGACGAACTAACCGTGTTCGACGACGACCTGAGCGGGCGCTTTTTCGTGCGCTGCGTGTTCCATGCCTCCGATGCGGCGGATACGCCCGATATCGACGCGCTGCGGGCCGAGTTCGCGCCGATCGCCGAACGCTTCCAGATGCAGTGGGCGATTCATGATGCCGATGCGCGGCCGAAGGTGATGATCCTGGTTTCCAAGCTCGAACATTGCCTGGCGGATCTGCTGTTCCGCTGGAAGATGGGCGAGCTGAAGATGGATATCGTGGGGATTGCCTCCAATCACGCGGATCTGGCGCCGCTGGCGATGCAGCATGGCTTGCCGTTTCGGCATTTTCCGATCACCGCGGAGACGAAGGCCCAGCAGGAGGCGCAGTGGCTGGATATGTTCGAGTCCAGTGGGGCTGAATTGGTGATTCTGGCGAGATATATGCAGGTGCTGTCGCCGGAAACCAGCGCGAAGCTGGCGAATCGGGCGATCAATATTCATCACTCGTTCTTGCCGGGGTTCAAGGGGGCGAAGCCTTATCACCAGGCGCATGCGCGTGGGGTGAAGCTGATCGGGGCGACGGCTCACTTCGTTACCGATGACCTGGATGAAGGGCCGATTATCGAGCAGGTGGTCGAGCGGGTCGATCACTCGTATCGGCCGGAACGGCTGCTGATGGTTGGACGGGATATGGAGTCGATTACGCTGGCTCGGGCGGTGAAGGCGTTTATCGAGCGGCGGGTGTTTCTCAATGGGGATCGGACGGTGGTGTTTAGTTGAGTTTGATGTGACTCGGTGGGCGGGAACGCGCGCCGGGTAGGTGTTTCCTTTAGTCTCTGACTTTGACAGCCCCCGCGCAGGAATGTGTGGGGGTTTTTTTTGGGTTCGTCGAGGAATTCCGGGGGAATGTGGCACGGATTCCTCCAGTCCTACGGTGCTGAGCAGGGATTCGTTGTAACCGCCGGGCCTGTCAGAATTTTCGTGTTCGAAGCGGGTTGAGCATCACACGGATGGCCGGACAAAACGCTCTTCGTAGAGGATGGCAAACTGATTTATGGCTGCCTTCCAATCATGCGCGGCGCGTCCCCAGTCAGCCGTAATGTTACGCAAGGCCAACCAGATGAGCTTGGTGGCCGCTTCGTCACTGGGAAAGTGACCTCGCGTCTTGATGATCTTGCGAATCGCCGGGGGAAATGCGAAGAACGGGATCACGCGATCCCAGGCGCTGCGCCATGAGGCACTGACGGTCGGGAAGCGCCGTCCCCATTCGCTGTCGGCAAACGCATCCAACTCGGCCTGGGCCGCTTCCGCGCTCGCCGCCGTGTAGATTGGCCGGATGGCCGCGGCCAGCCCGCGACGGTCTTTCCAGCGCGCGTAATCCAGGCTGTTACGCATCAGATGCACGATGCAGGTCTGCAGCGTCGTGGCCGGGAATACGGCTGCCAGTGCCTCGGGCATCCCATTCAGTCCATCGGTGACGGCGATCAGGATGTCGTTCACACCACGCGTTTTCAGATCATTGAAGACCTTCATCCAGAACTTCGCGCCTTCGGTGCTTTCGATCCAGAGCCCCAGAATGTCGCGCGTTCCATCGGGCAACACGCCCAGCGCCAGATAGATGGCCTTGTTCCTCACGACGGCGTTTTCCCGGATCTTGACCCGCAAGGCATCGAAGAAGACGACCGGATACATCAATTCAAGCGGCCGGGCTTGCCAGGCCGTGACCTCGGCCATGACTTCATCGGTGACGGAGCTGATGAAATCCGGCGACACCTCGGTGCCGTACTGTTCGAGCAGAAAAGCCTGGATTTCTCGCACGGTCATGCCGCGTGCGTCCCACGGGGACTAGCTTCGCGTCGTACATCGCCACGATCTTGTCGTCGAAGCCGGTGAAGCGGCGTTCGTGCTTGGGAATCAGCAGCGGCTGGAAACTGCCGTCGCGATCGCGAGGCACCTCGATACGGATCGGGCCGTCCTCGGTCAGAACCGTCTTGGCGCTCTTGCCATTGCGTTGATTGCTCACCTCAGATGGCTTGGCCGCGCCCGACGCGTAGCCTAGATGGTGATTCATTTCACCACCCAGCGCGCGCTCGATCAGCGCTTTCTTGAGTGCCAGCGTGGCGGCATTGATAGCTTCGGCCGTCATCGGGCCATTGCCGAACTGCTCCAGCAGCTCGGCGGGAATCGTCGGCAACTCGGCCGGCGTGGCTTTCGGTTTGCGAGGCATAGGTTCTCCTTGGGACAAGAATATGCCTCGAACACAAAATTACGGACAGGCCCTGCTTCGGCGCGGGATCGGCCAGCCACTCATCTTGCCCGCGTGACCGCTCTACTACAACCTGTCTCGTCTGCCGCAGAGTCCGTGTGGCCGGCCCGGAAATGAAGTAAAGAGAGACGCAATCCTATCCGCCGCGATGCGCGTTATAACATCCGAAGGGCTCGCCAAGCCAACCGCGACGATTGCCACGGTGGCGGGGATCTCGAATGAATCCTCATTCACTTGTTTGAGCGCGGCTTCTCTCCCTTCATCCCCGCTCCGTCCAAGAATCGACCAACTATCCGCGCGAGCTCCGCCGGCGCTTCGAGCGGCAACAAATGCCCGGCTTCCGGCACGACATGCATGACCGCCTGCGGAATACGTGGCAACAACTCAACTTGTAGCGTGGCGATGGAATCCACTTGATCGCGCTCGCCGGAGATGACGATGGTGGGCACATCGATCGACAGCACTGCCTCGGTAATATCCTCCAGCATCGCCAAGTTCGGCCACGCAGCCTTTGCCTGCGGCGCGCCCTTGAGGCTGTCTTCGATCACCTGCTCGCGCCGGGCGTCATCCAGTTTCCTCGCGGTGAGAACGTGATCGATGACGAACTCGACCGATTCACGCGATTGATACGCACCCGCCAGCATCGCGCGTTGTTCCTCGGGAAGCATGGTTGGCGACGGCGGCGACGGCGCAACCAGCACCAGGCCTTCCAGCCCGCGCGGCCGACGCGACGCCATCAGCTGCGCAACCTTGCCGCCCATCGAATGCCCCACCACCACATAGCGCCGCAAACCCAATGCGTCGATGACACCCTCCGCATCGGCGGCAAGGTCGGCGATGCGGTAACCGTCCATCGGCGCCGCGGAATCGCCCCAGCCTCGATGATCGGTAGCGACGATTCGATAGCGGTCCGCCAACTCCGTAGCTACCGCGTCCCACGTCCGCGACGAGCCTCCGTAATAGTGGAGGCAGACCAGCGCCAGTTCCCCACTGCCCTGCTGCTTGACGTGGATGCGCGTGCCATTGGTTTCGATGTCCATCCAGATACTCCTTCTCGGTGATGTGCCGCCATCGTAGATTCGAGTCTTTCATTCGATAATTGGCGATAGCGTATCGACAGTCGATAATCGTGCTATCGAATGAGGAACAGGAAATGGACCGACTGACAAGCCTCGCCGTGTTCGTCGCCGCGGTGGAAGAAGGCAGCCTGGCGGCCGCCGCGCGCCGCTTCGGGCTTTCGCCGGCGATGGCCGGCAAGCATGTGAGCGCGATCGAGGCGCAATTGAACGCGCGGCTGCTGCAACGAACCACGCGGCGCCTGAGCCTGACCGACGCGGGCCAGACCTACTATGAACGCAGCAAGCAGATCCTCGACGCCTTCGACGACGCCAATCGGGAAGCCGGCGATTCGCAGGGCAAGGCGCGCGGCGTGCTGCGTATCGCGGCGCCCGTCACGTTCGGCGCGATGCATCTCGGCGAGGTAACGGCGCGCTATCTGGAAGACCATCCCGACGTGAACGTGGAGGTCACGCTCGGCGACCGCTATGTCGACCTGCTCGATGCCGGCATCGACGTGGCGATCCGCATCGGGCGGCTGGACGATCCCGCGCTCGTCGTTCGGCGAATTGCGCCGTGCCGGATGGTGGTATGTGCATCACCGGCCTACCTGGAACGACATGGCACGCCGCGCACGCCTCGCGACCTGCACCAGGCGCCGCGGCTGGCGTTCAGCGAGGCCGTGTCGGCCGGCGACTGGACCTTGTTCGATTCGAGAAACCGCGCTCATGTGATCGATGGCCCTTGCCGGGTCGCGGCCAACAACACGCAAATGCTGCTATCCACCGCGCTGGCCGGCGCCGGCATCGCCTATGGCCCGAGCTTCGTGTTCGGCGAGCATCTGCGACGCGGCGAACTGGTGGCGCTGCTGCCCGCCTACCGCGCCACCGAGCTGGCGATCCAGGCGGTTTATCCGAGCGCGCGACGCATCCCGCTCAAGGTGCGCCGCTTCGTCGATTACCTCGCCGAAGCATTCGGCGACGAGCCGCCCTGGGATCAAGCAACGAAACCTGGCAACCGGCGCGCGTCTCAAGCAGCTTGCGCCTCGCCATCGAAACGCAAGCGCGCCGCCGTGACTTGAGCGTGATTGTCGTCGGCCCACCGAATCAGCACATTCAAGGCGGCGAACATCGAGCGGCCGAATTCGGTGAGACCATATTCGACGCTCGGCGGCTTGGTCGGGAAGACCTCGCGATACACATAGCCGTCTCGTTGCAGATCGCGAAGCGTCTGCGTGAGCATGCGCTGCGAAATATCGGGCACCAGGCGGCGAAGCTCGCCGAATCGATGCGGCTTCTCGGCCAGCGCCGTCATCAGCAGCGCACTCCATCGTCCATTGATGGCATCCATGACGTCGCGCACCGGGCAATCCGCCCACAGCGGATACCTGGCCCGCGCCTTTTCCAGCCGCGCCTTGATCGGGCATGCCGGCATCTCGGTGGTTCCCATTTGGTAACTATCTCCTCAAAAACTGCCTTCTTTACGGAGCTACGCAGAGGCTCGATGATCGAGTCACTCTCGAAATGAGACTAACACTCGCAACAAGGCCAGTCCATGAACGACACCATTTTCATCACCGGCGCATCCGGTCATCTCGGCCGCCTCGTCATCCAGCATCTGCTGGCGCGCGGCGTGACGCCGGCACGCATCATCGCGGGCACACGCAGCCCGGAAACGCTTGCCGATCTCGCGATGGCAGGCATCGCGGTTCGCAAGGCCGACTTCGAGGACCGGCAAGGCTTGACCGAGGCGTTCGACGGTGTCGGCACCGTGCTCGTCATTTCGACGGATGCGCTGGAAGAAGCCGGGGCACGGCTGAAGCAGCATCGCAACGCGGTTGCATCGGCGGCGGCGGCAGGCGTCGGCCGCCTCGCCTATACCTCGCAGTTCAACCCGGCCAGTTCGCTGCTGAGCTTCGCGAACGATCACCTGGAAACCGAGCGAGCCATCCAGGCCAGCGGCCTGCCGCACGTCATTTTCCGCAACGGCTGGTATCACGAGAACCTGTTGATGTCGCTGCCCGCGGCGCTGAAGCGAGGCCAATGGCATTCGGCGGCGCAAGGCGGTAGAACCTCCTACGCGGCACGAGAGGACATCGCAGAAGCGATTGCCGCCGTGCTGGCCGGCTCGGGCACCGATAGCCGGATCTACACACTGACCGGCTCCGAGGCGCTCAACCGCGAGGAAATCGCGGAGCGGGCGCGCCGCGCGACGGGCCAACCGCTTACCGCGGTGAACGTGACGGACGAGCAATTCGCCGAAGGGCTGAAAGCGGCCGGCGTGCCCGGTGCGTTCATTCCCGTCCTGATGTCGATCGAGGCGGAGACCCGGGCCGGCAATCTGTCCATCGTCACCGATCACCTCGCGTCGCTGCTCGCACGTCCGCCGAAGCGGCTCGCCGACCATCTGGACGCGGCCAAGGCCAGCTACCTGGCTTGACGTAGGCCGCCGGGGCGCTCGACAGGATTCGTCGCCCCGGAGCGGGGGACACTCGTGGCCACACGAAGTTTTTCGTCGGTGTCCCGATCATGCCGTGCGAGGCATCGACGAGGTCGATCCGCACCCTGCGGAGCGCCGCAGGCAAAGGACCGAAATGAATCGCGTCCACCCGCGCAGGTACCCCGCGCCCCGATGTCCGATCCCGGGCTTCAATTCGGTGACCGCCCCGCCGTTGACCTCGGCGTACAACGGCAGGGTCATCCTGTTCTCTACGCGATACGCCAAATAAACATAGTCGCCTTCCGAAAAATAGGAAGGAGACCAGAAAGTGTCGATCTCGATGAGCGATCGGCCAAATATGCGGTCCCGGGATACGAACTCCGGCGAACGGCCAGGCTCGCGCATACCGCGCTGAATGCCCGTCGGCCGACAGCGTCGCACCTGCGCGACGGCTACCCAATAACGATCAAACGCTACCCGCATTACATGCTTTAATTGCGCCTGCCGCGCCCCACCGCGGATGCCCACGTAAGCGTCGAAAGCCCCACGTTCGTTTTCATCCGAAGATAAGCATGTCCACCTCAAACTCGATCGGGAAAATCGCCGACTGGGCTGGAAAGAATTTTCTGATCGTCGGCATGTTGGGCACCTTGATGTCGGCCGCGGCCGCGGGAATCAGTATCATGACGCTCGCTGCCACGCGAAGTGAAGTCATCGATCATGCCAACGAGAACTCGCGCAACGTCACCGCGGTGCTGGTCAGTGAAATAACCAGGACCGTCGAAACCGCCAACACCGCCTTGATGAGCCTGACGGCGAATCTCGGCAACCCCGCATTCCAAAAAATGGACCCCCGCCTGCGGCATGACCTGCTGTTCGAAAGAACCACCGCGCAGTATGTCACCGGGATGGGCATCACCGATGCGCGGGGCAGGCTGGTCGACGGATGCTGCGGCAACACGCATAAATGGGATTTCAGCGACCGGGACTACTTCACGGTGCACCGCAATGCCCCGGACATCGGGCTGTACGTATCGGAGCCTTACCAAGCGCGCTCGCGCGGCGGCACACGGTCGATCGCCCTGTCTCGCCGAGTCGAGGGACCGAACCATGCGTTCGACGGCATCGCGGTGGTCGCCATCGACCTGGCCTACTTCGACCAGTTGCTGTCCCGCTTGAATGTCGGCGCCCATGGCGTCAGCGCCGTGGTGCGCACGGATGGCGCCATCCTGGCGAGAAATCCCCCCGTCAGCGAGAGCCAGATGACGATCCTGCGCGACTCCAAGACCTTCGCGCGCATGGTAAGCAGCCACTCGGGCTTCTATGCCGCACGCTCCATTGTCGACGGTACCCTGCGCCTGTACACGTTCCAGCGCGTGCCCGGCACCCCGCTGATCGCGGTGATCGCGCCTGCCAAACGCGACGTGCTGGCCGACATCAGCCGCATGTCCTGGAAGGTCGGCGTGTCAGCCGGGGCGATCAGCGCCTCGTTCTGCGCGGTGGTCTGGCTGCTTGCCTTCGCCTTGCGCGACAACCTGAGAAAACAGCAGAGACTGACGGATCTCAGCCACACCGATGCCTTGACCGGGCTGCTGAACCGCCGGGCACTGGATGCCGCGCTGGACGACGAATGGCATCGGGTCCATCGCGGCAACACCTGCATGTCCGTCCTGTTCATCGACGCCGACCACTTCAAGCAGTACAACGATGTCCATGGCCATGCCAGGGGCGACACCGCCCTGCGCTTCCTGGCCGAATGCATACGCAAGCACGTCCGGCGTCATGGCGACATCGCGGCGCGTTACGGCGGGGAGGAATTCGTCGCGGTGCTGGCCAATACCGATGAGAACGGCGCGGCACGCGTCGCGGAGGCCATTCGACAGGAGATCGAAACGAACCGGCTCGCGGATTTCCCCGAGCCGGTACCTGCCTTCACGGTCAGCATAGGATGCGCGACGGGCCGAGCAGGACGGCCAGCCTCGGTCGACGCCCTGTCGCATCGAGCCGACCTGGCGCTCTACGAGGCCAAGCGACAAGGAAGAAACCGGGTATGCGTGGCGTCGATGGAGGATGACGAGGCACCCGCCTGACGAAGTGCCCCTCGCGATCGACGGCGTCGAGCTTGCGCGGCTTACCCGGCCCGGCCGCCTCCGGCAACCGTCATGCCTCGAGCGATGCGATCCCCCTTGCCGCTCGCGCCGCCGGCGCGTCGCGAGCGAACGCGGCCAGCAGGCGAGCCTTGTTCAATGTCCGAATACCGCGGCATCGATCCGGAACAGCGAGATCGCGTGACTCAACTGCCGCCCCTGATCCTCCAGCGATTTCGAAGCCGCGGCCGCCTCCTCCACCAGCGCGGCGTTCTGCTGCGTGACCTCGTCCATCTGCGTCACGGCCAGGTTGACCTGCTCGATTCCCCGGCTCTGCTCGCTCGACGCGGCAGCGATCTCCCCCATGATGTCGGTCACCCGTGCCACCGCCTGGGTGACCTCGGTCATCGTCTTGCCGGCCTCGCCCACCAACTGGGAGCCATCCAGGACCTTCTGCACCGACGAGCTGATCAACTCCTTGATCTCCTTGGCGGCCGCCGACGATCGCTGGGCGAGGCTGCGCACCTCGCTGGCCACCACGGCGAATCCGCGGCCCTGTTCGCCGGCCCGGGCCGCCTCCACCGCCGCGTTGAGCGCCAGGATGTTCGTCTGGAACGCAATGCCTTCGATGATGCCCGTGATGTCGGCGATCTTGCCGGAACTCGCGCTGATCTCGTCCATGGTGCCGACCACCTGGCTCACGACGCGATTGCCGCGCCCGGCCACTTCGGACGCATTGGCGGAAAGGCTGCTCGCCTGCTGCGCGTTCTCCGCATTCTGCCTGACGGCGGAGGTGAGTTCCTCCATGCTCGCCGCGGTTTCCTGCAGCGACGCGGCCTGCTGTTCCGTGCGCGAGGACAGGTCCACGTTGCCCGACGCAATCTGGCTCGAACCCGTGGCGATACTGTCCGCGGCCGAGCGCACCTGCCCGATCAGGCCGACCAGGCTGCGCTGCATGGCGCCCATCGAGGCCAGCACGCTGCCGGCCATGGCGCGCTCGGCACCGGGTACCGGCCGAAGATCGCCCTCGGCCACCCGCATCGTGACTTCGCTCAGTTCGGTGGGATCGGCGCCGAGCGCGCGCAGGATACCTCGCGTGATCACCACGCCGGCCAGCACCGCCAGCAACACCGTCGCCAGGCAGATGCCGACCAGCAGGTTGCGCTGTTGGTGAAACTGCGCCGAGGAAGCCTGGACCCGCTGCCCCTCCTGCTCGCGCACGAAGCCGCCATAGTCGTTTTCGGCCTTGATCAGCGCCGACAGCAATGGCCGGCACTTCGAGGCGATCGCCGCGATCGCGGCGTCCCGCTGCCCGCTCACGGCCAGTTGCGCGATGTCGAGCGACACCGGCCGGTATTGGGCTTCGATCCTCGGAAGTTCGGCCGCCAACTGCCGCCCCCGCTCGCTCATGTCGGTGGCGCTGGCCACCAGCGCATTGAATGCGCCGAGGGTTTGCTCGACACGGCGTTGCGCATCGAAAACCGCGGCCTTTTCGATCTCGATATCGGCGGGTGCGGTGACCAGCACCAGGTTTCTCACGGCCATGGCCCGATCGTCCACCGCGCGCCGGACCGCCTGTGCCGCGTTGCCCCGCGCATTGACGCCCTCGACATAGCTGGAGAAGCGTTCATGCGATTCGACGATCCCGCTCAGCGAGAAGCCGGAAACGATCACCACCATCGCCGCCAGAAAGCCGAAGGCGACCGTCAATTTCGTTTTGACTGACCATTTATTGATATTCATTTTCTACCCCGATTCTCCAAATCCAAGCACCTGCCACCCCATCCTCCCGAAATATCATATAAATCGACATCGGGAACATTTTGCGGTATTCAAGCCAGTCCGCACCGGTGTTAACGGAACCGGTGGCACGGGCTTTAGCTCTTGACCAGCGCGGGATCCCGTGCAAACGTCTCTTGGCCGAAAGAATTCACATTGATTTTCAATTCATGACGAATTGGAAATCATTGGACGAATTATCGGACTGACACTATCGTCTTATTAATTCGAGGATCGAGATCGGAATTGAAATTCGAGGCATTGATATCCGCCCGCGGCACCGCGTGCAGGAACAGGGGAAACGAGATGCCGCGGGGCCGGCCTCGGCACATCGATGAAGCGGGTCGCCGCAAGGCACGCGCCGGCTCAGCCCCCGGTCAGCAGCCGTGCGCCCAGGGCCAGCGCGAGAGCCGGAAGCATCACCGCGGCGCCAACCGCGAGGAACTGCATGAAGCCGACTTCCTCGCCTTCGCGGCGAATGGCCGAGAGCCAGAGAATGGTGGCGAGCGAGCCGGTGATCGACAGGTTGGGCCCGAGATCGACGGCGATCAGCAGCGCATCCACCACGCGCTGAGGACTATGTGCCGCCGCCACGGTCGCACTCGCGATCAGGCCGGCCGGCAAGTTGTTGATCGCGTTGCTGCCCAGCGCGAGCGCGCCGCCGGCCACGGCGGCGGCCAAGCCCTGATCGCGTCCGGCAGCCGATGCGAGCAGCCGTGACAGGGCATCGATCACGCCGGTATGCGCCAGCATTTCCACCAGCACGAACAGGCCGGCCACCAGCGGCAGCACGCTCCAGGAAATTTCCCCGAGGAAGGCGAAGGGAGAGCGACGCTCCTTGAGCAGCACCACCAGCGCGGTCAACACACCGAGCGCCGCGGTGGGCAGGCCGAGCGGCAGATCGAAGGCGGACACCGCCAGCAAGGCCACCGCCGTCACGGCGATCCCGGCCAGCGCCACCTTGCCGCTCGAGCCGAGCGGCTCGACGGGCGGGTCCGTCGCACAGGCACCGGCGAGGTGCTCGCGGTGCGTATGGCGCAGCATCCAGAACGTCGCGAGGATCGACAGCGCCGAGGGCAAGGCAAAACGGGCCACCCAGGTACCCAGCGCCGGCGTATGGTTGCCGTACAGCACGAGATTGGCCGGGTTCGATATCGGCAGGACGAAGCTGGCCGCGTTCGCGACGAAGGCGCATGCATAGAGAAAAGGCAGCGGTCGAGTCCCGGCACGCCGCGCGGCAGCGAACACCGCCGGCGTGAGCACGACCGCCGCGGCATCGTTCGAGAGGAAGGCCGTCACGCCGACGCCGACCAGGTACACCTGCACGAACAGCCGGCGCGGCGAACCGTTTGCATGCCGGACGGCCAGTGCCGCGACCCAGTCGAACAGACCCTCGCGACGGCCCAGCTCGGACAGCAGCATCATGCCGGTGAGAAACAGGTAGACGTCGCCGCCCTTGCAGACCGCCTGCCAGGCGAGATGGACCGGGAGCAGGCCGAGCACGACCAGCAGCAGTGCCCCCGTGACCGCCCAAACCGCCTCGGGCCAGCGAAAAGGACGCAGGATGACGCCCGCGGTCGAGCTCAGCGCGATACCCCAGGCAAGCCAGCTTGGATTCATCGGACGAGCGGCGTGTCTTCGACAAGCGCGGGGAGGCCGCAGGCGCGCTTCAGCGTCGTGCCGAAGCAGAGCCAGAGCGCCAGCGAACCGACCGACACCCCGCCGAGCGCCAGGAACGCGGCGCCATACCCGAGGTGCTGCGCGAGGAACCCGCCCAGCGCGGGGCTCAACGCGGCGCCCATTCCCTGGACCGTCATGACCACGCCCTGGCCGACATTCACCCGCCCCGTACCCTGCAGCAGACGAACCACCAGCGCCGGAACGGCCACGCTCTGCAGCCCGGCGCCCACGCCGTCGAGCACCTGCACCGGCCAGACACCCCAGGCGGTGATGAAGCTCGCGGCCACCACCCCGCGCAGCGGCAAGGCGAGAAAGGTGAGCAGGATCACACCCCAGTAGCCGATGCTGCGGATCAGTCGCGGCGCGATGCAGGCGGCGACGATCATCACCAGTTGCGCGACGACGATGGTCTGCGCGGTCAGCACGCTCGGATCGCCCTGTCGGGCGGCCACCACCGCAAGACCATAGAGCGGCAGCATGGCGGCGTTGCCGAGATGGAACAGCGCAAGCGCCACCGCGAGCAGCAGCAAGGCACGGTTGCCGAGCAACGCACGCGCGCCGCTTGCCGGCCCGCCCTGCGCCGACGAGGTGGCGTCCAGCCCCCTCGCCCGATCATGGTCGATCGCCTCGCGCGGGATCAGCAAGGTGGTGACGATCGCCAGCACGGCAAACACGCCGGCCAGCGCGAATACGGCGCCGAATCCGAAACGCCAGCCGAGCCAGCCCGACAGCGCCGCCCCGGCCACGTTGCCCGCGTGATTGGCCACCTGGTTGCGTCCGAACTGCCGGTCGAAGTCGCGTTCGCTGACCATGCCGAGCGTCATGCCGAGGACGGCGGGGCCGAGCACCGCGCCGGCCAGCGCGGTGAACACCTGCGAGACGGCCACCACCCAATGCTGCTGCGATATCCACAGCACCAGGGAGGCGAGCGTGGTGGCGAGCGCCGCCGCCACGATGAGGCCGCGCTTGTGCCGGGTGGCATCCACCAGGGCGCCGGCGGGTGAGGTCGCCAGCATGCCGGCGATGCCGCCGAGCGTCATCACCGCGCCGATCGCGTCCGGACGCCAGCCCTGCGCCTGCAGGAAGACGCCGAGAAACGGGCCGATCCCGGCCTGCACGTCGGCCATGAAGAAATTGAGCCCTTCGAGGGCGTACCGGGCTCTCATGGTTCGAGCTGCCAGGAAAGACGCCGCGGCAGCCGGACCTGGCGCGTGGCGGGCGTGGCGAGCGGTTCGGCACGGCCTTCGGAGTCGATCCAATCCATCTCTTGATCCTCGTGTGCGATTCTCGGCGGGGCGAAGCCCGATCGACGGCGCGTATAGGCAACGGGGCAAACAGGGTGTCCCGAGGCCATGGACAGGGCGGCCTCGGACCGGCGAATCGAGGCGGCCGGCGGATTCGCCGATCGTGGAAATGCGAAGCAGGATGCAAACGTCATGCCATCCGGAGCGGGGCCCCGGGATCGGGGCATGCGAAGCGCAAGCGGCGGCGCATGTGTCAAGCAAGCGGACGTCAGCCGTCCGATCCGTTGACACATGTCGCCGAGATCGAGGACCGGCGCCGGATATCGGACTGAAAACGCGTGCCGGACGCGTGATTTCAGGCAGTTCGACTGCCTCGGCGCTACGTATCTCGTGTACGATTTGCCCAGCCGTCGTCCACGCTGTTCGATGTGGTGGCAAGCATCGAGCAATTGGATACGGTCGCCTCCTGAAAATTTCGGATGGCTGATTAACCATGCAGTGAATGGCGAACCGCGACGGCGTCGAACGGCAACACCCGGACACGGTTCCCACATGGACTCGTCGACAGGCGGCCCCCGCTCCCTTTCCTCACATGGATGTATTCGATGACTGCCTCCCCCGCCGACCTGCCCGCTCTCGCTGTCCGGAACAGCCACTGTTCGAGCTGCCGCGACGACGACAAGCTCGATGTCGACATCACCTTCGCGTTCCAGCCGATCGTCGATGTGCGGTCGATGCGCCCCTATGGCTACGAGGCCCTGGTACGCGGCCCGCGGGGCGAAGGCGCGTCGAACGTGCTGTGCCAGGTCAACGCGGACAATCGATACCTGTTCGACCAGCACTGCAGAACGACGGCGATCCGCCAGGCCTCCGAACTCGGTCTCGACACCTATCTGTCCATCAATTTCCTGCCGAACGCGGTTCATCATCCCGCCGCATGCATCAAGCGCACCTTCGAAGCCGCGGAGCGGCACGGCTTTCCCGTGGAGCGGATCATCCTGGAGACGGCGGAAAGCGAGAACATCGCGGATCGCCCGCGCCTGGTGGAAATATTCCGGGCATACAAGCAATTCGGCTTTCAGACGGCGATCGACGACTTCGGTGCAGGCTACGCCGGGCTTTCGCTACTGGCCGACTTCCAGCCCGACCTGATCAAGCTGGACATTGAACTGGTGCGCCGCGTCGACGCCGACCCCGTTCGTCAGCACATCGTGCGCGGCGTCCTGGCGATTTGCCGCGATCTGGGCATCCGCGTCATCGCGGAAGGCGTGGAGACGCCCCTGGAACGGGACTTCCTGCTGGCCGAGGATGTGGTCCTGATGCAAGGCTATCTTTTCGCCCGGCCCGGCCTCGAGTCGCTCCCGCAACCGTCACGGTCGCCCTGAGCCCAGGTCCGGCGGGACCTGCGCACTCGCGGCGAGATGCCGAACCCGGCGCGCCGTGGCGAGCTACTGCAGGACAAAATCGGTGATCAGCACCTCGTCGACACGAGCGCTGCGATTGCCCGGCTGCGTCGGCCGCTCGATCAGGGCGCGCAGCTGGTCGACGAGCTGGCGTTTGTCGTCGAGCGTGGCGAGATCCTCGGGATGCTTGTTCGACAGGGCCATCAGGATGCGGCTGCGGATCTCGGGCATATGTTGCGTCAGGTAATCCTGGGCGGTCGGATCGGTGAGCTTCAGGGTCAGGCCGATGCGCACGTAGTGCATCTCGTCGTCGGACTGCAGGTTCACCGTCATCGGATCGAGCGGGAAGTACACCGGCGTGGAAAGCGGCGGCGGGCCGGCTTGGGCGGCCTCGGCCATGCCCTCGTGCCTGACGAAGGCAAACCAGGCCGCGCCCGCGCCCGCGGCGGCGAGGAGCAGGCCGATCAGCCCGAACAGGATGAAGCGCTTGGCCTTCCCTGTGGATGGGTTCGAGGGGACGGCGGAGGCGGTCGTGGTAGCCATGTGTTTTGCTCCGAGAGGGCGTGCCGGCCAAATTGCCGGGCCGGGGGTGGGCCCCACGGTCCACGGCAGGTACGTCATGTCGGCAATCCGGCCGCTTGGTTGTTATTGGATGCGAGTAGGGCGATTCGATCTGGTGGATCGCCAAGAAGGCAGCAAGCTGCGAGGAAACGAATTACAAGCGTTTTGAGATTGACATGACGAATAGCCGCCCCGGGACGAATATCACAACGCAGATATGCCGCGACGCGACGGCGTACGGCGGACGATCAGGACAGCGCGCCAGGAAACACGATCGATGCGAACGCCTCGTACGCCTTTCACCGAACCGCGGCTGCCGCGTTAACCATACGGTATAACGGCAGACAGACATCGATCTGAAGGGAGAGCGCACGACATGCCGTGATCCGATCGACATCCGCCAGCGCAGTCGTTCCAGCCAGGGCAGCAAGACGTGCGGCCTTCACCGCGCCTCGTCGGTGCGGCGTGATCCAGGTCGCCAGGCCGACCGACCGCTGCATGGCGGTCGATTCCCGACACCTCGATCCGGTTCAGGCCGATGAAAGGCTGCCATCGCTCTCATCACGGCCGACCTCCTGCACACGACGCAGTGCCGCGTAAATTTCCTCCAGCTTGCCGCGTCCGAATTTCGCCTCGATCGACCGGTATTGCGCCTCGATTCGAGGTTGTATCCTGCCGATCAGGCTTCGGCTGCGCACCGTCAACCTGATTTTCGAGCGCCGCAAATCCAGCGCCGAGCGCTTTCTCGTGATCATGCCGTCACGTTCCAGGCGCTCGAGTATGCGGGTCAGGCTGGGATGGAGAAGGCAGCATTGCTTCGCGATTTGCCCCGCCTCCAGACCTTCCCCGGACACTTCTTCGAGGAGACGGAGAATGCGCCATTGCTGCTCCGTCAGCGAATACTCGTTGAGGATGGACCGAATCGGCACCAGCAAGGCCTCGCGCGCCTCCAGAAGCGGGATGATCAGTCTGTAAATATCGCTCATATCGGGCACGTGGTGTCGGTCGCTCGGTGTCTATGTCACGCGGGGGCGTCGATCAGCTCGGCGATCTCGTCCACCTCGATGGTGCGGCCGCGACGGTTCTCGATGCCCCGGCCCCAGGCCTGCACCCATGCACCCGGCACCAGATAGGACCGCAGCTCGCCGGCCGCGTGCGGCGGCATGCGCAAGGAGGTGCCGTCCTCCAGCAGCGCCCCGCGCAGCTCCCCCTTCGGGCCGTACAGCGACAACACGACTTTTCCGCCCGTCTCCATCGGTTCGTGCTCCACATGCGGCTTGCCATGTTTTTCGCCGTCGCGCTGGGGACCTTCGTCCAGTATCACCGCGCCTTGTCGCGTCACCAGCTCCACCGCCGCGATCAGGTCCGCGCCGCGCGGCTTCACCCCACGCACGCGTATCGTGTCGCCCACCGCCACGTGCCGCTCGATTCGCTTCGACAGATGCGGCGGCACATGCACCAGACGCATGTCGCGCGTGCCGAGCACGATGCCGTCGATTTCGCCGTGCGGGTTCAGAAGAAAGCGGCTTACCGTGCCGCGCGTTTCGGGAAGGCCTTCGGGGTCGATCCAATGCATGTCGTGATCCTCGTTCGATGTTCGTGAAAAGCATGAAGCCGGGCGATCGTTCAGGGTGCCGGGGGCGGGCTGTCGTAGAGCCGGCTCAGGTTGCCCGGCGGCCCGAAGGCGGTCGCCTGCAGGGCCGTGCCGTATTCGTTGCGCGTGCCGTATCCCTGCGCCGCCACGCTCGCTCCGATGCGCAGGAGCTGCGGAAATTGCTGCGCCACAGGTGGCGTGAGCTTGATCGAGGTGCCGTCGGTGAGGATCACGCCATCGGGTTCTCCACGCGGCGCGGTCGTGACATGGGCCACCTCGCCTTGCACGCTGAGCGGCGACAGGCCCGCGCCGCGCAGGTCGTCCGGCGTGGGCGGCACGCCCGGCGGCGGCGCCTCGGCAAGCTGCCGGCCGCTTCTCGCGTCGGCGATGCGTTGCGCGACGAGATTGCCGGCGGCGTCGCGCGTGCCCGTCACCTGCACGGTGTCGCCGGGCCGGATCGCCGCGGCCAGCCGCGCGCCGGCGCGCGGACCGACGTGCACGATCGCGCCATCGTGGCTCAGGAAGCCATCGACCTCGCCATCGGGATTGGTCACGAAGCGCGATACGGTCGCCTGCAGGGTCACGGCCGGACCCGCGTCGGCGAGCGGCTCGGGAACCGCGCCGCCGCGGGGCAGCACCGGCGCGAGCGTCCCCGGCGGCGGCAGCAGGTGGGCGGCGGCCGGCGGGGCGTCGGAAGACGGTTGCGCCTGGCAGGCGCTGCTTGCGGCCAACAGCGCGAGCACGCCGAACGCACCGAGAAGGTGGGTGGCAAGGCGTTTGACTGGGTAGGTCGATATGGCTTGCATGATTCGCTCCGTTGCGGGACGCGAATCATGCTGCAAGCGCCGTGCCACCCGCGCGAGGCCGATGGATCAAGGCGCTCGGGCCTAACGCGCCGGCCGCGGTGTCAATCAGGCGGACGACAACCGTCCGCTTCGTTGACACCCCGGCCCGGCATCACGAGCCGGCGTCGGGCTTGGGATTCGATATCCCCAGGCTGGCCAGCCGTGTGTAGAGGGATTGCCGGCTGATGCCCAGCCGGCGCGCGGCTTCGGCGCGATTGCCGTCCGCCAGCGCGAGCGCGCGCAGCACCAGCGCCCGTTCGAGCCAGGCCAGGGCATCGCCGAGCGACAGCTCGGCCAGATGGGCGGGCAGTTCATCGGTGCCGCCGCCGGCCGTGTCGAGCAGGAAGCCGAAGTCCTCGCGCGTGAGCAGCGTGCCCGCCGCCAGCGCGCTGGCACGCTCCATGGCGTTGGCCAGCTCGCGCACGTTGCCCGGCCAGGCAAAGGTGGCCAGCAGGCGCTGCGCGTCGACGGAAAGACGCTTGCGCGAGGACGGCGGCGCCAGGCTGGCCAGGAAGTGCTCGGCGAGCGGCAGGATGTCCGCCACACGCTCGCGCAAGGGCGGAATGTGCAGGGGAATCACGTTGAGCCGATACAGCAGGTCCTGGCGGAACGTGCCGGCCGTCACCATCCCGGGCAGGTCGCGATGCGTGGCGGCCACCACCCGCACGTCGATCGCCACCTCGCGGCTCGATCCGAGCGGCGTGAGCCGCCGCTCCTGCAGCACGCGCAGCAGCTTGGCCTGCATCGCGAGCGGCATGTCGCCGATCTCGTCCAGGAACAGCGTGCCCTGGTGCGCCTCCTCGAAGCGGCCGCGTCGCGCGGCGTGGGCACCGGTGAAGGCGCCCTTGTCATGGCCGAACAGCTCGCTTTCGAGCAGCGCGTCGGGGATCGCCGCGCAATTGACCGCGACGAACGGGCCGTCGGCACGCGTCGACGCGCGATGCAGCACGCGCGCCGCCACCTCCTTGCCGGTGCCCGTCTCGCCGGTGACGAGCACGGTCGAGGTGGTTGCCGCGGCGCGACCCAGGCGCTTCTGCACCTCGCGAATCGCCTCGCTCACGCCGAGCAGCTGCGGTTCGTCCGAGGCTGCCTCGTCGACGAAGGCGGGTGCCGCCTCGGGCTCGCGCGCCTCACGGCGAACGTCGAGCATGCGCGCGAGCAGCGCCGCGATCTGGTCGCGCCCGACCGGCTTGGTCAGATGCTCGAACGCGCCCAGGCGCATCGCGCCGATGGTATTGGCGCTGCTCGCGTGCGCGGTCAGCATCACGACCGGCACGTGGCGCATGCCCTCCATCGCGCGCAGCGACTCGAGCACCGCCAGCCCGTCCGCGCCCGGCAGGCGGAAATCGAGGAAGATGCAGTCCGGCACGGCGTGTTCGCGCAATATCGCGAAGGCGTCGTCGCCCGAGCCGGCCTCGAGGCAGCGATGGCCCAGGTCCTGGATGGTTTCGGCGAGGCCTTCGCGAAAAGCCTCGTCGTCGTCGATGATCAGTACGGTCGCCATGGCAGCTCGATCAGGAAACGGGTGTGTTCGGTGTCCTCGGCCAGGCTGGCGCGGCCGCCATGCGCGGACGCGATCTCGCGAACCACGGCCAGGCCCAGGCCGGAGCCGTCGGGATGCCCGGTCACGAAGGGCTCGAAGACATGCTCGCGTTCGGCCGGCGCGACGCCCGGCCCGTCGTCGATCACCTCCAGCCTGAGCCGCTCGCCCTCCCGCGTGCAAACGTGCGAGGCTCGCACCAGCACGCGGCCGCCATCCCGGGCGTGCCGGATCGCGTTGAGGACGAGATTGTCCAGCGCGCGCGCGAGTTGCGCGGGATCGAAGGCCGGCCGGCTCGCGCCCGGCTCGGCCTGCACCGCCAATTCGACGCCGCGCGCCGCGGCACGGGCCTCGTGCGGATGGACGACCTCGTCGAGCCAGGCGTGCAGGTCCACCTCGCGGGGCGCCACCGTCACCGGCTGGGTCAGCGCGAGCAGGCTGCTCACCTGCGTCTCGATGCGGCCCACCTGACCGATGATCATCCGCAACGCGGCCTCGCGGCGCGCCTCGTCGCCCGCGAGCGCGTTCTCGGCCTTCAGGCGCATGGCCCCCGCCGGGTTGCGAATCTCGTGCGCGATCTGCGCGGCCATCTTGCCCAGCGCGCCGAAGCGCTCCGCCTGCGCGAGCCGCGCGGCGAGCACGCCGGTCTCGCGTCGCAGCGTCTCGACGCGGTCCACGTAGCGATTGAGCGCGTCCACGATATGGTCCAGGTCGCGCTCGCCGAACCGATCGAGCCGTCGGCCCTGCTCGAACGCACCCGAGGGCGCGAGTGCCTGCTCCAGGCGCGTCAGGTTGCGCTTCCAGCGTCGCAAGGCCAGTGCCAGGAACGCCGCCAGCACCAGGATGAGGGCGAGCACGCCGGCCAGTACCTTCGCGGCGCTCTCTCCATAAGGACCCAGGGGTGGGCGTGCCCGCGTCAGGGTCCAGGCGACCATCCCGTCGCGATGCGGCACGGGGCAGGCCACGGCGATCACCGCGTCCGCGCCGCTCGACACGATGCTGGTCTGCGTCCTGGCGCCGGCGGCCGCGGCGCCGAGCGTGCGCAGGATCAGCGGTGTTTCGGCCTCCGGAACGTCGCGCTTCACGCCGCTGCCCTCGTAGGTGGGGAAGGCGTAGGCCAGGAAACCGTTCGGCGCGGCGGCCGACTTGCTCCAGAATCCGCCCTCCACCCCTTCGCTGCGCGCCAGCACCAGGTCGAGCACGGCGTGCATGAGGTCGATATTGGTTTCGTGCGGACGCTGAACCGACATGTCGTAGCGCGAGGCCACCGCCTCGCAGGCCGCGAAGGCCTGCTGCCTGCCGGCCGCGACGCGCTCGCCCAGCGCCGAGGACGACATCAGCCAGACCACGGCGGCCAGCAGGCTGCACAGGATCGCGACCAGGATCCAGAGCACGGCGATCTGAGTGGAAAACGAGAGTCTCGGCATAGGCAGGCGGCTTCGGGAGTTCGGCGGTCGGGCGCTGCCATGATAGCGGGTGGCAACCGCCTCGTCCCGCCCTTTCCTCCCGGCCCCGGCTCGACTTGCCGGGCAGGCGCCGGGCCTGTCCGGTCCCGGCGGCCATCGCGCGCCGCGCGTGCGCTCGTCCGGGACGCTCGATCGAAATCAGTCTCGACGTAAGCGTGTCACAAAGTAACCGTATGGTTAACGTTTTTCAAACAAATACAGGGAGCACTCAAGTGTTCGCGTCGTCCGTGTCTCGTTTCGTCCGTCCCCATGCCATCGCATCCGCCGTCTCGCTGTCGTTCCTGCTCACCGCCTGCGGCGGCGACGGCACCGCAAGCGATACATCGCCCTCGGTGGTCTCGCAGGTGCCTGCCCCGCCCGCCGATCCGGGCTTCACCGACAGCGCGCCGGTGCCGTCGGTGGCGGCCTTCGTCGACAATGCGTTCACGAACCAGCGCGGCGACGCGCGCTACGCCACGATGAGCACCAATGCCGGGGTACGCGTGCTGGCCGGCTTCCGCGACCTCTGGCAACCGCTCACCGACATCGTCGACGCCGGAGTGAACGCGCCGGCCGCGGGCGGTTTCCCGGCCGTGGTCGCCTCGACCTGGACAGGACTGCCGAACGACGGCACGCCCAACGGCACGGCGCTCAACCCGGCCGTGCTCGATGCCAACGTGCAGTACGTGGTGACCGCCACCACCACGCGCAGCGCCGCGCAGGCCGACGCCGCGTACTACGACGACCGCCGCGGCAAGGGCTACAGCGTCACCGACGGCATGGGCCCCTTGACGACGGCCTGGCGCAACGCGGCCCGGCAGACCACCTCCATCACCTCGATCCCGGCGGACGCCACCACCACGCTCTACAACGACAGCGGCAACAACACCGGCGTCGGCAGCACCGCCAACGGGATGTTCGGCAGCGTGGTCGACTTCGTCAACACGATGGGCAACAACGCCTCCACGGAGCCGGCCAAGCGCTTCTACAAATACGAACGCCCGTACCGCTGGAGCAAGAACGTGGTGGTGGTGCCCGCGCTGGTCCCGGCCGAGAGCACCACGCCGGCCACCGACGGCGGTTTCCCCAGCGGCCATTCCGCCGAGGCGATGCGCGACGCGATCGCCATGGCCTATGTCGTGCCCGAGCGTTTCCAGGAAATGCTCTCCCGCGGCCTCGAGCTCGGCGAGAACCGCATCCTCGCCGGCATGCACTCGCCGCTCGACGTGATCGGCGGGCGCATCCTGGGCGAAGCCTCGGTGGCGGCCAATCTCGCGGACCCGGCCAATGCCGCGCTGAAGGCAGCCGCGTTCGCGCAGGCGCATACCGCGCTGTATGCCGCGACCAACACCAACGCGACGAGCTTCCCGGCCCTCGCCCATTCGGCGGCGGTCTCGAGCGACCGCTTCGCGGACTACGCGACCAACAAGGCGAACTTCCTGCGTCGCCTGAGCTTCGGTTTCGGCCAGATCAACGCCACGACGGCTCCCGCCGTGGTGCCCAAGGGGGCCGAGGCGCTGCTGGAGACGCGCCTGCCCTACCTGAGCGCGGATCAGCGTCGCGTCGTGCTGAAGACGACCGCGCTGGCCTCGGGCTACCCGGTGCTGGACGACGCCGAGGGCTGGGGACGGCTGAACCTGTTCTCGGCCGCCGACGGCTATGGCCAGTTCAACGGCAACGTGGCGATCTCGATGGATGCCGCCAAGGGCGGCTTCAATGCGGCCGACACCTGGCGCAACGACATCGGCGGCAACGGGAAACTCAGCTTCGCGGGCAGCGGCACCTTGACCCTGGCGGGCAACAACAGCTACGGCGGCGGCACCCAGGTGACGGGCGGCACGCTGGCGGCGGCGGCGCCGAACGCATTCGGCCGCGGCGACGTCTACCTGGGCGCGGGCACGGTGGCGATCGCGGCGCCGTCGCGCGCGGCCATTGCCGGCAGGTTCACGCAACTGGCGGGCAGCACGCTGGAACTCGATCGCGGCGCGGGCGACGCCGGGCGCGTCGCGGTGGCGGGCCCGGTCGCGATCGCCGGCGGCACGCTGCACGTGAAATTCACGCAAGGCTACGCCCCCAAGCCGGGCGATACGGTCAGCCTGATCGACAGCGGCAGCTTCGCGGGGCGCTTCGACGCCGTGGTGGTCGACGGCTACAAGGCGACGCCCCTGTACAGCGCCTCCGGCGTGCAGGTCCGCATCGACGGCTGAGCGTCGGGCGGTGCGGTGCCTTGCCGGGTATCGCCTGGTATCGCATCGCGCCGGGCATCGGCAAGTCGGCGTGTCGCGGGGCCGCCGCGGCATTCGTGCAGGGCGACGCCGCGCGACGCTGCCGAGTCGCGTCGCACGCGCGCGGGCACGTCAGGGGGCACCGTCGACCGTGCCCGGCAGCGAATCCTCCGGCTGGATCTTCCGGTAGATCGTATTGCGCGACACGCCCAGCTCGCGCGCCGCCGCCGACACGTTGCCGCCGTGTCGCGCCAGCGCGGCCACCACCACCGACGCGGCCACATCCTGGAGGCGCACGGCGCCCGCCTCGCCCGCCCTGGCGGGACCGCCCTCCCTGCCGGCGGGCTCGGGTCGATCGCCGCGACGCAGTTCCTCGAGGAAATCGTCGGGAAGATGCTCGGCACGGATCGGTTCATCGTCGTCGGCCATCGCTGCCGCCGTGCGCAGCAGGTTGCCCAGTTGGCGGAAATTGCCGGGCCAGGCGCAACGCTCGAACAGCGCCATCACCTCGGGCGCCACGCACAAGGCCCGAGCACGCCCGCTGGCCCGTGCCTCCTGCTCCAGCATGCGCGCCACCACCACGCGCAGGTCCTTGCGTTCGCGCAGCGCGGGCAACCTGACGGTCAGGCCATTCAGGCGGTAATACAGGTCCTCGCGGAACTGATGCCGCGCCAGCATCTCGCGCAGGTCGCGATGGGTGGCGCAGACGATCGCCACGTCGATGGGAATCGATCTGGCCGAGCCCAGAGGATTGACCTGCCGCTCCTGCAGCACACGCAGCAGCCGCGCCTGGAGCGGATACGGCATGTCGCCGATCTCGTCGAGGAACAGCGTGCCGCCGTCGGCCTGCATCAGCTTGCCGACGGCACCGCCTCGCCTCGCGCCCGTGAAGGCGCCGGCCTCGTAGCCGAACAGTTCCGATTCGATCAGGGTTTCCGGAATGGACGCGCAGTTGACCGCCACGAAGGGCCCGTCGCCGCGCGGTGAATCGGCGTGGATCGCCTGGGCGAGCAGTTCCTTGCCCGAGCCGGTCGGTCCCGTGACGAGCACCGGGATATCCTTGCCGATCACCTTGCGCAGCTTGGCGATCACGCCCGCCATCCGCGGATCGCCGGTGTCGAGTTCGGCGAGCCGCGAGGCGCGCCTCGCGGCAGCGGGCCGCCCCGGTCCCGACGCATCGGTGGCCTCGGCCAGCGCGCGCGCATGGCCGCGCTGCAAGGCATCCGCGCGCGCGGCCGGGCGCGACTGCACGCGCGCGCACACCACCGCCCCGTTGCTGAGGTTCAGCATCAGGGGCACCTCGCGATTGGCGCGCTGCCAATCCAGCAGTTGCGTCCAGGTGGTCTGGAACAGCGAGGCGAGCGTCTGGGCGCGCAAGGCCGGCAACGACATGCCGAGCTGGAATTGCGCGCTGCGATTGGCGGACGCCACGAGCCCCTCCTCGCTGAAGGCGACGATGCCCTCCATCAAGGTGCCGAGAAATTCCGCGCGCCCGTGGAAGGACACCTGCAGCATCTCCTGGAAGGTGCTGGCGAACAGGTAGTTCTCGATCATCTGCACCGACATCTTCGCCAGCGCCATGGTGTGCTGGTGGTAGCTGCGATGGTCGCCCGTCACGTCCAGCACGCCCGCCACCTGGCCGTATGGGTCGAGGATCGGGACGCTGGAACAGGTCAGGAAATGGTTGGCCGACAGATAGTGCTGTTCGCCGTGCACCACCAGGGCGCTGCGCTCGGCCAGCGCGGTGCCGATGCCGTTGGTGCCCTGGCGGTTCTCGGCCCAGTTGGCCCCCGGCATCAGCGCGACCCGCTTGGCGCGCTGCAGGAAATCGTCGTCGCCGATCGAGTGGAGGATGAGGCCCTCCGCATTGGTCAGCACGATCATGCTGTGGGTATTGGCGATCTGGTCGTGCAGCGTTTCCATGACCGGCATCGCATGCGCGCACAGGATGCGGTTCTGTTCGCGCTTCAACGCCAGTGCGGCGTCGGTCAGGATGTCGTAATCCGGCCGCACCGAGGCGCTCAGGCCGAACATCTCGGAGCGCTCGTGCGCCTTTCGGATCGTCGTCAGGAGCCTGGCCGCGGGCGGGCCCGGCTCGCGAAGGGAGGCGGGATCGAACCTGTCGTGCATCGTCTTCTCCTGAGCGGCTTGCTGGCGTGCCGCATGGGCGCCGTCGCGACCACGTGCTGCCGGCGGCCCCGCAAGCGCCCGGGGCGAACGCTTCGCGCGCCGCCCGCAGCGGCGGCTCGCCGACGGCACGCCGCGACGAGTTCCTCACGCATGCGGCGCCCCCTCGCGGACGCGCGCGTCTTCCATCAGAAGAAACCGAGCGCGTCGGGCTGGTAATTGACCAGCAGGCACTTCGTCTGCTGGTAATTCGACAGCGCCATCTTGTGCGTCTCGCGTCCGATGCCCGACTGCTTGTAGCCGCCGAAGGCCGCATGCGCGGGATACAGATGATAGCAGTTGGTCCAGACCCGGCCCGCCTCGATCTCCCGGCCCATGCGGTAGGCGCGCGCGCCGTCGCGCGTCCAGACGCCCGCGCCGAGCCCGTAGTAGGTGTCGTTCGCGATCTCGATGGCTTCCTGCTCGTCGCGGAAGGTCATCACCGAGGCCACCGGCCCGAAGATCTCCTCCTGGAACACCCGCATCCGGTTGTGCCCGAGCAGCATGGTGGGCTGCACGTAGAAGCCGCTGTCGAGTTCCGCGTGGGGCTGGGCACGGCCGCCGCCGGTCAGGCACCGCGCCCCCTCCTCGCGGCCGATGTCGATGTAGGACAGGATCTTGTCGAGTTGCTGCCGCGATGCCTGCGCGCCGATCATCGTGTCGAGGTCGAGCGGGTTGCCGCCCTTGATGCGCTCCACGCGCGCGATCGCCCGCTCGATGAAGCGCTCGTAGATCGATTCCTGGATCAGCACGCGCGAGGGGCAGGTGCAGATCTCGCCCTGGTTGAGCGCGAACATCGCCAAGCCCTCGAGCGCCTTGTCGAGGAACGCGTCGTCCCGGTCGAGCACGTCGGCGAAGAACACGTTCGGGCTCTTGCCGCCCAGCTCCACCGTCGACGGGATCAGGTTGTCGGCGGCCGCGTGCAGGATCCGCTTGCCCACCGGCGTGGAGCCGGTGAAGGCGATCTTGGCGATGCGCTTGCTGGTGGCGAGCGCCTCGCCCGCCTCCTTGCCGAAACCGTTCACCACGTTCAGCGTGCCGGGCGGGAACAGCTCGCCGATCAGCTCCATGAGCACCAGGATCGAGGCGGGCGTCTGCTCGGCCGGCTTGATCACCACGCAGCAGCCCGCGGCGAGCGCCGGCGCGAGCTTCCAGGCCGCCATCAGCAGCGGGAAATTCCAGGGAATGATCTGTCCGACCACGCCGATCGGCTCGTGGAAATGATAGGCGACGGTGTGCTCGTCGATCTCGGAGATGCCGCCCTCCTGCGCGCGGATGCAGCCCGCGAAATAGCGGAAATGGTCGATCGCGAGCGGCAGGTCGGCCATCATCGTCTCGCGCAGCGGCTTGCCGTTGTCGATGGTCTCGGCCACCGCGAGCATGCGCAGGTTCCTTTCCATGCGATCGGCGGCGGCCAGCAGCAGGTTGGCCCGATCGGCCGCGGACGTCCTGGCCCACTTGCGGCGCGCCGCATGCGCGGCGTCGATCGCCAGATCGATATCGGCGGCGCCCGAACGCGGCACGCTGCAGAAGGCCTTGCCGTTGATGGGCGACAGGTTGTCGAAATACTCGCCGCCCAGCGGCGGCACCCACTTGCCGCCGATGTAGTTGTCGTAGCGCGAACGATACGGATACTCGATGTCGAGTCCGTGGCGCTCGAGGTCGAACGGATTCATGTGCATTCCTGTTGTGCGGATGTGGCGCGGGCAATCCGCGCGCCACATCCGCGGCGCGCGGGCCTCGCGCATGGAGAACGCTCCCTCGCGGCCGGGCCGGCGAGGCAGGCACGGGCCTACATGGCCGCTTCGAAGATCGCGATCACCTGGGGCAGGGTCGCCTTGCGCGGGTTGGTCAGCATGCAGGCGTCCTTCTGCGCGTTGGTCGCCATCAGCTCGTGGTCCCCGGCCTTCACGCCGAGCCCGGCCAGGCCGGACGGAATGCCCACCGAAGCGGACAGGCGCCGGATCGCCGCCACCGCGGAGGCGGCGGCATCGTTGACGGATACGCCCTCGGTGCGCTCGCCGAGCAGCGAGGCGATGCGCGCGAAGCGCTCCGGCGCGGCGATCAGGTTGAACTCCGAGACGTGCGGCAGCAGGATCGCGTTGCACACGCCGTGCGGCAGGTTGTAGAAGCCGCCGAGCTGGTGCGCCATGGCATGGACGTAACCCAGCGAGGCGTTGTTGAACGCCATGCCGGCGAGATATTGCGCGTAGCACATGGCCGCGCGCGCTTGCATCGATTCGCCGTTGGCCACCGCCTTCGGCAGCCATTGGCCGATCAGTTCGATCGCCTTCTCGGCGCAGGCGTCGGTGATCGGCGTGGCCGCCGTCGAGACATAGGCCTCGACGGCGTGGGTCAGCGCGTCCATGCCGGTGGCGGCGGTCAGGGCCGGCGGCATCGCCACCATCAGCCGGGGGTCGTCGATCGCGATCAGCGGCGTGCAGCGCCAGTCGACGATCGCCATCTTCACGTGGTTGCTGGAGTTCGTGATGATGCAGAAACGCGTCATTTCCGCGGCCGTGCCCGCTGTCGTATTGATCGATATCAGCGGCGTCATCGGCACGCTGGATTTGTCGACGCCTTCGTAATCGCGGATGTGGCCGCCGCCGGCCGTGACGAGGCCGATTCCCTTCGCACAATCGTGCGAGGAGCCGCCGCCCAGCGACACGATGAAATCACAGCCTGCCTGCTGGTACAGCGTCACGCCGTCGTGGACGTTGATGTCGGTGGGATTGGGTTCGGCGCCCGCGAAGATCACGGCTTGCAGGCCCGCTTCGCGCAGGTAGCCGGCGATCAGTTCGGACAGGCCCATCTTGTGCAGGCCGGCGTCGGTCACGATCAGCGCCTTGCTCCCGCCGAGCGACTTGGCGCGCGTGCCGGTCTCGCGGGCGCAGCCGGGCCCGATCAGGGTGACGCAGGGAATGAAGAAACTGTCGGTGCGATCGGCGATGCTCAGGTAGCTCATGTCGTCTCCAAGGTTATGTGGGGCATTGCGGATGCCACACACTCCCTTGCAGGAACCGTACCAGGCGAAACAGCCCCGCCAGGCAAGGCAGCGCGGCGAAACGGCCCGATCGCCGCTGTTGACGACATGCGAAGTTGTTGCGTTTCGGAACAGCAGCGCAACACCGGATCGAGCCGGCCCACTCGTCCGGCACAGCGCACCATGCCCCGCGCGAGCGCGACAGGCTGCAGCGCGCGGCAGCACGCCCCCCTTTTTTTCAATCAATCCCTAATGATGGAATGATTAGACAATAATCAATAAAAAATAGATGTATATTTAATGAGTATCCCGTATTTTTGTTTTCATTTCATTTTCCTTGCTGCCGCTCGCGCTTTGGCCAGGCAAGGTCCGGCGAAGAGGCAAGTGGTCATCCCGAACGGCCATCAGCTGGGTTTTTTTTTGGATATGATCCTCCGGCGCCCCCGCGGACTGCCCGCTGCGCGCCGGGCGAGAGCGGACGGCACGAGGCGGCCTCGGCCGGCACCGAATGTGAGAAGGACGCATCGGCCACACCATGAACCTGCATGCTGAAACACGGTACTTCTCGGATGTGTTCCTCCACTCCCAGGCAGTGGTCGACTGGTCGCAGCACTACGACCAGATCAGCCCCGGCACGGCCACCACCACCCTGCGCCAGGTAGCCGGGCAGGGCTTTCACGTTTTTCGCGAACGCATCAACCTGCGCGTGATGCAACATGGGCTGGCGCCGCGCGACCGACTCTGTTTCGCGCTGCCGATCGCAAGCGCGGTTGCACCCGTGGTGCAAGGGCGCACCGTCGAGCGCCCGAGCCTGCTGACGCTGCGCGGCGGCGAGGAGTTCGTCGCGCATCTGCCCTGCAACACCGAAGTGCTGGCCTTCACGATCGATTGCGCGCTCACGGCCGAGCGCGAACTCGACGAACTCGCCAAGCTGCCGGCCCGCATCCTGAAGCAGCCGGTACTCCCCATTTCGAACGCGCGCTACCATCGCGCCCTGGACGGCCTGGAGGACGTGCTGCGCCAGGCATTGGACAGCGGTTCGCTGACGGCGCGCGATGCGTTCGACGAGCGCCTGCTGGCCGACTGCGTCGTCGGCATCTTGCTCGACCTCGTGCAATCCGAAGACGCGGATGCCGGGGCGCTGCCATCGGCATCGACGCAGAGCTACATCGTGCGACGCAGCCAGGAGATCGCCCTGGAAAGCGACGAGGTGCCGACGGTCATCGATCTCTGCCACCATCTACGGATCAGCCGCCGCACGCTGCAATACAGCTTTCAGAATGTGGTCGGCACCACGCCGACGGCCTACCTGCGCTCGATCCGGCTGAATGCGGTGCGACGCTTCCTGATGACGACCCCCGAGACGATGCGCATCGGCGACGCCGCGGCCCAATTCGGCTTTTGTCACTTCGGGCGTTTTTCCGCCTATTACCAGCAGCACTTCCACGAACTGCCGTCGCACACCCCGCGACTGAGCTGACGCTTCCGTCAAGGCCAGCACCGTGCGCCATCCGGCCCGGATACGGGTAAATCCCTGGCATGCGGCATGCGCGGATTGCCGATAGCGGACAACGTCCGCTTTTTCGACGCCTTAGATTTTCTCGTCGGCTCCCCATGTACCTCACGGGCAGCCGTCAAAGCGCAGACCTGCGTCGCCGGCGGCCGGCGGCATCGCTTGCCGGATCGCGGGAATCGACCCGCGGCGCAGGGACCTTGACCAGGCATGCCGGTGTCGATTCCTGACGGACGATCCGGTCAGCGGAACTACTCATGAACGAATCGTCACCCCGGTCCGAGGCAGGACTCAGCAGGAACGCCGTCGGACTGTCGCACATCGTGTTCTTCGTCGTCGCCGCGGCGGCACCGCTCACCGCGATGGTGGGCGCCACGCCGGCGGCGTTCTCGCTGGGCAACGGTCCCGGCGTGCCCGGGGTCTTCGTGCTGGCGGGTTTGATGTACCTGATCTTCAGTATCGGCTACGCGGCGATGAGCCGGCACATCTCCAATGCCGGCGCGTTCTATGCCTATATCGCCAACGGCCTCGGCCGCCCGGTCGGGGTCGGCAGCGCCTTCGTCGCGATCGTTGCATACAACGCCGTGCAGATCGCGATCTACTGCATGTTCGGCTTTTTCCTGAACAGCGGCATCCAGCAGCGCTACGGGATCGACATTCCGTGGTGGGTATTCGCCGGGGCCTGCGCCGCAGCCGTGCACGTGTGCGGCGCGCGGCGCATCGAGTTCAGCGGCCGCCTGCTGGGCATGCTGATGCTCGGCGAGATCGCGATCGTGATGCTGCTCGATCTGGCCATCGTGATACATGGCGCCAGCACCGGCGGCTTGAGCGCCAAGCCGTTCAGCCCTTCGCTGGTGTTCACCCCGGGGCTGGGCACCGCGCTCGTGTTCGTGCTCGGCTCCTACATGGGCTTCGAGGCCACCGCGATCTTCTCCGAGGAGGCCCGCGACCCCAAACGCACCATTCCGCGTGCCACCTATCTGGCCGTGATCCTCATCATGGTGTTCTACGCGATCTCGTCCTGGGCGATCGTCGAAGCGTGGGGAGAGGGCCGCATCGCCGCGCAAGCGGCTCACGATCCGGCCAACCTGTGGTTTGCCGTGAGCGGCCGGATGCTCGGCGGCGTCGCGACCGACGCCATGAACGTGCTGCTCGTCACGAGCCTGTTCGCGGCCATCCTGTCGTTTCACAACACCATCACGCGCTACTTCTACGCGATGGGCCGTGAGCGCGTACTGTGGCGCGAGCTCGGCAGGACCTGCCCGGTGCATCGCTGCCCCGACGTCGCCGGCAAGGTGCAGACGCTGATCGCGCTCACGGCCATTGCCGGCTCCGCCGTGTTCCGCCTCGACCCCTTCGCAATCGTATTCTCGTGGATGAGCGCGCTGGCCACGATCGGCATCATCATGGTGCAGATCCTGGTGGCGGCCTCGGTGATTGCCTTCTTCGCGCGAGACCATCGCGACACCGGCCTGCTACATCGCCTGATCTCACCGCTGTCGAGCATCGTCGCGCTGGGCGGCTGCCTCGTGCTGGTGGTACGCAACCTGCCCGTGCTGAGCGGCTCGGATTCGGCCTGGGTGGCGATGTTCCCGTACTTCCTGCTCGCCGTGGGCGCGCTCGGCATCCGCGCCGCGCTGCGATTGAAGCGCAGCGACCCCGACCTGTACCGCGAACTCGGACGCGCCGTCCAGTAGCCCGCGTCCGGCAGGCCTCGCCGCGGCCGATGCCGCGGGCACGTCCCACTTCCCGACACACGCACTCGTCGCCGCGACGCACGCTGCGTCGCGCCGGCGTGTCCGCGTACCGGGTAATCCCTATCGCGATCGGGTGACGGGATTGCCGAAAGCGGACAAGACCCACCATTTCATCGACTTACATTGGACGCGACGTCGACGCCGGAGCATGCAAGCCTTCACCGGCCCGGCCCTTCGACTCTCCCCTGGCAAACACGGACATCATGATGAACATTCAGAACCTGATCGGCGGCCGACACATCGCGGCATCTGCCGGCCGCACCTTCGAGAAACGGGCGCCGGCGACAGGAGACAGCGTCGCCGCCGTAGCGGCGTCGAGCGCCGAGGACGTCGATCGCGCGGTGCGCGCCGCGCATCGCGCGCTGCACGACGAGGCCTGGGCGCGCGCCGGCGGAGCGGCCCGCGCCCGCTGGCTGCTGCGCCTGGCGGAACTCGTCGAGCGCGAGCGCGATGCATTGGCGGAACTGCTGGCCGTCGAGCAGGGACGCCCTCTCGCCGAGATGCGCATGATGGACATCCCGATGTGCATCGACACGCTGCGCTACTTCGCCGGCTGGGCCGACAAGCTCGAGGGCCGCACGATCCCGACCGACGGATTCATGGGACGTCCGACACTCAACTACACGAGGCGCGTGCCGGTGGGCGTGGCCGCGCAGATCATCCCCTGGAACGCGCCCTTGATGATCGCGGCGTGGAAACTCGCCCCGGCCCTCGCGGCAGGCTGCACGGTGGTCGTCAAACCCTCGGAGGACACGCCGCTGGCGCTGTCGCGGCTCGGCGAACTCGTGGGCGAGGCGGGATTTCCCGACGGCGTCGTGAACATCGTTCACGGCTTCGGCTCGGAAGTCGGCGCGGCATTGGTCGCGCATCCGCTGGTAAGCAAGGTCAGCTTTACCGGCAGCACCGAGGTGGGCCGCACGATCGCCCGCGAGGCAGGCAGGAGCTTCAAGCGCGTCACGCTCGAACTCGGTGGAAAAGCCGCGCAGATCGTGTTCCGCGACGCCGATCTCGAGCGCGCGATTCCGTCCCTGATGGCGGGCATGTTCGCCAATCAGGGGCAGACATGTGCCGCCGGCTCGCGCGTGCTCGCGCACCGCTCGATCGCACCGGAGCTCGAAGCGCGGCTCGCCGAAGCGGCCCGCGCAATCCGCATCGGCCCGCCTTCCGAACCCGGTGTGCAAATGGGCGCGCTCATCAATGCCGGCCACCTCGCTCGGGTTCGCGCGCACGTCGAGGCGGCACTGGCCGAAGGCGCGGTCATGCTCGCCGGCGACGAGCAGGTGCCGGCGAGCGGCTGCTTCATGAGACCGACCATCCTGGCAGGCGTGCATCCGGACATGCGCATCGCCCGCGAGGAGGTGTTCGGGCCGGTCGGCATGGTCATGCCCTTCGACACCGAAGACGAAGCGATCCGGATCGCCAACGACACGCCGTTCGGCTTGTCCGCCTCGGTGTGGACGCAGGACCTGGACACCGCGCATCGCGTCGCCGAGCGGCTCGATGTGGGCGCGGTGGCCGTCAATGCCTGGAGCCCGATCGACGCCCGGCTGCCGTGGGGCGGCACCAAGCAGAGCGGGATCGGACGCGACCTGTCCAAGGCCGCGCTCGATTCCTACCTCGAGGAAAAAACCATCACCCTGGCCCTGTGATCGACGACGCACACCGTGTCCCGATCGATTCCCACACTTCTTGACAAAGACATCATGGACTATCAACAGCGACAGAAACGATTCTGGCATCCCATGAGCTCGGCTGCCGCCGGGCATACCACCCCGACCGTCATCATCGAGCGCGGCGACGGCAATCATGTCTACGACGTCACGGGCCACCGCATGCTGGACGGCGTCGGCGGCCTGTGGAACGTCAACGTCGGGCACAACCGGCCCGAGGTCAAGGCCGCCATCGCACGCCAGATGGACCAGCTCTCCTACTACCAGACATTCGACGGCGTGGCGCATCCCCGCGTATACGATCTGGCGGACCGCCTCTGCGCGATGTTCGAGCAGGAGGACATGCAACGGGTCATGTTCGGAAGCGGCGGCTCCGACGCCATCGAAACCGCGCTGAAGATGGCTCGCCAGTACTGGGTCGCAGCGGGCGAGCCGTCCCGGACGAAATTCCTGTCGCTGCGCAACGGCTACCACGGGGTACATATGGGCGGCACGTCGATCGGCGGCAACGGCGTGTACCACTACAATCACGGCCCGCTGCTGCCCGGCTGCGTGCTGCTCGATACCCCCTGGCTGTATCGCAATCCGTGGAACTGCGAGGATCCCCAACAACTCGTCGACCACTGCATCCGGCAACTCGAGGAAGCCATCTCCTTCCATGGCGCTCAGACCATCGCCGCGTTCGTGGCGGAACCGGTGCAGGGCGCGGGCGGGTTGATCGTGCCTCCCGCCGACTACTGGAAGCGAGTGCGCGCCGTGTGCGATCTACACGGCATCCTGATGATCGCCGACGAGGTGGTCACGGGATTCGGCCGCACCGGCAGCATGCTGGGCAGCCGGGGCTGGGGCGTCGCCGCCGACATCCTCTGTCTGGCCAAGGGCATCTCGGCAGGTTACGTGCCACTCGGCGCGACGCTGTACAACGGGCGGGTCGCGCGCGCCATCGAGCAGGGGGCGGGCTTCTCGCACGTCGTCATGCACGGCTATACCTACAGCGGGCATCCGCTCGCATGCGCCGCATCGCTCGCGGTACTGGACATCGTGGAAGCCGAGGATCTTCCCGGCAACGCGGCGCGAGTCGGCCAGCGCCTGCTGGAATCGCTCATGCCCCTGAAGAGCGCATTCGAGACGGTGGGCGACGTGCGCGGCAAGGGCCTGATGCTCGCGCTCGACCTGGTGGTCGACAAGGCAAGCCGCGCCCCACTGGACCCGGCCAGGGGTTTCGCGGCGCGCGTGGCCGATGCGGCCCGCAAGCGCGGCGTGCTGGTGCGTGCGATCGCCAACAAGGTCGTGATGTCGCCTCCGTTGACGCTGCTGCCCGAGGAAGCCGACCTCATCGCGACGACGCTGCGCGAGGCGCTCCAGGAATGCTGCGCGGATGCGCGATCGATCGCCTGAGCGGCCTCGCCCCTACGGATCCGTACGGCATGCCCGGGAGCGGCGCATGCGTTCCATGGGGGCACCTGGACCGCCATCCGGCCTCGGCGCCCACGCCGACGGCCGCGGGCGCCGCGCGCCGGAGCCGGCGTCCCGCGTTTCTCAATCTCGCATCAGGGAAGGCAAGCCAAATGGAAAACCCGTCCGTTGCACACGCAGTCAACAAATACCCGCTCACGATGCGGCTGCTTCACTGGGCCAGGGCAATCCTGATCGGCGCGCAGCTTTGGACCGGATGGACCATGGTCCGGCTCGACGACAACCTGCCCGCCAAGTTCGATTGGTACTACCCGACCCACAAGGAATTCGGCGTGCTCACGCTGCTGCTGGTTCTGACTCAACTGGCGATCCGCTCGGGCAGGCCGTTGCCGCCGTTGCCGGCCAGCCTGCCGAGCCTGGACAGGCGGCTCGCCAGGCTCGCCAATTACCTGCTGTACGCACTGGCCATCATCGTCCCGCTGATGGGTTACTCGATGTCCAGCACGTTCACGCAGAGCGACGGCGTGCCCTTCTTCTTTTTCCGCCTCCCCGAGTTGTTGCCGAAGAACGACCACTGGTTCGTGGTATTCCAGTGGCTGCACCGAACCCTCGCCTATACCCTGCTCGCCCTCATCGTCCTGCACATCATGGGCGCGCTGAAACACCGCTTCTTCGATCCGAACCGAGAAAACGACGTGCTGCGCCGCATGCTGTGAGGCGGCCCCGCCACGGCATCGCTACCCGTACTCGAGCCGCGTTGTTCCAGCGGCTCGATTTATTTTCCCGTTATCAATTCGTTATACAAAACAAATTTCCTCCGCATCGCGTGTCGGGCAAGTCCCGGTCATGAGAAGGCGGCAGTGCATGGCATACCTTCCCCACCTGGAGATCAATGATGAAGAAGATGATTGCGGCCCTGTCGGCCGCCGGCCTCATGGGATTCAGCCTGATGGCCCACGCGCAGAGCAGCGTGACCTTGTACGGGCTGATCGACGAGGGCGTCAATTTCACGAGCAACGCGGCAGGCAGTCGCGCCTACCAGGCGGTCAGCGGCGACACGGTCGGCAGCAACTGGGGGATCAAGGGAGCGGAAGACCTCGGCGGCGGCACCAGGGCGATCTTTCAACTCGAGAACGGCTTCAACACGAACACGGGAGCGCTCGGCGTGACGTCTCGGATGTTCGGCCGGCAAGCCTACGTCGGCCTCGACTCGGAACGCATGGGCATGCTCACGTTCGGCCGCCAGTACGATCCGACGCTCGACATGTGGAGCACATTCACGGCAACCGGCAACTGGCTGGGCGACTTCGGCGCCCACCCGTACGACAATGACAATGCGGACTGGGACTATCGCATCCAGAACAGCGTCAAGTACGTGTCGCCCGCATATGCCGGCTTCAAGGGTGAGGTGCTCTACGGATTCTCGAACCAGGCAGGCAGCTTCGTCCGCAACCGCGTCTACAGCGCGGCGCTCCAGTATCAGATGGGCGCCTTGTCCGCCGCCGTCGCCTACCTGAAGTCGAACAGCGGCGGCACCACGGCGGCCGGCGCGTTGTCGAGCGACGATACGGTCTTCAGCGGCAGCGCCCAGCAGAATATCGATGCGGGTCTGTCCTACAAGGTGAGCGACAAGCTGACCCTGTCCGCCGCCTACTCGCATGTCGACGTCGACGACCCGGAATCGAATCTCTACTTCACCAACCAGCCGGCGGCGCGCTCGCAGAACGCCTGGAAGTTCGACAACTTCGAGGTCAACGGCCAATATTTCTTCCAGCCGGATTTCTGGTTCGGCGCCGACTATACCTATACGCGGGCACACGTCGACACCGTCACGGGCAATGGCTCGCCGAGCTGGCAACAACTGTCGATGATGCTCGACTATGATCTCAGCAAACGAACCTCGACCTACATCCAGGGCGCGTATCAACATGCTGCCGGCAGCACCGGCACCGACTTCGATTACGCGCATGTGCTCGGCACGGCCGCGCAATCGTCCGGACGCAATCAGCTGGCCCTGCGCGTCGGCATGATGCATCGATTCTGAGCCCATGCCTGCGCCGCCTTCAGAATGAGTGGCGCAGGCCGATGCGCATCACGCTCTGCGACGAACCGGCGGCCGCGCCACCGAGCGCGGCCTCGATTCGAGCGCCATAGGCACTGTCGTGCCCGCGTGCGATCACCGCGTAGACATCGGTTCTCCTCGACAGGGAATAGTCCGCCGTCAGACTGATCTGGCTGGCCGAGCCGGCTCCGCCGCGCTGCTGGAACTGGAAACCGGCACCGAGCTGCAGCGCGGGCCGCAGGGCGAAAACCAGGCCCGCCTCGTAGCTGGTGGCCCGCGACGCTTCGGTGTCGCTGATGCGCACGTCCGACACCATGCCGAAGCAGCGGAACCGGCCGAAGTCGTAGCCTGCGCCGCCGGAGAGGTTGCGCAGATTGCCGCCGGCGGCCACGTCGTGCTGGCCGAAATAGGCGAGCGCGGCGCTGAAAGCACCCCGTGTGTAAGACAACATCACGCTGCGCGCGCTGCCGCGCGCGAGCGTGCCGGCAACCTCGCCGAACCCCCACATGCCGCCGAGCGCCCAGCCGTCGAGCGTCGGGCTCAGGTACTTCACGGCATTGTCGACCTGCACGCCCCATACGCGGTTGTCCAGGGCGCCGCCGGCAGCGGCATTCGCAGGCAGCCCCCACGCGATCAGACCGGCCGGCGTGTTCGCGCCAATAGCGAAGGCCGGCATCAGATCGCCGACAAAATCGAATTGCCGCCCCAGCGTCACGGTCCCCCATTCGCCACTCAGTCCCACATACGCCTGCGAGCTGAACGCGGAACCCGGCACGGTCGAGGTGCCGTCCGAGGACTGGAACTGGCTTTCGAGCCGGAACACGGCGAAGTTGCCGTCGCCGAGCGCTTCCCTGCCCGTCAGCCCCCACACGTCGTTGCGCGACACGCCCGCCTGCAGTGCCAACTGATGCCCCGCGCGGGATGCCTGGGCCAGGTTGCTGGTATAGGTGACGCCCACGTCCAGCGACCCGTAGAGCGTCACGCTCGACTGGGCAAACGCTGGAACGACGGCTCCGCATCCGCACCAGGCCAACATCCGGACCCATGTCTTCATCGATCGTTCCTCTTCAAATCTCACCTCCTGAACGCCGCGCACGCGGCCGCCACCGCCTCTGGTCGACCAGGAAGACCGGCTTGTGATGCGTCGGATCGGAGCCTGGGCCGACTCGCCGCTCGCGCCGCCCGGACGACTTCAGTTAGACTACGCGCGGCGCCGCACGGTCCGCTGACGCCAGCCGCGCCCCGATTTTTCCGCGCCACTGCCACGAGCTGCCTGAATCCCGGATCACGTCATGTCGAGCCTGACCAAAATGCTGTCCATCCTCGATGTCTTCTCGTCCTCCGCGACTTCGCTGACGGCCGAGGAGATCGCCGAGCGCCTGGGCTTCTCGCGCACCACGTGCTACCGCTACGTCAAGGAACTGGCTTCGGTTGGATTGCTGGTCGGCAACAACGGCCGCTACACGCTGGGCCCGCGCATCATCCATCTCGACTACAACATGCGCCAGTCGGACCCGACGCTCACGGCAGCGAAACCGGTCATACAGAAGCTGGTCCAGGTCACCGGCGGCGACGCGCTGGTCTCGACGATATTCGACGAGCAGATCATCAACGTGATGCACGAAACCGGCGCGGAAAACCTGCAGTTGGGCTTCGGCCGCGGGCGCATCATGCCGCTGTTCCAGGGCGCCTCCTCGAAGGTGATCGTGGCCGCACTCTCTCGCGCGCGTCTGAAGCGCCTGCACGAGCGACGCAATATCGAGCTCGGCGAGTTCGCGGCCGACTGGCCGCGGTTCTGGAAGCATTGCCAGCAGATCGTCGAAACCGGCTACTGCATCTCCCGTGGCGAACTCGACGAGGGCTTCGTCGGCATCGCCTCACCGATTCGAACCGCCAGCAGCGGCGAGATCAACAGCAGCCTGTCGCTGATCTTCCGGGCCGACCATTTCGCGCTGTTCGACGAGCAGGTGCTGGGCAACCTGCTGATCGAGGCGACCGCCCGGATCGGAGCGGCGACCTGAGGCGTCGCGCAACTGCGCACCGGGCACCAACAGGCCCACGCGGGGCTGGTCAATTCAGCTGCGTGATGAATTTCGTCACCAGGTAGCCGTCGAAGGTCTCGGTACCGCCCTCGCTGCCGAAGCCGCTGTCCTTCACCCCGCCGAACGGAATTTCCGCCGGCCCCATGCCGAAGTGATTGATGTTGACCATGCCGGCCTCGAGCGCGCTGCCGATCCGATGCGCGTTGCGCAGCGAAGTCGTGAAGGCATAGGACGCGAGCCCGAACGGCAGGCGATTCGCCTCGTCGAGCGCCTCATCGAGTACGTCGAACGGCACGATCCCCACAATCGGGCCGAAGGGCTCCTCGTTCATCAGGCGCGCATCGCGCGCCGGGGCAAGCACCACCGTCGGCGCGAAATAGTGCCCGGGACCCGGCAACGCCGCGCCGCCCGCGGCGATCTCCGCGCCTTTCGCCCTGGCATCCGCAACGAAGGCCTCGATGGCGGCCACGCGTCGCGCATGCGCGAGCGGCCCCATCGTGGTGCCTTCGTCGAGCCCGTAGCCGACCCGGATCTTGCCGACCGCCTCGAGATAGGCGGCGACGAAGCGGTCGAACACCGGACGCTGCACGAAGAATCGCGTCGGCGACACGCAAACCTGTCCGGCATTTCGAAACTTGTAGGCGGCCAGCATCGTCGCGGCACGTTCGACCTCCGCGTCGGCGCACACGATCACCGGCGCATGCCCGCCGAGCTCCATCGTCATGCGCTTCATGTGCGCCGCGGCCAGCGCCGCCAGCTGCTTGCCCACCGGCACCGACCCGGTAAACGATATCTTGCGCACCAGCGGCGACTCGATCAGACGCGTGGAGACCTCGCTCGGTACGCCCCAGACGATATTCAGGCAGCCGGCGGGCAAGCCGGCGTCGTGGAAGATGCGTGCCAGCGCAACGATCGCGCTCGGCGACTCCTCCGGGCCCTTCAGCACCAGCGTGCATCCGCAGGCGAGCGCGGCCGCGATTTTGTGGACGGCCTGGCTGAACGGGAAGTTCCAGGGCGAAAACGCCGCGCATACGCCGATCGGCTCCCGCAACACGGTCTGCGTGACGGCGGGCAGACGCGCCGGCACGATCCGGCCGTAAATGCGGCGGCCCTCCTCCGCATGCCATTCGAGCTGCTCGGCCGACGAACTCACCTCGGCGATCGCCTCGTGCAGCGGCTTGCCCTGGTCCATGGTGATGTGGCGGCCGATTTCAGCGCACCGCTCGCGCACCAATCGCGCGGCTCGGCGCAGGATCTCGGAGCGCAGCAGCGGCGATTCGCACCGCCAGGCGGCGAACGCGCGGTGCGCGGCGGTGACGGCCGCGTCGATGTCGCCCAGCATGGCGTGCGGCAGTTGGCCGAGCACGCCGCCGGTGCCCGGATCGAGCACCGCTTGCGTGCGGCGACCGTCCGCGTCCAGGAATCGGCCGTCGATGTACAAGTGCAAGGAGGCATAGTCCGACGACGGATCGGATGCCATGCGGGACGCCCGCGGCGTGAGCGGAATCAATTCGGATACCTCGCAGGAGACGGCACGGTATGGGCCTGGTCGATGGATGATCGGTTCACGGCAGATGGGACTCGGACAGCCGCCCGGCGATCTCCTGTCGAAGGATCTGGTTGTCCTGCCTGACGAGCAGGTGCCGGACCTTGCCGCGAAACGACTTGAACTCGGGATCGGCCATCAGCACGGCGCGCCGCCTGGCGCGATCGTCCAGCGATTCGAAGGCCCAGAGATAGACCAGCTGGTTCAGCGGTCCGATCTCGCTCGAGAAGCAACCGATCATCGCGCCGAGCGCTCGCTCCTGGGCCTGCCTCCCGCATTCGGCATACACCCGCAGATATTCCGGCACGCTGCCCGGCACCAGGGTGTAGGTGCGTTGTTCAACAAACATGTGCTTCCTCCCTTCGTACCGGCGCGAACGCATGGAATGCCGCCGTCACGCCGGACATTCCGGCGACATCCGTCTGCGCCGCCACATAACGGTCGGGGCGCACTACCACCAGGGGGCCTGGATGCCGGTCGAACCACGCCGCCAGCGCGTTGTCCACGTCCTCGACGCACACGCTGCCATGTTCGCTACTCAGGCGCGCCGCGCGCCCGGGGCCGCTGCGCGAGCGGCTGACCTGCACGAATCGCGCCCCCAACGAGCTCCAGTAGGCGCGGTCCTCCGCGCTCATGCCGGCCTGCGGATCGCAGCGCCAGCCAAGGATCGAGAACCAGGGTCCCAGCACCTCGTCGAGCTTGCATCGCGTTCCGTCGGCGGTTTCGACGTCGGGCTGTGCCAACATCGTGCCCACCGCGTCCGATCCCCCCGGCAGCACGACGCCGCGCCGGTAGCTCGGCATCGGCTTGAAGCGCATCTGTACGACATAGTCCTTCAGGCCCGGTACATAGCGCGTGAATCCGAGGAAGCGATCGCGCAGAAAAGCGACCAGTCGGTTGGTCGGCATCAGCATCGCGCCGAAGGCGTCCGCCAGCTCGATCATTGCTTTCGCATGGTCGTGACGCTCCGCTTCGTAGCTCAGGATCACCTCGGGTCGCCACGTTCCGTTGACGACTCCGGCCAGCTTCCAGGCGAGGTTGCCCACGTCGCGCAAGCCGGTGTTCAGGCCTTGTCCGATCCAGGGGGGCGTCAGATGGGCGGCATCTCCCACCAGTGCCACGCGACCGACCACGAAGCGCTCGGCGATGCGGGAATGGTGGGTATAGGTCCTGGCCCGCACGATCTCCAGACGGCCCACATCCTCGACGTAAGGCGCGATCAGCGCACGCACCGACTCCGGCGACGCGATGGCCGCTTCGTCCTCGTGCGGGAACACCAGGAATTCCCAGCGCCGGAAATCGAACGGGAGATGAATGCAGACGTTCGGGCGCCGGGGATCGCAGTTCAACGCCGTGCACGGCTGGTCGAGTCCGGCATTCCTCACGTCGACCACCAGCCACTTCATCGGATGCGTGGTACCCGCCAGCCTGACGCCCAGCATCTCGCGCAGCGGGCTGCGCCCGCCGTCGGCCGCCACCACGTAGTCGGCCATGAGAGTGTGGTGGCGCCCGTCGCCGAGACGCACCTGCAAGGTCACGCCGTTTTCGTCCTGGCGAAGGCCGATCACTTCCTCGCCGGTGCGCAGCGAAACGTGCGGATAGCGAGCCAGCGCCTCGCGCAGGGTGCGCTCGGCCAACTGCTGCATGAAGATGTTGCGCCGCCACCAACCGAACACGCGAGTGGTCGGACGAATGTCGGCGAAACACTGGCCATTCGCTTTGTACATGCGCAGCGGCACGTTCTGGATGATGTCCCGGCTCAACTCGTCCGCCAATCCGACTGTCTGGAACAGCCTCAGCGCCTCGTCGTCGATGCCGACCGCGCGGGGAAACTCGACTATCTGCTCCGTCTTCTCGAGGATCACCGTCTCGATGCCATACAGGCCGAGCAGGTTAGCCATCGCTACCCCGTTCGGGCCCGCGCCGACGATCGCGACCGAGGTACGGTTCGGTGGGCTATCCATCATGCGTCAGGCTCCCGAACGCCATGTCCGATCGTCGAGGCGATCGAGCCAGGCACGCAATTCACGATTGAAGGCAAGAGGCTGGTCGTCGTGCACGTAGTGGGTCGCGCGCGGAATATCCACCCGTTCGATCCAGCGGTTGGCGGCGGCCATCTCGTCGGCCACGCCTGCCGACAGGAAATCCGAATCGCCGCCGCGCAGCAGCAGCGTCGGCACTTGCAGATCACGCACCAGCGGCCAGAGGTCGACTAGTTGCTGCGGCGAGGCGCCGAGCCGGGCAGCGGCGATGCCGGCGGCGTCGTGCCGCCACGCGATGCGCCCCGGCTCCGACTCTCTCAGCGAATGGATGAGGCGGGAGGCAAGTGCGGCCTCCGTGAGGTTCGGACGCTGGCGGCGCCAGAACGCGCGCGCCTCGTCCCACGAGGAAAACGCCTCCGGCGTCTCCAGCAGCTCGCGCCTGATGCGCTGCGATCCCGATGATCCGACCGAGGCGCCGGGCCCCATGTCCTCGATCACGAGGCCGGCCAGGCGCTCCGGCCAGGCGGCCGCGTAGACGAACGCATTGGCGCCCCCCATCGAATGCCCGACCAGGACGAACCGCTGCAGGTCCAGCGCTGCCACCAGCCCCTCGAGATCGCGCACATAGGCCTTCGCATAGTAGTCGCGCCGCGGATCCCAGTCGCTTCGCCCGCGTCCGCGCTGGTCGAGCGCGACCACCCGATAGCGATCGGCCAACGCGTCGGCGACCGGCTCCCAGGTATGCGCGTAGCTGCGCAAGCCGTGCAGCATCACCAGGCTGGGCGCATCCTCGCGCCCCCAGCTCACGTGGCGCAGACGCAAGCCGTCGCTCTCGATCCATCCCTCCTTCACGGCGCTCCTATCCATCATGTCGTCTCCACGGCGCGCCGGCACTCACACCAGGCCGTCCCTGCCGACGATCTCGCTGGCCTTCAGGCCGCCGAGCCGGGCATGTAGGCGTCCACGCGTCGCGAACGCGAAGATCACCAACACCTCGTCGTCGTTCGGTGCATCGGGAAAGAGGCAGCTCACCGTGTCGTAATGCGAGCGCACATAGAGCGCGTCCTTGTGCGCGAGCGGCACATCGATCACGGTATTGATCGGGCCGCGCTTGCCGCTCGACGGCACCCAGGCCTTGCCGCCGCCGAGCGCCCTGCGGATCGGCTCCGCGAAGATCGAGGTGAGGAACGCATTGCCATGTTCGTATTCGCCGGCGGAGCCGACCAGGCACGCCTTGCCGTAGCTCTGGACGGGCTGGTCCGCCGCGAGTGCCGCGATGCGCCGTGCGAATTCCTCGCCGAGCGCCGGCGACGGCCGCACCAGTTCATCGAGGTTTTCGCTGAACCGCCCCGCATAGGGATTGTGGACAGCCGCGGCAATCACGATCTTGCGCAAGGGCTCGCCATCCGCGATCTGCCCGGATTCGTTCGCGAGGGAATCCTCGATCTGCGTGTACCACTTGCGGATATGAAATCCCGCGAAATTTTCCGACTTTTTCATCTGCATTCCTATATAAAAACCAGTCGATCGGGAGGCTGGATGACCGACACCTCAGTCGAACAGGGGATCGAGGCTCGTGGGATCGCTGGGTGCGTTGTAACGGTTTAGAACCCGCTTGCCCTCCTCGTCGTCGGTAACGGTCTCGCAGAAGAATTCGAGGCGATTGCCGTCGGGATCGAGGAAGTACACGCCGATACCCACCTTGTGATCGGTAATCTTGACGATCGGCACCCTGCGGCGGATCAGCATGCCGTACAGGCGACGCAATTCGATCAGGCCGCCGGCGATTTCAAGGCCGTAATGCTGCAACCCGATGGTGCCGAGCTCCGCGTCGGAGGCCGCGCGAATCAGTGCGATGTCGTGGTGCTTCTGCCCGAAGGACATGAACACCCATTGCTCGCCTCGCGCGGTCTCCGCCATGCCCAACACCTCGGCATACCACCGGCTCGAGCGCAGCGGGTCGCGCACGAACAGCGACAGGTGCGTGCGCTGGATGCGCGGGCTCGGCAAGGGCAAGCCGCTGGCATCGGCCCGGTCGGCCAGTTTCCGGAACTCGGACGGTATCATCGCTAGCTCCGCTCAATGGGTGGATTGCGCGTGCGCGACGAGCGGCGCCTCGAACGGCGTCCACGCCAGCGCGGTGATCTCGCTGAAATCGCGCCACACCTTGACCCAGCTGCGGCCGCCGTCGCGCGAGCAAAACAGGTGGCCATACTTGGTGCCCGCATAAACCAGCCCGGGCTGCGCCGCATGAACGCCGAAGGCCCAGAATGTCGAATTGGGCGGCGTGCGAAGATCCGTTTCCTGCCATGCCTTGCCACGATCGGCGGAGCGGTAGATGCGGCTGCGCGTGCCCGGCGTGCCATCACCGATCGCCATCAGCAGGTCCCCTCCGGGCTCGGGCAACTGCACCACCGTGCGCGTGTAATACAGACCGTCGAAGCGATCCCGCGAAAGCTTGCCGTCCCAGGTCAGGCCATCGTCCTCGCTGACATGCACCGCGTTCACGGTCAGCAGCACGGTGGTCTTCGGCCTGCCCTGAACGGCGGACAGAACGGCGATCGCATGGATGTCGCTGTTGCGGATCGCGCTGCCGGGGCCGTCCACGCGCGACCAGCTCGCACCGCCGTCGCGGCTGCGCCACGCACCGCCCTCCTCCACGCCGTACCATACGTTGCGGCTATCGTCCGGGTCCACGCAGATGGTCAGCAGCCGCGGGCGATTGACGCCCGAGCAGAACTCCGGGAACTCGGGTGCGGTTCGCACCCAACTCAGGCCGGCGTCGACCGATTTGTACAGCGCAGCACGCGACGGCGCACCGGTGCCGGCGTAGAGCACCGATGGGTTGGCGGGATCGATCGCGATGGACCACACCGTCTGCCCGTTCAAGAGGTTGTCGGGTCGGAACCAGTGGGCACCGCCATCTTCGCTGATGCACAGTCCGGCATCCGCGCCTGCGTAGACACGCGACGGCGTCGCGGGGTCCACGGCGAGCGCGCGCACGATACCGTCGAACTCGATCGGCTCGGCCAGGCCGAGGCGATGCCAGGTCACGCCCTCGTCATTCGAGCGCAGGATGCCCTGCCCGGCCGTGGCCACCAGTACGGTTGAAGTCATGAATGCTCCCGGTGTCAAAGAAAGATGCCGCGCGTGAGGCCGCCGTCGCAGCCGATCGACTCGCCGGTGATGGAGCCGGCTCGCGGCGAGGCCAGGAACGAAACGATCCAGCCCATTTCCTCCGGCTGCAGCACACGCCGGATCGGCGTGACCTTCACGTAGTTGGCTTCGACCTCCTCGGCTGTCAGCCCCTGTTTTCGGGCTTCCTTTTCGTAGAGTTCGTGAATGTGCGGCGTCTCGACCACGCCGGGGTGAATCGTGTTGACCGTGATGCCGAATGGGCCGAGCTGGTCCGACAGGGTTTTGGTCAGGTGGACGATCGCCACGTTTCGCATTCCCGAGATCTGCTTGCTGCCGCGCCCGGTCAATCCGCCCACATTGACGATGCGACCGAAGCCGTTGAGCCGCATATACGGTGCGGCTGCCTTCGCGCAACGCAGATAGCCGACCACCTTGATATCGATATCCTGGAGCAGGCCCTGCGGGTCCGCGTGCTCGAGCTCCGCGCGGACCAGGCCACCCGGGTGGGCCGCGCCGTTCAGCAGGATGTCGAGCCGCCCGAAGCGCTCGACGCACGCCGCCATCGCGGCTTCGACGGACAACATGTCGGTGGTGTCCAGCGTGACCGGCAGGATCGCGCCGGCCGCCGCGCGCAGCGGGGCGAGCGCCGTGCGGATCTCGGCGGCGGCGGCCTCCAGATGTTCCATGCGCCGCGCGGCGATGGCGACATTGACGCCCTCGCGGGCCAATTCCAGCGCGACCGCCTTGCCGATGCCCATGCTGCCGCCGGTGATGAACGCGGATTTTCCTTTGAGTTGCAGATCCATGACGAGGAAGAGTGAAAGTCGATTGATGGGAACGCAGCGAGTCCGCTCAGGACAGGCGCATTTCGATGAGTGTCGGGCCGTCGGTGCGCGCGAGCGCGTCGTCGAGTGCTTGGGAAAGCGCCTGCACCGTACCCGCGCTCTGCGCCGGTACACCGTAGCCGCGTGCCAGCGCGAGCCAGTCGATGGGCGGGTCGTCGAGCAGCGTCAAGCGGCTGGCGTGCGGCGTGTCGGCCGGCAGGCCGCTGCGCGCGAGTTCGGTCTGCAGGATCCCGTAGCGCCGATTCGACGCGATCAGCACGACGATCGGCAGCCGCTCGCGTGCCATCGTCCAGAGCGCCTGGATCGTGTACTGCGCGCTGCCGTCGGACTGCAGCGCGAATACCCTGCGAGCCGGGCAGGCAATGGCGGCACCCAGCGCCACCGGCAGGCCCTGGCCAATCGCGCCGCCGGTATTCGTCAGGATCGTGTGGCGACGCGCACGCGCCGACGCCGTCACGAACGGGTAGCCGCAAGTGCCGCCTTCGATCGAGACAATCGCGTCGTCGGGCAAGGCATTCGCCAGCACGCGTCCGACGGCCTCCGGCTTGAGCGCGCCCTCCCCGACCGGCCAGCGCTCGAGCGCCACGCCGCCCGCTTCGCGGGGTGTGCCGATGCGCTCGGCCAGGGCATCCAGTGCCTCGTCCGCGGCGTCTCCGGGCTCGGCCAACGTGAGGATGTCCTCGGGGCGGGCCAGTTCGCCGGGGATGCCTTCGTAGCCGAAGTAGGTCACCGGCGCGAGGGCCCCGGCCAGCACCACATGCCGGCCGGCAAGCACGGCGCGCGCCGGCTCGGGGAAATAAGGCAAGCGGTCGATGTCCGGCAGGCCGCCGCCGCGCTCCGAGCGCGCCGGGAAGGTTTCGCTGAAACAGAGGGCACCGGTGGCTGCCGCGATGCGTGCAGCAGCGCGCTGCCCACGGGCGGACAGGGCGCGGCCGCCCAGCAGCAGCACCGCCGGATGGCCGCCACGCAACGAGCGCGCAACCTGCTCGAGCCGGGCGGCGTCGAACGATACGCTAGTCGCGTGTACGCGTGCCGCATCCGTGCGGCCCACCGCGACCGACTGGAGATCCACCGGCAACACGAGCGTCGCGACGCCGCGTTGCTTGCCCATCGTCGCCGAAATGGCGTCGGCGGTATCGGTGGCGAGATCCTCGCTGCGCGCCACGCTGCGATACCAAACCGATACCGGACGGGCGAGAGATTCGATGTCGGAGGTCAGCGGCGCGTCATATTTCAGATGCGCGCGCATGTGGTCTCCGACGATGTTCAGGATCGGCGTGCGGGCGCGGCGCGCATTGTGCAGATTGGCGATCCCGTTCGCGTGACCGGGCCCGAGATGCAGCAGGGTCATGGCCGGCTTGCCCGCCATGCGGCCGTAGCCGTCGGCGGCGCCCGTGCATACCCCCTCGAACAGCCCGAGCACCGAGCGCACGCCGCTGACCGCGTCGAGCGCGCCGACGAACGGCATCTCGGTCGTGCCGGGATTGGCAAAACACACGTCGACGCCCGCATCGCGCGCCGTGGCGAGCACCACGCTCGCCCCGCTTTGCGTCCCGACGACGCCGTCCAGTTGTGGAATTTCCATGCGATCGCTCGAGATTTGAATGAAGTGGAATGAACTCTAATCCCGAAATACGGGATTTGTCAAACAATCATCCAAGGATCGAGCGCTTGCCCCGATCTGAACATGGAACCTCATTATTGCGATCATTCTGAGGATTACGATTCCATGACGAGCATCCAAAAATAAATAATATTCCCTCAATATGGAATTGATGCCAACATCGCCCCGCCCCACCAACGTCATCTCGTGTTCCCTCGTGCCGACCCGGGGCCGACACCATGCCGCCCACGTCGGCGCCGGCGCCGCCACGCGCCTGATGGCGGGAACGCGATGAACGCACGGCCGCTCGCGACAAGCTCCGGTCGTGGCGGGGCCCGGTCCGGGCAAGTCAGGATGGAAAGGGGGTGGCGTCACGCCGTGCTGTCGCGGCGTGATCCTGAAAGGCAGGAAAAGGAACCGGTTCCCCGGTCTGGGCCGGCGTCACGGCGGGCCCATCGGGCGCGAACGACTGCATTCGTGCGCGAGGAACTCGCGCGTCACGCGGTCACCGACAGGTTGCGACCGGCAGTCTCATTGCTGCTGGATCATGCTTTCCAGGGGCGATCGCCCCATGGCTTCGGATCATCTTCGATTCATCGGTGATCGCGCCGCGGCGGCCGCGTCATGCGCGCACCGCGCGCAGGGTACAGGTCGACGCCGAGGGGCCGAGGCGGCGTCGGCCCGACCGCCGGGAGGAGCGCAAGATCGGGATCGCCGCTCCCGCTCTGCGTCATGCCGCGGCGCGACGGCATCTGCCCGGTCCTTCTATTGCCGCCCGCCAGCCTGGAAGCGGCGCGCTACATCACCGCGCCGCGCAACCAGGGCACGAACTCGCGCTCGCCCACGCCGTTGTCCTCGCTGCAGGTCCGGCGCCCCGAGGCGACCTCCAGGATCAGCCGATAGAGATGCGCGCCGGCCTCCTCGACGTCGAGCGTCCCGTCGACGATCACGCCGCTGTTGAAATCCATGTCGGCGCGCATCCGCTCGAACAGCGCGGTCGTGGTGGCGATCTTGAGGGTGGGTACCGGCTTCGAGCCGAACACCGAACCGCGGCCGGTGGTGAAGCACACGAGATTCGCGCCGCCGGCGATCTGGCCTGTCGCCGAGACGGGATCGTAGCCGGGCGTGTCCATGAACACGAGCCCCTTGCCGCGCACCGGCTCCGCGTAGTCGTACACCGCCTCCAGCGGCGAGCTCCCCGCCTTCGACACCGCGCCGAGCGATTTCTCGAGGATGGTGGTGATGCCGCCGGCCTTGTTCCCCGGCGAGGGGTTGTTGTTCATCTCGGCGCCGTGCTGCCGCGTGTAGCCTTCCCACCAGCGCAGCTTGTCCATCAGGCGCCGCGCCACCTCGGCCGACGCGGCGCGCTCGGTCAGCAGATGTTCGGCGCCATACACCTCGGGCGTCTCGGAGAGAATCGCCGTGCCGCCGCTGCGCACCAGCAGATCCACCGCCACGCCGAGCGCCGGGTTGGCACTGATGCCGGAATAACCGTCCGAGCCGCCGCATTGCAGCCCGAGCTTCAGCAGCGACGCCGGCACCGGCGTGCGCGTGGCGCGATTCGCGGCTTCCAGTTCCTCGCGAACGATGGCGATGCCGCGCGCCACGGCTTCGCGCACGCCACCCTCGTCCTGGATCACCAGGGTGCGCACCGGCCGGTCGGACGCCGCGTCGAGCTGCTCGGTCAGCCCCGTCACCTGGTTCACCTCGCAGCCCAGGCCGACAAACAGCACGCTCGCGAAATTGGGATTTCGCGCATAGCCGGTCAGCGTGCGGCGCAGCAGGTCCATCCCCTCGCCCGCCGAGGACATGCCGCATCCGCTCTGATGCGTGATCGCCACCACGCCGTCCACGTTCTCGAAGGCCGCGAGCGCATCGCCCCGAAAAGCGTCCGCGATCGCGTGGCAGACGGTGGCCGAGCAGTTCACGCTGGCAATCACGCCGACATAGTTGCGGGTGCCGGCCTGGCCGTCCGCGCGCGGGTAGCCGAGGAAGGTATCGGCGCGGGGAGCCGGCGCGGCGTGCCGGGCCGTTGCGGCTGCCTGCGCCTCGCTGCGATGCAACGGCGGCATGCCGAGATTGTCCACATGCACGTGTTCGCCTGCCGCGATGTCCCGCAACGCGATGCCGATGGTCTGCCGATACTTGGTGATGCGCTCGCCGTGCGCGATATCGCGCACGGCGAGCTTGTGCCCGGCAGGGATGGGCGAGCGGATCCGCAGCGCCCGGCCGTTCAGTTCCAGGCGCGCATCGGCTTCCAGCGCCCGCATGGCGACCGCCACGTTGTCGTCGTCGTGCAGCGCGATGAGATCGCGATCCTTCATGATGCAAGCACTCCTTTGCCGGACGAAGACAGCCCGTGCTCCGCCAGCATTTGCCTCAAGCGCGGCTGCGCCGTCGGCAAGGACAGGGACTCGGCCAGCTCGACGAGTGGCAAGACCCGGCGTTCGACCTTCTGCCGGTGATTGACGGCAATGTCGGCGATGCGATGCGCGAGGAAGGGGTTCAGGAATCGCTCGCGCACCGTGTCGAGGTAGGCTTGGGCATCACCCTGCAAGGCCAGCGCGCCGAACACGGGCAACACCTCGTCGTGCCACACGCTCTCCAGCGCCTCGCGCACGCGGGGCGTGCGCATCGCGTCGAGCACGGTTTCATTCTCGGCACGACGCTCGCCGAGCCACTGCCCGGCCAGCCAGGTATGGCCGAGGTTGAGGAAAAACAGCTTGAGCCGCGCGTGGCGGCTCAGTTCGTCGGTGAGCACGATCTGTTCGTGGATGCAGGGCAGCGTCATACCCGCGCGTCGCTCGATCGCCCACAGCGCATAAGGCTCCGCCACCGCGCCGACCGGCTCGAGCGGTGCCGACACGATGCGGTCGACCAGCGAATTCACCCACACGCAATGCGTCTCCAGATAGCGGAGGAACGATTCGGGCAGCGTCCATCGCCGGGCCAGGCCGAGCACGATATCGCGCAAGATGTCGCCATTGCGCTCGATCAGCTCGCATGGATAGAGCGACACGCCATGCCCTGGCCGCTCGCGCCAGCGCGCATGCAGCAGCACCAGCAGCTTCGCGGGATAGCTGCGCGGCACCCTCGTCTCGTCGGCGAGCAGTTCGGCCGAGTCGTGCTCGTCGAGCGCGTAGCCGGCGTCGCCGGTATTCGAGACGATGACGCGCGCCTCCCCGATCGCCACGCGACGGATCGCGGCCCAGTCCGTATCGGCCGTCCAGGCATGGCGCACCGCCGTGCATTCGACCCGGCGGTCCACCACGCGGCCGCCTTCGCGGCCCTGTATATGCACCGGGTAGCGGCCGGTCCCGGCCAGGGCCGCGATTCGCGCGCGGCTCGCCGGGTTGGCGGTGGTCTGCACGATGCCGATGGCGCCGATCGCATCTCCGCGCGCCAGCGCCTCCGAGACGAACAGCGCGACGTGCGCCAGCAGGAAACGGCTGGTGCCGAATTGAAGGATCGGTGTACTCATGCAGGCGGTCCTGGTTGAGCAGCGGCGCGCTTCAGCATTCGACCAGCGCCTTCACCACCGTTTGCCCCGGTTCGAGCAAACGCGGAAACGTATCGGGCAGCTCGGCCAGGCGCAGTCGATGCGTGTTGAGCGCCTGGTCCGGAATCCGGCCGGCGCGCATCGCCTCGAGCACCGTTTCGAAATCCTCGGCGGTGGCGTTGCGGCTGGCGAGCAGGGTGGTCTCCCGCTTGTGGAACTCCGGATCGGAAAAGCTGATCGTGCCGGGCACGATCGAAATGAGCGTGTAGGTGCCGCCGTGCGCCACGAAGCCGAAGCCGCGGTTCATCGCGTCGACGTTGCCGGTGGCATCGAACACCACGTCGAAGAACTCGCCGTTCGTCAGCGAGGAAAGCCGTGCCGTGTCGTCGGGACCGACCGGCACGGCGGCGTCCACGTCGAGCTGCGAGCGGCAGAATTCGAGCCGGTCGGCGCGCGTGTCCAGACACACGACCTTGCCGCCGCGCAGCTTCGCGAAGATCATGGCCGCCATGCCGATCGGCCCGGCGCCCACCACCAGCACCCGCTGCCCCGCCTCCACCCTGGCGCGCCGCACCGCGTGCGCGCCGATCGCGAGGAATTCGAGCATGGCCGCCTGGTCGAGCGACACGCCTTCGGCCTTGTGGACGAACTGGGCCGGCACGCTCAGGTACTCGGTCATCGCGCCGTCGCGATGCACGCCGAGCACCTTGATGTTCACGCAGCAGTTGGTCTTGCCCTGTCGGCAGGCCACGCAGTGCCCGCAGGACAGATAGGGCATCACGTACACGCCGTCGCCGGCGGCGAGCCCGGCATCGCCGTCGGCCTCGACGACCACGCCGGACAGCTCGTGGCCCATCACGCGCGGGTATTCGAGGTAGGGCTGGTTGCCGGTGAAGATATGGAGGTCGGTGCCGCAGATACCGACCCGGCTCACACGCAGCAGCACCTCCCCGGCCTTGCGCTCGGGCAGCTCGGATTGGTGCGCGCGCAGCACGCCGGGAGATTCGCAGATTACGCTGAGCATGTAGAGGTCCTCATGAATGGAAAACAGTCGGCTCGCCGGGCGCGTCGACCAGCCGGATGGTCGGCGGGAACATCAGGTCGCCTCCCCGGGCAGCGGCGCGCGGGCATCGACCAGCCCGGCCTCGCGCAGCGCGCGCCAGAGTTCGTCGGGTATCGGCCGTTCCAGCCAGGCGATGTTCTGCTGCAGTTGCGCTGCATCGCTCGCGCCGACCAGGCACGACGCCACGGCCGGGTGCGCGAAGGGAAATTGCAGCGAGGCCGCGGGCAGCGGCACCTCGAAGCGCGCGCATACGGCCGACAGCCGGCTGACCTTCTCCAGGATGTCGGCGCTCGCCCGCGCATAGTTGAACTTGCCGTTGCCCACCAGCACGCCCGAATTGAAAACGCCACCGACCACGATCGCAGTGCCCAGGCGCGAGCAGGCGTCGAGCAGGGGCGCCAGCGCGCCCTGCTCCAGCAGCGTGTAGCGGCCCGCCAGCAGGATCGCGTCGAGCTCGGCCTCGTCGAGCGCGTCGGCGGCCACTTGCCATTCGTTGACGCCCAGCCCGATGCCGCCGATCTCGCCGCCGGCGCGCAACGCCAGCAAGGCGCGAAAACCGCCGCCCTCGGTCAGTTGCGCCCAGTGCCGCGCGTGCTGCCCGCCATGGGTCATGCGGCCGATATCGTGCACGTAGAGCAGGTCGATGCGCGCCAGCCCGAGACGCTGCAGACTGTCCTCGTAGGAACGCATGATGCCGTCGTAGCTGTAGTCGAACACCGGGCGAAACGGCAGCGGCTCGGCCCAGTTGTCGTCGCCGGGCCTGACGCTGGCGTCGGGGCGCATCAGCCGGCCCACCTTCGTGCTCAGCGTATAGGCGCCGCGCTCGCGCGCGCCGAGCGCCTGCCCGACACGCCGCTCGGAAAGCGTATAGCCGTAGAACGGCGCGGTATCGAAGTAGCGCAGGCCCGCGGACCAGGCGGCGTCGGCCAGCGCGGCGGCGTCGGCTGCCGCCATCGGCTGGTAGAGCCCGCCGAACTGCGAGCAGCCGAGGCCGAGCGCCGTCAGCGTCAGCCCGCTGCGCGGCAGGGTGCGTATTGCGCTTGCCTTCATGAGCGGTAGGAATTCATGAATTCGTTGTGCCGAATCGTCGACGGGACCCGTGCCCGTGCCAAGGCGCGGGTCGCCGCCATTCGTCAGTAGAGGACGTTCTTCGCCTGCTGCGAATCGAGGTTCTGCTTGTCGACCATCACCACGCCCGTATCGATCTGCTTGGGCACCGGCTTGCGCTCGATCACGCCGATCACCGTCTCGATGCCCTTGTGCCCCATCTGCCACGAACCCTGCACCGCGATCGCCTGCATCGTGCCGTCGCGCACGAAGCCTTGCAGGTCCTCGTTGCCGTCGAAGCCGATCGCCACCACCTTGCCGGCCTTGCCCGTCTGCTTGAGCGCGCGCCCGACGCCCACCGCGGTCGGCTCGTTGGCGCCGAAGATGCCCTTCAGGTCGGGGTTGGCCGACAGCACGTCGGTGGTCTGGTTCAGCGCCATCGCCATCTGCGACTGCGAGTAGTACGGCCCCACCACCTGCAGCTTGGAGTGGCTGGCGATGTACTTGCGGAAGCCGCCGACGCGGCTCACCTCGGAGCCGGCGCCCGGCACGTAGGACATGATCGCGATCTTGCCGGTCTGCCCGACGCGGTCGATCAGGGCCTGCGCGCAAAGCTCGCCGGCCTTCTCGTTGTCGGTCGAGAGGAAGGACTGGTAATACGACTTGCCGGAAGGAGAAATCGCCGAATCGATCAGGACCACCGGGATATGCGCGTTCCAGGCCTGCTTGATGGCCGGCACCAGCGCGTCGGGATCGGACGGCGCCAGCACGATGCCCGCCACATGCCGGTTCACCGCGTTGACCACCATGTTCACCTCGTCGGCGATATCCGATTCGGCCGCCGGGCCCTGGAACGTCATGGTGTAGCCCTTCCGGTCGGCCAGCGCCGCGTTGGCGCCCTTCTGCACGTTCTGCCAATAGTTGGAATTGACCGTCTTGACGATCACGGCGATCTCGCCGCCCGCCGCCTGGGCGCCGGTACTGAACGCGGCCCATAGCAGCGCGGAGGCCGCCAGCATCGGGAATGTCTTCATGTCTCGCTCCTGTCTTTGGTGGTTGGACTTCTTATGACTGCCTGTGCGACTGGGTTCAGCGCTTGCGGTTGCGAAGCTGGTCGATCCAGACCGTGCCGAGGATCACCACGCCGATGATGATCTGCTGGATGAAGCTGGACACGCCGTTCATGTTCAGCCCGTTGCGCAGCACGCCGATCACGAAGGCGCCGATGGCGGTGCCGGAAATGGTGCCGACGCCGCCCATCAGCGAGGTGCCGCCGATCACCGAGCTGGCGATCGCGTCGAGTTCGTACATCACCCCTTCGTTGGGCTGCCCGGTCACCAGCCGGGACATCAGCACGCAGCCGGTGACGCCGGCCAGCACGCCCGACAGCACGTAGGTGAACAGCTTGACGCCCTGCACGTTGACGCCGGAAAGCCGCGCCGCCTCGGCGTTCGATCCGACCGCGTAGATGTGGCGGCCGAGCGAGGTCCTCGACAGCAGCACGGAAACCACCACGAACAGCAGGATCATGATCACCACCGGGTAGGGAATGCCCGGGAAGGTGGTATCGGGGAAACCGTCGGGCCCGAGATGGGAGACGCGGAACAAGGCGCCGTTGCCGAGCGCGCCGAAGGCGTCGCCGAGGTCGGACACGGGACGCGCGCCGGTGATCTGCAGCGCCATGCCGCGCGCGACCAGCATCATGCCGAGCGTGGCGATGAACGGCGGCAGGCCCATGCGCGTGACGCAGATACCGTTGATGAAGCCGCACAGCGCGCCGACCAGGACCCCGCCCAGCATCGCCAGCGGCACCGGCACGCCGGTCTTGGCGAGCAGCGCCGCGCACACGCCGGCCAGCGCCAGCACCGAGCCGACCGACAGATCGATGCCGCCGGTGATGATCACGCAGGTTGCAGCCACGCCGAGATAGGCGATCGAGGTGACCTGCAGGCCCACCGTCATCAGGTTGTCGACCGAGAAGAACGCGGTGCTCGTGATCGAGAACGCGATCACGAGAATCACGAGGCTGCCCAGCGCCGCGAATTTCTGAATGAGTTCGCGTCGCCGCTGCTGGGCGGATCGATTGGCGGTGTGAGTGCGATCCGATGTCATTTCAAGCATGGGTGCGCCCCGAAGCGTAGTGCATGATCTCCTCCTGACTGGTGTGTGCCGTGTCGAGCACGGCAGTGATGCGGCCTTCGTGAAACACGGCGATGCGGTCCGTCATGCCGAGCAGCTCCGGCAGCTCCGAGCTGATCAGCACCACGCCCACGCCCTCGGCGGCGAGCCGGTCCATCAGGCCGTAGATCGCGAACTTCGCGCCGACGTCGATGCCCCGCGTGGGCTCGTCGAAGAACAGGATCCGCGAGCCGCGATAGAGCCACTTGCCGATCACGACCTTCTGCTGGTTGCCGCCGGAAAGATTGCGCGCGACCTGGTTGACCGAGGGCGTGCGGATCGCCAGCTCCTGCACGTAGCGCTCGGCCACGCGCGCCTCCTCGTGGAAGCGCAGGAAGCCGGCGCGCGAGGCCACGCCGCGCACGTTGGCCAGCGTCACGTTGGCGGCGACCGGCATGCCCAGCGCCAGGCCTTCCTTCTTGCGGTCTTCCGAGAGGTAGGCGATGCCATGGCGGATCGCCTCGCGCGGCGAGCGGATCGTGACCGGGCGGCCGTGCAGCGACACCGTTCCGCCGTCGAGCGGATCGGCACCGAAGATGGCGCGCGCCACCTCGGTGCGGCCCGCGCCCATCAGCCCGGCGAAACCGAGGATCTCGCCCTTGCGCAACTCGAAGGACAGCGGCCCGAACACCCCTGCTCGCCGCAGGCCGTCGACGCTCAGCAGCACCTCGGCGGTCGGCACCGATTGCCGCCGCGGATAGGCATCGTCGAGCGAACGCCCCACCATGCGCGCCACCACGTCGTTGACGGTGAGCGCGGCGAAATCGTCGGTCGAGATATGGCGGCCGTCGCGCAGCACCGTGACGCGATCGACCACCTCCGCCATCTCGTCGAGACGATGCGAGATGTAGAGGATGGCCACGCCCTCGGCGCGCAATTCCTTGATGATGCGAAACAGATGGACGGTTTCCGATTCGGTCAGCGAGGACGTCGGCTCGTCCATGATCAGCACCTGCGCATCGAGCGACAGCGCCTTGGCGATTTCCACCATCTGCTGCTGCGCGATGGACAGCGCGCCGACCTTCGTGGTGGGCGCAAGCGAGAGCCCGATACGCGCCAGGCATGCCGCGGCATCCGCGTTGAGCCGGCGCCGGTCGACGAAGGGGCCGCGCTTGGGCTCGCGCGCCAGGTAGAGGTTCTCGGCGATGGACAGGTCCGGAACCAGGTTCAGTTCCTGGTGGATGATCGCGATGCCGGCCGCCTGCGCATCGGAGGTGGAGCGGAACTCCACCGCCTCGCCGCGATACCGGATGCTGCCGCCGTCCGGGCGGTACTGGCCGCTGATGATCTTCATCAGCGTCGACTTGCCCGCGCCGTTTTCGCCGCAGATGGCGTGCACCTCGCCGCAGCGCAGGTCGAGGTTCACGCCATCGAGCGCGATGACGCCGGGAAACTGCTTGCGGATGCTCTCCAGTCGCAGGATCTCGCGATCCGCGGCCAGGTGGTTCGACTTGCCGGCAAGGTCCCGCTGGCTGCGAGGCGTGCTCATCCTGTCTCCTGTGACGGCTGGCCTCGTGCCGCTGGCCAGTCCAATTTCGGCACATTAAAACGCAATCTCCCAGATCGGTCAAGCCAATTTGTAAATTTACAAATTGACCTGACCAAATCCGGCGGCATGCCGCCGACGGCACATTTGCGGGGCGGCATCGGCCGCTGCTAGACTGCGCCACGACGCTATTCCAGGCGTTTTCCGTGGACTGGATGCTGGCTGTTTATGAAATCACAAGAGCCCAAGCGGCTTTACCAATCGATAGCCGCCGATATCCTCACGCTGATTCGCCAGGGTGAGTTTCCCGTCGGCGAGCGCTTGCCGGCCGAGCGCGAGCTCGCGCTAAGGTTGGGCGTGTCGCGTCCGTCCTTGCGCGAGGCGCTGATCGCGCTGGAGATCGGCGGCCGCGTCGAGATCCGTGTGGGCTCGGGCGTCTATGTGCGCGATCCCGGCGCCGACGATGAAAGCGCTGTGGGCGCGCTGGGCGACAGCCCTTCGGAGCTGATGCAGGCGCGCGCGGCCATCGAGGGCAGCGTCGCGGCGCTGGCGGCTGCGCGCATGACGGCCGCCCTGGCCGATCGATTGAAGCGAACGGTGGACCGCATGCACCGGTTCGCCGCGGCCGGCAAGACGCCGGTGGATGCCGACCGGCAATTCCACATGCTGATCGCCGAGGCGGCCGGCAATTCGGTGCTGGCGCGTTTCGTGGGCGAGCTGTTCGACAGCCGCCACGACCCGATCGCCGCGGCGATGCGCGGCCATACCGAAAGCGCGCAAACCTGGACCGATGCAGTCAACGAACATCGGGAAATCCTGCGTGCGTTGCAGTCGGGCGACCCGATCGCCGCGCAGACCGCGATGCGGGCCCATCTGATGGCCTCCGAAGCGCGATGGGTCGGCGGCGCGCTGAAGCGGGACGCGGAATGAGGCCGCCTGGCGTGGCCGTTGGCGAGGCCCTGTCCACTGCGTAGCGGAACCTCGCGATGACTTGGCCGGACTCGCCATCCCGGCTCCCGCGTCGAACCACCCGGCGCCTCCCACGCGCGACGAACTTTCATCCTTGAGATTCCGATACCCATGGACGCCGATCGCATGCCCTCGTCGAACCCGCCGCGCGGCGGCACGGCGTCCGAGGTTCTCGCGGTCTTCCTCAAGCTGGGGCTGAGCAGCTTCGGCGGTCCCGTCGCGCATCTGGCCTACTTCCGCCGCGAGTTCGTCGAGCGCCGCCGATGGCTGGACGACGAGGCCTATTCGGATCTGGTCGGCTTGTGCCAGTTCCTTCCGGGGCCGGCCAGCAGCCAGGTCGGCTTCTCCATCGGCCTGCTGCGGGCCGGCTGGCTCGGAGGGCTGGCCGCCTGGCTCGGATTCACCCTGCCCTCCGTCCTGCTGCTGATCGCCTTCGCGGCCCTGGCCCCGAGCCTGGGCGGCCCGCTGGGCGAAGGCCTGGTTCACGGCCTCAAGCTGGTGGCCGTCGCCGTGGTCGCGCAAGCCGTGTGGGACATGGCGCGGCGACTCTGTCCCGATCGCCGCCGGGCCTTTATCGCGCTCGCGACACTCGCCCTGCTGGCGGTCCTGAGAACGGTGTATGCGCAACTGATCGGGATCGCCCTCGGCGCGGCGCTCGGTCTTCTGCTCTGCAGGGGCGCGACCTTGCCGGGCACGAACCGCAGGCAGCTTCACGCGGATGCATTCAGGGTGTCGCGACGGGCAGGCGGTATCGCGCTGCTGCTGTTCTGCGTTTTGCTGGCCGGGCTGCCGACCCTGGCGCCATCGACTGCGAGCCGCGCCCTTTCCGTGTTCGACGGCTTCTACCGCTCGGGCGCGCTGGTGTTCGGGGGCGGCCATGTGGTGCTGCCGCTGCTGCAACAACAAACGGTGGCGACCGGCTGGGTCTCGCCGAACGCCTTCCTCGCCGGCTATGGCGCCGCGCAGGCGGTGCCGGGCCCGCTCTTCACCTTCGCCGCCTTCCTAGGCTGGATCATGCCCGCGGCACCGAATCATTGGGCCGGTGCGCTACTGGCCACGCTCGGCATCTTCCTGCCCGGGCTGCTGCTCGTGCTTGCCGCGCTGCCCTATTGGCAGGCGTGGCGGGCCCGGCCCGCCATGGCGGCGGTGCTTGCCGGCGTCAACGCGGCGGTCGTCGGGCTGCTGGCAAGCGCGCTCTACTCGCCCGTGTGGACCAGCGCGGTGAACGCCTCGATCGACTTCGCCGTCGCGGCGATCGGATTTTTCCTGCTGGCTCGCTGGAAAATACCCCCGCTCGCGGTCGTCCTGCTCGGTGCGCTGGCCGGCGTTGCCGAAGCCGTGCTGCGGTAAGGGGCGCGGGCAATCGACGCGCGCCGCCGCGGGTCGCGCAGCCGAGTGGCGTGGCTCATGTCGTCGTCGGCCAGCTCGCCTCGCACCGCCTGCGGCTCGTCGCATGTCGCGATTGTTCGGTTGGGTTGCCTCCCGCGATACATCGCTTCGTGGCCTTGCCGGCACGGCAAGACCACCGGCATGCGTGCATCGGCAAACGGAATCCGAGCCCCGTGCGTGACACGGCCGGCCGAGGCGGATGAAGCGATGCAGCGTGCGATAATCCCAACCCGACATGGGTCGCGCTCGACCACCTCCATCGCAAGTATTTCGATACATGGCTGCTCGAACCAATCTCGACATGGACGTGCTGCGGACCTTCGTCCTCGGTTTCCAACTGGGCAGCTTCGCACGTGCCGCGGAGCGGCTCGGACGTTCCCAATCCGCCGTGAGCACCCAACTACGGAAGCTCGAGGATCAGGTCGGCGCGCAACTGGTGCGACGCACCGGAAGAGGCCTCGCGCTGACCGCCGCCGGCGAGGCCTTGCTCGGGTATGCGCGGCGTCTGCTCGAACTGAACGACGAGGCGCTCGACACGGTTCGCGGCACCGAGCTCGAAGGCTGGATTCGGCTCGGCATGCCGCAGGATTTCGCCGATACGTTCCTGCCGGGCGTGCTGGGGCGGTTCACTCGGGCCCATCCGAAGGTGCGGGTCGAGATGCACGTCGAGCGCAGCGCACCCTTGAAGCACAAGGTCCTCAAGGGCGCGCTCGATGTCGCGCTCGCCTGGAACGACGGCGATCCGGCGTCGCGCGAATACCCGATCTCCGACGTCCCGATGGCATGGATCGGCCGCCCGGACTTGCTCGATCTGGAAACGCTCGCGGCGGGCCCGGTTCCGCTGATCGTGTTCGAGCAGCCCTGCCCATTCCGCGCCGCCGCCATTTCGGCCTTGGACAAGGCTGGAATCGCCTGGAACCTGGTGTTTTCGACGCCAAGCCTGTCCGGCATGTGGGCGGCAGCCGAGGCGGGGCTCGGCGTGGCCGTGCGCACCGCCGTGGCCGTGCCGCATGGTGTGGAGGTGCTCGATCACGCCGCGCTGGGCCTGCCGGCACTGCCCAGCATTGCGCTCGCGCTGTACCGCGCCGACAGCGACGCCAGCCCGGCCCACGAGCGGCTTGTCGAACTCGTTCTGGACGCGGTGCGCGAAGCCATCGGCCGACAAGGCAAACGGAACGCCGATACCTCGGCTTGACGCCCGACTTCGAAAACGCCGAAGTCAGTCTTCGGAATTATCAAATTCCCCCGCGAAAGTCGAGTGTTAGATTGTTGCCAGCCGAGCATCGCGACACGACGAGCCATACAGCGAGCAAAACGGCGCGCTCCGGCCATCCGGCCCGAGCGAACCGCAGGTCGCCGGCGATGAGACGATCGCCGCGCGAGTTCATCGAGAGTGCCCCGATGGTCGATATTTCACGCGAAACCGCCGAACAAACCGAGTTGCGCCTGCGGCGCGTCATCACGCAGGCGCAGTTGGTCGTCTATCCCGGTTTGTACCGTTTCGACGAATTTCCGCTGGACCGGTTTCCCGACGCGGCGAGAAGCGACGCGCTTGCCTTGGTGCGCGACGATCACGTCTGGAGCCAGCTGGTTCCGTGCGACGAGACACGATACGAGCGCTTCGGCCTGTTCCGCTTCCATTTTCCCGAGGACGCCGACAACAGCGGCTTCGTCGGCTGGCTCGCCACGCATCTCAAGCGCCGCTTCGGTACGGGCGTATTCGTGACCTGCGGGCAGAACAGCGCCGCCGGCGGCATCTTCGATTACTGGGGCGTGCCCGCCGAGCTGGCGGACATGGTCTTCCAGGAAGTCGGTCGACTGGTGCAAGGCGACGTGAATTCCGCGCCCGTCGTCAACGGCGAACCAGGTGTCGAGGTTCGGTAACTTCGCGGCTCATGGGCACGCGACACGTCGTCCGTCACGGACCGTTCATCCCGCCAAAGCCGCTCGCCACGAACGAAGTTCACGGTGAGCGCATGAAGTAATGCCGTGCCAGGGCGACCCAGTATCGAACGCCCGCCGAAATGATGTCGTCGTTGAAGTCGTATTTCGGATGATGCAGTGCCGGGGCGGCAGCGCCGGCCCGCGCATTGCCGATCAACACGTAGGCGCCGGGCCGCTCTTCCAGCATGAAGCCGAAATCCTCGGAGGTCATGTTCGGCGGCACGTCGCGACGAAGACGTGCTTCACCGAAGGTCTCGCGAATCACCGCTTCGCACAATGCCGTCTCGGCCGGCGCATTGACCGTCGCCGGATAGTACTGGAAGAATTCCACGTCGACCTGCGCGCCGTAGGCGCGGGCAAGTCCGGCACACGCCAGTTGAACGTCCGTCTGCAGCTTCTGCTGCAACGCCGACGACAGCGTGCGGATCGTGCCGCGCAGTTCCGCCGTGTCGGGAATGACGTTGTCCGTCGTGCCTGCCTGGAACATGCACACGGAAATGACGGCGGGGTCGACGGGATCCTTGTGCCGTGCCGCGATGGTCTGGCACTGCAGCACCATCGAGCAGGCCAGCGGTATGGGATCGATGCCCAGATGCGGCTGCGCCGCATGGGCCCCCTTGCCGGTGACCTTGATCCTGAAGCGCGAACCCGCCGCCATGATCGGGCCGGTGCGCAGCCCGAAGTGCCCCGCCGGCAGACCAGGCCAGTTGTGCATGCCGAATACCGCTTCCGTCGGACATTGCTCGAAGAGCCCGTCGTCGATCATCTTGCGCGCGCCGGCGCCGCCCTCCTCTCCCGGTTGAAACACGAAGTGGACGGTACCGGGCAACTGCGGCAGCGCCTTCATCGCGCGCGCGGCCCCGAGCAGCATCACCGTATGACCGTCATGGCCGCATGCGTGCATGATCCCGTGCGCGCACGATGCGTGCGCGAAATCGTTGGCTTCCTGGATCGGCAACGCGTCCAGGTCGGCACGCAACACGATGCCGCGGCCCGGGTCCGCGCCCGGCAGGCTGGCTACGACGCCGGTGCCGCCCAGCCCGCGCGACACCGCATAACCGAGCGCCTCGAGCTCGCGGGCGACGACGTCGGCCGTCCGGTGCTCCTCGAATCGCAGCTCGGGATGCGCATGCAGGTCGCGCCGCAGTTGCGCCCAGTGTGCATGATGGTCTTGCAGCCAGGAATCCGGAATGACGGGATTGTCCAATTTCGGTACCTTCGAAAGGTGGGACGCTTTTACTCTCAGCCGCGGTCCGATCGGCGCGGCGCACGCATCAGTCGTAAAGAATCAGTCGTAGAAACCGACGATCGACTTGATCTCCATGTACTCCTCCATGCCCTCGATACCGTACTCGCGCCCATTGCCGGACTGCTTGTAGCCGCCGAACGGCGCCTGCGGGTCCCATGCCGGATAGTTCAGATGCACCTGTCCCGCCCGGATCCGGGCGGCCACCTCGCGCACGCGCTCCCGGTCGGTGCCCTGCACATGGGCGCCGAGCCCGTAGACCGTATCGTTCGCGATGGCGACCGCCTCGTCGACGCTGTCGTAAGGCAGGATCGCGAGAACCGGGCCGAAGATTTCCTGCTGCGCGATCGTCATGTCCGTGCGCACCTCGGAAAAGATCGTCGGCCGCGCATAGAAGCCGCGGTCGTATCCCGCGGGCCGTCCGGGGCCGCCGGCGACGAGCTTCGCCCCGTCGTCCAGGCCCGCCTCGATCATTCGCGCGACCCGCTCGAACTGGGCGCGATTGGCCAGCGGCCCATGCGTGGTGGCCGCCTCGAACGGATCGCCGACGACCATGTCCTGCATTGCCCGCTCGGCCAGTGCCTCGACCTGGCCGAGCGCGCCGCGCGGCACGATCATGCGGGTCGGCGCGCTGCATGATTGCCCCATGTTGCGAAACGCGGCGGCCACGCCGGGCGCGATCGCCCGCTGCAGGTCCGCATCCGGCAACACCAGGTTCGGCGACTTGCCGCCCAGCTCCTGCGCGACGCGCTTGACGGTTGGCGCGGCCGCCTGCGCGACCAGCACGCCCGCCCGGGTCGAGCCGGTGATCGACACCATGTCGACCTCCGGGTGACAGGACAGCGCGGCCCCCACCTGTTCGCCGCTGCCGCTGACCAGGTTGAACACCCCCGCCGGCACGCCGGCATCCGCGACCAGTTCCGCGAACAATATCGCGCTGAGAGGCGACAGCTCGCTGGGCTTGAGCACGACCGTGCAGCCTGCAGCCAGCGCCGGCGCGACCTTGGCCGTGATTTGGTAGATCGGCCAGTTCCACGGCGTGATCAGCGCGCACACGCCGATCGGCTCGCGCGCGATCGCGGTCGTTCCGCGCCGCCTGATGAAGGGGTAGTCCGCCAGGTTGTCGCGTGCGACGCGGATATGTTCCGCCGCGAGCGGCACATGGGCACCGCGCGCATAGCCGATCGGCGCGCCCATTTCCATCGTGAGCGCCATCGCGAACTGCTCGGCGCGCGCCAGCATCAAGGCATGCATGCGCCCGAGCAGCGCGGCGCGCTGCGCGGGCGAGGTGGCGGCCCAGCCCTCGAACGCGTCCCGCGCGGCCTGCACGGCGCGCTCGGCGTCACGGGCGCTGCCGAGCGGGATCTCGCACAGCCTGTCCTCGGTGGACGGGCAGACCAGTTCGGCCCGTGCGCCGCCCTCGGGCCTCACCCAGTCGCCGCCGACGAAGAAGCCGTCCAGTCTTCCCGCCTGCGCCAGGCGGGAAATCGTTGAATCGACACGTGCATTCATTGCAGGAAGTCCTTGATTCGATACCATGCGCCGACCATCGGCAGGAACCATGGTTTGCCGAAATGGCCGGGAATCGCCGGCCAATCGAAACTGCTCCATGGATTCAGATCGGCGCGCCCGTCCATGATCTCCGCCATCAAGGTGCCCATCAGGGTGGCCATGTGCGTTCCGTGGCCGCTGTAGCCCATCGAGTAATACATGCCGTCGCGCTCGCCCGCGCGCGGCAGCCGGTTGGCCGTCATGTCGACCATGCCGCCCCAGCAATAATCGATGCGCGCCGTGGCCAGCTCGGGGAACACGGCGACCATCTGCCTTTGCAGAATCCGTCCGCTCTTTTCATCCGATCGCGGATCGGACGCGGCAAATCGCGCACGGCCCCCGAACAGCAGCCGCCCGTCGGGCGTCTCGCGGAAGAAATTGACGAAATTCCGGGTGTCGGTGACCATCCGGCGGGTCGGCAGCAGTCGATCGAGCACGGCACGCGGCAAGGGTTCCGTGACGATGATGAAGGCGCCGACCGGCACGATCCTGCGCCGGATCCAGCCAAACGGCCCGATCTGCGAAATGCCGCTGGCGAGCAGCACCTGGCGAGCGCGGATCGCGCCGAGCGGCGTGCGCGCCACGTAGGCCCCGCCCGCTTGCCGCGCCAGGCCGAGAACCGGCGTGTGTTCGAGGACATGCGCACCGCGCGCCTGCGCGGCATTCGCCAGGCCGCGCACGTAGCGGCCCACGTGCATGCCCGCGCTCTTGCTCAGAAGCAAGCCGCCGTGATAACGGTCCGAGCCGATCTCGTCACGCAGTTCCGCCTTCGACACCACGCGCGTATCGGGATCCACGCCGGCGGCCAGCAAGGCCTGGCTGCGCACCAGCCTGTCGTAGTGCTCGGGCTTGGCGGCGAGCTTGAGCTTGCCGAAGCGCGCGAAATCGCAGTCGATCGATTCCTCGCGGATCAGCCGTTCCACCATGTCCACGCCCGCATCGAACGCGAGATAGAGGCGGTTGGCCAATTCCGTCCCCAGGCGACTCGACAGGGAGGCGTAATCCTGCGCGAACCCGTTGTTGCACATGCCGCCGTTGCGCCCGGATGCCGCCTGACCGACCGTGCCCGCCTCGCAGACGACCACGCTCGCGCCTTTCCTGGCCAGCGCCAATGCGGCCGCCGATCCGGTAATGCCCGCGCCCACCACCAGCACGTCGCAACTTCCGCCGGGCAACTCCCGGGAGCGGCCGGCGAATGGCTCGCAGGTGTCGAGCCAATAGGAACTGAAACGCATCACACTCCTCGATTGGCGTACCGGGAAGCAAGCCGCCCCGTATTCGGGCGCGGCGCGATCCTGGTTCACCCGATTGCCTCGAATCAGAAATCCGCCACCTTGCTCCGGCTGGCATCGTTGAAGCGGGCGGGACGATACGGGACGGGGTCCACGATCGGCGCCATGCCGGTGGCGAGATCCGCGATCAAGTGCCCCGCGCCCGGGCCGATGCCGAAGCCGTGCCCGGAAAAGCCGGCGGCGAGGATCAAGCCCGGCATGCCCGGCACCTCGCCGATTCCCGGCACGCCGTCGGGCGTGCTGTCGACGAAGCCGGCCCAGGCATGCGTGATGGTCGATTCGCGCAACTCGGGCAGCAACTCGACCGCGCGCCGGTAGGTTTCGGCCACGGTCGGCCGGTCGGGCTTCGGATCGAGGATGCGCACCCGCTCCATCGGGGTCGGCGCATCGAGCCGCCAGCGCGTCAAGGTCTCGTGGCCGCCGCGCACACCCTCGAGCCCGCCCGGCAGGAGATTGCGCCAGCGCTTGGCGAACATCGGCAGGAATTGCGGCGCGAAGCGCAGGAACTGCGGTGTCAGGTCCACCCGTGCGCGGCCGCTGATGGCCAAGGCATACCGCCCGTCGCCGCGACGCGTCACGGATACGCCGGAGGTGTACAGGGCGTCCGGCAAGCGATGCGCCACCGGCGAAACGCTGAGGATCGACTGACGGACCGAGGCCTGCGGAAAACGGATACCGAGCTGGCGGCAGAACGAGGATGCCCACGCCCCGCCGGCGAGCACGGCGGTACGGGTCTTGATGACGCCGGCTTCCGTGACGACGCCGCTGACCCGCCCGCCCTCGAACTCGATGCCGCGCGCGGCGCACCGCTGATGGATGCTGCCGCCCAGCTTCATGGCGGCGGCCGCCGCGGCGGGCGCCGCCTTCGCCGGATCGGCGGTGCCGTCGCTCGGCGAGAACACCCCACCCTTCCATTGCCGCCCGGTCGCGCGCCCGCGCTCGCCGGCCTGCCGGCTGTCGAGCATGTAGGTGGTCACGCCGGCAGTCTTCGCGAACTCGCCCCAGCTGGACCAGCGGGCGAGCTCGGCCTCGTCGTTGCTCAGGTACAGCAGCCCGCAGCGATGAAAGCCCGGGTCCTCTCCCGATTCGAGGGCGAATCGCTCCCAGAGATCGAGGCTCTTGCTCGCCATCGGCAATTCGCGCGCATCGCGGTTCTGCTGGCGGCACCAGCCCCAGTTGCGGCTGGACTGCTCGGCGCCGATGCGCCCCTTTTCGACCAGGGCCACCGACACGCCGCGCCGTGCCAGGTAGTAGGCGGTGAACGCGCCGATGATGCCGCCGCCGATCACGACGACATCCGCGGTGGCCGGCAGTACCGACGAGGTTTCCAGTTGGCGCAGCGGAGGGGACATGTTCAGTCTCGTTCGTTCGATACGTCAAGGTTCTGCACGACGAAGAATTTCGCCACGCGCTCGCTGCTTTCCCACCCGATCGACGCGCCGCGCGGCACGAACAGCGCGTCGCCGGCGCCGAGCGACAGCACGCTGCCGTCGGGCGCGGCGAAACGCACGCCGCCGGACAGCAGTTGCATGAACTCGTTGACACGATGCGGGCGGACGATCCGGTGATAGGGCGTCGAATCCCAGGTGCCCGCGCAGCAGCCGGCGCCGTCCTCGACGAACACGTTGTCGCTGCGGCATTGCGGCGCCGGGCCGAGCAGCACCTCCGGCGGCAGCGAGCCGGATGGCTTGAAGTCGGCATCGGCCCGCAGCCGGAACACCCCGCGCTTGGTCGGGCGCGCGCACCCCGCCGAGCAAAACAGCAGGCGCACCGCAGCGGGCGCGCTGACGCGCAAGGCCGTGCCGGCGCCGATGACGACGCCCTCGCGCGGCCCGAGCACGCATGGCTCGGCGCCGTCCACGTCGATCGTCAGCACGCCCTCGACGACCACGATGGTCTCGATATGGGGAAAGCTCGGGACATCGAGGGCGCCCGTGAAGTCGATACGACCCACGGCCATCGCGTCCGGTCCCTGCCACGCGATCTCGCGATAAGGTGCGAAAGGATCCGCCTCGCCGCATGCCTGCCTGCGAAAGACGGTCGGGAAAGGCGTGCCGTCGGCACGGTGCAACACCAAGGCTGCGGTCATGCTTGCTCCTGCGCGTCGCGCGAAGTGGGTGGAAGACATGCCGGCGTCGGAGCCGGAATGACGGTAGCGGCGGCCGCGCGGCCGCCCTGCGCGAAAAGCCTCGGCGCGAACCGCGAGCGGCTAGGCGGCATGGCGGGACGCATCGTGGCATTCGGCTCGCGTGCGCATCGACGGCCGTCGTGCGGAAGCGCCGCCGGGACGCCCGATCACGAAATCGCGCGGCGTGACGCCGAGCACGCGCCGAAAGTGCCGGCACAGATGGCTTTGATCGAAAAAGCCGACCTCGGTCGCGACCAGCGACGGAGCGAGCCCGTCGCACAACAGATCCTGCGCCCGCCGCACCCGCACCAGGCACAGATAGCGATGCGGCGACAAGCCGACTTCATTGCGAAAACGCGCGGTGAAACGCGACACGCTCAATCCGGCCACGGCCGCGAGCGTGTCGAGGCTCAGCGGCTGCGCGAACGAGGCGTCGATGGTGCGCAGCACGTCGCCGATCGCCGACGACACGGAGCGTGCCACGCACGGCGCGGCTGCCACGGGCAGGCGAACGAATCGTGCTGTCATGTCGAATCCTCCCGGAGCGCGCTTCAATGCAGCCAATCCTGCATGCGGTAATACGCGCCGACGAGCGGCAGGAACCACGCATGCCCGAAATGGCCCGGCATCGCCGGCCAGTCGAGCTCGCGCCACGGATTCGACGCGCTCGCCCCAGACAGCACGTCGGCCATCACCTGGCCCATGTGCACCGACATCTGCACACCGTGGCCGCTATAGCCCATCGAGTAATGGAGTCCATCGTGCTGGCCCGCGCGCGGCAGACGATCGGCGGTGATGTCGACCAGCCCGCCCCAGCAGTAATCGAGCCGCACCCCGGCCAGCTCGGGAAAGTATTCGGCCATGCCGGCACGCAGCACCGCGCCGCTTTTCGCGTCGGAGCGCGGGCTCGACATCGCGAAGCGCGCGCGGCCGCCGAACAGCAGCCGGTCGTCGGGCGTCACGCGAAAGTAGTTGCCGATCTGGCGCGATGTCACGTACGCCCGACGATGCGGGAACAAGCGCCGCAGTTGCTTTTCCGGAAGCGGCTCGGTCACGACGATGAAGCTGCCGACCGGCGCGATGCGGCGCCTGAACCAGCCGAACGGGCCATGCTGCGAGGCGCCGGTCGCGATCAGCACGCGCTCGGCCACCAGCGTGCCGCGCGTGCTGGTGATGACGTGGCGCTCGCCGCCGAGCCGTTCGAGCCGCGTGACGGCGGCCTGCTCGTGGATGCGTGCACCCGCGTGCGCGGCCGCCCGCGCGAGGCCGACGCCGAACTTGCCCATGTGCATCTGTACGCCCTTGTGCTGCAGCAGCCCGCCATGGAAGCCGTCGGAGGCGATCTCGTCGCGAATGCGTCCGGGCTCGATCAGCTCGATGTCCGGATCGACGTCGCGGCGCAGCGCGTCGAAGCTGGCGGCGAGCGCCGCGAAATGGCCCGGCTTGGCGGCCAGCTTCAGCTTGCCCGCGCGCCGGAAATCGCAGTCGATCGCGTGCTCCGTCACGATCGTCTCGACGCTCTTCACGGCGCTTTCGTAGGCGCGATAGAACTGCCTGGCGGGCTCGGCACCAATGCGTGCGACGAGCGATGCGTAATCCTGCGCCACGCCGGTGTTGCACTGCCCGCCATTGCGTCCGGACGCCTCGCCCGCCACCTGCGCGGCCTCGAGCACGACCACCGAGACGCCGCGCCTGGCCAGCGCGAGCGCCGCCGACAAGCCGGTGAAGCCGCCGCCGATCACGGCAACCTCGGCGCGCCCTTCGACGGGCCCCTCGCAACCGTCTCGAAACTCGGGGCGCGTATCCAGCCAGTACGATTCGAATTTCATCGGATCCTTCTCGAACAGTGCAGCGTCGACGATCGACGATCGTCCCTCGACAAGCATTTAATCATCGGCAAAAAGCGCGGTTGTCGCGTATTCGCGCGGGATGCAGGTGCAATCCACTGTTTTTGCCCAGCTCGGCGGCACGTCATGCGCAACGCCAGGCACCGCGAGGCTCACGCGCGCGACAGGCCAAGCGGTCCTGCCGGCACGGCCTCGACCGAGGGCTCGACCTGGAAGCTCGCGAGATCGGCCCCGCTGCGATGGCACAGCACGCGGGCGCCGCTGTCGAGCGTGCGCAGCGGCGGCACCACGCGATTGCACAGGCCGTCGACCCGCATCGCGCAGCGCGCCAGGAACGGACACAGCCCGGCGTGCTCCGCGCTGTCGCCGATCGACACCAGCGGGCGATGGCAACGCTCGGCCGCCTCGTCGAGCCAGCCCGCGCGCAACTCCGGCGCGGACGACACCAGCAGGTGCGCATACGGGTGGTAAGGCGGGGCGCACAGGGCCTCGCGGCTGCCGGTCTCGACGCGGTGGCCCGCGTACAGCACGACGATCTCGTCGCTGATCGCGCGCACCTTCGCGATGTCGTGGGTGATGAACACGTAGGACACGCCCAGCTTGGCCTGCAGGTCGCGCAGCAGCTCCATGATCGCGGCACCCACCACCGTATCGAGCGCCGAGGTGACCTCGTCGCAGAGGATCAGGTCGGGTTGCGCCGCCAGCGCGCGCGCGAGGTTCACGCGCTGTTTCTGACCACCGGAGAGCTCGCCCGTGCGCCGCGCGGCCACCGCGTGCGGCAGTCGCACCAGCTCGAGCAGTTCCGCCACGCGCCGCCGCGCGGGCGCGCCCTTGATGCCGTGATAGAACGCGAGCGGCCGCGCCAGCGTGCGCTCGACGGTATGCACCGGGTTCAGCGCGGTGTCGGCATTCTGGAACACGATCTGCACGCGACGGTGCTGCTCCTTCGTGCGCTTGCCGATGTCGAGCGCGAGCGGCTCGCCGTCCAGCAGGATCTCGCCGGAGGTGGCCGGCACGAGGCCCGCGATCACCTTCGCGAGCGTCGTCTTTCCGGACCCCGACTCACCGATCACGCCGACCGTCTGGCCGCGCCCGATGCGCAGGTCGACTTCGTGAAGGATCCGCTTCCCCGGCCTGCCCTTCGCGACGCGGCCGCCATAACCGGCCACCGCGCCGCGCACCTCGAGCAGCGGCGCCGGCGCGGCGGGCGCCGGCTTCTCGGCGCGCTCGCCCGCGCCGGGCGTGACCGCGGCGACCAGGCTGCGCGTGTACGGGTGCGCCGGCGCGTGCAGGATCTGCCCGGTGTCGCCCGCCTCGCGGATCACGCCGTCGCTCAGCACCACGATCCGGTCGGCCATCTGCGCGACTACCGCCAGATCGTGCGATACGTACACCGCGCTCATGCCGTACCGCCCGATCACGCTCTTGAAGGCCTGCAGCACGTCGATCTGCGTGGTCACGTCGAGCGCGGTGGTCGGCTCGTCGAGGATCACCAGCTCCGGATCGGTGATCAGCGCCATCGCGGCCATCAGGCGCTGCAACTGGCCGCCCGACACCTGGTGCGGATAGCGCTTGCCGATCGCCTCCGGCTCCGGCAACGCGAGCGCGCGGAACAATTCCACGGCCTTCGCCCGGGCGGCCGGCCGGGTCATCGTCCGGTGGATCAGCGCGCTCTCGATCACCTGGTCGAGGATCGTGCGCGACGGATTGAAGGCGGCGGCCGCGCTTTGCGCGATATAGGCCACCTTGCGGCCACGCAACGCGGCCAGGGCGGACGCGGACAGCGTGCACAGGTCCGTGCCGGCGAGCCTGACCGAGCCGCCGGCGATACGGCAGCCGGCCCGCGCGTGGCCCATCAGCGACAGCGCGATGGTGGTCTTGCCGGAGCCGGACTCGCCGATCAGCGCGAGCACCTCGCCGCGCCGGATCTCGAAGTCGACGCCATCGACGATGGTCGTCTCCTCGCCGCCCGGCCGCCCGCCGACCACGCGCAGCCCGCGCACCTCGACGAGCGGATTCGATTCGTATGCCATCAGTGTCCTCCCGCGGCGCCGGCGGCACCCTTGCGGCGGCCGCGATGCGGCAGGCCGTCGATCAACAGGTTCACGCCCACCGTGAGCACCGCGATCGCCAGCGCGGGCATGATGGCCACGGCCGACCCGTCGCCGAGGCTCGCGATGTTCTCGCGCACCAGCGAGCCGAGATCGGCATAGGGCGGCTGCACCCCCAGCCCGAGAAAGCTGAGCCCGCTGAGCAGCAGCACCACGAAGGTGAAGCGCAGCCCGGTATCGGCGAGCATCGGGTGGATCATGTTCGGCAGCATCTCGACGCAGGCGATGTACATCGCGCTCTCGCCGCGGGCCCGCGCCACCTGCACGAATTCGAGCGTGCTGATGTTGACCGCCAGCGCGCGCGCGATCCGGTAGGACCCCGGCATGTAGCTCACCGCGGCGGTGAGAACCAGCAGGGGCAGCGACGAGCCGAACGCCGCGACGAACATCAGGGCGAACATCTTCGACGGAATCGACGTCAGCGCGTCGAGCAGCCGGCTCATCGTCTCGTCGATCGCGCGGCCCGACACGGTGGCGAGCAGGCCCAGCGTGGTGCCGGTGAACGCGGCGAGCAGCACCGCCGCGAGCGCGAGCAGCACGGTCAGCCGGGTGCCGTACAGAATCCGGCTCAGCATGTCGCGGCCGAGGTAATCCGAGCCGAGCGGCAGCTTGCCGCCGAACGGCGCGAACACATCCTGCGTGACCAGCGTGCCGACGTCGTGCGGCGCGAGCAGCGGCGCGAACACGGCGATGCACAGCATCGAGGCGACCATCGCCAACCCCACGCGGCCGCCGGCGGTCAGCGGCATGCGCGCCGCGCGCGGCCGGCGCGGCGGATCGGGAATCGGGGCGGCCGGCGGTGTCGCGCCGCCGCCGGCCAGCTGCGGATCGCCTGACGGCGGCGCAGCGCTGCTGCGCGATACGGGTTCGGTCGGGTACATGGGCGGCATCTCGGAAAGGGGCGGACCGCTCAGGTCCGCAATCTCGGGTTGGACACGATCGAACAGAGGTCGGCGAGCAGCACGAGCGTCAGATAGGCGATGCAGAAGATCAGCGTGCAGGCCTGGATCAGCGGGAAATCGCGATTGCTGACGGCATCGACCATCAGGCTGGCGAGTCCCGGATAGTTGAAGATCGTCTCGACCACGATCACGCCGCCGAGCAGATAGGACAGGCTCAGCGCGATCGCGTTGGCGATCGGCCCGACCGCGTTCGGCAGCGCATGGCGCAGCACGACGCGCGCGGGGCTCGCCCCCTTGAGCACGGCCATCTCGACATAGGACGCGCTCAACTGCTCGAGCACCGCGGCCCGCGTCATCCGCGCCATCTGGGCGATCACGACCGCGCACAGGGTCAGCACCGGCATCGCGTAGGCGCGCAGGAAGTCGTGCAGGCTGTCGATCGAGCCGCCGTACGAGAGCGCGGACAACCAGCGCAGCTTCACGGCGAATACCAGCACCGCCAGCGTCGCGATCAGGAACTCGGGGGTCGCGACCAGGGACAGCGTGCCGAGGCTGATCAGGCGATCGACGATCGATTCGCGCTTGACCGCCGCGAGGATGCCCAGCAGCAGTGCCGCCGGTACCGACACGACCGTGGTGATGGCCGCCAGCGTGAGCGATTTCGGCAGGCGCGAACCGATCATCTCGGCCACCGGCATGTCGCCCGACAGCGAACGGCCGAAATCGCCGTGCAGCAAGCCCGCGAGCCAGTGCAGGTAGCGCAGGTAGGCCGGCATGTCGAGGCCGAACTGCAGGCGCAGCGCGGCAACCGTTTCGGGCGTCGCCGACTGGCCGAGCGCGGCCTGCGCGGCGTCGCCGGGCAGCAGGTTGGTCATCGTGAAGATGATCCCGGACACGATCAGGAGCGTCACCGCGGTGATGGCGATGCGCCGGCCGATCAGCCCGAGCAGGATTCGATTCATGAAGCGGCCCTCCGGAATGGATCGCACGCGGCCGGCACGGTGGCCCGCGCCGTCCGCGCGGCGTTGGAGCGCGGCGGCGTCAGGCGTTCCACCACACGTGCTCGGCGAACATGAAGCCCATCATCCCGCCGGTCGGTATCGAGGCCAGGCCCGAGAGCCGCTTGTCATAGCCGTCGAGGAAGCTGATGAACGCCGGGATGCCCACGCGCCCCTGCTGGGCGACGATCACCTGCATCTCGCCGTACATCTGCTTGCGCTTGGCGTCGTCGGTTTCGGAACGGGCGGCCAGCAGCAATTGGTCGAACTTCGCGTTCTTCCAGCCCGACTCGTTCCACGGCGCATCCGACTTGAAGAACTGGGTGAACAGCACGTCGGCGCTCGAGCGCGGGTTGATGTTGCCGAAGCCGAGCGGATGCTTCATCCAGTGGTTCGACCAGTAGCCGTCGGGCGAGACGCGGTTGACCTGCAGGTTCAGCCCGATTTTCTGGCCGGCCTGCTGCAGCAGCACCGCCATCTCGATCGAGCCGTTCGCGTCGGACGTCGCATAGATCGGCGGCAGCGTGGTGCCCAGCGCGCCGGCCTTCTGGAACAGGAACTTCGCCTTGTCCGGGTCGTGAGGCCGCTGCGCCAGCGAGGCGTTGAAGTAGCGATGGCCGGGCGGAATCGGCTGGTCGTTGCCGATCACCGCATAGCCGCGAAACACCGCCGAGCGGATCTGCTCGCGATCGAACAGGTACTTCATCCCTTCGACGAAGTCGGGATTCGCGGTGATCGGGTTCTCGCTGCGCATGATCAGGTCGGTATAGAGCCCCGACTTGGTTTCCTTGAGCGCATAACCGGGCGTCGAGGCAACCCGCTGCGTCGAGCGCGGATCGATCGCGTTGATCAGGTGCACGTCGCCCGACAGCAGCGCGTTCAGGCGCGCGGCGCTGTCGCTGATGCCGATCAGCTCGATCTCGTCGAGGTAGGGCATGCCGGGCTTGAAGTAGCTGTCGTTGCGCACGCCGACGGTCGACACGCCCGGCTTGAACGACTTGAGCTTGTAGGGGCCGCAGCCGATGGCGGCGGTGAAATCGGCGGTGCCGTCCTTGACGACCACCAGTTGCGGGGTGGCGAGAATCACCGGCAGGTCGGCATTGGGGCTGACGAGCGTGAGGGTGACCTCGTCCGGGCCGCTCGCCTTCACGTCGGCGAACTGCTCGGCGAGCGGCCTGACCTTCGAGGCGGTGGCCGGGTTCTTGTGGCGCATCAGCGAGAACACCACGTCGGCCGGCCCGACCGGTTTTCCGTCGTGGAAGGTGACGCCCTTGCGAAGCTTGATGATCCACGTCTTCGCGTCGGTCGTCTGCAGCGACTCGGCGAGATTCATCTGCGGCGTCAGGCTCGCATCGAGCTGCGTGAGGCCGCTGTAGAACATGAAGAAACGAATGTAGTCGGCGCCCGTCGAGCCCTTGGCGGGATCCAGCGTATCGGCCGTCGAGCCGGACTCGTTCGCAACCCGGATCTTGCCGCCGCGCTTGGGCGCCGGCTCGGCGAAGGCGGGCGCGGCGCCCGCGAGCAGGCCCGTGCCGCCGGCGGCCATCATGCCGCTCGCCGCCATGGCCCGCATCATGTCGCGGCGCGTGAAGCCGCCCTTGCCGCCGTTGTCGATATCGTCGCTCATCCGAACTGCTCCTGACTGTGGAAAGTGGGTCCTGGGTTCCAGCCTGATTCGAGAATCCCGCTGCGCCGGCCTGCTGGTGGCGCGTGCAACGTCGTGTACATGCAATTCATTTAAGCATCGCCAAAATGGTGGTTGTCGCGATTCGGCGCGCCCGCACGATACGATTCGACCGTTTTGAACCGCCTGCGCAGCATGATTTGCTGCGTGCGCGGGCAGGCCGGGGGAAGGAAAGATCGGATGATTGAGGGGCGAGGATCAGGCGGTCTCAGCCGGGAAGCCGCGATCGCGGTCGCCGCGCGCGTGGGCCCGGGTGTCGGGAGGCATGCCGGATACTTGTGAGCGCAAGCTTCGGAGGATGAAGCCGATGCCCATGCCGGCGGCGGCCGGCGCGTTCACGTGGCCAGGCGGGAACGGGAGCGGCTGCTCTCGTGGGCGGGTCGCGGTCCTCGTGCGAGGATGCGTGGCGTGGCGCGCCCGGGAGGCGCGCGCCGGACAGACTCGGGCCCCGCGTCCGCGGGGAACCGCGCCGGCCGTCAGGCCGCCAGCCTGAAGACGGAAACGGCGGACCGCAGGCGTGCCGCCTGCTCGTCCAGCGAGGCCGCGGCGGCGGCGGCCTGCTCGACGAGCGCGGCGTTTTGCTGGGTGACTTCGTCCATCTGCGCGACGGCCAGGCCGACCTGCTCGATGCCGGTGCTCTGCTCGGCCGACGCCGCGGAAATCTCGCCCATGATGCCGGCCACCCGGTCGATCGAGCGCACGATCTCCGTCATCCGCTCGCCCGCGGCCTCGACCAGCCGGCTGCCGTCGCCGACCCGCTCGACCGAGGTCCCGATCAAGCCCTTGATATCCTTCGCGGCCGCCGCGCTGCGCTGCGCCAGCGAGCGAACCTCCGAGGCCACGACGGCGAACCCCCGCCCCTCCTCGCCGGCGCGGGCCGCCTCGACCGCGGCGTTGAGCGCGAGAATATTGGTCTGGAACGCGATGCTCTCGATCACGACGGTGATCTCGGCGATCCGCACCGACCCGTCCGAAATCAGGCGCATCGTTTCAATCACGTCGCGCACGGCCGCGCCGCCGAGCTCCGTCGCCTCCTTCGCCTGGCTCACCAGTGCATTCGCCTGGCGCGCGTTGTCGGCGTTCTGCTTGACCGTCGAGGTGATCTGCTCCATGCTCGCCGCCGTTTCCTGCAGGGAGGCCGCCTGCTGCTCGGTGCGCTGCGACAGGTCCTGATTGCCCTGCGCGATCTCGCCCGCGCCGAGCGCGATCGAATGGGTGGTGGCCTGGATTTCGGCGATCGTCTCGCTCAATCGCGTCTTCATGTCGCCGAGCGCCACCAGCAGGCTGCCCGGCTCGGCGCGGGCCGTGTCGAACCGCACATCCAGCTCGCCGGCGGCGATGCGGGCCGCGACCCGCGCGGCCTGCACCGGCTCGCCGCCCAAGGTGCGCCGGACGCTGCGCAGCACGCCCCAGGCAATGGTCGCCAGCGCCGCGGCAATCACCAGGGTGATGGCACCCAGCCACAGGGCGAGCCGGGTAAAGGCCGCGTCGATGTCGTCGTAGAAAAAGCCCGTGCCGATCCACCAATCCCAGCCGGGAACGGCGACCACGCCCTGCAGCTTCGGCTCCGCCCGCGCGTCGGGACTGCGCTTGACCAGCACGTCGACGAGCGCGAAATGATCGCGGGCCATGCCGGCACGATAGGCTTCGCTGTCGGTGAGGCCGTCCGTGGTGCGGTTACCCTTGGCGCGCGTGCCAATGAACTTGGCGTTCGGGTGCACCAGGTTGACGCCGTCCGACGTCGTCACCCAGTAGTAGCTCCGCGAATTCGCGTTGAGCGCCGACAGCGCGGCCTTGGCCTGCTGCTGCGCCTGCTCCTGCGTGAGCGTGCCGCTAGCCTGCATCGCGCGATACGAATCGACGAGGTGCTCGGCCTTCTCCAGAAGAATGACGATCTCGTCGCGGCGGCTGTCGACCAGGGCGCCGCGCAGCGTGTGCAGCGACAACGCGGCGAGCAGGACGATGCCGAGCAGCGCGGCGGCGACCAGCATCAGCAGTTTCGTGGACAATTTCATGCGGGGCCTCCCGAGGTTAACCGAATGGTACGGATATCGGCCCGGGAAGCCTCGCCTTGAATGGCGCGGCCCTGGGAATTACCCTCGATTCGTGCGCTGATCGCACGCGCGAGGGAAAACAGCCCCACGGCCGTGCCGAGCCGCGTTCGAACCCCGCCACCGGCAAGTGTGGCGCACCGCGCGCCGCGCCTGCCGGCGCGCTGCCGTTCAGAGGCCGAGCTGCGTCGCGAGATGGCCGATGTCGGAAACCTCGTAGTAGTTGTAGAACGGGGTACCGGGTTCGTGGCCGCGATTGACGAAGGCCTTGTGCTTGATGCCGAGATCCTCGGCGGTCATCAGGTCGTAGCGCAGGCTCGACGATACGTGCAGCACGTCTTCGGGCTTGCAGCCGAGCTTGCCGAACATGTACTCGAAACCCTGCATGCGCGGCTTGTACGACTGGGCCTGCTGGGCGGTGAACACCGCGTGGAACGGCGCGCCGAGCTTGTCGACGTTGCTCATGATCTGATCGTCCGAAGCGTTCGACAGGATCACCAGCTTGTATTTGCTGGCCAGCCGCGAGAGGCCCGCGGGCACGTCCGGATGCGGCCCCCAGCTCGGCACCGCCAGATAGAAAAGCTCGGCCTCGGCTTCGTCGAACTTCACGCCGAGCCGGTTGCAGGTACGCCGGATCGCATTGACCACCACGTCGCGGTAGGGCTTCCATGCACCGAGCACCTCGTCGAGACGGTAGCCGGCGAACGCGCGCACGAATTGCTCCATGTCCACCGGCGACAGCCGGTCCGCATAGACCTCGCGCGCCATCTCCGCCATGCGAAAGCGGGTCAGCGTGCCGTAGCAGTCGAACGTGATGAATTTCGGTTCAAATTGAATCATGATGACGTCCTGTCGGTGTGAAGCCCCGGCAGGGCCGGGGACGGGCTGGGTTCGACAAAATTGGAACAGGGCAAAAAAACTTTCGCATATCGTTCGACGCCGCCCGAAACGCAGAACCGCCGCGTGTTGCCGTCGCCGCGCGGCACGATCTGCGGCGCGCCTTGCCGGGCGGCGCCGGGCCTCGCCCCAGTGGGCCGTCGGGTCATCGCAAGCCGCTGCCGGCCTGCCGCTAAAAAACAGGCGAATCGTCCTATCCTGGCCGCGGACGCGCTGGCAAAGTGGGGAGGACATCTTCCAACGCTTCGGAGTCCAGCGTGACCGATCACCCTTCTTCAAGCACGCTCATCTATCGCAGCTTGACCGAAACCGACCTGCCCGCCGCGCATCAACTGTCGGAGGCAGTCAAATGGCCTCACCGCCTCGACGACTGGCGCTTCGTGTACCAACTCGGCGCCGGCTTCGTCGCCGAGAGCGAGAACGGCATCGTCGGTACCGCGCTGGGCTGGACCTACGACGCCTCGCATGCGTCGCTCGGCATGGTCATCGTGTCGCCCGAACAGCAGGGCCGCGGTATCGGGCGCGAGCTGTTCAGCCGCGTGGTCGACAGCCTGGGCACACGGACCATTTTCCTGCATGCCACGCCGGCCGGCGAGCCGCTCTACGCGAAGTTCGGCTTCACCGCGACCGGCACGATCGACCAGCACCAGGGCGCCGCCTTTCGGCCGCCGCTGATATCGCTGCCGTCCGGCGAGCGCCTGCGCCCGCTCGGCGCGAACGACGGGCCGCGGCTCGCCGCGCTCGCGTCACGGGCAGCCGGCTACCGACGCGACGCGGTGATCGAGGCCCTGCTGGGTGTAGCAAACGGCATCGCGCTCGATCGTGATGGCGAGCTGCTCGGCTTCGCCTTGTTTCGCCGTTTCGGCCGCGGCCATGCGATCGGCCCGGTGGTGGCGCCGGACGCGCTTCGCGCGCAAGCATTGATCAGCCACTGGCTGGCGCTGCACGAGGGCATGTTCGTGAGGCTCGACGTGCCCGGAGACAGCGGCTTGTCGGACTGGCTGGAGGGGCTCGGGCTGCCGCGCGTCGACACCGTGCTCGCCATGACCCGCGGCGCGACACCGACGCGCGAGTCGGCACTGCGCACGTTCGGGATCGTGAACCAGGCACTCGGCTGAGCGGCACGACGATGAGCTTCCTGTACAAGGCCGATCCGGTGCGGGGCGCGCAATGGGCACGGCGCTTCGCGACGTTGGCCCCCGAACTCCCCTTCCGGATCTGGCCGGATATCGGCGATCCGGAATCGGTCCGCTATCTTGCCGCCTGGCAGCCGCCGGAGGACCCGCTCGCGCTGCTGCCGAATCTCGAGATCGTGTTCTCCGTGGGCGCCGGCATCGACCAGTTCGACCTGTCGCGCGTGCCCGCGCATATTCCCATCGTGCGCATGATCGAGCCCGGCATCGTCGAGGGCATGGTCCAGTACGTGACGCAAGCCGTGCTGAGCATTCATCGCGACCTGTTCGACTACGCCGCGCAGCAAGGTGCGCAGGTATGGCGCGAGAAGCCGGTGCGCGCGGCGGCCGAGACACGCATCGGCGTGCTCGGGCTCGGCACCCTGGGCCAGGCCGTGCTCGACATGCTGCGCCGCTTCGGTTTCCCGTGCGCGGGCTGGAGCCGCACGCCGCGCGCGCTGGACCACATCGAGTGCTACGCGGGCGAGGCCTCGCTCGACACGTTCCTCGCCCGCACCGATATCCTGATCTGCCTGCTGCCCTTGACCGACGACACCCGCGGCCTGCTCGGCCAGCGCGTGTTCGACGCGCTGCCGGCGGGCGCCTCGCTGGTTCAGGTCGGGCGCGGGCCGCAGCTCGACGCGGCCGCGCTGCTCGCGGCGCTCGACAGCGGCCGGCTCGACAGCGCGATCCTCGACGTGACGGATCCCGAACCCCTGCCGGCGGGCCATCCGTTCTGGACGCATCCGCGCATCCGGCTCACCCCGCATATCGCGAGCGCGACGCGACCCGACACGGCGGTCGACGCGGTGCTGGCGAACCTCGCGCGGCACCGCGCCGGGCAGCCGATGATCGGCCTCGTCGATCGCGCGCGCGGCTATTGACCCGACCGGCAAGCGGCCAACGAGGCCGGCAGCAGAAGATGCCGAAGTGCCGCGCGCAAACGCCTTGCCCGTGCGTTTGCGCGCTCGAATTGAAGCGACACGCGCATTTCTCGCCCGGTAGCATGGTTTCACCCCTGACACCCGACGAGAGTCCGCCCCGCCATGAACCACGCCGCGCTGATCGAAGCCGATCGTCAACATCTGATCCACCCTGTCGTCAACTACCGGGCGCACGAGGCGCGCGGCGTCACCGTGCTCGAATCCGCGGACGGCGTGTTCCTGCGCGACGCGCAAGGCCATACGCTGCTGGACGCCTTCTCGGGCTTGTGGTGCGTGAACGTCGGCTATGGCCGCGACAGCATCGTGAAGGCCGCGGCCGAACAGATGGCGAAGCTGCCCTATGCCACCGGCTACTTCCATTTCGGCTCGCAGCCCGCCATCGAACTGGCCGAGCGGCTCACCGCGCTCGCCCCCGCTTCGCTCACGCGGGTGTACTTCACGCTCGGCGGCTCGGACGCGATCGACTCCGCCCTGCGTTTCATCACGCATTACTTCAACGCCACCGGCCGCCCCTCGAAGAAGCACATGATCGCGCTGGAGCGCGGCTATCACGGCTCCTCGTCGCTCGGCGCGGGCTTGACCGCGCTACCCGCCTTCCATCGTCATTTCGACGTGCCGCGAGCGGAGCAGCACCACATTGCGTCGCCCTACCCCTATCGCCATCCGCTCGGCGACGATCCGCAGGCGCTGATCGACGCGTCGGTGAACGCGCTGGAAACCAAGGTGGCCGAACTCGGCGCGGACCGGGTCGCGGCCTTCTTCTGCGAGCCCGTGCAGGGCTCGGGCGGCGTGATCGTGCCGCCGCCCGGGTGGCTGAAGGCGATGCGCGACGCATGCCGGCGCCTGGGCATCCTGTTCGTCGCCGACGAGGTGATCACCGGTTTCGGGCGCACCGGCCCGCTGTTCGCCTGCGAGGCCGAAGGCGTGGAGCCGGACCTGATGACCGTCGCGAAGGGCCTGACCGCCGGCTATGCGCCGATGGGCGCGGTGCTCATGTCTGATGAAATCTACGAGGGACTCGCCGGCAGCCACGGCGAGTCGGCCGTGGTCGGCCATGGCCATACCTATTCCGCGCATCCGGTCAGCGCGGCCATCGCCCTCGAGGTGCTGAAGCTCTATCACGAAGGCGGCCTGCTCGCGAACGGCCAGGCCATGGCACCGCGTTTCGCGGCGGGACTCGACGCGCTGCGCGCGCATCCGCTGGTCGGCGACGCGCGCTCGATCGGCCTGCTCGGTGCGCTCGAACTGGTGTCGAGCAAGGCGGGCAAGACGCGCTTCGATCCGCTGCTGGGGCTCCCCGACAGGATCGCGGCGGCCGCTTACGCCAACGGCCTGGTGTTTCGCGCGTTCGGCGACGGCGTGCTCGGCTTCGCCCCCGCCTTGAGCTTTTCCGCCGGCGAGTTCGACCTGCTGTTCGAGCGCTTGCGCAAGACACTCGACGATGTACTGGCGGAGCCGGACGTGCTGCGCGCGCTCGACGACGCGCACGTGCAGCCCGCTTGAACGGGGCGGCGGGCGGGCTTGTAACAACAACCGTTCGCCTCTAAAGTAACCGGACATTCCATTAATCGGCGTCTCGAAGACCATGACGGACAGCAAGCTGGATCGAATCGACCTGCGTATCCTCTCCCACTTGCAGAAGCGAGGCCGCATGAGCAATGTCGAACTGGCCGATGCGGTGGGGTTGTCGCCGAGCCCGTGCCTGATTCGCGTGAAACGGCTCGAGAAGGCCGGCTATATCTGCGGTTACGGCGCGCATATCCAGCTCGAGAAGCTCGGCGACGTGCAGGTGGTGTTCACCGAGGTCACGCTGGCCGACCACCGCCGCGAGGACTTCGAGCGTTTCGTCGCGGCGATCCGCAATGTCGACGAGATCGTCGAGTGCCATCTCGCCAGCGGCGGCTACGACTACCTGCTGAAGTTCATCACGCGCAGCGTGAGCCATTACCAGACCATCGTGGAAGGGCTGCTCGAGCAGAACATCGGCATTGCGAAGTATTTCAGCTACGTGATCATCAAGTCGCCATTCGTCAAGCGGCAATACCCCCTGGAATCGCTGTTCGGCGCCCAGCCGTGATCCGTCTCGGTCGCGCGTGCCGCGCATGCCGCCTGCACCTTGTCGTCGCCATCAGTGGTCGCCGCGTCCGCACTCGACATCCTTTGTTCAGGTGTCCCGCACAACATCCCCCTCAGGGGGTTTTGAACTGGCCCCCCAGGAATATTGAACTACGATAGAGATCGGTTGGGCGCCGTATCGACCTCGGCTTCGCGCACCGGCGTCGCCGAAGGACGATGCCGGTGCGAGTGCATGAGGGATCTCGTCGGTGTGCGTCCCGACGCCTTTGAACATAGATCAAGCGCTCCCTAATCCTTTAATCCATGAAGCGCAGTCAATACATTCTGCAGATTTTCATGTCCATATACCTCCTCGACCAAGCGATATCGCACCTCCATTCGCTCATTGATTGTCAAGAATAGCCTCCTGCCGCGCGCCGTCAATTTAATCAGCTGCCTTCGCGAATCGATATTCGAAATTTCTCGCGTAACGACGCCATCCCGCTCCAATCTACTCAGTATGCCCGTGAGGCTGGGGTGAAGGATGCAGCACTGCTTCGCGATTTGCCCAGGGCCGAGCCCGACCGTATCGTCGTTCGCAAGGGCGGAAATAATCCGCCATTGCTGTTCCGTCAGCGCAAACTCGTTGAGAATCGAACGAATCGGAGCAAGCAATATCTCTCGCACCTGGAGAAGGCTTATTAACAAACCATGAATATTGCACATATAAAATAATCCTTTAGAACGCGGTGGCGAACATGACCGCGACAACGCGATCGAGGCTGGCGTCATGGTTGAACCGGTGACGCACCTGCATCCGTGAATTGGTTTGATTGCCTACGCGCGGAATTCCAGGGGCGCCCCACGCGACAGCGATGTCCCTGGTGCCCGCTGGCGGGGTTGGACCTGGTGTGCCGATACGCGCCAAAGCGGTTGCCTACCCCAAGGCGCGGCTTCCTCCTGCAGGAATGCCGGAACGGCATTACCGAAATGATCGATCACGGTTTCTCCCTTCGTGGACGAGGCAAGCGTCGCGAACGGTCGGACGCCCTCATTTGCCTTGTGCAACAAAGCGGGAAAAGTGACACTGCCGCCCGAAAATTTTCAAGCCAGTCGAAACTTGAGAGAGGGAGGTCCGATCGGGCGCGATAGTCCCGGGGAAAACCGGATCACCCACGGACAGACGGCCGTCGCCGTGGGCGAGGTGGAAGAGTCGTCGGATGTCTGAAATCGGGAACGATGCCGATCACCGGCAAGCGGCAACGGCATTTCGCCAACGCAGCAGATACTCGCCAGGCGCGGGGCGTACGCGGTGGTGGATCGGCCCCGATTCAGACAGGCGCCCGCGTGTTGGCCCAAGGTCGCGTGTCGTGTCGACGCGCAGCCCCGCCTCCCAACGAAAGCAGAGCCAGTCCGATAAGGCGCGACCGGCGCTCTGCGCAGGGATAGCTCACGCTACCGCCGGCGAATGCCCTTGCATTGGGCCTGGGTCCGGTGACAGGTCGGTGCGCGAGCCGCGCGGAAATGGATACGGTTTCATACGCAACACGTCCCACCATCGTGTCCGTTCCAGAGCAGCAAGCCAGTCCAGGCAGCCACGGCCGTTATCGGTCAATTCGGCGACGTATTCCGGGACCGGCACGCCGCCAGATAGTGGGGAGCCCTCCAATTGCGAGCGCCGGATCGGCTGGCGCACCCACATCACAAAACCCCAGCGAGCCAGCGTATCCACGATGGCGTCATGCCGGTGTCGCACCACCTGGCGCAGGCAAACGTGGCGCAAACCGTCCAGAACGGCTTGGTGGGAGGGATAGAGCATGTGCACGGTCGAACTCGTCATTGCTTCAATGGTGCTTAAGTCCAGGACACGGGCGGGCACCTCGGCAGGCTCAGGGCCGTCACAGCCGACGAGAGACGCCACGGCCACCGACGAGCAAGGCCGCAACCCTCGCCCCATTCGCCAATACCCCTAAGGTCGTGGGACGCGCGAGGCGACAAGGCGGCTTGATCATGAACGACTTTTTTTGGGGGGAGACCGGCCTGTATCCCACCAAATCGTGTCCGCCCGACATAGAGAAGCCGTATCGAAGGCTGGCGGCAACCTGGCTGCCGAACAAGCGCCCCGGCCCGGCCATCCATCGCGGAAGACCGGGCCGGATCTCCGATCAATAGTCCATTTCAGGCGCGGTCGCGGGCACCGGCTTTTCGTCTTTCGGCGCTTCGGCGACGGTGGCGTCCGTGGTCAGGATCAGGCCCGCGATCGATGCCGCGTTCTGCAGCGCGGTTCGCGTCACCTTGGTCGGATCGACCACGCCGGTTTCCACCAGGTCGCCGTATTCGCCGCTGGCAGCGTCATAGCCGAAATTGCCCTTGCCTTCGAGCACCTTGGCAATCACCACCGACGGTTCGTCGCCCGCGTTCGAGGCAATGACGCGCAGCGGCGCTTCCAGCGCGCGCAGCACGATCTGAATGCCCGCGTCCTGCTCGGCGTTGGCGCCCTTCAGGGAAGACAGCCCGGCACGCGCGCGCAGCAGCGCCACCCCACCGCCCGGTACGATGCCCTCCTCGACGGCCGCGCGAGTGGCGTGCAGCGCGTCGTCGACGCGGTCCTTCTTCTCCTTCATCTCGACCTCGGTCGCGGCACCGACCTTGATGACCGCGACGCCGCCCGCGAGTTTCGCAACCCGCTCCTGCAGCTTCTCCCGGTCGTAGTCGGAGGTGGTGTCCTCGATCTGCGCGCGGATCTGCTTGACCCGAGCCTCGATGCGCTTGGCCTCGCCCGCTCCGTCGATGATGATCGTGTCTTCCTTGCGGATCTCGACACGCTTGGCTCGCCCCAGGTCCTCGAGCGTCGCCTTTTCGAGCTGCTTGCCGGTTTCTTCCGCGATCACCGTGGCCCCGGTGAGGATGGCGATATCCTCGAGCATGGCCTTGCGGCGGTCGCCGAAGCCCGGCGCCTTGACGGCCGCCACCTTCAGGATGCCGCGCATCGCGTTCACCACCAGCGTGGCGAGCGCTTCGCCCTCGATATCCTCGGCCACGATCAGCAGCGGCTTGCCGGCCTTGGCTGCCGCTTCGAGAATCGGCAGCAGGTCGCGAATCGCGGAGATCTTCTTGTCGTGCAGCAGGATCAGCGCATCGTCGAGGTAGGCGGCCTGCTTTTCCGGATCGTTGATGAAGTACGGACTCAGATAGCCCCGGTCGAACTGCATGCCCTCGACGACATCGAGCTCGTTGTCGAGCGACTTGCCATCCTCCACGGTGATCACGCCTTCCTTGCCGACCTTCTCCATCGCGTCGGCGATGATCTTGCCGATCGCCTCGTCCGAGTTGGCCGAGATCGAACCCACCTGAGCGATTTCCTTGTTGGTCGAGATCGGCTTGGACAGCTTGCGCAGTTCGTCGAGCACGGCACCCACCGCCTTGTCGATACCGCGCTTCAGGTCCATCGGGTTCATGCCGGCGGCGACATGCTTCATGCCCTCCTGCACGATCGCCTGCGCGAGCACCGTAGCCGTCGTGGTCCCGTCACCGGCCACGTCGGCCGTCTTCGAGGCGACCTGCTTGACCACCTGGGCGCCCATGTTCTCGAAGCGATCCTTCAGTTCGATTTCCTTCGCGACGGACACGCCGTCCTTCGTGATCGTCGGCGCACCGAAACCACGTTCGATCAGCACGTTGCGGCCCTTCGGACCGAGGGTCACCTTCACGGCGTCGGCCAGCACGTTCACGCCCTTGACGATGCGGGCGCGGGCGCTGTCATGGAATTTCACGTCTTTTGCACTCATGTCGTTGCTCCGGGAAAAGTCGTTGACTCAACACGTCGCGAACAGCCCGGCGAAAAGAAAATGAGGACGCTGTCCGCGACACGAACGATGTCAGGCGGCCTGGCGGGCGACATCCTGGCCCGCTTCGAGCACGCCCATCACGTCTTCTTCGCGCATGACGAGCAGTTCCTCGCCATCGACCTTGACGGTCTGGCCGGAATACTTGCCGAAGATGACCTGATCACCGACTTTCAGTTGGAGCGCGCGCTGCGTGCCATCCTGCAGCAGCCGGCCACTGCCGACGGCGATCACCTCGCCTTGTTCGGGTTTTTCTGCGGCGGAGTCTGGGATGACGATGCCGGAAGCCGTCGTGCGCTGCTGTTCGATTCGCTTGACGATCACCCGGTCGTAGAGGGGACGAATCTGCATTTCCATCTCCTGAGCGATAGATAGATAACCAAAGGGAATCCGGCCGCGCGTCGGGGCGCAAGCAGGTGCTTCGCGCGACGCGCCGGCCGTGCCATGTTCGGCGGAATGCGAAATAGAGGCGGAGCGCACACGCTTCAAGAGGCGGGTGTCGCCCGAATGTGTAACAAAAAGTTTCAGCGCAGCAGGATGTGTCTCACCGATCCCAACCGGTACACGATTCGGCCCGGAACGCCACGCGCGCGCGGGTTGGGCACCACCGGACAGGGCGACGTGCGGCCGCCGTCGGCGTCCAGCGAGTCGTCCGGTTCGTCCAGCGCGCGAAGCACGCCGCCCTTGACCGGGCGGAACAGCCAACGCAGGTAGCCTCGGCGCGCCGCCAAATGCATGAGCCCCTCGCGATCCGGCGCGCCGTCGAGCAGACGCTCGGCCGTCGGCGCGCCTTCCCCGTAGTCGCCGAATGCGCGGCGGCAGGCAAGCGCCTCCGCGCCAGACGCGCCGATCACGTTGCAGGCGCGCCGCTCGATGCGTTCCACCTCCCACGCGCCCAGGCGCCAGGCGGCATCGAGCAGCGCCATATCGACCGCCTCGAAGCTGTGCCACGGCGCGCCGATCTGGATCGCCGAGCCCGGCACCGGCCGCGCCGGAATGTCGACACCAGGCAATACGAGCGGGGTGGCTCGGCGAAATCCGTGCCAGTGCAGGATGGCGACGAGGGGAGTATTGACCTGCGCCACGGCGGAAACGGTCACCGCATAGAGCGGCAGCTTCACGGTTTCCATCTGCGCCTGCACGATATCGAACAGATCCATGCAGCCTCCTTCCACGAAAATGCCTCACGGCCCTGAAATGATGGGTACTCCGTCTTATTTTAGATTTTGTCGGGGCGCTCGCGCGAGCCCAGGATCGGGCATTTCGAATGGCTCGAAACGCTGTTCAACGAGACGCCCGAAACGCGCGACGGCCGCATGACCGTGCCGACGCGGCCGGGCCCGGGCCTTACGCTCGGCGAGCGTATGACGGAGCATAGGGTGCAGGGCGCCCGGCCGCCGCATCGCGCGCGGCGGCCTGCCCACGCACGCTCGGCTATCTCATGCCGCGGCCGCCTCGACATGCTCCACAGCGCCGACGCGCGACGCCTCGGCGCCGGCATGCCCTCCTGTCGGTGGCACGAGTTCGCCCAGCGCGCTTGCCACCAGCCGGCGCTGCTCGGCCTGATGCGCACGCACCGACGAATGCGCGCCCGAGGCGCTCGCCGCCCGGCACACCGCCGTCAGCCGGCAACCACTGGGCAGCACCGCTTCCAGTTCGTCACGCACGAACCGCCAGGCCCCCTGGTTCACGTCCTCCTCCTGCGCCCAGACGACTTCCTCGAGATTGCCGAAGGTCCCGAGCACGCATGCCAGCTCCAGTCGCGGAAACGGGTACAGTTGCTCGACGCGCACCAGCGCGATGCTCGTGTCGCCGGCGGCGTCGCGGGCGTCGCGCAGCGCGTAATGGAACTTGCCGCTCGACAACACGACCTTCCTCACGCGCATCGCATCGGTTACCGAATCGTCCTGGATCACGGTGGCGAACGCGCCTTCCAGCAGCGACGGCATGGCCGAATGCGAGCGCGCGTCACCGTACAGCTGAGATTTCGGAGACATGACGATGAGCGGTTTCGGCTGGCGCGCGGCGGCCTGTCCTCGCAGCAGGTGGAACCACTGCGCCGACGTGGATGGGCACACCACGCGCATGTTCTCGTCCGCGCACAGCTGCAGGAAACGCCCGAGGTAGCCGTTCGAGTGCTCCGGCCCCACGCCCTCGTGCCCGTGCGGCAGCAGCACGGTCAGTCGCGATCGACAGCCCCACTTGTGCTCGCCGGCCGCGATGTACTGGTCGACGAAAACCTGGGCGCCGTTCACGAAATCACCGAATTGCGCCTCCCAGATCGTGAGCACCTCGGGTGCCGCCAGGCTGTAGCCATACTCGAAGCCGAGCACCGCCTCCTCGGTCAAGGGCGAATTCACGATGTCGAAGCGTCCCTGGCCGGCCGATAGCGCGCCGAGCGGCACGTGCATCTCGCCGACGCGATCGCCGCCGTCCTGGAAGTGCCACACGGCCTGCCGGTGCATGAAGGTGCCGCGCCCGACGTCCATGCCCGAGAGCCGCACACCGAAGCCGTCGTCGAGCAAGCACGCGTAGGCGAGGTTCTCGGCGAAGCTCCAGTCCACGCGGCCGGCTTCGTCAGCGACCGTGTCGCGCCAGCGGGCCGTCATCCTTGCGATGAACTCGTGGATCCGCACGCCGGGCGGCACGCATGTGAGCGCGTCGGTCAACCTGCGCAGCCGCTCGAGCGACAGTTCGGCGAACGGTGTCGTCGTGGTGTCGGCCTCCTTGCTCGCGTGCCGCGCCGAATCCGGCGTGCCGGCATGTCCGTGCAGCAACACCTGCAGGGCCGCCCGCCGCAGCCCGTCCAGCGGCGCAGTGCCGCCGACCGACGCGTGGTACAGGTCGACCACGCCCGGGTGCACGCCGATCACCGCCTGTAGCGCCGGTTGCGTGAGCGTCGGGGTGTCGTGCTCCGAATGGCCGAGGCGACGGTAGCCGATCAAGTCGATCAGGATATCGGCCCGGAAGATCATCCGGTAGTCCAGCGCGACCGCCACGGCGCGCAGTACCTCGTCCGGCCGATCGGCGTTCACGCGCAAGACGGGCGCGTCCACGCCGCGCGCCACGTCGGTGCAGTAGACATGTGCCGCAGCGTCCATCCGGTTCGGCGTGGTGAACCCGATCTGGTTGTTGACGATCACATGAAGGGTGCCGGAGGGCGAGTAACCGGCATGGCGCGCGAGGTTGAGCGTCTCGGTCACGACGCCCTGCCCGGCGAACGCGGCATCGCCGTGCACCACCACGGGCAGGCAGCCGGCCTCGCCATGCGCGTCCTGCCAGGCACGCGCCATGCCGACCACCACCGGGTAGACGCTTTGCAGATGGGATGGGTTGTGAGCCAACTGCACGGTGACCGCGCCGTGCGGGGTACGCTTGCGCGTGGTTGCGCCGAGGTGATACGGCAGGTCGGTTTGCGTGGCGGCGATGTCCGAATCGGGATCGAGTCGGGCGAGGACGTCCGCCGCGCTCGCATCCATCACGTTCACGAGCGCGTTGAGCCGGCCGCGATGCGGCATGCCGAGGAACAGCCGGACGATGCCGTGGCGGCCGGCGTTGTCGATCACAGCGGCCAACAGCGGGATCAGGCTTTCGCAACCTTCGAGCGAAAAGCGCTTGGCGTCGGCGAACCGTTCGGCCACCACGCGCTCCCACGTTTCGGCCGCCAACAGTTGGCCGAGCACGGCGTGTCGCTGCCCGAGCGACGGCACCGGATTCGATGCGGTCGACTCCATCCTTCCGAACAACCAGCGTCGTCGCGTCTCGTCGCGCACGCCGCTGCAGTCGAGCGCGAGCGCGCCGCAGTAGATCTGCTTGAGGCGCCGCGCCAACTCGCCGACCGTGCGAGCCGTCTCGAAGCCGACGAGCGGCGTGTCGAGCGGTTCATCGGGGGCGAGCCCATGGAAGCCCGGGTCGAGCTCGGGCACATCGGGGCAGGCGGCGAGCCGCAACGGATCGATGTCGGCCACGCGGAAGCCGGCATGGCGGTGCGCGTCGATGAAGCGGCCGATCAACAAAGGCTTGGCGCTCCGCGAGGCGTCCCGCACCTCGGCGCGGGCGAAACCGACAGGGGTAGCGTATTCGGGATATCGACTAAACATGACGAGTGCCTGTATGGACAGAATCGGTTAATCGAATCTCGCCATCCGGACTCCGGTACGCGCACTCCCCGCCAACTCACGGATCACGGCCACGGGGATGAGCATACCAACGGATCGCGATCCGGCCGGAGCGCCTGCGTGTCTTGTATAGGCGCTCCGTCATACGTCATCGACCCGTACGCATACGGCTCGTGTCTCCGTCCTTGATGTGTCGGTCACCTCCGATTCATGGCCCCCTCAGGTGGCGGAGAGCAGGGGCATGCTGGATGCGTGTCGGGTGGGGCGAGGCACCAGGCCACCGGTGCGGTGCGCATCGCCGTCGAGCCGGAACGCGGCAACGGTGCTGGCCAGCGCGTCGGCCTGGTTGCGCAGCGCCTGGGCGGCCGCCGCGCTTTCCTCGACGAGGGCCGCGTTTTCCTGCGTGACCTGGTCCATCTGCGTGATGGCGTGGTTGATCTGCTCGATGCCGTCGCTCTGCTCCAGGCTCGACGCGCTCATCTCGTTGACGATCGACGACACGGCCGTGATGCTCTTGACGACCTGCCGGATCGTGTCGCCCGCCTGCTCGACGATGCCGGTGCCCGTGTCCACCTGGTCGACCGACTCGTCGATCAAGGCCTTGATCTCCTTGGCTGCCACCGCGCTGCGTTGCGCAAGGCTACGCACCTCGCCTGCCACCACCGCGAAGCCACGGCCGTTCTCGCCGGCGCGCGCGGCTTCCACGGCTGCGTTCAGGGCGAGGATATTGGTCTGGAACGCAATGCCTTCGATCACGCTGATGATCTCCACCACCTTGCGCGAGGACGCGTTGATCGTGTTCATGGTGTCCACCACGCGGTCTACCGCCTCGCCACCTCGCACCGCTACCGCCGACGCATCGCCGGCGATCTGGTTGGCCTGCTGCGCGTTGCTCGCGTTCTGCTTGACTGTCGAGGTGAGCTGCTCCATCGCGGCGGCGGTCTGTTCGAGGGCGCTCGCCTGCTGCTCCGTGCGGGTGGACAGATCCATGTTGCCGCTCGCCACCTCCTGCGAGGCGAGCGTGATGGCGTGGGTGCCGGTACGCACGCTTCCCACGATGACGTTGAGGCTGTCGGTCATCTTGCCCAGTGCCGCGAGCAGGCGCGAAACCTCGTCCTTGCCGGTGGTGTCCAGGCGGTGGGTGAGGTCGCCGCCGGCCACGGCCTCGGCCAGCACGACCGCGCTACGGATCGGGCGGGTGATGCTGCGCGTGATGAACCATGCCGTGAACACCGAGATCAGCAATGCGCAGAGCGCGAGGATCCCCATCTGCAACTTGGCCCGACGGCCCTCGGCGGTCGCCTTGTCAACGTCGGCGCTCATCTCGCCGGCCTGGAAGTCCACCATCTTGTCGACCAGCGTGTAGTAATCGTCCTGCAGGCGCGCCATCTCGCCCTGGTAGACGTCGCGAGCGGCTTCCTGGTTGTTGGCGGCGATCAGGCTGAAGAATTTCTTGACGCTCTGGCCATAGTCGCTGCGTGCCTGGAATTGGCTTCTGAACAGCGCCTTGCTCTGTTCGTCGGTCAGTTGTTTTTCGAATTTCGCGTAAGTGTCGGCGTTCAATTTGCGGATGACGGCATAGTCGTCCATATACTTTTTCGCCTGGTCCGCATTGGTCGCCAACAGCAGGTTGCTGAGGATGCCGCTGGCCTTGTAGCCGTTGTTCTTGATCTGGGTGCTCGATGCGATCAGCGAATAACGTTGGCTGACAATGCCGTTCATTCTGACCACGCTCGACTCGATATTGCGCACGCCCAGCAGTGTGGTGCCGATCAGCAGCGCAACCACGATGCCGAATGCCGCGCTCAAGCGAACCCCGATTTTCAGGTCGGAAATCTTCACGATACGTTTCCTTGCAAAAGGACGCTATTTTCAATAGTGCGTTCCTTTTCCCAAAAACCGAATGAAGCATTCGGTAAGTCGCGCGATCGCAGGTGCCATGGCACGGATACGAGGATCGAGCGGCAGAAGAAATTGGAGGCCCCGAGCACTATCTCTCCAGCTTGTTTACGGCACGCGACGAAAATCTTTGAATTTCTTTTTCGATGATCGAAATGTACCGGCCCCGTCGATTTGCCACGCACCCTATGCAATGCCGGAATTGGCCTCGGCTCGCATGGTTTCGGCATCCAGCGCCCTTCTCCACCAGTCGAAATTCGATCGAAATGCCATTCATCAATGAATACGACAGGCGCGATTCTATGTCGGTCAAAAAGTTGACGCGCATGGAAAATAATTGATCCGGTGACGCTGCGCGATACGGTAGCCGCTGAACGGTTTAGGCTTCATGACCTGTCAAAACCGGCAGGGAACAGCGGAAGGGATTTCGGCATCTCCCCTCGGAACGCACGGCTTGCCCGCGTGCAAGCGGCCATTCAGGCGCGTGGGAATGTTCAGCACGATCTCGTCTTTCAATTGCCCGATATGAATTCTTCAAACTCCCGCTATCGAGCCTCGTGCCGACCCGAAGGCAGGTATTGTCGAACGGCTATTGGCCATAGCCGAGATGAAATATGCACGAAGGCCCGGATCACCCGGCATGGCGACATGCAACGTGTATAGCGAGGGCAAACAAGCTGAGTTGAACTGACGGGTCATATATCGCCAAGATGCAGCGAGACGACGTGCTCGCGCGGTGCGCCATGCACATGCGTTCATGCAGGTCTGCCCATGCGGCGACGACTGTATTCCGCCGCCTCCCATTACGCGGCCACGCGTTCAGCCGGTGCTGGCCTCGATCAGGAAAAGTTCGCGACGACCGCCCTTGATCCAGCGAGGCTCGCGACCACGGCCACTCCATGTCGCGCCGGTCTCGGGATCGCGATACCGGGGCATCGAGGCACGCTTTCGCCGCATCGCCTTCGAAGCGCGGTGCGGGCCGAATATCTGTCCGGACGTCAGGCCGTATTCGGCCACCCGGGCACGAACCTCATGAATGACAGTCTCGAGTTCGGCGAGCCGGGCTTCCTCGACGCGCTTCATCAATTCGTCGGCTTGTGCCTTCAATTCGCGATAACCGGACATGCGGCCTCTCCATGTTTCATGAAGTGTCAAAGGACGGAACAGATACGTCGACAGCAAGATGGCAGGGATGCGATTCCCTGAACGACGTGCGAAGCACCCACCCAGGGAAAACCGGAAACGGATCACCCTCGTCCAGGAATATTCTCGACGCGGATTTCGCAACACAGCTCGGTGGAGGCCGCGTGCTCGTCGATCTGCTCCGGCGTCATGGCGACGATCCACGCGGCAACCTCGTCCGTGACACCCAGTTGACGCTTGCCCTGTTCGCGGTCGGTGCGCAATATGCGCTGTGCGAGCAAGAGGTACGCGCGGTTGAATGCCGTGATTGCGTCGACGATATCGCCCTGACCGTTCATGATTGCTCCCGAGCCGACGGCGACCTTGCGCGCGGCGCCGGTCTGACCGTCCTGTATTGAATGCCCGAGTCTATGGCACGCGATCGGCGTCATGCCGACAATTCCTAGACGGCATCCGACATTCGCGGCACTGGCGATGGCGATTGGTGATCAGCGATTTACCACTGTCGGATTGAGCCTAGATTCGGTCACTCCCCGAAACCGATACCTCCGTACGATTTTCGGACGGGGTGCAGAACCATAAGCGCGAGCGGCGCGGCATCGGCCAGCGACAACCGCATCGTCGCCTCTCCTCCGAAATGTCGATGTCCTACTCTGAACGGATGGAGTCCGAAAACCATGTTGAAAGTGACAAAAGCCGTATTTCCGGTCGCCGGCCTCGGCACGCGATTCCTGCCCGCCACCAAGGCCAGCCCGAAGGAAATGCTGCCGGTCGTGGACAAGCCGCTGGTTCAATATGCGGTCGAGGAAGCGATCAACGCGGGTATCACGGAGATGATTTTCGTGACCGGTCGCAGCAAGCGCGCCATCGAGGATCACTTCGACAAATCCTACGAAATCGAGGCGGAGCTCGAAGCGCGCGGGAAGGAAAAGCTGCTGTCGCTGGTTCGCAGCATCAAGCCGAGTCATGTCGATTGCTTCTACGTGCGCCAGGCGGAGGCATTGGGACTCGGTCATGCGGTGCTGTGCGCGGAAAAGCTGGTCGGCAACCAACCTTTCGCGGTCATGCTGGCCGACGACCTCCTCGACGGCCCCACACCCGTATTGCGCCAGATGATCGAGGTGTTCGATCACTATCACGCGTCGGTAATCGGCGTGGAGGAAATCGCGCCCGAGGCATCGAGCTCGTACGGCGTGATCGAGGGCAAGCGCTGGGAGGACAACCTGTTCAAGCTGTCGGGGATCGTCGAGAAGCCGGAGCCGGCCAAGGCACCGTCCAATCTGGGCGTGGTGGGCCGCTACGTACTGAAGCCGAAGGTGTTCGAGCATCTACGCGCGCTGCGGCCCGGTTCCGGCGGCGAACTGCAATTGACCGACGCGATCCAGTCGCTGCTCGCCCACGAGCAGGTACTCGCCCACCGCTACGAAGGAACGCGCTTCGATTGCGGCAGCAAGCTCGGATACCTGAAGGCGACGGTCGAGTTCGCGCTGCGGCATCCCGAATTGGCTGCGGATTTCGAAGACTATCTCGCCGCGCGGATGGCGCTGCAACCGGCCGTTTAACCGGGAAGTCGGCATGAACCCGATGACGTGGAGCATGGTCAGCGACCTCGGCGACGCGGCGATGACCTTGCCTCTGGCCGTCGTTTGCCTCGCGTGGTTGACGCGTTCGGCCACCGGGCGGGATCAGGCGATCACGTGGGCGCTGATGCTCGCGGCTGGAATGGTCTTGGTTGGCGTCACCAAGATGCTGTACGCGGGCTGCGGGGTCCAGATTCGCTCGATCGATTTCCGCGTGATCAGCGGGCACACGATGCTCGCGTCCGCGGTGTGGCCGATGGCTTGCGTGCTCGCGCTGAACGGTGATGCACGATCGGGGGCCAGCGTGTCGCTCGGGCTGGGGCTCGGCGCGCTGATCGGTATTTCACGCGTGATCGACGGCGCGCACACACCGTCGGAAGTCATCGCTGGCTGGCTGGTCGGCTCGGCGATTGCGCTGGCCTTCACATCGCGGCATGGAGCGCCGCGCCTGAATGCCCGGAATCGCACGCTGGTCGCGGGTTCGCTGTTGGCGGTATCGGCCCTCGCCTACGGTCGTCACGCACCGATTCAGGCGGCGATCGAGCTGTATTCGCCGTTCCTGTGCGGGCGCTTCGCACTGCCGCCCTGAGCGCCGCCGTCGCGCACGAGCACACATCGCAAAGCCGCTCGGCGCGATTCGGCATGGGTCGAGCGGCTATCCCGCGCCGCTGCGCGGCGCCGACCCTGCCGGAAACGACGGAATACCATCCTGATCAGACAGCCCCCCTCGCCCGGCCTTTCGGGCCACTATGCTCGTTCCTCGGAACCGCTTCCTCGAAAGCGACCAAGCGGTTCCGCTTGCGCGACGGCGCGCAAGCCAGCCCTGCCCGCCAGGCACCTTGCCCGCGCGGCACGGCTTCTCGCCGCGCGGTGCCGGAACCGCCTGCACGCAGTGAATCCGCAGTCTCCGATCGGGCGCATGCATGTCGACCTTGCTCTTTTCCGCCAGCGTGGTGTTTTTCTCGCTCAACGCCTTCAGCGTGCGCGCAACCTTTGCCGCGTATTTCCTGCTCTGCACGCTCGCCTTCCTGCGCGCACCGACGCTGATGAACCACCAGCGACACCTGTTTCCGGCTTGTGCATACTGGCTGGCCAGCATCTCCCTCGCCTTCATCCTGTCGGCATTTGGCGATTTCTACGTCAACTTCTTCATCAAATTCGTGCTGATCCAGGCGTATATCGCGCTGAGCTACTGGATGTTCGCGGCCGGCGCGCTCACGCGGCATTCGCTCGACACGGCATGCCGCGCGCTCATCTACATTCACGCCGCCTTCTTCACCTTCCAGCTCGTTTATTACCTCGGGACCGGCACCTTCATCGACTTCGACAGCTATGTCCGCGAAGCCGATTCCGAGGCACTCTATGCGACCAAGGCGCTGAGCGACAGCTTGATTTCCATCCGCGCGCTGGGCCTGTATTCCGAACCGTCGTTTTATGCGATGACGGTCGTGCCGGGCGCGGTGCTGCTCCTGCTGTCGCAGCGACGCATCACGCTCGCGCCCATCGTCGGCTTCGCCACCGCCTTGCTCAGTTTCTCGGTGGCATCGATGGCGGTCTGCGCGGCGCTCTGTGGACTGCACATGCTCGCCGGGCGCGGGCGGCTGCGGACCCGGCTCGCCGTCCTGGCCGTCGCGCTGGCGTGCGTACCCTGGCTCTACAGCGTCTATGACCAACGGGTCAACCAATCCGTCGACTACGATTCGGTCGGCAGTCGTACGCTGGTGTTGACCGAGCTGACCGAGCGCGACGCCGTCGCGAACGTGTTCGGTGGCGGCCTGTTCTGGGACGAGCGCAACAACGTCGGGAAGACTCACCTGCGCGGCTATCAGGTGCGAGACAGTTCGTTCTACATCTACCTGGTGTTCGCCAGCGGCGTGCTGGGTTGCGTCGTGTTCTTCGGCACGCTGCTCGCCCTGTTTCGCCGCAAGGGCCGACGTAAATACCTGCTCTACCTGCTGCCGATCCTGCTGTTCAAGTATCACGTGCTTTATGGCATGCTCTGGCTCACCATCCTGCTGTTCCTCGTGCTGGCCGAGCAGAGCGAGCCTCGTCGGCGCGCCCTCGCCCGCCCCGTCGTCCATCCATCCGGGCGCACCCCGCTCGCGCAGCTCACATGACATCGATCCGAGCCGCCTCGACATGGCGCGCGGCAAAACAGGCGCTTATCGCGGCGCTGTGCATGAACTACGCCGCGATGGCCGCGCACGCCGCCCCCGTACCCGCACCGCCCGGCGAGGTCATCGCGCACAGCCCGGCCGCCACGCGTGTGTACCTCGGCTCCCCGTCGCTGGCCGTGCTACCGAACGGCGACTATGTCGCCAGCTTCGACACGTTCGGCCCGGCGGCGCCGCAAGACCGGGTTTCGGTGTTCAGGTCGCGCGACAAAGGCTTGACCTGGTCGAGACTCGGCGACGTGCCGGACCAATACTGGTCGTCGCTGTTCGTGCTGAACGGCGCCCTCTACCTGATGGGCACCAACCGCGCGATGGGCACGCCGTCGATTCGCCGGTCCGACAACGGCGGCGCATCCTGGACCACGCCGGCCGACGCGTCCACCGGGCTGCTGTCCCGAGCGGGGCGCTTCATCACCGGACCGGTTCCCGTACTCGTCGATCACGGGCGCGTCTGGCGCGCATACGAAAGCGTCGAGGACGGCGACCTGCGTGCGCTGGTGATGTCCGCACCCCTCGATCGTGATCTGCTCGATGCGCGCAACTGGCGTGTGTCCGCGCATCTGCCGTCGGACAAACGCTGGCTGGACGGCAAGTTCCTGTCGTGGGAAGAAGGCAACATGGTGGGCCGGCAGCACGACACTCCCGTCGTCATGCTGCGGGTGAACACCGCGAACGGCCGGGAAAAGGCCGCGCTGGTAGCGACCCGCGACGAAGGCCGCACCCTGTCGTTCGACCCGGCGCGCGATTTTGTCGACCTGCCCGGTGCCGGGAAGAAATTCACGATCCGCTTCGACCCGCAATCGAAGCGATACTGGACCATCACGAACGCGGTGCCAGACAGTGCCGGGCGCGTCAATCTCGAGCGCATCCGCAACACGCTGGTTCTGCTGTCATCGCCCGATCTACGGCAGTGGACCGCGCACCGCATCCTGCTGCAGCACGAGGACATGAAGCGACACGGCTTCCAGTACGCCGACTGGCAGTTCGACGGCAGCGACATCATCGCCGTGCTGCGCGTCGCGTTCGACGACCAGGAAGGCGGCGCGGCGAGCCAGCACGACTCGAATTTCATCACCTTCCTGCGTGTGCGCCAGTTCCGTCAAAACACCGACAGCCAGGCCCTGACGCAAAACCTGCAGTAAGCCTCGCCGGCCCCAGGCGCGACTCGCGGGTGCATGGCGAGGTGCGTGGGCATCGAGCCCGCCTATTTCTTGAACACACCGACGACCTCGCAGCCATCGATCACCAGCAAGGCACCGATGCCCTGCTGCTGCATCAGCAGCAGGGCATCCTCGATCCGCGTGCCGGGCCGCACGGTGGACGGGGCGATGGACATCATGTCCGCCGCCGTGCGCCGCAACACAGCATCGCCATGCCGCTCGATCGCCCGACGAATATCGCCGTCGGTCACGATGCCCCAGCCCGGCACGCGCCTCACTATCGCAAGCCCGAGCCGGCCGTGCGTCATCGCATCCAGCACGTCCAGCGTCGGGGTGTCCTCGTTCACGAACGGCAGGTTCTCGCGAGCCATTTCATCGTCGACCGTGCACAGCAGCCGGCGGCCGAGCGAGCCCCCCGGATGGAAGCGTGCGAAGTGTTCCGGCTGGAAGCCCCGCGCGCGCATCAACGTCACCGCCAGCGCATCGCCCATCGCGAGCGTCGCCGTGGTCGAAGCGGTCGGCGCGAGCTGCAGCGGGCAGGCCTCGCGTTCCACGCCGACATCCAGGTGAACGCGCGCGGCGCGTGCAAGCGTCGACGCGGAGTTGCCGGTCAGCGCGATCAGCACGTTTCCATTGCCGCGCAGGAATGGAATCAGCTTGATCACCTCGTCGGTCTCGCCGGAATTGGAAATCGCGAGAAACACGTCACCCGGCGTCACCATGCCCAGGTCCCCGTGGTAAGCCTCGCCAGGGTGCATGAAGAAGGCGGGCGTACCGGTGCTCGACAGCGTCGCGGCAATCTTCCTGCCGACGATGCCGGACTTTCCCATCCCGCATACGACAACGCGGCCGTTCGACGCCAGGATGAGCTCGACTGCCTGCTCGAAACTCGCGTCGAGACGGGCGGCCACGCCGGCCAATGCCCTCGACTCGATATCGAAGACCTGCCGCGCGGATTCAAGATGGTTCTGTCTCGTCATGAACTTGTCGTTTGAGAAGGGAGACGACACGGGCCACGTCGTCGGATGTATCGACGCCGGCGGGCGGCGCGTCGGGCCAGCGCATCACGTCGATCCGCATGCCCAGCCAGAGCGCGCGCAACTGCTCCAGCTTCTCCAGTTGCTCCAGCTCGCATGGCGCGGCGCTCGCCAGTGTCTGCAAGGCAGCGTTCGAATAGGCATAGAGGCCGACATGGCGGATCAATGCTCCGCCCTCGGGACCGGCCGCCTGGGTCGGCCGGCCGTCGCGACAGAAGGGTATGGCCGCTCGCGAGAAGTACAGCGCCCGGCCAAGCTGATCGACGACGAGCTTGACGATGCTCGGCTCGTCGAGCAGCGCGATATCGCCGATCGGGCATGCCACCGTCGCGACACCGAGTTCCGGCGCCGCAAGGCAAAAATCGGAAAACGCCTTCAGAAGCGCGATCGGCACGAGCGGTTCGTCGCCCTGCACGTTAAGCAATACGCCGCTGTCGAGCCAGCCGAATTCACGCGCGACCTCCGCGGCGCGATCGGTGCCGGATGCATGACCGGGATCCGTCATGGCGAAACGGATGCCGCGAGCGGCCAGCACATCGGCCACGCGCGCGTCGTCGATCGCAACCACGATGTCGGCATCCGGCAGCGCTTGGCGCACGCGCGCATGGACGCGGACGATCATCGGCTCGCCGTTCAGATCGACGAGCGGCTTGCCGGGAAGCCGCGTCGAGCCGTAGCGAGCCGGAATCACGACGCGCGCCGTCCGGCCGCTATTGAACGATGGCATGGCCGCTCCATTGCGCGAGCAAAGGTCGGTACGCGTCATCGAGCGAGAGCCCGGCGCCCCCAAGCAGATGCTCCGCCACCTCGCGCGCGACGCCGCGGCCGCCGGCCGTGCGCGCGACATGGTCGACACGCGCGCGCACCAGCCGATGCGCATCGGCTGGCGCATACGATACGCCGACACGCTCGATGACAGGCAGGTCATTCACGTCATCGCCGACATACGCGACCTCGTGATCCTCGATTCGATATCGCGCCTTGATATCCGCATAACCGACATCCTTGTCGACGCAGCCGGTCACGACCACGTCGACGCCCAGCTGCCGCGCCCTCCAAGCCAACGCGTCGCTGTGCCTGCCCGACAGGACGCCGCTGCGAATCCCATGTGCGCGTAGCAGCGCGATCGCGACGCCATCGTGCACGTGAAAGCTCTTCATGAACTCCCCGTCGGCCGTCACGTGGAGCAGGCCGTCGGTCAGCACGCCATCGACGTCGAACAGCACCAGGCTCACCGTCCCCCGATACATCGCGCCGCTCATCGAATCTCGAGCGGCGCGAGCCGCTTGACCAGGTCGTCGACCGCCTTCACCTGCTGCAGGAACGCATCGAGAAGCGCGAGCGGCAATGCGCTCGGTCCGTCGCAGCGCGCCCTGTCGGGATCCGGATGCGCCTCGAGGAACAACCCCGCCAGCCCGAGCGCCATCCCGGCGCGCGCGAGATCGAGCACCTGGCGGCGCCGGCCGCCCGATGCGGCACCGTGCGGATCGCGCATCTGGAGACTGTGCGTGACGTCGAAGATCACCGGACAATCGCCCGTCGAATCGCGCATCTGGCGAAAACCCAGCATGTCGACGACGAGGTTGTCGTAACCGAACGAGGTGCCACGCTCGCAGAGGATCAGCTTCTCATTGCCGGCCTCTCGGCACTTCGACACGACATGCCCGATCTGCGTCGGGCTCATGAACTGCGGCTTCTTGATGTTGACGGCATTGCCGGTCCGCGCGATCGCGACCACGAGGTCGGTCTGGCGCGCGAGAAACGCCGGCACCTGCAGCACGTCGGCCACCTGTGACACCGGCACGGCCTGCCACACCTCGTGCACGTCGGTGATCACCGGCACGCGGAACCGGCGCTTGACTTCGTCGAGGACCTTGAGCCCCTCGTCGAAGCCAAGGCCTCGATACGAGTGGATCGACGAGCGGTTGGCCTTGTCGAAGGACGCCTTGAACACCAGCGGAATGCCGAGACGACGCGTCACCTCGACGAACGCATTGCAGACCTCGAGCGTGAAGTCCAGGCTTTCGACCACGTTGAGTCCGCCGAACAGGACGAAGGGCAAGTCATTGCCGACGCTGACGTCGGGCGTGATACAGATATTCACACGGTTCTCCACAAAATAGAGGCGACGATGCGCGTGCCGCGCGAGCACCGCCGGACGTCGTTGTCAGCGAGCCGCCCCCGCCGCGTAGAGCGGCGCCAGCTCTCCGAAAAAGCGGTCTTCGCCGTAGCGATGACGCGCCTCCCGGAGCGCCAGGCGGGTCAGTTCGCGACGCAGCGCCATGTCGCCGGCAAGGCGTTCGAGCCACGCGACCGCATCCGCGGCACTCGTATAGATCAGGCCGGTCTGCAGATGGCGCACCACGTCCACGTTGCCGGCGCAGTCGGACACCACGACGGGCCGCCCGGCCAGCATCGCCTCGATGACCGACACGGGCATGCCTTCCCAAGACGATGTCGACAGATACACGTCCGCGCATTCGAGGCGCCTTGCCACCTCGTCGTGGGGCAGCCAGCCGGTTATCTCGACGCCTGCATCGGCAAGCCTTGCCTTCGCGGCCTCGTCGCCATCGCCAATCCAAACGAAGCGCGTCCCACGCGCGCGCATGCGATGGGCGATCCGCGCGAATAGCTCCGGATTCTTCTGCACGCGGATCCCGCCGACGGTCACCACACACGCGATTTCATTCACCGGTCGCCTGACGTACCCCGGACTCGCGGACGACGGCACGCAGCTCACCGCGTTCTCGACCACCACCACGGGCTGGCGAAGCCATGCACGGATCGCCCGCCCCTCGCTTTCCGAGCACGCCACATACAGGCATTGACGAACGCTCGCGATCCATTCGAGGCCGACGAATATCAGGCGCTTCAAACCCGAGATGTCGCGTCGCATGAACGATATGCAGTGGGGGCTATAGAAGAACGCCGCGTTGGGCAAGGTGAATAGCGCCGACAGCCGCCCAAGGAACCCGGCGAACGAGGAGTGCAGATGGACGACGTCCGGTTCGATCTCGTTGAGCGCCGCACGCAATTGCATGACGGTTCGCAGCAAACCCACTTCCTTCATCTGGACATGACGCAGCGATACCCGCGCATCGAACATCGCGGCGAGCTCGGGCGGCGTGTCCGGGCGGAGCGAGTAGACGATATGCACCTTGTGGCCTTCACGCGCCAGGCGATTCGCGATCAGGCGCACCATCGACAATGTGCCCGTCGCGCTGGATTCAACTATGTGGACGATCTTCATCGGGATCCGGATTCCATGAGGTAACGGCCGTCGCGCAACAACGGCGGATGGCGACTCAGACACAGGAACGGCGCCCCGCTGCCGCATCGATATGGGCGAGCACCCCCGACCTCTCGATGACGCGCCCCCATTCGAGCGATCTCATCGCGGCCGGGTCGGGACGAACCGCGCGGATTCTCGACACTGGAAACAATTCGTCGAAGATCGTCTCGCCGGTGAAGTGGCATTGCACGCCCAACTCATTCGCAGTGCGAATATTTGAGGGCGCGTCGTTACACACTATCTTCTTACCCAGAGATGCATATTCGAGCAGCTTCGTGGGCGTCTGGAAGCAATGTGGCCGGTGATATGGAAAGAAGCAGACCGCATATTCACTGTCGCGGACGATGCGCATCGCGTCGGGCTGCGGTACGCGCCCGACGAAGCGGATACCCGGCGTGTCGGCGAATTCCGTCCGGATTCCTGGTTCCGGCGCGCCAACCAGGACCAGCGTGTCCGACGCATCGCGCCGTGCGTCGCGGTACGCGGCCAGCACCCGGTGAAAGCCGCGCTCGCGGCTCATTTCGCCGATATAGCAGAACCGTGCGGAAGGTGCACGCCCGGTGTCGCGCCCGCTCGATCCGGCGGCATCGACATGAGCGTCGGTCGGATCGAAGAGCCAGTCCGGAACGCCCATCGGCAACAACAGTTCGTTCACGCCGTCGCGAAACGCCATCGCGGTGCGCATCCGTTCGTTTTGAAATATGCGCAGGTCGGGCCGCACGTTCAGCACGCGCTTCACCCGATCCTTCATGGCGGCCAGCCGGCCCACCGACAGCGACCGATAATCGTGGATCACGAACCGTGCGGGCGGCAGCACGCGATAGAAACCCATGATGCACCACAGGATGCAGGCATGCCGACCTGGAAAGCGCGTATATGCGTCGAGATCGCCGTCAAGCACCTCGAAGCCATGCACTCTCAGGCGGTCACTGTAGGCGGCGATCTCCGGATAGTTCGCCTTGCCGGGATGCAGAATGAACACCTTCATTTCGGTTCCTGTTCTTTATCGAGAATACGTGCCGGCACGCCGACCGCCACCCTGCCGGCCGGCACGTCGCGAAGCACCACCGCCCCGGCACCGATGCGCGCCCGGTCGCCGATGTGGATCGAGCCAAGCGCGACGCTGTGCACGCCGAACTCGACGTGATCGCCGATCGTCGGCACCCCGCCGATCGAGCCGTTCCTGTCGATGGTGTTGCCGATGGTCACACCGTGTCGCAACGTGCAGTAATCGCCGAGCACCGCGTAGCCGTTGATTACCAGCCCGGTGCCGTGATGGATCGTGAGCCCCTTGCCGATCTTCGTCTTCACCGGAATCTCGATGCCCATCAGCCAGTCACACAGCACGATGTAGAGCAGGATCAACGGTGCGCCGGCCAGCAGCGTAAGCCGGCTCCGGCACGCGAGGTAATGCACGACGCGGTAGAAGATCACCACCGCGCGCGGCTTCACGAACATATTGCGGCGGCAGTCTTCGATGATTGCCTCGGCGGTCTGTCGCAACGTGACGCTCATGTCAGTGCCGCCCTTTCGAACACGCGCCTGGCCGCGTGGGCGGGGACGCGATCGGTGCCGAAGTAGTCGATGTCGTCGATCAGGAACGAATGGATGTACCTGAGCAGCCGATGGCGATCGAATTCCTTGTAGAAACAACGGCCCAGCGACACCACGCGCTTTCCGTACAGCATCGCCTCCAGTCCGACCGTCGAATTGATCGTGACGACGGCTTGCGCATGTCGGAGCAGTTCCGTGGTCGGCGATGTGACGATCTCGAAGTGATAGGTTTCCCGCAAGCGCAGGATTGCCTCGATCTCGTTCTCGTCGGTCTCGGCCGGATGCGGTTTCACGAACAGGTCGGCCCCTTCGTTCATCGCGAATTCGGACGCGTGGCGGATTGCGTCGAGATTGTCGACATCGGAGTGCAGCTTGATCTGCGTGTCGCCGGAAACCTGCAGAGGCAGAAACACATAGCGGCGGGTCCGCAGCGTATCGGGCGACATATGGGTCGCCTGACGCGGCACGCGAATCGCGTTGCGCGCGCGCACGCTGGTCAGGCGCCGGCGCGCGACGCCTCGGCTCACCGACTTCAACAGGTAATTGGCCGCGGAGGCCGCCTTGCGCGCGAATGATGTGCTTGCCTGCGGCAACGGCATGCGCTTATAGCGCTCATAAGTCGACAGCCAACGTGCATGCGTGTCCTCGTCGGGCAAGGGCAGCCGATCGATGAGTGCCGGATTGCGACTGATGGTCGACAGCGCGTTGACGCCCAGGGCGTCGACGAACAGCTTGCCCGGCAGATTCGAGATCTCCATGAAGCAGGTCGCGATGCCGTAAGCCTCGCACGCCTGCCGTACCGCGCGACACACCAGTTGCTGGCCGTTCCACATCACGCACTGCTCGACCCGCGAACTGCACAGGAATTTCGAGGCGATGTGGAAGATCGAAGCCGCCTCCCGCTTGGCTCGCGCCTCGCCGATCTGCCCGTTCAGCACCTCGATCGACGACGAGTAAGGCATGCGGTCGACATGAGCGCTGTCGGGCACCTCGATCGGCATCATCCGGTTCAGGTACACCGAACGGTAACCGCCCAGCAGCAAACCGAGGTGCGCGAGCGGTTCGCTCGTCAGGAAGGCGAACCGGTATTCGTGCCGGACCGCGCCTATCAGGCGAGTCGCGAAGTAGTAGCGCTCGAGGGAATCGATGACGATCAGGATCATGATGAGTTCGTTCTTCGCATCAGCAAGGTCACGCCGGCGCCCGTGACGGGGGAAGGCTCGTATCGAGGACCCGGTACGTCAGCCCGATCCCGACCACCATCAGCGCTGCGCCGGTCAGGGAAAAGATCCGTATGCTCGCCGGGGCCGACAGGTTCGATATCCACGCGATGCACAGCGCGCCGGCGAGACACCCGCCGCAGCTCAATTGGAACAGGAAATCGATGCGCTGCGCCTGGGTCGCGAGGAAGACCTGGGATAGCGGCACGTAGATCAGCTGCATCATGAACAGCGGCATCAGGCTGTAATAGAACCCGACAGCGCCTCGCCACCCTTCGCCGAAGAACAGGTCGACGAGCGGCGCGAACAGCGACAGTCCGCCGACCATGTACACCGCGGCGAGTACCATGAGCGCGCGAGCATAGGTCCAGTACACGCGCGGAACCGCTGTCCGCGCATCCACGCGCGCCATGGCTCCGATCGCGTCGCGCCGGAACACGCCGCCGACGCTCTGCGCGATCAGCGATACCGGAAAGAAGCCGAATCGGTACGCAGCCGCGAAGTTGCCGGCGCTCTGCGCATCGAACCAGTGCGGGATCGCGATCGACAGCGCGTAGGTCAACACGGACGCACACAAGGTCGACGGCAGGACATACAACGCGAACCGGCGGTTCCGCATGAAGAACTCGCGCGACAGCCGAAACGAATACCCCGAGCGATAGCCGGACAACAGGATCGCCACGATCATCACGCCCGACACCGACGCGTTCACCCATGCGTATATCGCGAATGCGTCGATCTGCACGCAAGCGCGGCAGGCGAGCGACAGCAGAAGACCAACGAGAAACGCGCCGTTGACCACCACGCGTGACAAGGCAATCGATCCATAGCGCCGCATGCTGTTCAGGTAGGACCCGGCAGCCAGTTGCACGAACATGGCCAACGCATAGACGGCGACGATACGGAGATCGCCGCTGCCGGCGACAAGGATCGCGACGCCGAGCAGCGAGATCACGACCAGACTCAGCGCCGTCACGTGGACGAACGCGTTGAACGACACTGCCGGCACGTCGTCGACGCACGCGAGTTCATAGCGGAAAGCCAGTAGCGTGCCAGCGAAGGTCGCGAGCGCCAGCAGGTAGTTGAACTCGCCGAGCGAGGCCGGCCCGAACCATCGTCCGATCAGGAAGATGCAAAAAAATAGTGCGATCTGCCCGATCACCACGCCGGCGAGCGACACGATCGAATCCCGCGCATTGATCATCGCGCCTCCATGCATGCAGCCCGAGCCGCCACGCGGGGCGGAACGCCGACCTCGACGGCAGACGCCTCACGCATCTTGAGTCCCGTATTCGTAGGGGATATAGCGATAACCGCCGTATTTCGACCCGTATCCGTACTGTCCGAGCCGCGGGTTGACGCCATTGAAGACGATGCCGTTCAGGCGAACGCCGTTCTGCGCGAAACGCTTGGCGGATTCGCCGATCTCACCGAGTTTCGTTTTGCCAGCCATCGTGACGAGCAGTGCCGTCCCGGCCAGCGCGCCGAGAATGCCGGTATCGGGCACCGCGAGTACCGGCGCCGAGTCGATCACGACGATGTCGTAACGAGAAGACAGATCGCCCAGTCGTGTCGCGAGGCTGGGGTTCAGCAGCAATTCCCCGGGGTTCTTCGGCATGGTCCCGGTCGAGATGAAATCGAGCCCCTCGATCACGTCGCGATGGACGACATCGTCCACGCACGCGCTGCCGTCGACCAGATCCGTGAAACCGCGGCCGCGAGGCACGCCGAGATAGTCATGCAGGCAGCCCTTGCGGATATCGCCGTCGATCAGCAGCACGCGCTTGCCGGCGCCCGCCATCAGGACCGCGAGGTTCGACGACACGAAGGTCTTCCCCACATTCGGTGCCGGCCCGGCGATCAGCACGATGTCGTTCTTCGCCTCGAGCATCGCGAACTGCAGCGCCGTGCGCAGGCTGCGCAGGCACTCGACGGCCGGATCTCCCGGGAAGGCGATCGACAGTATCGATTGGTGGCCCCGCTTGCGCGCGGCTTCCTGCGCCAGCTCGCGCTGATGCTCGCTGTTCGGGACGGTGGCGTATACCGCGAGGCCGAGACGACGCTCGATCTCGTTGTGATCGGAGATGCCATGAAACAGCATCGAGCGTACGATCGCGGCGCCGCACCCGGCGAGCAGCCCGAGCAGCAGGGACGCCAGCGCGACCAGCACCTTCTTCGGTCGCACCGCCACTTCCGGCACCGCCGCCGTATCGACCAGACGCACGTTGCCGACCTTGCCCGCCTGGACGAGCTGCAATTGCTGCATATTGTTCAGCAAGGCCGTATAGAGATCGGTGTTGACCTTCGCATCCAGCATCAAGCGCACCGTTTCCTGCTGAAGGTCCGGCAGGCGCCGGATCTGCTGCTCGGCCTCACCGCGGTAGGCGCCCAACGCGGCGATCTGCTCGTCGATCGCGACGACGCTGGGATGCCGCGCCGTGAATCGCGACATCAGCTCCTGGCGCTTCTGCTGCAATTCGAGCAGGCGCGTCCTCGCATCGGCGGTCTGCGCCAGCGCGAGCTTCGCTTCCTCGCTGAGATCGACCGTGCCTCGTTCGTTGCGCAGCTTCGTCAGGCGCGCCTCGGAATCGGCCAGTTGCTGCTTGAGCTGCGGCAGCTGTGCGGTCAGGAATTCGAGCGATTGCGCGGCTTCCGCCGATTTCCGCTCGATGTTCTGCCGCACATACTGTCGACCGATCTCGTTCATCGTGTCGCTGACCCATTTCGGATCGGTGTCCTGCAAGCTCGCGACGACGACGTCCGACTGCTTGACGCGTTCCTGCACATTGAGGCGGTCACGGATGTCCTCCACCGTCTTTAACCGCGAGTTGCGCACCAGGAGGAAGGCGGCGCCCGGTTTCGCCGTGACGGACGCGATCTGCAGCACGATCGGGCCGCGCGGCGAGGGAAAATGCTCGAGCTTGCCGATCGTTCCCTCGACCGCCGCGTCGAGGTCTCCGCCTTCGAGCCGGTAGCGCCCGCCGGCGAGGGCCGTCAGCGTGAACGTGTCCCCTTCGTTCCTGATGGGCACGTCGAAGCGCGCCACGTCGATTTGCTCGGCACCCCATGCATAGCCGCCAAAGCCGGCCAGCCCGGGATCGGACAGGCCATCGTGATGGCGAGCGATCCAGTCGCCGATCAGCGGAAAGCGCTTGGGCGATACGTCGATGAACAGCTTGAGCTTGTCGACCGCGCGTTCGACGACCAGCCGAGACGCGAGAATCTGCTCCTCGGCGGCGGCCGAGGACTTGACGTCGAATAGCGCCGAGACGTCGCTCAGCAGCGACTTGGCGGCCGAGGTGTCGGGGCTGTCCTCGACCTGGACCATGATGTTGGCCTCGAATACGGGCTTGCTGAAAATCGCATAGGAGAGGCCGGCGAAGAGCACGACGCAAGTAATGCTCGCGATCAGCCAGCGGCTTTCCAGCAGGATGTCGAGCACCGCGACGAAGTCGGTCTCGCTGCCGTCTTCGGTGGCGTGCTGCGACGGGGCTGGGGCTTGGATCATGGCAACGATGGAAGACTTATGGGGTTGACGTGGCGCACCGATCATCGGCGCGTCAAACGATACGAAGGCGCCTCGACCACTCCGACACGCCGAGCTCGATCAATCGCGCACAGCGTTCGAATACGAATCTGGGCTGGCGGTACGGATCGTGCACGTCGAAATCCGTGTGTTCGCCGAGACGAAACACGCGTCCCCGTACAAACGGGAACCGGCTCTCGAGCGACAGGCGCTGGCCACGGGCCATCACGAGGATCAAGTCGGCGTCGGCGCACAAGCAGCGGCCGATCTGCTGCGCACGATGCGTCGAGACGTCGAGGCCGCGCATGCGCATCACCTCCTGCGCGTAGGGCGAGGCCGGCATGCCGACCAGCGCGTTCAGACCGGCGGATGCGACGCGACGCCCGGGCACCGCCTGACGCAGCATCGCTTCGGCCATCGGACTGCGGCAGATGTTGCCCTCGCAGACGATCAGGATGGAGTCCATCATTTGGTGGCGATCGCCGTGGTCAGCCCGGCGTTGATGGCCGGCAGCAACAGGCTGAGTACACGGCTGAAGCGCACGAGAGCGTTGCCGTCGACATACACGATGTCCTTGGGTTTCAACTGGAACTGATTGGCCAACACCATCGCGACCGGCGAATGGGCGTCGAGATGGAAGACCTGCAGCTGCTCGCCCTGCATCCCGCGTACCACATAGAGCTGCGCGGCGTCGGCCGTGTTCGCATTCAGGCTGCCGGCCTGCGCGATCGCATCGCTCAGCGTCAGTCGTCCATCGCGCATCGGCAGCGCCGTCACGGGCTTGTTGACTTCGCCCATCACGAACACGCCGCTGTCGTCACGCGACAGCACCCGGACGAGATCGCCGTTGCGCAGTACGATCTTCGACGGATTGCGCCCCTGCTCGGCCATTTCGACCAGGTCGACGCGGCGCTCGATGCCGTCACGCACCAGCACGATGCGGCTCTGGTCCGCTGTCGACGAGAAGCCGCCGGCCCGACCGATCGCGTCGTAAATCGTCATCGGGATATCGTTCAAGGCTTGCGAGCCCGGCGTATGCACCTCGCCCTCGATATACACCTGCTTCGCACGGAACGATGCGATACGCACCGTGACCTGCGGATCATTGAACGTCTTGTCGAGACGTCGCGCGAGCTGCGCCTGCACCTGCTCGACCGTCGAACCGGCAACCGGAAACCGGCCCGCAAAGGGAAATTGCAGCGTGCCGTCCTGGTCGACGACGAATCCCGGCGGCGCATCGGCAGTCCTCGGCGCGGCCTGTGGCGACGCACCCTGCGCGAGCGCAAGCTCGGGATGGTCCCAGACGGTGATCTGCAGCACATCGCCTCGACCAATGGTGTAGGCCTCCGGGGACGCGACGATATCCGGGGCAAGGCCGCGTCCATTACGTTCCATCTCGTGCATGCGCCGGATCAAGGACAAGTCGATGTTAGTGACCGGAATCGGCAGCGCGGCACGATGGTCCGGCGTCGTACCGCTTTCCAGCGGGATCGACACCGGCTGCTGCATGCTCATGCCGGGCGCGACACCGCACGCGCCCAGCCACGCACAGAGCGGCAGGATCAGCACGAGCCGGCCCCATGATCGATACGGCCTGCGTCCGTGTGCCAAACCCGTTTGATGCAACCTCTGCATTACCACCTCGCACTTTTCAATTTGGAACGACATCGGCCGCCTCGAGGTTCGGGCGCGATGGCAACTAATACGCCCCCGAACCTCGCACCACGACACGAAGTGTCCGAAGCAGGATCCCCATGTCCAGACGCAGCGACCAACCGCGCACGTAGGCCACGTCGAGCGACACGCGTGTCGAGTAATCGGTGTCGTTGCGGCCGCTGACCTGCCAGAGGCCAGTCATTCCGGGCTTCGCCATCAGGTAATAGCGCACGTCGCCGCCATAGCGCTTCAGTTCCGCCTCGACAATCGGACGGGGGCCCACCAGGCTCATCTCGCCTTTCAGCACGTTCAGTAGCTGCGGCAGTTCGTCGAGACTCGTCCTGCGGAGCAGGTGACCGATCGGAGTGATGCGCACATCGTTCTTCAGCTTGAATTCGCGGTCCCATTCCGCGCGGGCGTTGGCATCGCGTTCCAGCAGCGTCTTGAGCGCCACATCGGCGTTCGTCACCATCGAGCGGAACTTCAGGCACTTGAATCGCCTGCCGTCACGGCCGACCCGCTCGTGCCCGAAGATCGCCGGCCCGCGATCGCGTCGTACGGCCCAGGCGATGCCCAGCAATACCGGGGCGAGCACCACGAGCAATACCGACGCGCCGACCAGGTCGAAGCCGCGCTTGAGCATCCGCTTGAAGCGTCCGGCCGCGCGGTGGCCGCGCATATCGGCGTGGGCGATCGCCGCCGCGCGCACCTGCCGGCTCCCGTGCGCGATGATCCCGAAGATCGCCAGGGTCAGCGCGCGAAACGCTATCAAGCCGATCCCGCTGGCAAGCGTCCAGTACACGAACCATTCGCTCGACAGCACGTGCACGCGATGCAGCAGGTACAGCAGCGCGGTACTCATGCCCTGCACGACGACCCACGCCATGCCGGTCCGGCCGAGCAGGCGCAGCACCGAGCGCCTGCGAGCCGGCTCGTAGATGCCGCATGCGGGAAATACCGACAACGCCAGCGCGGCGGCAAAGGCGACGAGTCCACCATCGAACAGGGTCCCGCGCGCTCCATTGGTGGCATCGATCAAGGCAGGAATGAACGCGCCCAGCACAATCAGCCCGACATCGGTCGCACGGTTTATCAACGCATTCATTGATATGAACTCCTAATTCATCATCCAACGGCCGTTGACGCTGCAGCAGCCGCATCATGCGCGGCACGACGTTCGTCAGGGGCAGGCATTCGAACTCGCCGCGACCGTACCTCGCGATGCCGGTTGCTCGATGTTTCCGCAGCGCATCATATTCGCCGCGCCCCATGCTGTTATCGCCTGCGTCCGAATCCGCCTCGTTGATGGCGGAACAAATCAAGACCGTTGCATGAATCCATTATTCGATCGATTCCACGAATCAATCGAAGCGCAGGCAAGTCGAAAACACCGCTCGCGCGCAACGGTTCATGCTCGCGTTTCAAGCGTCTGGACGATGCTTCGTCGGATATCACGAGGCATCTCCGGTATGCCGCAGGCACAGGCCATGCCGACAGCCGAAAGCTCGCTCTATGGATGAAAAGGACTGCCGATGCGCCGGCACGGATGGATTCCGAGAATTGCCGCGGCGACACCGCCTCCGATACCGGCGGCGAATCGATGCCGCGATGCCGTCTCGAAGCAGCCGGCATTGGGTCGCTCCACGATTGCGGCAATTCCGGCCAGCTCGCAACAGGCAGGCGAGCAGATTCGAACATTTCCTGTTTCGCGGCGGTATCGCCGCCATGACAGGAAACACCGACATTGGGAAATGGGCTTTTATTCGCGCAACGAAATCCTGCCGATCGCCCCTGGACGGTCAACGCATCCAGCTCGACGGACTAGGATGGCGCACGATTCATCCAGTTGCCGAGATCCGACCCGTAGAGCGTGTCAATCAACGTGTCGCTGTTTTTTCGCGTGGCTGCCCGATATTCGGTCGGCGAAATCTGCAAGTGCTGACGAAACAGTTTTGCCATTCGATCGCCGCTTCCGAGGCCCGTCCGTCGCGCGACCTTGTCCGCCGGAAGGTCCGTTTCGATCAACATGCGGCACGCCTTCTCGAGGCGGGTTTTCAGCACGAATTCGGTAGGCGTGACACCGATTTCGTTCTTGAAGCGCCGCAGGAAATTGCGCTCGCTCATCGCCGCGGCCTGCGCGGCGTCGGCAATGGAAATTCGATTCTCGCTGTTCAACCGGAGGTGATGCGCCGCCATCCGGATCGAGGCGCTGGCCCGGGCGACGCGTGCACCGAACAGCACGTCGGTCAGTTTCCGGTTCGCACCGGAGACCATGCACATCACGATTTCCTGTGCGATTTCGTAGCCCATGTCCACCCGCACGATCGACAATGCATCCGAGAACGGGCCGTCGTCCTCATCGCCCGACGCTTCGCCGCCGGCGCATCCGGGGAACAAGCTGGCGCCGGCCCCCAAGGACTTTTCGCCTGCCTTTTGCGACAGATGGATTTGCTTGAGCAACTTTTGGCCGCCACCACTGCACCGAACCACGCGTGCGCGCTGGTGCGCATGTCTGACCCAGGTGATCAGCTGTTCGTTGAGCTCGCCCATTCCACCCTGTCCGCTCAATACGAACATCGCATGCACCTTGCTCGCTTCCAGTGTGCGGGCCGCTTCCGTCCAGATGCCGACACCCGAGGACGAACGGACCGGCCCCCCATGGACGGAATACAAGCGCAATTCGTAATGGTCGTTCAACGTGCCTCTGGCCTGCCCAAGCTGATTGGCGAGTTCAAAAACGGCAGCCAGCTTGCCCATGTGCATGATGGAAAAACCCTCGAGCAACAGGACGATTACGCTTGCTCGTTGACGCTCAGTGCCCGCGCTTCTACCACGATTCACGCTTAACCCCGATGAATGATTCGGCACACTCTGCATCATTGCGACCCCTTAACAATTTCTTACATTTCTGTTTTATGCGCCGTAGCATAGGGGCGACCTTCGCCCGCCGATTTGCGAATGTCTGTTCTCGCCGTGTTGTTGTCGGAATCAATCAAGCCGCCAACATGACACTACTTATTGTGATTTGTCACATTCGGCGGAAATGCCTGCGCGAAGTTCAGGGGAAATTGATTTCAGTCAATGCATTGAAATTTGACGCGGAGTAGCAGACTTCATCGAGACGAATAAGGACCGGCTGGGAACGACCGAGTGATTGCTCATTTCCGAGAGGATCGGAACGGAAGAAGGGACGGGATCGAGAACGTTTCAGCCGTACATGGCGGGATGCCGCGCGGCTTTCCGGATGGAGTGAATGGCGACATGGGCCACTGCACTGGTTAATCCTGCACCACTGCAAATGTTTGCGTCAAAGCCAAACGTCAGGAATTTCGAAGGATTGTGAGCGGTAACTGTCGGCGTCGTGCATGGTCGGCAAGGCTTGCCGAATTCGGATCGGCGACACCGTGTTTACATTCGCCCACACAATGTCGAAGCATCACCCATCGGGAAATTTTCATGCAACTTCAATTGGAATTTCGACAGGCCGGTTTTCGTATCCCGACAAAATTTCGATGCAATGAAGATCTGCTGATATTTCGCGCGCAAACGTTGTCGGTGAAACGAAGACGTTCCGAAGTGATGCCTCATCGATGCGGGATTACCAGACTTCAGGCGTCATGCGGAATGCGCGTACCGCCGATTGGTTCAATCCGGAGGGAGCCGATACCTCCCGGCATCGAGTGCTTCGCAGCCGCGGTCATGTCCTATTCGGCGAAGTCTGGATGCATTCCATATTGGCTGCGACTTCGCGCATCATCGACGCGAAGTCGCCAGCGATCGCGCGACGCTGCCCACGGCCTGTCGGCTCTCGACCGAAGGGCGTGCCGTGCGAGGCTGGCGAGGCGCTCGGTGTCGAGCCGGACCTAGTCGAGCGCGCGGCGAAAGTGCGCCCCGGTTCGACTCGAAAGCGGATCGGCTCGCGCGCCTCCCGGCGGCGAACCTGGACGAACGGACATCGGGCTGCTGCAGAATCAATCCGCGATGCCAACGCGTCTACCTAGTTGTACACAGGACTGCGTAAGCCATCGCGGCTCCCCAGGCCGCCCGCCGCGCCAATCCTGAAGAATCTGACCGCATCGCGTAGCGTCGTGGCCTGCTCCGCCATGGCTTGCGCTGCCGCGGAGGCTTGTTCCACCAGCGCGGCATTCTGCTGTGTCACCGCGTCCATCTGGCTTACCGCGGTATTCACCTGTTCGATGCCGGTCCCCTGCTCCTCGGACGCCGAAGCGATCTCACCCATGATGTCCGTCACCTGACGCACCGACTTGACGATCTCGGACATGGTGGAGCCCGCCAGATTGACCTGCTCGGCCCCTGCCGCTACGCGCTCGGCCGAACTTTCGATGAGATCCTTGATCTCCTTGGCAGCACTTGCGCTGCGCTGGGCGAGCGTGCGGACCTCGCCGGCCACGACGGCAAAGCCCCGCCCCTGTTCACCCGCACGTGCGGCCTCGACCGCGGCATTGAGGGCGAGGATATTCGTCTGGAACGCAATGCCTTCGATGACGGAAATGATTTGGGACACCTTGCCCGAGCTTTCCGAAATCGACTGCATGGACTCGACAGCCTGGCTGACCACCGTCCCACCACGCACGGCCACGTCGCAAGCATTGGCGGCAAGCATGTTCGCCTGCTTCGCGCTGTCGGTATTCTGGCGGACGGTCGAGGTCAATTGCTCCATGCTGGCGGCGGTCTCCTCCAGCGAGGCCGCTTGCTCCTCGGTTCGTTGAGACAAGTCCAGGTTGCCTTGGGCAATTTCACCCGAGGAAGCCGTAATCGCTTCGGCAGACGATTGGATTCCGGATACGATGCCTCTGAGTTGCAGCCGCATGGCTTCCAGGGAAGCCATCAGGCTCGCGCGATCATCGTTCCGAGTGGGTGCCGAAACCGAGAGATCGCCCTGCGCTATGCGGGCCGCCACCTGGGCCGCCTCGACGGGCTCACCGCCCAATGACCGAAGAATGCCGCGCGTGATGACCACGCCCAGCACGATCGCGAGAATGATCGTCACAAGACCCGAGACAGCCAGCGACACCTTCGTCGAGGCACTCAGCGCCATGACATCGCCGGAGCGCTGATCGAGCAGGACCTGCTCGGCGCCGTTGATTTCAGCCGACACCGCGCGGTAGCGATCCATGAACTGCTTGTCTTTCCCCTGGGTGAAATAGTCGACCAATGCGCTCTGCTGTTGGGTGCCTGCATTGACGTCACGCCTGAGCGCGATCAGCTTCTGGTCGACGTCGCCGACCTCCTGGCGCAATTGCTGCAGCTCATCCAAACGCCGTTGCTGCGCGGCATTATCGACGGTGAGAGCGTGTATTACCTCATATGATTTCGCGAACTGGCTCTGACCGGTTCGATAGGGATCGAGAAATTTTTCATCTCCGGAAATCACATAGCCCCGCACTCCCGTCTCCATGTTGACCATGCTGGCCAACATATCGTCGTTGGCGCGCAGCACGCCATAGCTGTGGATATTCCATCCGTTGGCTTCGTTCAGGCGCAGGAAATTGATGATGGAGATCGCGCTGCCGATCAACGATATGAGGATAACGACGCCAAAGGCGCCGGCAAGTCTTTGACCTACGGTTAGTTTCTTCATTGGCCTACCCCGATGTGGTTGTCGTTACATGCTATTTCGGCAAAAGAATCAATTACTGAAATAATTCAACGAAACGATCGGCCAGAAATTTTTCCCAGGCGCGCGCAAAAGATGTTGCCGCCGCGAATCGGCACCTGGCACCCAGTCATCCCGGATCCGCAAACGGTGTCGCAAGTGAAATCCACTTTTCGCCAGGCCGAACCTGGATCCAGCGATCCCCTGGATTCCTCATTCGTATCCCAAACGCGGCCAGCACACGTTCGCCGATGCGCGCCACGTCGGCTACCGGTTCGTCCAAGATCACGAAGGAGAAAGCGGCTCCTCGCAGCGCTGTCACGATGAATATGAGCGCGCGTCGGTCGACGGCTGCGATTTCGGAGACGTAATGAAGCGCAACACCCGCCGGCGCGGGGCGGCATCCCGCGCCATCGGCGCAATCACCGCGCCGACGTAAACGGGCAGGCCGGCTGCTCCGGCCTGCGCGAGGTATGTTCAGACGTAGTCGATCGCGGACACCACCTGGTCCAACGCCTGTGCATGAGGCGACTTCGCCGCCCGGGTGTTCGTGACAATGGCCGAGATGCGCTCGATGGGACATGACACCACTCGGCTGCGCACACCGATCTTCGAATAATCGGCGAGGACAATGGTCTGCCTCGCGTTACGGCTCATGGCATCGGCCATCTCCGCCTCCTCCTGCACGAAGCTCGTCGCACCATGGAGCGCATCCACGCCAACCGGCGACAGCAAGGCGACATCGGCGTAGAAGCGATGCACCTCGGCGATCGCGGCACCTCCATACGTCGCGCCGATCGACGCATTGAACGTCCCGCCAAGCAGGTGCACCGAATGCCCCCCCGACTTCGCGGCGCGCTCACCGCTCAATTCGTTGGCGACGGCAACCGAGTTCGTGACGACGTGCAGCCCGCTCAGCGAACCGAGTGCTTCGGCAAGAATGGCCGTGGTTGTGCCCGCATCGATGAACAGCGTCTGACCGCTACCGATATAAGCCTGCGCTGCGCGGGCGAGCGCACGCTTTTCCTTCACGCGAATGCCCGCTCGCACGCTGATCGGCAGCTCGCTCTCCACGAGCATGGCGCCGCCATGCACGCGCCGGATTTCGCCCGCCGTCTCGAGTTCGACAAGGTCGCGGCGAACCGTCTCGCGCGAGACGCCGAGCGCTTGCGTCATATGCTCTACCGACACCGTGCCGTGCGACTTCAGCAGCGTGCGAATACGGCGATATCGCTCCTCAACCAACATGGACTGTCTTCCTCCTTCTTGCGTGTTCGGTCCGACTTCCGCGCTCACAGACGACGGGTGAACTCGATGATCTGCGCATGCAGTTCGGGCGTAGCCGCGGCGACAATCCGCCCATCGCTTTCCATGCCGACCGCGCGGCCCTGCCAGTCGGTCACGCGCCCACCCGCAGCCTCCACGACCGGCACGATAGCCAGATAGTCATAAGGCTGCAAGCCCGCTTCGACGACGGCATCGACATAGCCCGACGCGACCATCGCGTAACTGTAGCAATCGCCACCGAACCGGCGGCTGGCGGCCGCGCGGCACACCGCTTCGAACACCGGCAGTTCATTGGCATCAAAGATATCCGGAGATGTCGCGTAGACATTTGCCGCCGCGAGACTCGTGCACCCGCTCGTGCGCAAGGGCTGCCCCTGGACGTCGAAGGCGCCCGGTTCGCCGCCGATCCATCGCTCGCCGGTCACGGGCACATCGATGACACCGAGTATCGGTTCACCGTCTCTCAGCAGCGCGAACAACGTTCCCCAGATCGGCCAGCCCGTCACGAAACTGCGCGTGCCGTCGATCGGATCGATAACCCAGACGTACCGTGCGTCGGTTCGCTCCCGCCCGTGCTCCTCGCCGAAAATGCCGTGCGCCGGGAAGCGCTGCGCGAGCCGCGCGCGGATATGTGCCTCGATCTCGCGATCGGCAATGGTCACCGGACTCTCGTCCGACTTGGTCTCGACATCGAGCTTCTTGCGGAAATAGCGCAGCGAGATCTCGCGCGCCTCGTCGGCGAGCTGTACTGCAAATGCCTCGAATCCGCCCAGCACGTCGTCGCTCTCCTGATTCATCTTGAACGCCCTCTTCCGGGGCAGCGCTGACGCTGCCGTGTCAAAAATAGTATGGCAAGCCCGCTCGCGAGCCAGGCGCGCGAAGGCCCGCTTTCGCGGTGACGCCATCATGGCAGCAGATATTTTTGATTGCTAGACCCAATGCCAATATTCTGCAAACATCCCCAAAACAACACATCATCGAGACATGGTCCGACACCGACGGCAACAGCACGCGCCTCGTGACGTTGTGGGGTTCCTTCTTCGGTCGCCTCTTACTCTTACAGGAAGAACGCAATGCGTATCCGCAAGACACTGACTTCGCTTTTCGCCCTCGGGCTGCTCGCGTGCACGATCTCGAACGCCGCCCTGGCCGGACAGATCACGGTGTACTCCGCACTGGAAAGCGACGAAATCGCCACGTACCTTGCCGCCGCGAAAAAGGCGATGCCCGATGTGCAGGTCAACGTCCTGCGCCTGTCCACCGGCGATCTCGCCGCGCGCCTCATCGCCGAATCCGGCGCGCCGCACGCGGATGCGGTCTGGGGCGAGGCGCTCACGAACCTGCTGGATCCGCGCATCGCGGACCAACTCGCGCCGGTGAGCGGCAAGACCATCTCCAGTCTGCCGAAGCAGTTCCGCGATCCGGCCGGCAAATGGTTTGCCGCAACGGGTTACATGGCCGCGCTCTGCGTGAACACCGAAGCGCTCGCCGCGAAGAAGCTTCCCATGCCGACCTCGTGGGAAGACCTCGCGAAGCCGGTCTACAAAGGCAATCTGGTGATGCCCGATCCGGCCTCTTCAGGAACGGGTTACCTGCAGATCGCGGCGATCCTGCAAGGCGCGGGGGAGGAAAGAGGCTGGCAGATCCTCAAGGGTCTCGGCGCGAATGTCGCGCAGTTCACGCCGTCGGGCTCGCAACCCTGCAAGCTCGCCCGCACCGGTGAATACGCCGTCGGCGCATCGTTCGCGTTCGTCGCCATGCAGTCGATCAAGGCCGGCTTCCCGGTGAAGATGGTGATCCCGTCGAAATATGTCGGTTACGAGCTCGAAGGCTCGGGCATGCTCAAGAGTTCGACGCATCAGGCCGATACCCAGCGCTTCCTCGAATGGGTCGCCTCGCCTGCCGCCGCGAAGCTCTACCAGCAATACAAGGAAATCGTCACGACGCCCGGCATCAAGCCGACTCCCGAGCAGATCGCCGAAGGCTTGCCCGCCGACGTCGCCAAGGTGCTGTATCCGATGGACTTCGCCGCTTCCGCGAAGATGCACGATGCCGTACTCAAACGCTTCAAGACCGACGTGATGCATTGAGCGCAATCGCGCGGTCCCGCATCCTGTCCATGTCCGGCGCAATGCCGGACAACCCTGCCTTGGCCACACTGGGAAGTCACCATGCATCTCACCGTATCCGATCTCATCAAGACATTTTCCGGGCACGTCGCGCTCGAACGCATTGATTTCGACGTGCGGGAGGACGAGTTCGTCTGTCTGCTGGGTCCGAGCGGTTGCGGCAAGACTACCCTGCTGCGTATCATCGCCGGGCTGCTCGATGCCGATGGCGGGAAGGTCATGATGGGCGAGCGCTCGTTGCTGGAGATTCCCGCGCGCGAGCGCGGCTTCGGCATCGTGTTCCAGTCCTATTCGCTGTTCCCGAACATGACTGTCGCGCAGAACATCGGCTATGGGATGAAAATTCGCGGCGAACCGCGCGCCCGGATCGAAGCACGTTGCCAGGAACTGCTCGAGCTGATTCGCCTGCCGCATCTTGCCGGCCGCTATCCGGGCCAACTCTCCGGTGGTCAACAGCAACGCGTCGCGATCGCGCGCGCCATCGCTGTCGATCCCGCCCTCCTCCTGCTCGATGAGCCGCTCTCCGCGCTCGATGCCCAGGTGCGCGTCGAAATGCGCCGGGAAATTCACGATGTCCAGCGCCGTCTGCGTATTCCCACCATCATGGTGACGCACGATCAGGAAGAGGCGCTGACGCTCGCCGACAAGATCATTTGCATGAATCACGGGCGCATCGAGCAGATCGGTTCGCCGCGCGAGCTGTACGAGCGCCCGCGCACGCGCTTCGTGGCAAGCTTCGTCGGCACGTCGAACCTGCTGCCGGCGTCATGGGTACGCGACGCGCTCCCCAACTTGATGCAGCACCATCCGGGCGGCGCCGATACTGCATTCGAGGCATGCGTGCGGCCCGAGGATCTCATGGTGTCGCCGTGTGAACATGGCGAAACGGCACCCGCGCGCGTGATCGAATCGATCTTCCTCGGCAGCACCACGCGCATACGCGTGCAGTGGTGTGGCCGCGAACTGCTCGCGGAACAAGCACGCGGATTGCCAATGGAAGCCGGTACGCCGGTTACCCTTTCCGTCGCCAATGATCGCTGCGCATGGGTGGCGGCATGAACGCCTCGCTCGCCGGCAAGACCGGCTCGCGCGCCGCGCGTACAAGCTTCACGATGGGCCCCGTGCTGCGTGTCGCGATGGTCGTGGTGCCGCTCGCCTGCCTAGCGCTCTTCTTTCTCTACCCGCTTGCGGTCATCGCGTGGCACAGCCTGCTGAATGGCAACGCAAGACTGGGACTGGACAACTACGTCGCCCTCTGGCGCACCCCCCGCATGCTCGATGCGGCGTGGCACAGCCTCGTGCTGAGTACCGCGACGACGCTCGTGAGCATCGTCCTCGGCTTCATGATCGCGTTCACCCTGCAACGCTCGCGCCTGCCTGCCCCGAACGCGATCCGCGCGACGCTGCTGCTTCCCATGCTCGCGCCTTCGCTGATGCAAGGCCTCGGCATGCTGTTCCTGCTCGGACGCAATGGCCTGGTACACAAGTGGACTGGCTGGGACATCGACATCTACGGCTTTTGGGGACTCCTGATCGCTGACGTGATCTATGCCTTGCCGCAGGCCGTGCTCATTATCGGCGCCGCCCTCGCACAATCCGACGCCCGCTACTACGATGCCGCCGACGTGCTCGGCGCTCGACGCTGGCAGCAATTCCTTGCACTCACCTTGCCGAACACGCGCTTTGGCCTGCTGTCCGCGGCCTTCGTCGTGTTCACCGTGACGATCACGGACTTCGGGAATGCGGTGGTGATCGGCGGAAACTATCACGTGCTCGCCACGGAAATCTATAACCAGGTTTCCGGGCAGATGAACTTCGGCATGGGAGCGGCAGTCGGCATGGTGCTGTTGCTACCCTCGCTCGCCTCGGTATATATCGAGCGCGCGGCCTCCCAGCGGCAATTCGGCGGTGCATCGGAAAGCCGTGTACCGGTGACGCCCGGCGTGAATCGCCTGCGTGACGGACTGCTCGGCTTCGGCTGCCTGCTCGCGCTGTTGCCGATCCTGGCGTCCGTCGCCACCGTCGTCTTTGCCAGCTTCGTGCGCTTGTGGCCGTACCGGCTCGACTTGACACTCGCCAATTACGGGGGCGAGTTGTCCGGCGGATATGGCGCAATCTTCACATCACTGGAAATCTCGCTCGCGGCCGCCGCGCTGGGCGTGGTGCTGTTGTTCTGCCTGAGCTACGGCGCGCGCAGCATGCCGGGCGCGGTATCGCGGTTGATTTACACCGTGGCCGTGTTGCCGGCCGCCGTGCCGGGGATGGTAGTGGGCCTCGCCTACATTCTCGCGTTCAATGGCGGGCCGCTGGGGACCTGGCTTTATGGCAGTGCCACCGTTATCGTGCTCTGCAACTTCTACCACTACCACACGCAGGGTTTTCTGACGATGAGCACCGGATTGCGCGCAGCGCCGGCGGTGCTCGAGGAGGTCGTGGATTGCCTGGGAGGGGGCCTGCGTCACGCACTTCAGGACGCCGTGCTGCCCTTCGTCGCCGCGACGGCCGTGAGCGTATTTTTCTTTCTGTTCATGCGCTCGATGGTGACGCTCTCGGCCGTCGTCTTTCTGGTCACGCCCTCGCTGAATCTCGCTTCGGTCGCCGTCATGCAGTTGGATGAAAACGGCTTCGTTTCACAGGCCGCCGCTTATTCCACCTGCATCATGGCAGTGACGTCGCTCGCTCTCGTGCTCATGCGCCTGGCCATGAAACGCCTGGTGATGCGACAACATGTAGTGTCATGACGATTACATCGCCTTGCGATATACGGCCGGAAACCAGCGATCAATGTCGATATTTACATATCAAATGGCAACCCAGCGCGACAATGCCGAAAACTGGCGTGCATGCCGAGATGAAAGTCACGAACAGCTTGTCGGATGTATGAAAAAAGAAATGGATGACCACATGAGCGGAAATGTATGCATAAAATCCCAACATGACGCTGCATGTCGAGCGCTGCTTCGGGCGAGTCTCTAGGGATTGCACCGGCGTCCTCACATAGGCGTTGTGTCGCGAAACATGCTCACGTGTACTTTGGCTGGGGCAATTCTCGCCGGAATGACTCGGAATTTTTTTCCAAAAATAAGCGCATTTTTGTAACTCCTTGCCAATCGCATCGCCAAGCCTTGGAAGCCATGCAAAAAAAGTGGCTACGCCAGATGCCCCCGGTGGGCACTCATTCTTACTCGTCCAATGTGGCGCCGTGCCGCTTCGACGTCTCCCGCCGATCTGCTTAACCTTCCGATTCCCGAACCCCGGCCACGGCTTGCCACGCGGCATCCCCAGCGCGACAGCCAGCCAAGAACAGGAAGAAGATCATGAAGCACTTCGCCGGAATCATGACAGTCACCCTGGCCAGCCTGCTGGCTTCCAACGCCCAGGCCCAATACACCGGCCCTTCCGCGAACACCATCACCACCGTGAAGGACATCCTCGCAAACGGCTGGCACGACCAGCCCGTGCAACTGCAAGGCCGCATCGTCCGGCATCTCGGCGGGGAAGACTACGAATTCGCCGACTCGACCGGCACGATCCACCTCGAGATCGACGACAAGATCTGGCGCTGGGTGCCGGGCAAGCCCGTCAACGAGAAGAACGAAGTGAAGATATTCGGCAAGTTCGAGCGCAAGGGCTGGGGACACGCCAAGGTCGACGCCGACCATGTGGAGGTATTGCGCTGACCCAAATAAAAAGCGGAGCCCGAAGGCTCCGCTTTTTCATCAATGCCAGGCCAGGTAGTAAGACACCGCGATCGTCAGCGCCGCCGCGATCAGCGCTGCATAAGGCAGCATCTCGTAGATGGAATGCCGTCGCGGCACCGCCAGTTCCATATCCTTCTGCATCTGCTTCGGGAACCGCCCGCGATCCTGCCAGTAATGGCGATAGAGGAATACCGGCACGATCAGCAGCATCGCGATCAGCCCATTGCGCAGCGTTCCCTCGCCTTGCAGGTTCGCACCCGCGCCCACATAAACGAGGTTCAGGTAACCGCAGATCGAGCCGGCCACCAACAACCAGGTCGGGCACTTGAACGGCCGCTTCCACTCGCCGCGATCCATGCGATGGATCCAGCCGGATTGCAAATTCAGGAACACGAAGATCATGTAGCAGACGTTCGAGATCGACAGCACCGTCATGTAGTCCGACATCATCAGCAACACGAGGTTGAAGCCGAGGTCGGTCCACATCGCGCGCGTCGGCGAACCGTGCTCGTTCACATGCGAGAGGTAACGCGGCAGCCAGCCATCGACCGAAGCCTGGTACAGCGTGCGCGACGAGCCCATCATCGAGGTCATCACGATCAGCAGGATCGACAGCATCAGCATCACGACGATGGCATTGGCCACCCAGGCGCCGCCCCCCACCATCCTGGCCATCGCGGCGGCCACGCCGGTGCCGTCGCCGATCTTCGGATCGAGCATCGCGCTGGTGCCGAGCGCGCCCTGGAAGGCCATCGGCACCAGGGTCATCACGATCAGGCACAGCGCGCCGGACCAGAAGATCGCCTTGGCGGTATCGCGCGCCGGATCCTTGAATTCACGCGTGTAACAGACCGCGGTCTCGAAGCCGTAGGAGGCCCAGCCGGCCATGAACATCGCGCCGAGCGCCATCACCACGCCCTGCCCGTTCCAACTGCCGAACGTCGCCGCGGTGAGATTGCCCTGCGCATCGTGCCCGAGCGGGAGCAGCGGCAAGAGATGCGACATCGGCACATCGCCCGTCACGAACGGAACGATACCGACGATCAGCAAGGGCGTGAGCGATGCGATACCGAGAATGCGCTGCGTCTTGGCAGCCTTCGACGCCCCGCTGTGCTGGAGCCGGAACGTGATCAGCAGCAGGATCGTGGCGATCACGAAGGTCGCGTTGATGCGCAGCGTGAGCCCGGGCTTGATGAAGCCGAGATTGGCGATGGTCAGTTGCCAGTGCTGGATCGCGGCATCGGCGGGGAACAGGGAGGTGAGCGCGTAGCTCGCGGCCAGGCCGCAGCCGAGCGCCAGCATCGGGGACCAGGCCAGCCAGTTGCACCACACCGACACCGGGGCGATCAGCTTGCCGTAACGTACCCAACCAATCGCGCCGTACACGGACGCGCCGCCCGATTTATGTGGAAATAGCCCCGATATTTCCGCATAAGTCGCGCTTTGCAACAGGCCCATCGTGATCGCGCCAATCCATATGGCCCACGCGGGCTGGCCGATCGTGGCGCACACGCCGCCGATCGTGAACAGCACACCTGCCGGTACGCCGCTGGTGACCCAGAATGCATCCTTCCAACTGAGGCCGCGATGCAGGGAACGGCCTTCTTCCGCATGTGAGATGGTCTTGTCGACCTCGCTGGTGCTGCGCGCGCGCAGTCCTGCTTGACTCATCCAGAACCTCCTAGTAAGAGTCCGCACAAGCGGCATAGTGTAACAAGCTTTTCACAAAATGCCTGGAAATATGCGGTTTTTTCGAGCAAAACAATGCCCGTCCGACCTAGGATCGGACGGGCATTTTTTACTTCGTTATCTTGAATGTCGTTATCTTTCTGCCAGTCGAGGAGGCTTATTGCGCGCCGTCGGTCCAGCTCTTGACGCGGTCGCCGTGCTGCGAAATCCACTGCTCGGCGGCCGCATCGGGCTTCGCTCCGCCCTGGATCGCCAGCATCACCGCATCGAGTTCGCCCGGTTTCCACTGGAACTTCTTCAGGAAGGCCACCACCGGTTTCGCCTTGGTCTCCAGGTTCGGATTCGCGACGCTGTCCACGTGCTCGGCTTCGCCGAACACTTTCTTCGGATCGTCGAGGAAGCGCAGGTCCCACTTTGCGAACATCCAGTGCGGCACCCAGCCCGTCACGATGATCGGCTTCTTCGCGTTCTCGGCGCGCGCCAGCTCGGCCGTCATCGCGCTGCCCGAACTCGCCATCAGGTTGTACGACAGGCCATAGGCCTTGATCGCGTCATCCGTCTTGCGCATCACGCCGGCGCCGGCGTCGATGCCGACGATGCGGCCGGCGAAGTCGGCCTTCTCGCCCTCGAGGTCGGCGATGCTCCTGGCCTTCACGTAGGTCGGCACGATCAGGCCGATCTTCGCGCCCGGGTAGTTCACGCCGAGATCGACCACCTTGCTCTTGAACTGATCCCAGTACGCGCCGTGCGTCACCGGCAGCCAGGCCGACAGCGTCGCGTCGAGGTCGCCGCGCGCCACGCCCTGCCACATCACGCCGGCCGCCACCGGCACCAGCTGCACCGGATAACCGAGCTTCTTCTCGATGATCTGCGCGGCCACGTTCGAGGTGCCGACGCTGTCATCCCAGCCTTCCACGTAGCCGATCTTGATGGTCGGCTTGGTATCGGCGACTGCCGCGGGCGCCACGGCCGTCAGCAGCGCCGCGAAGGCGCCGCACCAGGCCAGCTTTCCGATGAAATTCATGGTCGATCTCCTTGGGGTGGTCCTGAGCAATCCGTAGCGTTGCTCTATGGGGTCTCTCTAGGTTCCGTAACCACAATTCCCCGGTATCGTCGTTTTCCGACACGTCCTTGCTCATACGCGACGCGCCGGATTTCCCGCGGTATTGCTATGACAAGTGCCTTACTTGTCGACCACCAGATCCGACAAGGGCTTGCTGCAGCACAGCAGCACCATGCCCTGGTCGATCTCGCGCTGGCGGATGCCGCCGTTGTGCTTCATCTCCACCTGGCCCGACACGAGCTTGACCTTGCAGGTGCCGCACATGCCCTGCGAGCACGACGAAGGCAAGCGCACGCCGGCCTGGCGCGCGGCCTCGAGCACATGCTGGTCGGCGCCGCAGCTGATCTCGCGGTGGCTCTTGGCGAAGCTCACCGTGTAGTGCGTGGTATCGGGCACCGGCACGCCCTCCTCCACCAGCGTCTCCACCACTTCGGGCGCAGCCTCGTCGAGCAGCGTCTCGAACGAGAAGCTCTCCTCGTGATACTGCTTGCGATCGAAACCGGCTTCGTCGAGCAGGTCGCGCACGGCCTTCATATAGGGCGCCGGCCCGCAGGTGAAGATCTCGCGCTCCATGAGATCAGGCGCGATCAGCTTGAGCAGCGGCAGCGAGAGATAACCCGTCACGCCGTGCCAGTTGGTACGCGTGCCGATCCGCTCGCAGACGAACGAGGTGCGGAAATTGGCCTGGTTGGCGGCGATCAGGTCCAGCTCGCGCGAAAAGATGATGTCGTCGGGCGTGCGTGCGCTATGCACGAACACGATGTCGCGATCCTCGGCGAGGTCGTGATGCGCGCGGCTCATCGACATCAGCGGCGTGATGCCGGAGCCGGCCGAGAGGAACAGGTACTTGCGCGCCGGATGCCGCGCGCAGGTGAATTCGCCGGCCGGGCCCAGCACGCGTACCTGCGCGCCGGCCAGCAGGTTGTCGTGCAGCCAGTTCGAGACCTTGCCGCCCGGCACGCGCTTGACCGTGATCGACAGCGTATGCGGCCGCGCCGGCGAGGACGAGATGGTGTAGCAGCGGTTGATGGTCTCGCCGTCGATGTCGAGCTCGAGCGTGACGAACTGGCCCGGCTCGAAGGCGAACGAGCGGCCCGAGGGCGAGCGGAAGAAGAAGCTCTTCACGTCGTGCGTTTCCTGCCGCACATGGCAGCAGATCAGCGTTTCCTCGACGTCGCTCGTCCAGCGTTCCGGTACGGCGCGCCAGAATTCGGGCTGCGTCACGCGGCTGTCCACCGGTTCGAAGTTCGCGGCATCTCGCATCATGTCTTGCTCCGCCTGTTCCTGTCAGTGCTGTCGGGGGTCAAACGCCGAGGTGGTCGGCCATGCGGCCGATATACCAGGCCGAGAATTTCTCGACCAGGCCTTCCGTGTAGGGCGAATACGGGCCCGGCTCGTAGGCGCTGCTGGCCGCGCCGCGCTGCGAGAATTCCACCAGTGCACGGTCTTGATCGTTGGTGGCGTTCCACACGGCCGTGAGGTTCTTCACGTCGTAGTCGATGCCCTCCTTGGCGTCCTTGTTCACCAGCCACTTGGTGCGCACCAGGGTCTTGCCGGCCGACAGCGGGATCACCGAGAAGGTGACGATATGGTCGGCCATGAAGTGATGCCAGGAGTTCGGCTGGGTCCAGAACGACAGGCCGCCGAGGTCGGCGCGCTCGAACTCGCCGAGCAGCTTTTTCGAGGCGGCCTTGGCGTCGAGCGTCTGCGATTCGCCGGCACGGTCGAGCGGCAGGCGCTGGGTGCGGAAGCCCGTGGTGTCCAGCAGGCGATCGACCTCCACCGAGGGCAGGCCCAGCTCGCCCCACTGCTGCTCACGCTCGACGCAGGTGCGCTCGAAGGCGGCCATGCCTTCGGCGGTGGCCGGCGAGGGCTGGTAGCCGAAGCCGTATTCGTAGAGCGAGATGGTCAGCTCGGGATGGTTCGCGACGCAGTGGTAGCACTCGCGATTGTTCTCCATCGTGAGCTTCCAGTTGCCTTCCTCGATGATGTCGATCTGCGCGGCGATCTTGGTGTTCGGCAGGTCGTGCGGCAGCAGGTAGGGCTCCATCGCGGCGCGCAGGTTCTCGAAGTCGGCCGGCGGCTCGTCGGCCAGGCAGACGAACAACAGGCCGCCCAGGTTCTGCAGGTGCACCGACTTCAGGCTGTGCTTGCAGCGGTCGAACTTCTCGCCCATGTGCTCGGCGAACATCAGCGCGCCGCTGAGGTTGTAGGTCCAGCTGTGATAGGGGCAGACGATATTGCCGACGGAGCCCTTGTCCTCGTTGCAGAGGCGCGCGCCGCGATGCCGGCACACGTTGTGGAAGGCGCGGATTGCCATGTCGTCGTCGCGCACGATCAGGATCGAATCGCTGCCCAGCTCGACGGTCACGTAGTCGCCCGGTTCCGGCACGTCCGGTTCGATCGCGACCTGAATCCAGTGCTTGCGGAAGATCGCCTCCATGTCGAGCTGGAAGATCTCCTCGCTCAGGTAGAACGGGGCCTCCAGGCTGTAACCCGCTTTGCGGCGCTCCACCAGCGCGCGAACGTCTGCCGTTTGATTCATCGTTTGCTCCGGACTCAATTCTTGGTTCTTGCCGACAGGCATGGGTCAGCGATTTCAGTAATCGATCAGTTGATGCTCGCGCAAATACGCCAGGATCACTTGTGCTTTTTCGACCGAACTCCCCTCAATTACGACGTTCCCGCCGCGGCTTTCGGTGGTGGTCGCGGACAGCATCCGAGCATGCCCGGAGCGCTTCTCGGCGGCCGCGAGCTTGACGGGTTTGCGCTCCACCGGGCCGGTGCGCCAGGCCGCCGAATCGGCCGAGGCGGCGGCGGCCACACGCACCGGCGCGATGCTGCCGGCCTGCTGGCGCGCGAAGGCGTAGCGCGGCTGGGCATTGGCCAGCGGATGCACGGCCACCAGCGCCGGCAGGCGCACCGCCACCTTGCGGCGCAGGCCCTTGGGCAGGAATTGGCGGATCACCGCCTCGCCGTTCGCGACCTCGATATCGACGGCCGCGCCGGCCAGGCCGACATCGAGCCGCGCGGCGAGCTGGTAAGGCAGCAGGCCGGTGTCGAAGGCGCCTTCGGCACGCGTGCCGGTCAGCACCAGGTCGTAGCCGGCAAGGCGCTCGGCCAGCGGCGCGACGGCGTCGTCGCCGGGCCTGCATTCGAGCACCTCGACCTTGCGCGCGCCGAGCGCGAGATAATCGGCCAGCGCCGGATTGGCTGGGTCGCCGGCATGCAGCACGTCGAGCTGGGCGCCGTGTTCGCCGGCCAGCTTGCGGCCCAGCTCCAGCGCCGCGGCGTCGTTGCGGCTGTAGCGCGGCGTGCCGCTGACGGGATGACGGCCCACCGAAACCAGCACGGCGAGCTTCGCGAGTTTGCGCGGGGCGTTCATGCAGCCACTCCTTCCAGGTGCCGGTTGCCGTGTTGCTCGGCCCGGCCGCGGGCCGCGCGCGCGGCATTCACTTGTTCGATCAGGGCGGCGATGGTCGCCTGCGTGTCGGCCACCACGGTCAGGTTGGCGCGCTTGGCGATCGGTGCGCTCGCATCGAGGTTCACGGCGATCACGTGGCGGCAATCCTTGATGCCCTGCAGATGCTGGACCGCACCCGAGATGCCGAAGGCGATGTAGACGCTGGCCTCGACGGTCTTGCCGGTGGCGCCCACCTGCTTGTCGCGCGTGAAGTGGCCGTTGTCGACCGCCACGCGGCTCGCGCCGATCGCGGCGCCGAACACGCCGGCCAGTTGCTCGAACGCGCCGATATCGGTCACGCCGTTGCCGGCCGAGACGATGAAGTCGGCTTCCTCCAGCGCGACCTGGGCCGCGTCGATCTCTTCCAGGCCGAGGTCGCGATAAGCGCCGATGCGATCGGCGCCGAGCGAGAACGGCGCGTCGATGCGCTCGCCGGCGCCCACGAAGGGCAGCTTCGGCTCGACCGCGTTGGGCGCGAGCAGCACCACCTCGGGCAGCGCGCGTGTCGAGAAGGCCCGCTTCGCATCGGCGTAGACGCCCACATGCTTCGCGTCGATCTCGACCACCTGCACGGCCACGCTCGCGCCGAGCGCGGCGGCGTAGCGACGGCCCAGGTCGCCGTCGCCGGTGGCGTTGTCGGGAAGGAATACATGGCGCGGCGCGAGCGCCTCGGCGCAAGCCAGCAGCGCGCGCAGCTCCGCGTCGGGCGCGAAGGCGCGGCGCTCGAAGCCGGGCAGCTCGATCAGCCGATCGGCACCGAGCGCGGCCACCTCGTCCTTCAGTTCCCCGAAGGACAGCAGCACCACCTCGGTGCGCGCGTCGGCCAGCAGCGCCGCGGCGGCCAGCACCTGGCAGCCGTGATCGTCGAGCGAGCCGCGCTCCGGATGCGCCACCACCAGCAGCCGGTGTTCGGCCGCCTCGATCTCGCGCCTCGGCTTGGGCGCGTCCTTGCCATGCCCGTGGCCGGTCCAGAGCGCGACGTTGCCGCCCGCCACGGCGACCTCGCCGAGGGTGATGCGCTTGAGTCCGGCCGGCGTGACCACGAAGGGCCGGCGCGGATCGATACGTTTGATGGTGTTCATCGATTCACTCCAGCGAGGCGGCGACCAGTTCGGCGACATCGAGCACGTCCGGCCGGGGGCCGACCACGCCTTCGAGCATCGCGGTGCAATTCGGGCAGCCCACCGCCACCACCTCGGCGCCGATCGCGCGCGCGTCGGCGATACGGATATCCGGGATCCGCTGCTTGCCGGGGATGTCGGTCAGGGGTGCCCCCCCGCCGCCGCCGCAACAGCGGCCGCGCAGGCCGTTGCGCTCCATCTCCACCACCTGGATGCCGATCGACTTCAGCAGCTTGCGCGGCGCTTCCGTCTCACCGTTGTAGCGGCCGAGGTAGCAGGGATCGTGATAGGTGATGGTCTTTTCGCGCAGCGTCTCGCTGGCCTTCGGCGCGATCCTGCCGGCTTCGGCCAACTCGGCCACGAAGGCCGTGTGGTGCTTGACCGTGTAGCGGGCGCCGAGCGCGCGGTATTCGTTGCGCAGGCTGTGCATCACGTGCGGATCGGCGGTGACGATCTGCTTGAACGACAGCTCGTCGAGCGTCGCGATCAGGCGTTTCGCCATCTGCTGGAAGGTGGCCTCGTCGCCGAGCCGGCGCGCGGTGTCGCCGGTATCGGTCTCGGCGCGGCCGAGCACGGCGTAATCCACGCCGGCCTTGTTCAGCACCTTCACCAGGGCGCGCAGCGTGCGCTGGTAGCGCATGTCGAAGGCGCCCTCGCCGGCCACGATCAGCACGTCGACCGGGCGGCCCGGCTGCGCCACCGGCGCCTCCAGGTCGACCGACCAGTCGTAGCGCGCCGCCGTGTCGTAGCCGCCCTGGGTGCCGGTCTCGCGCAGGTTCGCGATCACCTCGGCGCCCTTGCCCGGCACCGTGCCGTGCACCAGGGTCTGGTTGCGGCGCATGTCGACGATCGCGTCCACGTGCTCGATCAGCATCGGGCACTCCTGCACGCAGGCTCGGCAGGTGGTGCAGGACCACAGCGTGTCGGCCTCGATCAGGCCCGAGACGATCGGCCCGTTCGGCTCGCCGCCATGGCGGCCCACCGCGATGCCCGGCGTCGGGCTGCCGGCATAGGCCGCGTCGGTGCCGCCCGCCATGCCCGTCACCAGGTCCTGGATCAGCTTCTTCGGGTTCAGCGGCTGGCCCGAGGCGAAGGCCGGGCAGGCCGCCTCGCACTTGCCGCATTGCACGCAGGCGTCGAAGCTCAGCAGCTGGTTCCAGCGGAATTCGACGGGCTTGCCCACGCCGTATTCATGCTTGCCGATGTCGGGCAGCTTGAGCGCCGTCGGCGGCACGGCCGAGCCGTTGCCGGTATAGCTCTCGCGCGTCGCCGCGAAGCGCTCCTGACGCGGATGGAAGGCCAGGTGGAGCAGGCCGGCGATGGCATGCTTCATGGGGCCGCCGCGCGCCGCGCCGAAGGTCATCGCGAACGCGCCGATCGCGATCAGCACGGCGCAGATCACCGCCACCGCGCCCGACATCGCGCCGGCCGGCACGATCGCGTAGAGCGTGAGGCCCAGCGCGAACGAGCCGAGCAGCCAGGGCAGCGTGTTCCAGGGGCCGCGCGAAAGACGCGCCGGCACGTTCCTGGCGGCGCGGCGGCGCCACACGAACACGGCGCCGACCAGCATCGCCAGCGAGGCCAGGAAGATCAGCTTGTCGAGCCAGGGCGAATAGATCGCCAGGCCGTAGTTGACGAACACCAGGCCGAGCGCGGCGATCGCGCCGCCGGCCGTGGCCACGTGGGTCTTGGCGATATACGGGTCGCGCGCCACCACGTGGTGCAGGTCGACGAAATAGCGCTTGGGGATGGTGAACAGGTTGGCGATGCCGAAGGCGCCGGGCGCGGTGGCGCGCCCTACGCGCCAAAACGCCGAGCGGCGCGCCACCGCGAACGCGAGCCCCGCCACCGACAGCCACAGCAGCGCGGTAATCAGGAAAGCCGGATTCATCGTCAGAAGTCCTTCACGAGACGCAGCGAGTCATAGATGGCGCCGTGCACGTTGTGCATCGAGATGCAGTCGCCGACACGGAACAGCAGGAAGCGGCCGTCGCCGAGTTCCTCCGACAGGCAGGGCTGCGGCTCGGCCGCGAACAGCGTGTGCGGATCGATCTGGCCGCGGTTCAGCGATTCGGGCTTGAGCTTCCAGTACAGTTCGTCGTTCGGCGAGGAACCGTTCTCGATCACAACCTGGTCGACCGCGCGCTCCTCGAGCTCTTCCGTGTACTCGTTGCGCAGCACCGCGATGGTCTTGCCGTTTTCCTCGTAGACGCGGTCCAGCATGTAATTCGGCGTGTGGATCACGCCATAGGCATAGAGGCGCCGGTAGAAGATCGGGAAGGTGGTGCCGCCGCAATCGTCGGCCACCTTCACGTCGGGCGTGACGATCTCCACCTGCGAGCCGCGGCTGGCCATGTAGTCGGCCACGCCGGCGCCCGCGTGGGTGCTCACGCCGTCGAACAGCAGCACGTTCTTCCCGGGCTCGACCTTGCCGGTCAGGATGTCCCAGGAACTGACGGCACGGCCTTCGGCCACGCCCCAGCCCGGCACCTGCCAGGTGAAGCTCGAACCGCCGGTGGCCAGCACCACGATGTCGGGCTTCTCGGCCATGATCATCTTCTCGTCGGCGGCCACGCCGAGCCGGCGATCGACGCCCAGGCGCCGGGTCTCCATGTCGAACCAGCGGATGATGCCGGACATCTGCTCGCGTTGCGGCGCCTTGGCCGCGATCATCACCTGCCCGCCCACTTCCGGGTTCTTCTCGAACAGCACCACCTCGTGGCCGCGCAGCTTGGCCACGCGCGCGGCCTCCAGGCCCGCCGGACCGGCGCCGACCACCACCACCTTGCGCTTCGGCCCGCGCGAGCGCTCGACGATGTGCGGCATGGTCGCCTCGCGCGAGGTGGCCGCGTTCTGGATGCAGAGCACGTCCAGGCCGTTGTACTGGCGGTCGATGCAGTAGTTCGCGCCCACGCACTGCTTGATCTCGTCCTCGCGGCCGTCGCGGATCTTGATCACCATGTGCGGATCGGCAATCTGCGCACGCGTCATGCCGACCAGGTCGATCATGCCGTTGGCGAGCAGGCGCTCGGCCTGGCCCGCGTCGCGGATGCTCTGCGCGTGCATCACGGGGATCTTCACCACCGACTTGATGCCGGCCGCGAGATGCACGAAGGGCTCCGGCGGCAGCGCCATCGGCGGCATGCAGTTGGCGATGGTGTTGTGGGTGTCGCCGCCCGAACCCACCACGCTGAGGTAGTCGATCAGGCCCGTCTCCGACATCGCCTGGGCGATCTCCTTGAGGCTCTCGTGGTCGAGCCCGTCCTCGTGGAATTCGTCGCCGCACATGCGCAGGCCGACGCAGAAGTCCTTGCCCACCGCCTCGCGTACCGCGCTCAGCACCTCGATGCCGAAGCGCAGCCGGTTCTCGAGGCTGCCGCCCCATTCGTCGGTGCGGTGGTTCGAGCGCTGGCTCCAGAACTGGTCGATCAGGTGCTGGTGGGCGGCCGAGATTTCGATGCCGTCCATGCCGGCGGCCTGCACGCGCTTGGCGGCCGCCGCGAAATCGCCGATGATGCGGCGGATTTCCTCGATCTCGATGATCTTCGCGTTGCCGCGGTGCACCGGCTCGCGCACGCCCGAGGGCGACATCAGGTGCGGCCAGTGCTCGCCGTGGAAGGAGGAACGGCGGCCCATGTGGGTGGCCTGGATCATGATCTTCGCGCCGTGCTTGTGCATCGTGTCGGCCAGGCGCGTGAGCGGATCGATCACCTTGTCGGTCGACAGATTGACCGACTTCCACCAGCCTTGCGGGCTGTCGATCGACACGGGGCTGGAGCCGCCGCAGATCGCCAGGCCCACGCCGCCCTTCGCCTTCTCTTCGTAGTAGCGGATGTAGCGGTCGCCCGGCAGGCCGCCCGGCTCCGCGTACACCTCGGCGTGCGCGGTGCTGACGATGCGATTGCGCAAGGTCAGCTGGTTGAGCGTCATGGGCTTGAACAGGTTCGGATAACGCATTGGGGGCGACCTCTGGCGGGCTCAGTCAGGCGTATGGGTATGAAGGTGGATCAGGCGGCGAGCGGCGAGACTTCGAACACGCAGTGGCCGTGATGGTCGGCATGCTCGCCGGCGCAATGCGCCTCGGTCGAGAAGGCGCGCGGCGCGCCCTTGCCTTCCGGCGTGGTGTCGTTGACCCAGTCCATCGCGCCGGCGAACCAGCCCGCGAACATGTAGCAGAGCTTGCCGATCTTCTCGGGCTGCTGCAGTACAAAGGAGGAATGGCGCAGCTCGATGCGGGCGCGCGCGCTGGCCGGATCGGCCTCGATGATCTTGAACAAACCCCAGCCGCGCTGCGAAAGACGGTTCAGGTAGTGCTCGAACACCGCCATGCCGCTCAGGCCGTGCAGCGCCGCTTCCTTGTCGCACCAGTGGTAGGCGGACTTGTAGCCGGCCTTGTAGAGGATCTCGGCATAGGCGTCCTGGCCCAGCGCTTCCTCGACGGCCACGTGGTTGTTGGTGAAGAAGTGGCGCGGCACGTACAGCATCGGCAGCGCGTCGGTGGTCCAGACGCCGGTGTTGGGATCGACGTCGATCGGCAGTTGCGGTTGCATCGTTGACTCCAGGAATGGCTCGCGGCGCCCGTCGCCGGGCGCGACTTCCCCCGCGCGCCTTCGCTACACGAGCGGGCGCGGGCGGGATCGATGAGGGAAAAGCGTTGTCAGGCCAGGCTCAGGCGCCCCACACGTCCTTGAACACGCGCACCCAGTTCTCGCCCATGATCTTGCGGATGCGCGACTCCTTCCAGCCGGCGCGTTCCATCGCGGCGGTCAGGTTCGGGAATTCGCCGATGGTGCGGATGCCTTCCGGGTTCACCACCTTGCCGAAGTTGGTCAGGCGGCGGTAGCGGCCCTTGTCGTGGGTGAGCATGTCGAAGAATTCGGTGCTGTAGCCCTGCGTGAAATCGGTGCCGATGCCCACCGTGTCCTCGCCGATCAGGTTCACCACGTAGTCGATCGCCTCGATGTAGTCGTCGATGGTGGCGTCGATGCCGCGCTTGAGGAACGGGGCGAACATGGTCACGCCGACGAAGCCGCCGGCGTCGGCGATCTCGCGCAGCTGCTCGTCGCTCTTGTTGCGTGGGTGTTCCTTGAGGCCCGAGGGCAGGCAGTGCGAATAGGTGACCGGCTTCTTCGAGAAGGCGATCGCTTCCGAGGAGGTGTTGCCGCCCACGTGCGAGAGGTCGACCATGATGCCGACCCGGTTCATCTCGGTGATCACCTCGCGGCCGAAATCCGACAGGCCGCCGTCGCGTTCGTAGCAGCCGGTGCCCACCAGGTTCTGGGTGTTGTAGCAGAGCTGCACCACGCGCACGCCCATGTCGGCGAAGGCTTCGATATAGGACAGGTTGTCCTCGAAGGCGTGGGCGTTCTGGAAGCCCAGGATCACGCCGGTCTTGCCTTCGCGCTTGGCGCGGGCGATGTCCTCGGTGGTGCGCACGAGCGTGAGCAGCTCGCTGTTTTCGCGGATCTGCTGCTTCATCGTGCCGATGTTGTCGACCGTCTTGATGAAGCTGTCCCATACCGACACCGTGCAGTTGGCAGCCGTCACGCCACCCTTGTGCATATCCTCGAAGACCGACCGATCGAACTTCGAAATGTTCAGGCCATCGATGATGATGCTGTCCTGGTGCAGCGTGCTCATGGGGTTCTCCAGATTGTCGCGTAGTGTGGGCGATCGGTCGGTGGATCGGGCGGCTGGCGTTTTCCCTGAGAGGCCCGTCCTGCAAGGCTTCAGGGCGGGTTTCGGGAGCGGCTGCCGACGGCTCTATTCTTGTCGTTCGGATTTTTTGCCGATTGATGAATTCAGACGCTTTCTTTGCCTTTTCCGACATGCGCGTCCGTTTTGTACAAGTCGGCCCGCAATCGCCCGCCCGGCCGTCGTTCGCGGGCAGATGGCGGGTCGTTTCCAGGCAGATGGGCGGGCTACGGGTCTACCCCTAGCCGGACAGCACCGGCGCGGTGCCGAATGCGCGCCCGAAGGATCGGCGCGGTGCAGAGGCTCCCCGCCGCGGTGCGCCGCAGCATGAGGCGCGAAGTCCCGACGTACGTAGCGATCAGGGTTTAGCCGTATGGCATGCTTGTTGCGCGGGATTCCACAATAGCCGAGCCGTGTTCCCCGGCGCGCCGATTCCCGATTCAAGGAACGCTCCCCATGTCCCCCGACCGCACCGCGTCGTTATCCCACTTCGCGTTCGTTCCGCTGCCGAACTTCACGATGATCGCCTTCACCAACGCGATCGAAGTGCTGAGGATGGCCAACTACCTCAGCGGCCAGCCGCTCTATCGCTGGTCGGTGGTCTCGCCTGGCGGCGGCTCGGTCACGGCCAGCAACGGCCTGAGCGTGGATACCACGCCCGCCGAATGCGTCGGCCAGCCCGACGTGGTGTTCGTCTGCGGCGGCGTGGACGTGCAGCGCGCCACCACCGCCGAGCACCTGGCCACGCTGCGCCGCTTCGCGCGTGCGGGCGTGGCGCTCGGCAGCCTGTGCACGGGCACCTACGCGCTCGCCAAGGCGGGCCTGCTGGCCGGTTACGCCTGCGCGATCCACTGGGAGAACATGTCGGCGCTGAAGGAGGAATTCCCCGACACGCGCTTCCTCAAGGAACTGTTCGTGATCGATCGCGACCGCATCACCTGCACGGGCGGCGTGGCGCCGCTCGACATGATGCTGAACCTGATCGCGCCGCGCGTGGGCACCGCGCGCGTCACCCAGATCGCCGAGCAGTTCATCGTCGAGCACGTGCGCGATACCAGCGCCCAGCAGCGCATGCCGCTGGTGGCGCGGCTCGGTTCCGCGAACAAGTCGCTGTTCGAGGTGATCGCGCTGATGGAGAACAATATCGAGGAGCCGCTCTCGCGCGAGGAACTGGCGCGGCTCGCGAACATGTCGCAACGCCAGTTGCAGCGCCTGTTCCGCGAGCACCTGGGCATGACGCCCACCCACTACTACCTGACGCTGCGCCTGCGTCGCGCGCGCGAACTGCTGCTGCAGACCGACATGTCGATCATGCACATTACAATGGCATGCGGTTTCCAGTCGGCCTGCCACTTCAGCAAGAGCTATCGCGACGCCTTCGGCACCGCGCCCACGCGCGAGCGCCGCAAGCAGGTGGCACCGCTGGCGCAAGCGATGCTGCCGATCGGCGCATCGCAACCGGTGCTCGCGCTGCACGCCTGACGTCCCCGCCCCCGGGCGGACACGGGCTGCCGCCCGGCACCTCCGCCCCCGGGACGCACGTGCAAGACCCAGCCGCGCTGGCGAGCGCCTATCTCGCCTACCTGAACGACCCGCACGGCGACGCGGGGCTGGCGCTCGCGCGCCGGCTGCGCGAGGCCGGCCATGCCGCCGCCGCGATCGAGCAGGCCGGGCGCTGCGCGGCCGCCGCCGAGACGCCCTTCGCGCTGGCGCTGGCGGGCGTGGAGATGAACTATCTCGGCCGCTTCGCCGAGGCCGAGGCGCTGCTCACGCGCGCCGAAGCCGGCCTGGCCGGTGACCCGAACCTCTACATCGTGCGCTTCGAGCAGACCGTCGCCCGCTACAGCCAGGGCCGCTATCGCGATGCGCACCGGCTCTACCGGGAACTGCGCGACGCCACGCATCGGCGAGTCATCGTCGAGACGCTCTACCCCGGCCATCGAGGCAGCTTCGAATGGGCCGAACGCAAGTTCCTCGGCCATCACGATTCGGTGGCCGGCAAGCGCGTGCTGGTGATGATGGAAGGCGGCGCGGGCGACCTGTTCATGCATTCGCGCTACCTCGCGTGCCTGAAGCAGGAAGGCGCCGCATCGATCGACGTGCAGGTCCCCGAGGTGGCGCGCGGCGTGCTGCGCAGCGACGGCCTGGTGCGCGAGTCGGGCCCGCACATCGGCTCGCTGGCCGAGGATTGCAATTGCGTGACCTGGTTGTTCAGCCCGTTCGCGCGCTACCAGACCACGCCCTACCAGCCACGCTTCGACCAGCCCTATCTCGAGGCGCCGCCGGCAGCCGCGCTGCCCGAAGCCGTGCGCGCCGCGCTGGACGCGCCGAACCAGGCGCGCATCGGGCTGGTCTGGCGCAGCAATTCCGGCGTGCGTCACGAGCCTTATCGCTCGATCGCGCTCGACGCCCTGGCGCCGCTGCTGGGGCAGCCCGGCTGCCGCTTCTATTCGTTGCAGGTGGGCGAGCCCACCGAGGCGGAGCGCGTCGCGATCGCCCGGCACGGCATCGTCGATCTCGCGCCGGCGCTGCGCAGCTTCGCCGACACGGCCGCCGTGCTGGACCGGCTCGACCTGCTGGTCTCGATCGACACCGGCGCGGCGCACCTGGCCGGCGCGCTGGGGCGCCCGGTCTGGCTGCTGCTCTCCCAGGCCGGCGACAGCCGCTGGCTGAACCACGTCGACTACACGCCCTGGTACCCCACCATGCGGCTGTTCCGCCAGCCGACGCTGGGCGACTGGCAAGCGCCGGTCGCGGCGGCGGCCGAGGCGCTCGGTGCACGCGAGTTCGTGGGCTGAGCGGCGGCTGCGTCTTTCCTACCCGTTGCACGCGCAACAAACAAAACGGCCCGCGCCGAAGCGCGGGCCGTTTCCAGTCGACTACCCGCGGATTCAGGCCGCGATCAGCCCATGCGGGTCGATCACGAACTTGCGCGGCGCGCCGCCATCGAACTTGCGATAGCCTTCCGGCGCCTGGTCGAGCGAGATCACCGTGACGTTGACGATCTCGGCGATCGGCAGGCGATCGAACAGGATTGCCTGCATCAGGTTGCGGTTGTACTTCAGCACCGGCGTCTGGCCCGTGTGGAAGGTATGCGACTTGGCCCAGCCCAGGCCGAAGCGGATGCTCAGGCTGCCGTGCTTGGCGGCGGCGTCCTTCGCGCCCGGATCGTCCGTCACGTAGAGGCCCGGAATGCCGATCGCGCCGGCCGGCCGCGTGATCTCCATCAGCGAGTTCAGCACCGTGGCGGGGGCCTCCTCGGCATGGCCGGACGAACCGTGGCCGTGCGCCTCGAAGCCCACGCAGTCCACCGCGCAATCGATCTCGGGGCGGCCGACGATCGCCGCGATCTGCTCGCCGAGCGGCGTGTCCTTGGACAGGTCGACGGTTTCGAAACCGACCTTGCGTGCGTGCGCGAGACGCTCGGCGTTCATGTCGCCGACGATCGTCACCGCCGCGCCGAGCAGGCGCGCCGAGGCGGCCGCCGCCATCCCCACCGGGCCCGCGCCGGCGATATAGACGGTCGAGCCCGGCTTCACGCCGGCCGTGACGGCGCCGTGATAGCCGGTGGGCAGGATGTCGGACAGGCAGGTCAGGTCGCGGATCTTCGCCATCGCCTGGTCGCGATCCGGGAACTTGATCAGGTTGAAGTCGGCATAGGGCACCAGCACGTATTCGGCCTGGCCGCCGATCCAGCCGCCCATGTCGACATAGCCATAGGCGCCGCCGGCGCGCGCCGGATTGACGTTCAGGCACACGCCCGTGCTCTGTTCGCGGCACATCGGGCAACGCCCGCAGGCCACGTTGAACGGCACCGTGACGATGTCGCCGATCTTGAGCGTCTCCACGTCGCTGCCCAGCTCGATCACCTCGCCGGTGATCTCGTGGCCGAGCACCAGGCCGACCGGCGCCGTGGTCCGGCCGCGCACCATGTGCTGGTCGGAGCCGCAGATGTTCGTGCTCACCACCTTCAGGATCACGCCATGGCCGATCTTGCGACCGCTCGGATCGACCATCCGCGGATAGTCGATCTTCTGCACCTCGACCTGGCCCGGGCCCTGATACACGACTCCTCGATTGCTGCTCATCGCTTCGTCTCCTGTCTGTCTGGCTGGGTGCTGCGCGTCGCCCGGCGCGGCCGCGCGCGGGTCGGGCAGCAAGCCCACAGAGGGTAGTCCGCGGGCCGGGGCGCACGGCGTGCAAAACCCGACACGCGGTTGACCGTGGCCGACATCGGCAATGCGGGGGATTGCCGTGGATTGCGCAATGCACGCGGCTTTTGTTGCGATGCGATAAACGTGCGAAGGCCGCGCCTTCCTCGCGGAAGGTGCGGCCCGTCAGGCCAGGCTCGGGTACTCAGGCGTTCACAGCCCCAGCGCCGAGATGAAGCGGTTCGTGAAGCCCAGCGTGCCGGCCTGGCCGTAGCTGTTGCAGGTCGGCGACGCCCAGCTTTGCGTGCAGTCGTTGTCGCGGTCGAAGGACCAGAAGTGCACGCCGGCCAGCCCGTTCTGCTGCGCGAAGCTCGACACCGTGGCGACGTCGGCCAGGGTGAAGGTCTCGCCCTGCGTATCGTTGCCGCCGATCATCGGGGTCAGCTCGATCTGGTTGTACGGCACGCCCCAGTAGTTGTGCAGGCTGTTGGCCGCGGCCACCGCCGACTTGCCCATGTCGCACTGGCCGCTGCCGTTGAGCGTGCAGTTGCTGGCGTTGGCGCTGCCGTAGTCCATCGTCATCAGGTTGATGGTGTAGTTCTGCAGGCCGGCAGCCTTGATCGCGTTCATCACCACCACGCCCGTGTCGCCCAGGCTCTGCGCCGCGTTGCCGCCCAGCGTGGCGAGCGTGAAGCTGAAGCGCAGGTTCGGGTACTTCGGCTGGGCGGCCTTCACGCGCTGCACCAGGGCGTTGATCACGGCCTGGCTCTGGCCGGCCTCGATATCGAAATCGATGCCCTTCAGGTTGGCCGAGTTATAGGTGTTGATGAACTTGGTGAAGTTCGCGTCCGAGCCGCAACTGAACGAACCGGCCGCGCCGCCCGTCGAGATGATGTAGTTGCGGCCCGCGTTGACCATGTTCTGCACGTTGGCCGCGGCCACCTGCGAGCCGGTCAGCCCGGACCAGCTCTCGCTGCCGCACTCGCCGGTGGCGAACGACCAGGTCAGCGTCTTCAGCTTGGCCGGCAGCACGCTCAGGACCGGCTGCAGCGAACCAGTCACCGCCGTCGAGATGACGTTGGTGTTCCAGTTCAGGTTGATCGTGATGTCCTTGTAGGCACTGAAAATGAAATTCGAGGGCAGCGCCGCCGCGGCCGCCGTGTTCGCCGCCGCCTGCACCGAGGGTGTCGCCTGCGCCTTCAGCAGGCTCGCGCCGCCGGCGCCGTCGTCTCCGCCACATGCCGCCAGCACGAGACTGGAAAGCCCGATCACCAGACCATTTATCATTTTTGCGTTCAAAATCATCTCCTGATAGTAATGGAACATTTATCCATCTTTAATCGGCCAGACACTTTCAACCACAATGCACTACATGAAAAATCAGGCCGGCGAATTTCATTTTGATATTGGCCGGCGAATTTGGCGAAGTGAAATCCATTGCGCGAACCGGCCGCAGCGAAGGCACCGTTGCAAGATCCGGAATTGAAAGAAGCGCCGAGAATTCATGACCAGCATGGTTTTTCATGCCTTCAACGAACAGGATCAATTGGCGGATCGGGCTTCCCGGGCCGTTGCCGCGCGAGAAACTTACCGGAAGCAAGGATAGTATTTTTCCTCGAAAATACACCTGTTTACTTTGATAGGTAAATGGAAAATTTTCGAATCGATGGATTTTATCAAACTTTTAAGTAGTTACATCAATGTGATATTAGATAATCCGCCATGCCAATTTTATTTGAATTGGCGGGGGCAATATCCGCGAAAAATCGCGGCGGGCGGACGGATCGACCGGACAGCATCCGGCCGCGCCCCGGGCCGCTATACTTGCCGGACCTTGCTGCTTCGACTCCGCATTGCCCGTCCAGGACAGAACGACGATGCCCGGCTCCAGGAAAACCAGCCTGATCACGCCCGCCATGGCGCCCAAGCGCGTCGAAGCTCGGGAATCCCCGCCCGCGCCCGGCCTCGCGCCGCAGGCCGAGCATCTGGTCGCGATGGGGGAGTTCCACTACGCAGCGGCTGCCGGCAGCCCCTTGCAGCGGCGCGCCACGAACGCGGCGGCCGGCCCTGATTCCGCCGGGCCGCCCACGGCGGCCGGGCCGGCAAACCGGAACGCGCCGGCCAACCGCACCGGCCTGCCCGATCGGCTGAAGGCCGGCATCGAATCGCTGTCCGGCTACAGTCTCGACAAGGTCAAGGTCAGCTACAACTCGTCCCGGCCGGCGCAACTGATGGCGCATGCCTATGCGCGGGGCCACGAGATTCACATCGCGCCGGGCAAGCAGGCGCACCTGCCGCACGAGGCCTGGCACCTCGTTCAACAAGCGCAAGGCCGCGTCGCGACCACCTCGCAGGCGGCCGGGCTGCCCGTCAATGACGACGCCGCCCTCGAACGCGAGGCCGACGTGATGGGCCGCAAGGCCGCGGGCCTATCGCCCGATCGCGCGGCCGGCACGCCGGCCACGCTTGAGCCGATCCCCGCTGCCACGAGCCCCGCTGCCGCCGGCCCTGCCCAACTGGGCAAGTTCAACGACGAGGAACGCAAGCGCCTGTTCGAGAAACTGGCGAAGTCGCGCCTCAGAAACCAGTTCAAGAAGGCGCGCCCGAAGGGCCGGCGACGCATCATCAAGAAGCAGGCCAGGTTCAACTACGGCTACAAGGAAGCGGACCTCGCGCGCCTGCTCGGGGGCGACCCCGACGCCGGTCGGGCCCTGATCCCGTACAACCCGCAACTCAATCCCGACATCAACCCCGCCTATTCGCAGATCGACCTGGGCGACACGCGGGGCTATTACCGGCGCGGATTCGGCGGCCAGCCGTTCCTCTATCTCGACTCGTCCGCGTATTCGGACAAGCAGATCCCCAGCAACTACGACGACGTCATCGCGCACTTCAAGGGCCGGGACGCCGAGGTGGCATTCGACATCCTGAGCGCGATCGAATCGGGCGAAACCAGCGGCAAGGACCGCCAGGGGCAGGCCAGGTCGCTGTTCCTGCTGCTCACGCAATTCATCGAGCCGCACAGCACGCGCGTGCCCGGCGCCGACAAGCTCGCGCGCGCGCTGTTGCGGCGCATCGCGCTGGGACAACTGACGTTCCAGCAGGCCTTCAATCGCAAGAACGGCCTGTTCGTATCGGCCTGGGCGACCAAGGGCGGCGCCCCGAAGGGCGGCCAGGTGGCGGGCCGCGCCCTGTTCGGCTTCAGCAAGGACAGCGACCGCTACGACCTTGAAAGCCTCGAGGACTACCTCGGCGATTCGCTGGTGGACGAGCTGCTCGAGACCGTCGACGGTTACTACAGCGACGAAAGCGACACCGAGGACGACGGGGACGACTTCGTCGACCCCGGCGCCGATGTCGGCACCGACCCGCGCAACGTCTCGCTGGAGAGGATCAACGCGGCGCTCGAGACGCTGGGGCTGTCGGCCCGCGTCCACCACCGCGACCAGGTGGTGCTGTTGCCGAGCATCGAGAAATTGATCAAGGACGAGGGCCGTAAGCTGCTGCGGCTGCACCATCCGGACAAGGGGGGCTCGCAGGACGCGTTCGACCGGATCTGGAGCGCCCGCCAGTTGCTGCTCGACCTGGTCGCCGAGTTCACGAAAAAAGGCTTTATCGACATCAACCAGCGCAACCTCGATATCCATCTGAACAACGAGGGCCTGGCGCCGCAACCGGTGGCCGGCGACGGCAACTGCTTCTATGCGGCGGTGCTCGACCAGATCCATTACCTGGACGGCATCGCGGCGGACCCGGCGGTGCTGCGGCAGCGCGTGGCGCAACTGATCCTCGACAACGCCGCGTACTTCCAGGTCTTCACCACCGGCGAGCAGTTGAACCGGATCGTCGACGACATCCTGACCAGCCGCAGCTGGCGCAATATCGGCGGGGATTTCGCCCCGCAACTGATAGCGACCGTCCTGCAGCGGCCGGTGCGGATCATCCAGCCGTCGGGGCCGCTCGTGATCGATCCAATCGGCGGGCTGAACCTCGACGGCACCAACACCTTCGTCACCGGCAACCGGCGAATCAACCTGGCCTACGACGGTCAAACGCACTACGACTCGACGCGCAACACGCGGCAGCAATTGCAGGACGGGTGAAGGGCCGCCCGGCTTGATGATTGGTGTCAGCGGCTCTTGTTGGCCCGGATCACCGCCTGCGCCGCCGCATCGGCCTCGGCCGCCACGCTGTCGTGCACGCGCGTGCTCTGCCCCGGCAAGGGCGATTCGTTGTC
>NZ_VIUM01000014.1:0-258442 GCF_007828315.1 Burkholderia sp. SJZ089 | reverse complement strand
TGCAACAAGGCCGAATACATAGCTGCAACCCATCCTGTCGAAGTCGGAACACCCGAAAACTTGCGCAAAGGGACGCGTTCATACATGGCCTCTTATGGAAAGGCCCCGGCAATCCGGGTTTCATCGAACTTTGTCAACGGCGCTGATACTCCGTTAATAGCGATGTTGCATCGCGGCCTGCCATTACGCTGAAATTATCGACTTTCTCGAAGTAAATCTCATTGATTTCAGGAATATTGAATCGACTGTCATGCGGAAAATCGTACCGAGATAATCCGCTATATCATTGACGTTGAGTCAAAATTTCCGAATCGATTCAACGCCAATTCAACGTTTACCGTTTCTTTCATTTTTCCCCTAAAGTGGTGGGGCCATGGAAAAAATGGCCCTACGGCAAGAACCTGAGAAGAAGGAAAGACATGAGTACGGCGTCGTCAGGCGGCGTCCTGTCCAGCTTTGCGAGCCTGCAGGGAGCACCCGCGGGACTCGGCGGACTGGCGGGTTCGCTTGCCACCACTATCGCTAGCCAGGTCGGTCCGGTGGCCGCGCTTGCCGGTCACGTCGATACCGTGCAGCGCGCCGCGCAATTGGCGCAGACGGGCTTCTCGCTGTTGCAGCGGCCGCCGGCCGCGATTGCCGATTCGATCAATCAGGCAGTCGGCGGCACGGCGAAGCTCACGCAGATGAACCGCTACGTCACGCTCGACACGCCGCTCGGCGAGGACGTGCTGCTGGTGAGCGTGGCGGTGGTCGACGAGCACGTCAACCGGCTGCCCGAGATGCACCTCGATCTGCTTTCGCACCGCAAAGACCTGAAGCCCGCCGACCTGATCGGCCAGCAGGTCCGGCTCAGGTTCGACCCGCAATCCCGGCAATCGCTGCTGGCCGCCGCCACCGCCGTGAGCGGCGACGAGACGCGGTATTTCGACGGCTTCGTGGCGTCGTTCGACCGCGTCGGCAACCCGGGCAGCGTGACCCAGTACCACATGTCGGTGGTGCCGTGGTTCTGGTTCCTGACGCGCTCGACCGATTGCCGGATCTTCCAGGAGCAGACGGCGCAGGCCATCCTGTCGACCGTGTTTGCCGATCACGGCTTCAGCGATTTCGCGTTCGACATCCATTCCGAGCAAAAGCCGCTCGAATACGTGGTGATGTACCAGGAGTCCTATTACAACTTCTGCGCCCGGCTGATGGAGCAGGAAGGGTTGATCTGGACGCACCGCTACGAGAAGGACAAGCACACCCTCGTGATCGGCGATAGCAACGCCATGTTCCGCCCGATCGAGGGGCTGGCCAGCGTGCCCTACGCCGACAGCGCGTCGAGCGAATACAACGGCATCGACCAGCTCAACCAGGGCGGCCATTTCGGCGTCGGCAAGATCGTCTATCGCGACTTCAACCATCAGACGCCGTCGTCGCCGCTGATGATGGTGGAAGTCGAATCGACGCTGAAATACGCGCGGCTCGCCACGACCGAGCGTTTCGAACATCAATCGCTCTACGATCATGCTGCGGACGGCGACCGCTACGCGCTCCAGGCCATCGAGGCTGAGGAGGCGGAGGGACAGCGCTACACGGGCCAGGGCTACGCATGGCGCATGACCACGGCCGGCAGCGTCAGCGTGACGGACCATCCGGTGGCGGCAGACAATCAGGCCTACGTGATCCTGCAGGTGCGCCACGAGGCAGTCAACGACTACACCGCGCACGCGGCCAAGCTGCCGTACCGCAACAGTTTCGTGCTGCTGCCGCAGAAAGTCGCCTACCGCGCGCGGCGCGTCACGCCCAAGCCGCTGATCCAGGGCACGCAATCGGCCATCGTGGTGGGCCCGAAGGGCGAGCAGATCCATACCAACGGCAGCTGCGTGAAGCTGCATTTCCTGTGGGACCGGCGCGGCAAGCTCGATGGCTCCGATTCGATGTGGATCCGGGTGTCGCAGCCGTGGGCCGGCGCCGGCTGGGGCGCGGCCGCGATTCCGCGGATCGGCCAGGAAGTGCTGGTGGCGTTCAATCAGGGCGACCCGGACAACCCGGTGATCGTCGGCCGCGTGTTCAACGGCGAACAGGGCAACCCGTACCACGGCGCGGCTGGCCAGACGATGGGCATCAAGAGCCAGACGCACAAGGGCGAAGGTTCGAACGAACTGCGCTTCTCCGACGTGAACGGCAGCCAGGAAGTGTTCCTGCACGCCCAGAAGGACATGAACACCGTCATCAAGGACGCCGAGACGCATACCGTCGAGGCCGGCCCGCGCACCGTCTCGCTGCTCAAGGGCAGCGAATCCAAACGGATCCTCGAAGGCGGTATGACCGAGACGATCGCGCTGACCCGCGACACCTCGGCCAACGTCATCAATACCAAGGCGATCGCCAGCAAGGCCGGCCCCGGCATGCAGAGCCACCAGGCCAGCGACGGCATCGAGCACCGCGTGGGCGAAAGCGTCGTGACGATGTCGCCCGACAGCATCAAGCTGAGCCACGGCCCGTCGACGATCCTGATCAACGCGAACGGCATCTATCTCGACGGCCCGGTCATCCACCTGAACCAGGGCAGCGTGCAGACGCCCGAGCAGGCGCTGGCGCTGCAGTGGGCCGCCGCGCAGGCCATGATCGCTCAGGGCCTCGCCAGCTCGGACCCGGCCACGCGCGCGGCGGCCTCGAAGCTGGCCCAGTCACTCAAGGCGCAGCAGCTCGCCAAGCTGGCCGATCACGTCTATCACCCGAACGATCCGCCGCCCACCGGCTGGAAGGCGATCGGCAACGATCCCGAGGCGCTCAAGGCCTACGGCCTCAAGCCGAGCGACCTGCAGAAGCCCGGCAGCAACTTCGGCGCGCAGATGTACGCGCCCGACCCGGCCGTGTTCGGTGACACCATGAAGCCGGCCATCGCGTTCAAGGGCACGCAGCAATTGTTCGGCGAGGACATGAGCAACAACCTCGCGCAGGGCCTCGGCGACGATTCGCCGTACTACCGCAATGCCGTCACGATCGGCAAGGACCTTCAGGCTTCGGGCGCAGCGTCGGGCGTCGATTTAACGGGCCACTCGCTCGGCGGCGGGCTGGCCTCGGCGGCCTCGGAAGCCAGCGGTTCGTCTGCCATCACGTTTAACGCGGCGGGCCTCGATCCGGGCACGGTCGCGCAATACGGCGGCACCGCGCAGGCGAGCAACATCACCGCCTACCGCGTCGACGGCGATATCCTGACGGGCATGCAGGAAGGCCGCCTCGGCCCGATCAGCGATGGCACGGCCGCGCTGATGCCGAAGGCGGTCGGCACGCCGGTGACGCTCGACGGCACCAGCGTGACCACCGTCGGACGCCATTTGATGGGCGAAGTGTCGAACGGCCTGGGCCAACAGGTTTCCAAGGACGAGCTGAATCTCGCCTCCCATCTGAACTCATCGAACTGATGCGATACAAGAATGCAATTGCCGCCGGCACCGTCGCCGCGCTGATCGGCGCGGCGCTGCCGCTCGGCTGGCCCACTCAAGCGCAAGGGATCACCATGACTGGCTTCAAACGCTATGCGCCGGAAGAATTCTTTTCGGGGCAGCAGCTTACGCTGGCCCAGGCCATTCACGACGGCAACCTCGGCAGCGTGCAGCAGCTCGCGCCGAAGACGGATCTGAACATGCCCGGCGCGAAGCACACCACGCTGCTGTCATATGCCGTGCAGGAAATCGTGCCGGTCAAGAACGACGCGTCCAGCCCGCGCTACCAGATCATCTCGGTGCTGCTGAAGAACGGCGCCGATCCGAAGGCGAGCCTCGGCCCCGACGGCAGCTCGGTCGCCGAGCTCTCGCTGCGCGCCGATACGCCGAACCTGCTGCGCGTGCTGCTGGACGGCGGCCTGGATCCGAACTGGCTCTACAACGGCGACACGCCGATGCTGTTCGAGGTGGCCGAGAACAAGCTGCTGCCGCAACTGAAGGTGCTGATCGAACACAAGGCGAACGTCAACGCGCGCGATTCGCTCGGCAAGACGGCGCTGTTCCAGGCGACGATGATCCAGCAGTGGGACACCGTCGATTACCTGCTTGCGCACGGCGCCGATCCGAAAGTCGCCAGTGAACTGGGTGTGTCGTACGGCTGGGTACTGCAGAACGAACTGAAGAATCACGCCACACCCGATTCGCCGGCCGCCGCGCGCATCGAGCAGATCCGCCGCAAGATCGTCGCTGCCGGCGCGCCGTGGCCGCCGCTCGATCCGAAGGCCCAGCGCGCGGCCATGCGCGCGCGGGGCGAGAAGGTCGTGACGCCGGCCGGTCAGGCGGACTGATGGCCGATCTGATCGAGGCTTTGCCGGCAATCGGCCGGCGCACGGTGCTGGGCGCGTCGGCGGTGGGCTACGTGCTGTCGCTGCTGCTGCCGGCGATGTACTTCGAGAAGGCGCCGCCGCTGAGCGGCCTGGCGCTGCTCGGGCAGGGCTGGTTCGGCTTGCTGACGCTCAATCCGTCGTGGCTGGCCAATCCGCTCTACCTGTACGCGGTCGTGCAGTTCGCGCGGCGCCGCGACGGCCGAGCCGCGGCGTTCGGCGGCGCCGCGCTGGCGTGCGCGCTGTGTTCGTTCTTCACGAGGAACTGGTATTTCAACGAGGCTAACGCGACACCGATCGCCGGCCTCGGGATCGGTTTTTATGTGTGGCTGCTGGCGCTGGCGGCGTTGCTGCTGGGCAGCCTGCGCCTGCGCCGGAGCGCCGCCGCGACGCACTGACTCGCGCGTGGGCCTTCGCCTCATTCGATTTTTTTTGACACGGGCAGTTTGCATGACGGATTCCGACAGCCGTATCCGCATCCACGAAGGCAGCATCACGCTGCCGGCGGGTTTCGAGGATCGGACTACCAATCTCTTCGTGCCGGCCGACCTGGCCGCGCAGCCGAACCTCAGCATCGCGCGTGACTGGCTGAAGGACGGCGAAGCGCTGGACGCCTACGTCGATCGTCAGAGCGGGTTGCTCAAATCGCGGCTGCAGGGTTATCGCCTGATCGCGCGCGCGGCCGAGCGGCTCGGCGCGGAAGACGGCGGCATCGCCGGCGAACGGATCGACACCGCCTACCGCAACGGCGCGAAAACCGTGTTCCAGCGGCAAGCGGCGTTTGTCGTCGCGCCGGGGCGCGTGCTGATCTTCACGGCGTCGAGCGCGAGGAGCTTCGGCGACACCTACAACGCACTCTGGCGCGACTGGCTCGACAGCTATCGGCCGGATGCGCCGGAACCGGCACCGAACCAAGCCTGACCCGCGTAAAGGAGACGTATCGTGTACGAAGCGGCCCGCGTCACGGATCCGATCGAGCACACCAGCGCGCTGGCCGGCTTCCTGGTGGGCGCCGTGCTCGGTATCGCCCTGATTGCTGCCGTGGCGTTCGCCACGTTCACCTGCGGCTTCGGCGTGGCACTGCTGGCCGGCATGGCGGCCGGCATCGGCGCGCAGGTGCTGTTGTCGTTAGGGGAATCGATCGGGAAGATGTTCAGTTCGCAATCCGGCGCGATCACGCTCGGCTCGCCGAACGTCTACGTGAACGGCAAGCAGGCCGCCTACGCCACGCTCAGCAGCGTGACGTGCAGCAAGCACAACCCGACGCCGCTCGTCGCGCAGGGCTCCACCAACATCTTCATCAACGGCAAGCCGGCCGCGCGCAAGGACGACAAGATCACCTGCGGCGCGGCCATCTCGGACGGCTCGCACGACACCTACTTCCACGGAGGCATCCAGACCTGCCTGCCGATCGACGACGAAGTGCCGCCGTGGCTGCGCACCGCCACCGACTGGGCGTTCGCGCTGGCCGGGCTGGTGGGCGGGCTCGGCGGCCTACTCAAGGAAGCGGGCGGGCTGTCGCACGCGGTGATGCCGTGCGCGGCGAAGTTCATCGGCGGCTACGTGCTCGGCGAGGCGGCGAGCCGCTACGTGATCGGCCCGGCCATCAACAGCGCGATCGGCGGGATGTTCGGCAACCCGGTAGACGTCACCACTGGGCGCAAGATCCTCCCTGCCGAATCGGAAACCGATTACGTCGTGCCCAGCCCGATGCCGGTGGCGATCCGGCGCTTCTATTCGAGCGACCTCGATTACGTCGGCACGCTTGGGCGCGGCTGGGTGCTGCCGTGGGAGCTGCGCCTGAACGCGCGTGACGGTCGGCTCTGGTACACCGACGCGCAGGGGCGCGAGAGCGGCTTCCCGATCCTGAAACCGGGCCAGGCCGCGTTCAGCGAGGCCGATCAGCGCTATCTGACCTGCACGCCGGATGGCCGCTACATCCTCCACGACGTCGGCGAAACCTATTACGACTTCGGCCGCTACGAGCCGGGCTCGGGCCGCATCGGCTGGGTGCGCCGGATCGAGGATCAGGCCGGCCAGTGGTGCCAGTTCGAGCGCGACAGCCGTGGCCGCGTGCGTGAAATCCAGACCTGCGGCGGCTTGCTGGCCGTGCTCGATTACGAGCCGGAGCACGAGCGGCTCGCCGAGGTGTCGCTCGTCAGCGGCGATCAGCGCCGCCTCGTCGTGGCCTACGGCTACGACGAAAACGGCCAGATGGCCTCCGTGACCGACGCGAACGGCGCGGTGGTGCGCCGCTTCACCTATGCCGACGGGCGCATGACGAGCCATTCGAACGCGCTCGGTTTCACGTCGGGCTATACGTGGAAGGTCATCGACGGCACGCCGCGAGTGGTCGCCACCCACACCAGCGAGGGCGAGGCCTGGGCGTTCGAGTACGACATCGAAGGCCGCCGCACCCATGTGCGGCATGCCGACGGCCGCCACGCGCAATGGCGCTACGACGCGCAATTCCAGATCGTCGAGTACCTCGATTTCGACGGCCGTCGCTACGGGCTCAAGTACAACGCTGCCGGCATGCCCGTGATGCTGACGCTGCCCGGCGAACGAACCGTGATGTTCGAGTACGACGACGCCGGCCGCATCGTCGCCGAAACCGATCCCCTCGGCCGCACCACGAAAACGCGCTACGACGGCAACAGCATGCGGCCCGTCGAGATCATCTTGCCCGACGGCAGCGCCTGGCACGCCGAATACGACCGGCAGGGCCGGCTGCTCGTCACCCGTGATCCGCTCGACCGGGAGAATCGCTACGAATATCCGGAGGCACTGAGCGCGCTCCCGGTGGCGCATGTCGATGCGCTGGGCGGGCGCAAGACGTTCGAGTGGAACCGGCTCGGCGAGCTGGTGGCCTACACCGATTGCTCGGGCAAGACCACGCGCAATTTTTTCGATGCATTCGGCCTGCCGCTCGCGCGCGAGAACGCGCTCGGGCACCGCGTGTCGTTCGACCTGCGCCCGACCGGCGAGACGCGCCGCGTCACCTATCCCGACGGCAGTTCCGAAAGCTACGAATACGACGCCGCCGGGCTGATGATCCGGCACATCGGGCTGGGCGGCCGGATGCAGACGTTGCAGCGCAATGCGCGCGGGCAACTCGTCGAGGCGGTCGATCCGGCCGGGCGGCGAACCCGCTACCACTACGACGCCGAAGGGCGGCTGCGCGAGCTGCAACAGGCCCACGCGCGCTACGCATTCGCGTACAGCGCAGGCGGGCGGCTTGTCAGCGAAACGCGGCCCGACGGCGTGCTGCGCCGCTTCGAATACGGCGAGGCCGGCGATCTGGCGGCGCTCGAGATCGTCGGAACGGCCGATGATTGCGCTCCAAACGATCGCCCGGTTCGCGCGATCCGCTTCGAGCGCGACCGGATGGGTAACCTGTGCGTGCAGCACACGCCTACCGAGGTGACGCGCTACGAGCGCGACGCCGGCGGCCGCCTGCTCGAAGTCGCGAGCGTGCCGACCGCGGCCGGACTGGCGCTCGGCATCGCGCCCGACACGCTGACCTTCGAATACGACAAGGCCGGGCGGCTGAGCGCCGAACACGGCGCGAACGGCAGCGTCCAGTACACGCTCGACGCGCTCGACAACGTGTTGAAGCTCGCCTTGCCGCACGAACAGACGCTGCAGATGCTGCGCTACGGCTCGGGGCACGTGCACCAGATTCGCCACGGCGACCAGGTCGTCAGCGATTTCGAGCGCGACGACCTGCATCGCGAGTTGACGCGCACGCAGGGCCCCCTGACCGAGCGGACCGCCTACGACCTGCTGGGCCGCAAGATCTGGCAATCAGCCGGCTTCCAGCCCGACGCGCTTGCGCGTGGGCAGGGCCAGCTGTGGCGCAACTACGGCTACGACGCCGCCGGGGAACTGGTCGAGAGCCACGACAGCCTGCGCGGCAGCACGCAGTTCAGCTACGATCCGGCCGGCTATCTGACGCAGCGCGTGAACACCGCCGACCGGCAGCTCGAATCGTTCGCCTGGGACGCCGCCGGCAACCTGCTCGACGATGCGCAACGCAGCAGCCGCGGCTATGTCGAGGGCAACCGGCTGCGCATGTGGCAGAACCTGCGCTTCGACTACGACGCGTTCGGCAATCTCGCGACCAAGCTGCGCGGCGCGAATCAGCGCCAGCAGTTCACGTACGATGGGCAGGATCGGCTCGTGGCCGTGCGCACGCAGGGCGCGCGCGGCGTGGTGGAGACGCGTTTCGCCTACGATCCGCTCGGGCGGCGCATCGCCAAGACCGATAGGACACTCGACGTGCGCGGCGTAACGCTGCGCGAGGAAACGAAGCGGTTCGTATGGGAAGGGCTGCGGCTCGCGCAGGAGGTGCGCGACACCGGCGTGAGCAGCTACGTGTACAGCCCGGATGCGCCTTACATGCCCGCGGCGCGGGTCGATGCGGTGAAAGCCGAAGCGCTCGCAAACGCCGCGATCGACAAGGCCAGACAGGCGACGCGGATCTATCACTTTCATACCGATGTGTCGGGCGCACCGCAAGAAGCGACGAACGAGGCCGGCGACATTGTTTGGGCCGGCCAATACTCAGCCTGGGGCAAGGTGGCGCCGAACCAGCATGCCCCAGCCCGGATCGATCAGCCGCTCCGCTACGCCGGACAATATGCCGATGACAGTACCGAGCTGCACTACAACACGTTTCGTTTCTACGATCCGGATGTCGGCCGGTTTATCAATCAGGATCCAATCGGGTTGATGGGGGGGCTGAATCTTTACCAATATGCACCCAACTCAATCGCGTGGACCGACTGGTGGGGGCTGGCCGGCAGCTATACGCTCGGTTCCTATCAAATTTCTGCTCCTCAACTTCCCGCCTACAATGGGCAGACTGTTGGGACCTTCTACTATGTAAACGACGCGGGCGGGCTCGAATCGAGGACATTCTCTTCTGGAGGGCCGACCCCTTATCCAAATTATGCCAATGCCGGGCACGTGGAAGGCCAGTCCGCACTGTTCATGAGGGATAACGGAATTTCAGACGGACTGGTTTTCCACAACAACCCTGAGGGTACTTGCGGATTCTGCGTCAATATGACCGAAACGCTTTTGCCTGAAAATTCCAAACTTACCGTCGTTCCGCCCGAGGGCTCGATTCCGGTCAAGCGGGGCGCGACGGGCGAAACGAGAACATTTACAGGGAACAGCAAGTCTCCGAAGTCCCCTGTCAAAGGAGGATGTTGATATGTACGCAGACGATTTCGATGGCGAAAATGACGTTGCAAGTCTTGACGAGCTGATCGAGTTTCTCGATAGAAAGCCGGCATTCAATGCCAACAACTTCACACTGACGTTCGAGGACGATGGTTTTCCTCAGCTTAATATTTTTGTGAAAGACGAGATTGCCGTCGTGTATTACATGGATGCGGGCGAAAATTTTGTTTCACAAGGAAAATCCCAGGAAGATGCAGTCGAGACATTCTATGAAAACAAGCTCGGCGGTGAAGTTAAGCTGGCAAAGAGCTGTGTTGTTTCTAGGGGCGAAGCAGTCGAAGCAGCAAAGCAGTTCTTTTCCACAAAAAAGCGACCCAACGTGTTGTCGTGGGATGAACTTTGAAATAATCGAACTCGATCTCCACTCCTGTTTTTCATAAATGAGGCAGCAGAATTTCGAGGTATTTCAAACGGCACGGAGGTTGTACGACATCGGCTTGAAGATCGGCAACAAAACGCTGCCGATCTTCGATTTCGCGAAAAGGATGAACCACGAAAATCGCACCGTATTGATAGTGGAGTGCGTAACGTCGCTTGCCGAAAGCAGTATTGGAAACTATGCGTTCGACGTATCGTACAGCGACCGTCATCGGATCGAAATCGGTGCGGCCGGCAGCATCGGCTTCGACGACAACGGTTTGCAGGTCACCATTCCCCCTGAAATCCTCGGCTCGGGCGAATGGGAACTGAACGTCATCGCGTTCCTGCAAACGCCTGCGATCGGCAAGCAGGCCGGGTTGGACGAGGGGCGGCAACGACTGGTCAAGACCTCCGAGTTGTTGATCGTCTACGTGGTTTTCTGCAAGGTGCCCGATTCAAAGGTTCGGCCCGCATCGAATCACTACCTGTTCGACAGCTACGGGAATCTTGGTTTTGTGGCCGTCGACGTGCCGCGCTTCAACGCGTTCGTGCGCGACGCGCTCGGCGCGGGCCGCCACAACATCGTCGACGCGTTCACCACGACGGAGCTGGCCGGCGATCTATTCGACCGTGGGCTGATGGTGCTGTGCTGGGGCATCACGCCCTGGCTGTACATGATCACTTCCCATGGCGCGGACGAGCCGGTCATGTTCTTCCCCGAGAACACGGCGCCGGCTTGCCGCGGCGCGTATTTCCTTGACGGCGAAATCGAGCGGGTGTCCGTCATTCCGGGGAACGCGCTGACCGACTGGGATACGGAATCGCAGAGCGAATGGCCCAGTTTGGCTGTTGAAGGGGAGGGCGATGTGGCTCAGCTCGACCTGTATATCGCGAAGACGGTGGATTCCGAGACTGGCGTTTTCGTCCCTGTGCCTTATTTCAATTTGGTTAGATCAGGCGGGGAGAAGCGATCGCAGCCGATTTTGAGTTTCGATATTTTGGCCGGGGATTGAGGGGGCCTTCGACGTGCCGCCGTCACGGATGGGGCGACTACCAGGGGATCCGAGGCAGCTTTCTTTTTATGATCGTCGCATCCTCGGGCCATGGAAGGCTTGCCGGAGGAGATCCTGAGCCGCCCGGGCGCGGCCTAACGGAGGGCGCTCGAGCTGTGGATGGCAGTGTTCCAAGAGAGTCAGGCGCGGGTGGCCGAGGCGCCGGTTCTCGCGAGCCCTCGCCTGCGACTGGGACGGGCTGGTGAGCGCGCTCGACGCCGCGGCCGGCACGCTCATGTCAACAGAAGCGGACGCACTCTGGGAGCGGTTGCAGGCAATGAAGCAATCGCGTCGCGGGGCCGGCCATGCATGCCTGGCGACGAAGACGTGGCCTCCGGATGTCGGTCGGTTTGTCAGTCAGGATCCGATCGGGTTGTACGGTGGGGAGAATTTATACGGCTACGGCCGCAACGCCCAACTGACCTGCCCGGTGATTTTTGGACCATTCGCTCTTCCGTGAACCGGCTCTTCTTCATGACTTCCTTTCTCCGTTGGAAGCCATTCTCCCAAGTTTCAACTGGTCCGAAAATCACCGGGCAGGTCACGCCGACGCTCACGGAATCGAATAGGCCGAGGCGTGTGTAAACCTCTCGCCGATGACGTTGTAGCGAGCCTGCATCGCGTCGAAGAAATACTCCTCGTCGCGGCGCGATACCTTGAACTCGCCCATGTTGGAGTCGAACACGGTGAGCCGCTGGTCGCGCTCGTTGCGCGCCGGTCGGTGGACCGTGATGGCATGGCCCGTGCCGAAGCCGATGAGGCCGACGACATAGTCTCCCGGTGCGCGAGTCAGGGCATGCATCGATTCGCCGTTGAACAAGTCCGTCGCGCGGCTGACCTGGACGCCTTGTTGGCGGAAGATCTCCGTGATCGCCATGTCGGTCCTCACCGAGGGATCGTGCGATACCGACTGGATGCTCTGCTGATAGCTGACGTAGTTGTTTTGCACGCTCTGTGCCCTGCCCAGGGCCGCCGGGGAGCGCAGCGCGGCCAGGCTGTCGGCGTTCTGCCCGGCGGCGCCTGATCGACGATTGGCGAGCCACTCCATGCTCAGCCCGTAGCACACACCCTCGCCGATCTCCTGTCCTACCGAGTCCGCCACCTGGCCCATGTTGTAGCGATTACCGAGGAAGGGTAGCAAGGCCTCGCGGGTGCGTTGCTGGGCCAGTTCCCTGCCGACGTGCTGGATATTCGACAGGTCCGGCCGCTGAGCCTGTTGCGGCGGAGTCGTATCGTGGGCGGGATCGGACAAGCAGCACAGGCGGCTGATCCAGGAGCGCGACCGGACAGCCGGCGCGGTCTGTGACTGCGGCGGGTAATGATTGATGCCGGTTTGGGAATGATGAGCGGGAGGCGCGTGTCGCGGAGGTCTCGAGGACGTGCTGCTGCGCTGCGAGCGCATGGACGGTGGCAGGGCACCATAGGGGTTCGGCCGCGCGGATGGCTCACCCGAGACCGACGGCGACGCATGCTGCGTGGCGGATTGCGGATCGTGCGACGGATGGCTGGTATAGGGGTTGTAGACCGGATTCGACTTGGGGAAATGAGAAGACATGAGTCGTGTTCGTGAAAGTCAAAAGTCATTCTGATATGGCGGCTCCTACTCTAGAGACTCGGCGCAGGCTTGGCGGCGATGCAGGCGAAGAAGTAGGGCAATTGGCGAACACGTTCCATCGCGCCGCGATCCGGGATCGAACCGCCACGCCTCGCGCAAGACGCCGGCATCACTCGTGCCGTTGAGCGCAACTCATGAGTCGGCGTGTCAGAATCGCGGACGAAAGCCGGCGCGGTCATCCCGACCCTGTCTCCATCCGTCGTTCATTCCTATCGGAGTTGTCATGCAGGTTTCTCATCGCCGTTTCGGCCGTACCGGCTGGGACGTTTCGGAAGTGGGTTTCGGTGCCTGGGCGATCGGCGGCGCATGGGGCGACGTCTCCGACGCGGATGCGCGCCAGGCGCTGCACGCGGCGCTCGACGCCGGGGTCGATTTCATCGATACGGCCGACGTCTATGGCGACGGCCGCTCGGAGCGGATCATTCGCGAGGTGCTCAAGGAGCGCGGGGGCCAGCGCCCGATCGTGGCGACCAAGGCGGGGCGCCGGCTCAATCCGCATGTGCTGGAGGGCTATACGAAGGCCAACCTCGAAGCCTTCATCGATCGCAGCCGCGAGAATCTCGGCGTCGATACGCTCGATCTGCTGCAACTGCATTGCCCGCCGACGGACGCCTATTTCCGCCCTGAACTGTTCGAGGCGCTCGACGAACTCGTCGCGGCCGGCAAGCTGCGCCATTACGGCGTGTCGGTCGAGCGCGTCGAGGAGGCATTGAAGGCGATCGAGTATCCGAACCTGGTGTCGGTCCAGCTCATCTACAACCTGTTCCGGCAGCGGCCGGCGCAGTTGCTGTTCCGCGAGGCGATCGCGCGCGATGTCGCGATGATCGTGCGCGTGCCGCTGGCCAGCGGCATGCTGACCGGCAAACTCACGGCGCAGTCGAGCTTCGCGGCCGACGATCACCGCAATTTCAACCGTCACGGCGAAGCCTTCGACGTGGGCGAAACCTTCTCCGGCGTGCCTTACGACGTCGCCCTGGAAGCCGTCGAGGCGCTGCGCCCCCATGTGCCGCAAGGCGCGACGATGGCGCAGTTCGCCCTGCGCTGGATCCTGATGGAGCGGGCCGTGTCGGTCGTCATCCCCGGGGCGAAGAACGCTGCGCAGGCGAAGGGCAATGCCGAGGCGAGCGCGCTGGCCCCGCTGCCCGAGGACACCATGGAACAGGCGCGGCGGATCTACGATCAGTGGATCGCGCCGCACGTCCATCATCGCTGGTGATCGGAGCCGCCGCTGCCGGCACGCGAGGCGCGCAGGCAGCGGCGCCGGTTGCCTGCGATCCGTCGCGGCTTGGGTTGCCTCTGCAAATCCATCCGAGCGGCCAAGCCCGATCGATCAGGCCGTTTCCGGAATCACCATCCGCACCACCAGGTCGATATACGCGTCGTCGATCTCGGCATAGGGCATCAGCAAGCGATAGTAGAAGGCACCAAACAGCAGGTCGATCATGACCGCCTCTTCCTGCGGCGACATACCCGCCATCTTCAAGGCATTGCGTCCTTCCTCGCGTCGCGGCCCGATCCATTTCTCCCAGAATTCGCGCGCCAGCTCCGGGTCCGACTGCGCCGCGCCGATCAGGTGACGCAGCAGCTCGCGGCGTGAGGGATCGAGCGCGCGCGCGAAATCGCGAAGCACGTTGCGGAAGGTTTCGCGCGGCGTCGAGCCCCGGGGGTAGACGATATGGGGCTGGATGTCCGCGAGGAAGGCATCCATGATCACCGCGGCGGCATTGGGCCAGCGCCGGTAGATGGTCGTCTTGGCCACGCCGGAGGCTGTCGCGATCCCGTCGATCGTGACGCGGCTCGGGCCCAGTTCGCGCGCCAGCTGCAGCGCCGCCGCCTGCACCGAAGCCGTTGTCGCGTTGCTCCTGGCACGCCCCGCGCGTCCTTTTTCCATCGTCATCCTGTCGATTCTCCTGTTCGCCGGGGCCCGCGGGCCTCCATCCACACCCAATTCATTCGATTGACATCGCTACGGAGCGTAGCGTAATCTCCGCTCGAAACGCTACGCATCGTAGCGTATTTATGGGCGCTTTGCCCGGCGGTGCTTGCACGATCGGCTCCCGATCCGGTCAAGCCGCGCCGCGACTCGCGCCATCCTGATCGGAAAGGAACATGGCAGACAAGGAAGTCAATTCGCAGCGGGGCGAGGATAGGGGCGTTCGAGCGGTATGTGTCTACTGCGGGTCGTCGCCCGGCGCCGATCCCGCCTTCATGGAGGCCAGCCAGGCGCTCGGACGGGCATTGGCGCGGGCGAGGCTAAAGCTGGTCTACGGCGGCGGAACCACCGGCCTGATGGGCGCGGTGGCGCGTGGCGCGCTCGACGCCGGCGGGGAGGTCGGCGCGGTCATTCCGCGCTTCCTGATCGACCGCGAGGCAAACCAGGCATCGCTGAGGATGTTCGAGGACCTGACGATCACCGACACCATGCACGAGCGCAAGCACCGGATGTTCGAGCGCTCGGATGCGTTCGTGGCACTGCCGGGCGGCATCGGAACGGTCGAGGAAATCGTGGAGATCATGACCTGGAGCCAGCTCGGCCGCCATCGCAAGCCGATCGTGCTCGTCAATACCAAGGGTTTCTGGAATCCGCTGCTTGCCCTGCTCGATCACCTGCGCGAGGCCGGCTTCATCCATAGCGGGCACCTGTTGCAGCCGATCCTTGCCGAGCGTGTGGAGGACGTCGTGCCGGCCATCCTGGATGCAGCCGTTCCCGCCGGAATCTCGGGCGAGGGTGAGCGCCCGATCGTCGGGAAGCGCTAGCCGGTGGGCCGGTTCCGCCGATGCGGGTTGCGCATCCCGCTCACCGGCGCAACATCTCGGCGATCGTCTGCGTGAGCAGGGTCTGCCGGTTCGCCTTGCGCTGGACCATGCTCACCGAGCGGATGAAGGTTCGCCCCGGCAGCGGCACCAGCCGCAGGTTCGGGTCGCTGCGCCACCTGCCGCCGCGCAGCACCGGCAGCACGCTTACCCCCACGTTGCCGCGCACCAGCGAGACGATCGTCTCGATCGAGTTCAGCTCCAGGTATTCGCGCGGCGCGATGCCGAGCTCGGCCAGCGCGCGGTCGATCACCACGCCGGTCGGCACGCGCCGGTCGAAGCGCAGGAATTCACGCTCGCGCAGGATGCGGCGCGCGTCGTCGCCGGGCGTCTCCCGGCTCGTCACCAGCATCAGCGGCTCCTCGTAAAGCGGCGTCCAGGCGAGCGTCTCGTGCAGCGCGCCCTCGGCGCTGTCCACCACCACGGCGAGGTCCACGTCGCCATCCTCGACCATGTGCGCCAGCTCGTTCGAGCGTGCCGAGGTCAGCCGCACCTCCAGTTCCGGATGATCGTTTTTCAGGTGCGCGATGGCCAGCGACAGCCCGCCGATCACCGATACCACCGCGCCGATGGTGACCGAGCCGCGCATGGTGTCGCCCGTGCTGGCGGGCAACTCGTCGATCAGGGCGAGGATGTGCTCCACCTTGGCGCAGATCTCCCGGCCTTCGCGCGTGAGCGCGATCTGGCGCGCGCGGCGGTCGAAGATCGACTTGCCCAGCGCCTCCTCGAGCCCGCGCATCTGCAGGCTCACGGCGGCTTGCGTGAGCGCGGTCTTCTCGGCCGCCGTGGCGAACGAACCGCTGCGCGCCACGGCCTGCAGGGTGCGCAGCATGCGTAAGGTGAGCATGTAAATTAAATTTAAGTGTCGAGAAAAAATATTAAATTTTTTTGCCCGCGCGTTCAAGATAATCCAGGTATCGACGTGGGCATGCGTGCCGCCTCCTTCCTCATTACCGGGATCCGAACTTCCATGACGAGCTTCGACTGGCAGAACCCCTATCCGACACCGCGCCTGCCGGTGTTCGCCCGCAACATCGTCTCGACCTCGCATCCGCTGGCGGCGCAGGCGGGGCTGCGCATGCTCTGGAAGGGCGGCAACGCGGTCGATGCCGCGATCGCGGCGGCCGCGGCCATCACAGTGGTCGAGCCGGTCTCCAACGGCCTGGGCAGCGACTGCTTCTCGCTGGTCTGGGACGGCGCGAAGCTGCACGGGCTGAACGCCTCGGGCCCCGCGCCGGCGGCCTGGAGCGTCGATTATTTCCGCCGCAAGTACGGCGAGGAAAACGGGCTGGCGAAGCAGCCCAAGCGCGGCTGGGACACGGTGACCGTGCCCGGCGTGATCGCCGGCTGGGAAGCGCTGCATGCGAAGTTCGGTTCGCTGCCGTTCGCGGACCTGATGGAGCCAGCCATCGAGATCGCCGAGCGCGGCCATGCCGTGGCGACCATCGTCACGCGCAAGTGGCAGGCCGCGATTCCCGAACTGCATAACCAGCCGGGGTTCGCCGAGACCTTCATGCCGCGCGGGCGCGCACCGGAAGTCAGCGAGCGTGTCTGTTTCCCGGGCCACGCGGCCACCCTGCGCCGGCTCGCGGAAAAAGGGCCGCGCGACTACTACGAAGGCGAGCTGGCCGAGCGCATCGCCGCCTTCGCGCGCGAGGGAGGCGCGGCGCTCACGCTGGACGACCTGCGCGGCTATCGCCCGGAATGGGTCGAGCCGATCGGCAAGGACTATCGCGGCTACACGGTCCACGAGATCCCGCCGAACGGGCAGGGCATCGCGGCGCTGATCGCGCTGGGCATCCTCGAGCAGTTCGACATGAGCGCGTTGCCGCGCGACAGCCTCGAATCGCAGCATCTGCAGATCGAGGCGATGAAGCTCGCCTTCGCCGATGTCTACCGCTACGTCGCCGATCCGCGCTCGATGGAGGTCACCCCCGAGCAGATGCTCGACACCGCCTACCTCAAGGAGCGCGCCAAGCTGATCGACCCGAAGCGCGCCACGCACTTCGGCTTCGGCATGCCGCGTTCGGGCGGCACGATCTACCTGTCCGCGGTGGACGAGCGCGGCATGATGGTGAGCTTCATCCAGTCGAACTACATGGGCTTCGGCTCGGGCGTGGTGGTGCCCGGCACCGGCATCGCGCTGCAGAACCGCGGCTGCGGCTTCTCGATGGATCCGGCCTCGCCGAACGTGGTGGCGGGCGGCAAGCGCCCGTTCCACACCATCATCCCGGCCTTCCTCACGCAGCGGGTGAACGGCCGCCAGGAGGCGGTGATGAGCTTCGGCGTGATGGGCGGCGACATGCAGCCGCAAGGGCATCTGCAGTCGGTGGTGCGCATGCTGGATTACGGCCAGCAGCCGCAGGCCGCCTGCGACGCGCCGCGCTGGAAGGTCAACCGCGATTTCACGCTCGACATCGAATCGACCTTCGACGCGCAGACGGCACGCGGCCTGCAGGGCCTCGGCCACGAGATCAAGGGCATCGACGATCCCTACATGGACTTCGGCTCCGGCCAGTTCATCTGGAAGCTCGATCGCGAGGACCCGGAGCGCGGCTACGTGGCCGCGAGCGATACGCGACGCGACGGGCTCGCCGCGGGTTTCTAGTCGGCCGGCGCCTGGCCGCGAGTCGGAGTTCCCGGCTCGCGGCGCGCGGCCATCGATGAGTAGAACCAAGCAAAGTGGGGAAGACTGGCATGGATATCGGGACATCGGCCGAGCAGGTGCCGCTCAGCCGCGGCATGATGCGTCGCATCGTATTCTCCTCGTCGATCGGCAACGCGCTCGAGTGGTTCGATTTTCTCGTCTACGGCTACTTCGCGCCGATCATCGCGAAGGTGTTCTTCCCCGTGCACGACGAATGGCTGTCGACCCTGCTGGCCGTCGGCACCTTCGGCATCTCCTTCCTGATGCGGCCGCTGGGCGCGATCGTGCTGGGCATCTACGGCGATCGCCACGGGCGCAAGGCGGCGCTCACGCTGGCCATCGCGCTGATGATGGCCGGCACGCTGGCGATGGCGGTCATGCCGCCCTATGCGTCGATCGGCATCGCGGCGCCGCTGCTGATCCTGCTCGCCCGCCTGGTGCAGGGTTTCGCGGTGGGCGGCGAGTTCGGCAGCGCGACCGCGCTGATGGTCGAGCACAGCCCGAACCGGCGCGGCTACTTCGCCAGCTGGCAGTTCGCGAGCCAGGGCGCGGCGGCGATCCTGGCGGCGGCCTTCGGTTCGCTGCTGGCCTGGTGGCTGCCGCCCGAGCAACTCCAGGCCTGGGGCTGGCGCCTGCCGTTCTGCTTCGGGCTGGTGCTGGGGCCGGTGGGCTGGTACATCCGCTCGCACCTGGACGAGACGCCCGAATTCCTCGCCAACCAGCGGGCCGAGTCCATGCAGGCCGCGCCGGAAGGCAAGGCGCCGGGGCTCGGCCGTCAATGGGGCAGCCTGCTGCTGGCGGTCGGCATCGTTGCGCAATCGACGGTCGGCGTGTACATCCTGCAGCTCTACATGCCGATGTACGCGGTCAAGCAGCTTCACATGGCGGCGGCGAGCTCGTTCGGCGTAGTCGTGCTCAACGGCGGCCTGCAGTTCCTGCTCTCGCCGGTGATGGGCGCGCTCTCGGATCGCATCGGGCGCGTGCGCATCATGCTGACCACCTCGATCCTGCTCGCCACGCTCACCTATCCGATGTTCGCGCTGCTGCAGCGCCATCCCACCCTGGGCTGGCTGCTCGTGCTGCAGGCCGCGGCCGGCATCTTCAAGGCGGCGTATTCGGGGCCGATGCCGGCCCTGATGTCGGAGATCTTTCCCGTGCGCGTGCGATCGGCGGGGCTGTCGATCGCCTACAGCCTCGGCGTGACGTTGTTCGGCGGTTTCGCACCGACGATCGCGGAAGTGTTCATCCACGCGAGCGGCGATGTGCTCGCGCCTGCGTATTACGTTTCGCTCGCTGCCGTGATCTCGGGCGTGTCGCTTGCCGTGGTGGGTTGGCGAAGGCGTGGTCGCGTTGGCGGCCAGCGTCGTTAGTCAAGTGTACGAAACGTCGATCGCTTCAGGCCGGCATGCTGTCGTCGGTCGAGACGAACGCGCGTTTCATACGATCTCCAGCGGCCCCGAGCCGGGCAGGCTGCTCACCAGCTCGGCCCCGATCAGCCTGGACGGCGTGTAGGCGCCGCCGGCCGGGCGAGTGCGCATCAGATGGTCGACCACGGCCAGCGCGCCGTTGACGGTGAGGCTGTACACATGGTCGGTACGCACGCGCGCCGTCCTGCGCTCGCCTCGCGCATTGCGCACTTCCCCCCAGACATAGGTGGCCTGTCCGGCGCGCCGACGCGCATCCGGGCCGGTGACGGTTCTGCCGATGCGGGCCTTGAGCAGGTCCTGCACGGCGCGCAGGCCCAGCAGCGGCCGGACCAGGTTGCCGAGCCGGGCGCCGAGGACCATGCCGGCCGAGGCGGGGATGAACACCTCGATATTGGGAATGCCCGTGGTGGCGTAGGCCGTGGACACGTCGCCCCACGGAATGGTCATGGCGTTCTTCTCGCCATTGCCGAAGTCGATCCGGCGCATGCCATGGGCGAGCGGTACCGTCACGATGCGCCCGTCGCGACGGACCTTGCCGCCTTGCGGCATGCCCTCGATCAGGGTCTTGGCGGTGCCGGGCGAAAAGCTCGAACTCGAATCGAAGCCGAGGGCGAGATGCGTGGCGTCCGGCAGGGCGGCCTTGAGCGCGGCCGCGACGCAATCGGTGGGAATCACGTCGAAGCCGACGCCCGGGCAGATCGTGATGCCCGCCTGCCGGGCGCGTTCGTCGAGCGACCGGGCATGCTCGAACACGGCGATCTCGCCGGAAATGTCGAGGTAGTGCGCCCCGGCGCCGAGGCAGGCCTCCATCATGGGCGCCGCGGTCGTCGAAAACGGGCCGGCGCAGTGCATCACCAGCGTCTGGCCTTCGACCTGCCGCGCCACCTCCCCGGGGCGATCGAGGTCGAACACGCGCGCCTCCAGGCCCAGCTCCCGGGCCAGCGACTCGACCTTGTCGCGGTTGCGGCCGGCCAGCACCGGCCTGAGCCCGCGCCTTGCCGCCTCGCGCGCGATCATTTCCCCGGTATAGCCGTTCGCTCCGTAGAGCATCCAGCCCGGCGTGCTGTGCTGTTGGTTCATCGGCGTGGTCCCTGGTGCGAGTTGCGCTGCTTGTCGGTCCTGATGGAGGTTCGACCTTGACGTTCAAGTGGTATTGAAGGTCAATAGGCGCGCGAGGGCAAGGAGAGGCTGGCCGAAGCTTGCCGGTTCTTCGCGGCATAGTGGTCCAGTTCCGGCGCCCGCAAGTGGTCCTTCAACTCGTCCTCGACGATTCGTATAGTCACCCCCATGGAAGCATGACCACATGGGAGGCTCAATGCAGGCGCTGGTACAGAGCCTCGAACATCGAGGCGGATCCGTCGTGATCCTGGGTTTGTCCCCGGTGGACACGTCCTTGCGCTATCAGGAAGGGCAATACCTGAGCATCGCGTTGCCGGGCACGGACGCGCATCGTTCCTATTCGATGGCTTCGCCCTGCCGCGCCGACGGCAGGATCGAACTCCACATCCGCCTGCACGAGCAGGGGCGGTTCTCTCGCATGCTGCGCGAGCAGATCCGGGTCGGCAGCACGCTTGAACTGTCCGGGCCCTACGGCGATTGCATCTGGCGGGTCCCGGCCGATCAGGATGCCAAAGTGATCCTGCTGGCGACCGGAACCGGCATCGCGCCGCTCAAGGCGATGCTCGAACGGCACCTCGCGACGGCCGTGCGCAACGATGTCTGGTTGTACTGGGGCGGCGACCGGCCCGGCGATCTCTACGCGGTCGACGTCTTGCGCTCGCTCGAGCGCGAGTACCGCCATTTCCATTTCGTGCCGGTCATGCGCACCGCGAGCCCGGATTGGGAGGGCGCGACGGGTTTCGTCCAGGACGTGGCGGCCGCCGCCCATCCCTCGCTCGGCGACGCGTATGTGTTCGCGTGCGGGGCGCCGGCCATGGTGCGAATGGCGCGCGAGCGACTGGTATCGCGCTGCGGCCTGCCCGAGGACAGGTTCTTCTTCGATGCGTTCGAGGCGTCCGCGGCTGCCGCCGTGATCGACGCGTCGCCGCACGCGAGCATCACGGTTGCCGTGTCGCTGCCCGACGGGGCGCGCCGATCCCTGCGCTGCCCGGTCGGTGCGTCGCTGATGCAGGCGCTCGTCGCCGAGCACGTCGTGGAGGCCATCTGCGGCGGCAACCAGTCATGCGGCACCTGCCGCGTGAGGATCGACGAGACGGACCTGCCGAGGCTGCCGGCGATCTCCAGAGCCGAGAAGCGCCTGCTCGGCGCGTTTGCTGCCAGCGGGCCATTCGACCGGCTTTCCTGCCAACTGGACATGCGAGCCGAGCACGAAGGCCTGCGGCTGACGATACCCCCGAAAGACTTTTGACCAGGACCACCATGCAAGACGAATCGCTCATGAACCCGCACGACAATCCGCTCGAGGCCGTGGGCCCGCATTACGACGCCGCCCAGATGCTGATCGCGCGCGAGCACACGCGCGCCGCCGTCGAGGCGATCGCCGCCGCGATGCAACCGGGCATGGCCGAATCCGAGGCGATCGAGACCGCCAAGGACATCCTGGCCGACATGGGGCTGCTGCGGGGCTGGCACGACGTGTACGTTCGTTTCGGCGGGAACACCGTGCAGATCGGCGGCGCGCCGGCCGACCCGCACCGCGTGCTGGGCGAGGACGACATCTTCCTGGTCGACATCGGGCCTTGCTGGCAGCGCTGGGAGGGCGACGGCGGCGACACCTTCGTGACCGGCTCGAACCGGGAGATGGCGCGCTGCGCCGAGGACGTCAAGGCGATCTTCCACGAAGTACGCCGCCATTGGCTGAGCACCGGCGCGACCGGCAGGCAGCTCTACGAGTTCGCGAAAGCCAGTACGGAGCGGCGTGGCTGGGAACTGAACTTCGACTTGCCGGGTCACCGCATCGCCGATTTCCCGCACAAGGCCATCGTCAACGTGCCCTTGTCCGGCATCGAATTTCGTCCCTCGCAGCAGCTGTGGGTGCTCGAGATCCATATCCGCGACAAGGACCGTCGCTTCGGCGCGTTCTTCGAGGACATGCTGCTCGACGATTCGTATTTCGAGCGATCGGCGCTCGCACGCGCGCCGATCGATGCCTCATGAGCACGACGACGCCGTCGCGCCGCGCGCCTCGTTCAAGCTGTCGTCGCTTGCCGCAACCGGAACAGCCCCACGATCCCCGACAGGCCATGCGCCTGTTCGTTGAGCGTCGCCGAGGCGGCGGTCGACTGCTCGACCAGCGCCGCGTTCTGCTGCGTGGCCTGGTCCATCTCGGCGACGCTGCGGTCGATCTGGCTGATGCCGGTGCTCTGCTCGTTCATCGCGCCGTCGATCTCGCCGATCACGCGATTGACGCGCTCGATGCCCTCGACGATCTCGCGCATCGCCGCGCCGGCCGCCTGCACGCGTTGCGCGCCGGTGTCGACGCTGGCTTCCGAGGACTGGATCAGGTCCTTGATCTCGCGCGCGGCCGTCGCGCAGCGCTGGGCGAGCGTGCGCACCTCGCCCGCCACCACCGCGAAGCCGCGGCCGTGCTCGCCGGCCCGCGCGGCTTCCACCGCCGCGTTCAGCGCCAGGATATTGGTCTGGAAGGCGATGCCGTCGATCACGCCGATGATCTCGGTGATGCGCGCCGAGGCGCGGGCGATCTCGTCCATCGTGCTGACCGCGCTGGTCACCACCGCGCCGCCGCGCGCCGCCGCCTCGCTGGCCGAGGTCGCGAGCCGCGAGGCCTCCATCGCCGATTCCGCCGACTGCTTCACGCTCGCGGTCAGTTCGGTGAGTGCGGCCGAGGTGTGCTGCAGGTTGCTGGCCGAAGTCTCGGTGCGTTGCGACAGGTCGCGATTGCCCATTTCGATTTCGTCGGTGGCCAGCTTCATGCTGTCCACGCCGGACTTCACGTCGTGCAGCACCGCGCTGATCTTGTCGACGAAGGCATTGAAGGAGGCCGAGATCTGCGCCACCTCATCGCGGCCGGCCACCGGCAGGCGATGCGTGAGGTCGCCGCCGCCCGAGCCGATGGTGTCCATCGCGTCGCGCACCCGCGACAGGCTGCGGAACGAGTTCGAGGTGAAGAAGGCCGCGAGGCCGACCGCGGCCAGCGTCAGCAGCAGCATCGCCACGCCCAGCGTGCGCAGCACCCGGCTCAGTCCCGCGGTGGCCTCGGCCTTGTCGAGCGCGATCACCAGGTACCAGTCGGTGCCGGCCACCGGCTGGGCCTTGAGCAGCTTCACCACGCCGCCCAGCGCGATCTCCATCGGCGCGCCGGCCTGGGCCAGCGAGGCCAGCGCTGCGGGCGTGAGCGCCTCGGCGATATCGGTGGCGGGCTTGAGCGCGAGCTTGGCGTCCGGGTGCGCGATGACCTGGCCGTCGCGCGTCACCACGAAGGCCAGGCTGGCGGGCGTCGGATGCACGGTGGACACCACCTCGCGCACGCCCTCGAGCGGCACCGCGCCGCTGACCACGCCGTCGGCCGAGCCGTTGCGCATCATCGGCGCGGAGAACGACACGTAGGGCGCACCCGTCGAGGAGTCGCCATAGGGCTTGGTGACCACCAGCGTGCCCGCGGCCAGCGCGGCCTTGTACCAGGGGCGCGCGGTCGGGTCGTAGCCCGGCGCGGTGCTGGTGGTCGAGAAAAAGCTCTTGTCGCTCCAGCCGACCGTGGTGATCGGGAAGCCGCTGGCGCGGCCCATGTGCTTGACGAAACCTTGCGGATCGCCGTGCTCGACGTCCTCGGCCGAGGCCTTGACCGCCTGCGCCTTGGCCTCCACCCACTTGTCGATCGCCAGCGTGTTGGCGCCGGCGATCGCGTCCAGGTTCTGCGCGATGGTTTCCATCGTGTTGGCGCGCACCGTGAAGTAGGCGGCGGCGCCCGACAGCGCGAGCGCGCCGATCACGGTGGCGGAGGAGATGATCAGGATGCGGCTTCGGAGTGAGGACATCATGGCCTTGGGAGGAGAGGGCGGGCTGCGCGAATCGGGAGGCGGTTGCGGTAATCGGGTACGGGGAATCGAGGGCGGGCGACGGCACCCGCTCATAGCGTCTACGGCGCGGCGCGCGAAAACTTGATGGCGGGAAGTCGGGACGGCGAGGCGCGGCGCGTCGGGAGCGCGGCGGATGGGACGATGGCGCGCAGGCTCGCGGCGGCGCGGCGTGTGCCAGGGACGAGCGAGGCAGGGACGAGCGAGAAAGCCGGTTGAAAGGATGCGGCGCGTCGCGTGGGAGAGATGAAACGCGGGAATCGCCGCGAATGGCGGCCTGGAAGATCAGGCGAGCCGGTAGCGCGCCTGGTTCCGGTCGCGGTGGGCAGCGTGCAACCGGTACAGCCGGGGGCTTGCCCCGGCCTTGTGATGCGTCGATGGAGTCCGATCCGGCGCGCCTCGGGCCTGCCGTCCAGGGCCCGAGGCGCGCCGGCCGATCTCAGCGCAGGCCGCCGGCCGCGAGCAGATGCTCGCCGCTGATCCAGCGCGCGTCGTCCGAGGCCAGGAACACGGCGACGCCGGCGATGTCGTCGGGTCGGCCGGCGCGGCCCAGCGGCGTTTGCGCCACGAACTGCGCTTCCATCTCGGAGCCCGCGATGCCGGCCGCGTGCGTGCCTTCCGTCTCGACATAACCGGGGTTGATCGCGTTGACGCGGATCTTGCGCGGCGCGAGCTCCAGCGCCAGCACGTTGGTGATCGCATCCACCGCCCCCTTGGTGCCGGTATAGACGGCGGTGGTGGCGGGGGTGATCCGCGTCGCCGCCGAGCTGATGTTGATCACGCTCGCGCCTTCGCCAAGGTGCTTCGAGGCGGCCTGCGTGACCAGCAGCAGGCCCAGCACGTTGGTATTGAACTGACGATGGAACTCGTTCTCGGTGATGTCTTCCAGCGCCGCGAAGGCATACACGCCCGAGTTGTTGACGACGGTATGCAGTGCGCCGAATTCGTCGATCGCGGCCTGCACCAGTTTCGCGGCATCGGCCGCCTTCGACACGTCGCCGCCCACCGCCACCGCGCGCCCGCCGGCGTCGCGGATCTCGGCGGCCACGCTTTCCGCGCCCGACTTGCTGCTGGCGTAACCGACCACCACGGATGCGCCCTCGGCGGCGAGCGCCTTGGCGATTGCCGCGCCGATTCCCTTCGAGGCACCCGTGACGAGTGCGACCTTTCCTTCGAGCTTGGCCATGCTGTTCCTCACCTAGTGTGGACCGGTCGCCGCCAGGACGGCGACGCACCGGAGTGCCTTGTAATCTACGCGCGGCCCATCCCGGGAAAAAGCGTGAAGACTCGAATTTAGATGCCGGGTTTGGCAAACAATGGAATAGTCGCGAGTGCGAATTGTGCGAATTGCGCCAAAAGGCGAGCGGCCCCTGTCGTTACAGCGGCGATGGATGCGCGGGCACGGACGAGGGCGGCGCCGCCGCGATGCGCGTGCCGGCTCCGGCGCACTACAACTGCTCGGAGATCCGCCGCGAGACGTCCTGCAGGCGATGCAGATAACGCTCGACCACCTTGTCGACCGTCAGCGCGGACGAGAACCAGGTCAGCCCGATCGAGGCCACCACGAAATCCTTCGCGATCACCGGCACCGCGAGCGTGCCCGACACGGGTCGCACGGTGGCGTCGCGCAGGCCGTAGCCGCGCTGGCGCGTTTGCTCCAGCATCGCCTGCACGGCCTCGCGGTCGTGGGCGAGACGATCCTCGGGATGATGGCTCTGGCGCACGATCTCCAGCAGCATCTCCTGTTCCTCCGGCGAGCAGAACGCCAGGTAGGCGCGCCCGAGCGCGCGCGACACCAGGCTCAGCCGCATGTTGATCGATGAGTGCAGCAGCGACAGCGGCGAATAGGGAATGGTGCTGTGGCGCACCACCAGCGCATCGACGTCGAGCATGCCCAGGGCGATCGGCCATTTGATTTCCTCGGTCAGCGCGCGCACCAGCGGCCCGGCGATCTCGACCACGCGCGGCACGTGGTGATAACCCGAGTTCAGCGCGTTGACGCCGTCGAGCAGGCGGTATTCGCCGGGGCGCGCGCCGCGCGCGACCAGGCCCAGTTCCTCGAAGGTGCGCAGCAGCCGCACCAGGGTCGGCTTGGGCAGGGTGGTGGACTGATGCAGGCCGTCGAGCGTCGAGACCGGCATCTGGTTGAGCGCGCGCAGCAGGGCAATGGCCCGCTCGACCGCGCGGATCGACGAATCGCGTTCCGCCATCTTGGGGTTCCGGTCTGTCTCCGATCTTGTTTCTGGTTCGTATCGGCGCTCGGCGAGGGCCGGCGCGATCGCGTCTGATCCAGGCGGATTATCCCAGCTTTGCCGGGCGGCGGCGTACCGGCATGCGGCTGCCGTGTCAGGCCATCATCGCGAGCGCGCCGCGGCGCAGCAGCGCCTGGTCCGAGCCGACCACGAACCAGCTCGCGCCCATCGGCTCGAACTCGCCGCATTCCTGGCTCTCGCCGATCGCGACGCCGCCGATCTTGCCGGCGCGGCGCGCGATGTCGAGCACCGCGACGGTGGCCTGCATCACCTCGGGCGCGCGCGCATCGGCGAGCCCGAAGGACAGCGCGAGATCGGCGCGGCCGACGAACAGCCCCGCCACGCCGTCCACCGCGGCGATTTCGGCGGCGGCCGCGCAGCCGGCGCGGCTCTCGATCTGGCAGATCACCGTGGTGCCGTTGCCGGCCTCGACCGCGCGCTTCATGCCCATCGCGCCGTAGCCGGCGAAGCGCGGCGAGCTCGAATAACCGCGCTCGCCGTCGAGGAAGCGCGTGCGCGCCACCAGGCGCCGCGCGTGCTCGGCCGAATCGACATGCGGCACCAGCAGGCCCGACACGCCGAGATCGAGCGCGGACTGCACGGTGGCCGGTTGCATGTCGGGAATCCTGACGAACAGCGGCAGCGCCACCGAGCGCGCGGCGATCACCATGATGTCGAGCGTGGCGCGATCGAAGGGCGCGTGCTCGGCGTCGATCACGGCGAAGTGGAGGCCGGCACCGCCGAGGATCTCGATGATCTGCGGCGCGCCGGTCTTGACGAAGGTGCCGATCTGGCGCGGGAGGCTGGCTTGCATGGGCGTGGAATCGTTGAAGTCGAAAGGGCAGGCGCGCCGGTTCAGCGCGCGGTGGTGACGGACGCGGCGCGGCGGCTGGCGCGCTCCATCGCGAACGCGGTGGCGCCGAGCAGCAGCAGGCACAGCGCGGGCAGCAGCATCGCGTAGCTGGCGTGGCCGAGCGCCTTGCCGATCCAGGGCATCGCGTTCTGCGCGAGGAAGCCGCCGAAGTTGCCGATGCTGCTGATCGCGGCCAGGCTCGCCGCGGCGCGCCGGCCGCTGAAGTACTTCGAGGGCAGCGACCAGAAGCAGGGCAGCAGCAGCGAGGTGCAGGGCGTGCCGAGCACCAGCGCGACGTAGCGCCAGGCCGGGTCGCTCACCAGCAGGCTGACCACGAAGGCCAGGCAGCCGATGGTGCCGATCGCGGCGGCCGCCACCCGCACCTGGCCCTCGAGCTTGAGCAGGCGCGGCACGGTGAGCAGCAGGATCGCCGTGAGCGCCCAGGGGATCATGGTCAGCAGGCCGTTGAACGAGCTCGACACGCCGAAGCCCTTGATCACCGTCGGCAGCCAGTAAATGATCCCGTACAGCGAGGTCAGCAGCAGCGTGTAGCCGAGCGCGAACAGCATCACCACGCGGTCGCGCAGCACCGCCCAGACATTGCCCTCGTGGTTGGTGGAGGGCGCCTCCTGGGCCACCATGCGTGCCAGTCGCTGGCGCTCGGCCGCGTCGAGAAAGCCCGCGGTCTCGATGCTGGCGGGCAGGCGCAGCAGCACGATCGGCGAGAGCAGCAGGGCGAAGGCACCGGTCACGATGAACACCCACTGCCAGCCTGCATGGCCCAGCGTGCCGTCCAGCGACAGCAGCATGCCGCCGAAGGCCGAGCCGAGCATGTTGCCCAGCGCGCTGCCCAGCGTGAGCAGGGCCACCGCGCGCACCTGGTAGCGGCGCGGCAGCCAGACCGTCAGGTAATACACCACGCCCGGATAGAGCCCCGCCTCGGCGCTGCCCACCAGGAAGCGCAGCGCGGCGAACATCGAGCCCGAGGCGGTATAGGCCAGCAGCACGGTGGCGATGCCCCAGCTCAGCATGATGCGGAAGATCCACTTCGGCGCGCCGAAGCGATGCACGCCGAGCGCGCTGGGGATCTCGAAGATCAGGTAGCCGATGAAGAACAGCGAGGAGGCCAGCCCGTAGGCGGTCTCGGTCAGGCCGATCTGGTGGACCATCTGCAGCTTGGCGAAGCTGACGTTCATCTTGTCGATGACCGACACCAGATAGGTCACCATGATCAGCGGCATGATGCGCCACCAGACGCGCCGGATCAGGCGCTCGTCGTGCGCGGTATCGGGCTGGGCCGCCGCGGCCAGGGAAATCTCCATGTCTCCTCCCACTCCATCGTGTCGGACCGGCTGTCTGCCGCCTTACAGTCGCGCGGTGCGCCGGTTTGTGTGCGTGTCTCGTGCGGGCCGGTACTCGATCGGTCCACGGCGGGCAATACTACGCTGCACCGATGGCCCTCTCCAGCGCGATTCGGCAAGATTTCGCGGTGCGGAATCATGGCGATCGATCCCTATTGGTGGCGGCGCCGGCGCGGACCCGACATTTCGCTCTGCGAAAAGTCACGGAAACGCGCTTGGAGCGACACGGCCTGCGTGGAACCATACGGGGCGTCGAAACGAGGGCGCCGCAGCGCGCTCCGGCAGCGACGCATCCGGCATCCGCGGCAAGCGGAGCCACGACATCGGGAGGAGACACCATGAAGACATCGCTGGCGCTGATCGGCGCCGCCGCCTGCGGCTTTGCCTGTGCCGCGCAGGCCCAGGGCAGCGTGACCCTGTACGGCATCGTCGATGCCGGTTATCGCTACAACAGCAATGCCGGCGGCGCGCCGCAGCACGCCATCGCGGGCGGCAACGAGAGCGCCTCGCGCTTCGGCATCACCGGCAACGAGGAACTGGGCGGCGGTTACCGCGCCGTGTTCACCCTGGAGAACGGCTTCACCACCACCACCGGCGCGCTGCAGGCCGGGCTGATGTTCGGCCGGCAGGCTTTCGTCGGGCTTGGCACGCCTTACGGCACCGTCACGCTGGGGCGCCAGTACCTGACGCTGTCGAGCTATCTCGGCCAGTTCGCCTCGGGCACCGACTGGGCCGCGCGCGGCGCCGGCTGGGGTTATCACCCGGCGGGCCTGGACGACGTGGACGGCACCGAGCGCGCCAACAACGCGATCAAGTACGTGAGCCCGCGCTATCGCGGCCTGCAACTGGGGGCGACCTACAGCCTGGGCGGCGTGGCGGGGCAGGTCACGCGCAACGAGATGATCTCGGCCGGCGCCGACTACCAGCAGGGCCCCTTCAAGTTCGCGGCGGCCTATCTGTACGTGAAGAATCCGAACTTCGCGCTGTTCGGCAACAACGCCACCAGCAGCGCGACCGGCAACAACTTCACCAGCCCGATCTTCAGCGGTTATGCCACGGCCGGCTCGCAGCGCGAGTTCGGCGCCGGCACCGCGTACGAGCTCGGCCACTTCACGCTGGGCGCGATCTACACGCGCACCAGCTTCGCCGACCTGGGCGCCACGCCCGTGACGGGCGCGAGCCTGCCCGCGGCCGAGCGCGGCAAGACGGCGACCTTCAACACCGCCGAGGCCAACCTCAAGTACCGCCTCACGCCGGCCCTGCAGTTCGGCATCGCCTACGCCTACACGCGCGTGAGTTCGTTCGCCGGCCAGAGCGGCGCGAGCTACCAGCAATGGAACCTCGGCGCCGACTATTCGCTGTCCAAGCGCACCGACCTCTATTGCGTGCTGCTGCACGAGAAGGCCGCCGGCGTCGATTCCACCGGCCATGCCGCGGTGGCCGCGCTGACCTTCGCCACCCCATCGGCCAGCGATGCCCAGACCGGCTTCACGGTCGGCATCCGCCACCTGTTCTGAACCCGAGCTTCCCTTCACTGGAGACGACATGCCTGCCACGCCTCAAGCACCCGCCCTCGCGCTGTTCGATTCGCACGCGCACCTGGTGGCCGACGACACCACGCGCTACCCGCGCAATCCGATGCAGCGCTCGCCGAACGCGCCGCCGCGCCTGCCGGGCGTGATCGGCCTGCCGGGCGGCGCGCACGGCCCGAATCCGATCAACGAGGTGCCGGACGTGTCGCGCATGCTGCCGTGGATGGACCAGGCCGGCGTGGTCGAGGCGGTGGCGGTGCAAAAGCGCATGATCTACCGCTACGACAACAGCTACATCCTCGATTCCTCGGATGCCCATCCCGATCGCTTCTCGGCGGTGGTGATCCTCGACGCCGAGGCGCCGGAAACGCCGGCTCGGGTGCGCGGCTACATCGAGCGCCACGGTCTGGCCGGCGTGCGCCTGTTCGGCGGCCGCGAGGCCGACGGCTCGATGCCCTGGCTCGCGTCGCCGCGCGCGCTCGAGACCTGGGCGGTGGCCAACGAGCACGGCATCGTGATGAACATCGAGGTGCTGGCGCGCGGCGGCGGCGGGCCCTCGGTGCCGGCCATCATCGCGCTGGCGCGACGCTTCCCGACGCTGCGCGTGGTGCTCGACCACATGCTCGAGCCCGAGGCCGAGGACGACAACTTCGGCTTCGACGAGCGCTTCGCGCCGCTCGCGGCCGAGCCGAACCTGTTCTTCAAGTTCACCTCGATCAACCTCGACATCTATCGCGAAACCGGCACGCCGGCCGATCAGGCGCTGCGCGCGGCGGTCGACATGTTCGGCGCCGATCGCATCATGTGGGGCTCGGATATCGGCACCTCGTCGGGCACCTATGCCGACATGGTGCAGCGCATGCTCGCGGCCTGCGCGCGGCTCACGCCCGAGGAACGCCACGCGGTGGTGTATGCAACCGGTCGCGCGGTGTTCGTGAAGGGCGGGGCCCGCGCCTGACGCGGCCGGCTTCAGGAACCCAGGACCAGGAGAGCCCCATGTTTCTCGACCCGGCGAACACGCCCGGCTTCAAGCGCACGCTGTTCAACGCGATCGTGGCGCCGCGCCCGATCGGCTGGATCAGCACCGTCAACGCGCGCGGCGAGGTGAACCTCGCGCCGTTCTCGCATTTCAACCTGGTCTCGACCGCGCCGCCGGTGCTGATGTTCTCCTGCAACGCGCCGGCCGACCGGCACGAGAAGGACACCGTCACCAACATCCGCGAGACCGGCGAATTCGTCACCAACCTCGTCACCTGGTCGCTGCGCGAGCCGATGAACACCAGCTCGATGAACGCGCCCTACGGCGTGGACGAGTTCGAGCTGGCCGGCCTCGAGAAGGCGCCCAGCGTGATGGTGAAGCCGCCGCGCGTGGCGGCCTCGCCGGCCAGCATGGAATGCCGGCTGCTGCGCATCGTCGACATCGAACCCACCGGGCCCGGCGAGACCTTCAGCCGGGTGGTGTTCGGGCGCATCGTCGGCGTCCATCTGGACGAGCGCTTCGTGACCGAAGACGGCCGCTTCGACACGGTGCTGGCCGAGCCGCTCACGCGCCTGGACGGCAACCGCTACGCCACCGTCGGCAAGCTCGACGAGCTGGGCCGGCCGAGCCCGCGCAACGGCTGAGCAGGACCTTCCCCCTTACACAGGATTCATCGAGGAATCGACATGACGACAAACACGGAAACCGGCGTGCGCCGCGCGGCGGTGCACGACCTGGCGCCGGGCGCGGTGGCGCGCGGCCAGAACTTCTACGTGCAGTGGCTGGAAGGCGAGACGCGCGAGTTCGATGCGACGAGCGCGCACGAGATGCTGGTGCTGCTGCCCGAGGACGGCGCCGAGATCGCCGTCGGCGACGGGCCGGCGCAGCGCGTGCCGGGCCGCAGCGTCTGCGTGCTGCCGGCGGGCCGTGCGCGCGTGAGCCCGGCGCCGGGCGCGCGCGCGGTGTTGATCGCCTCGTCGCGGCCCGACCTGCCGGCCGGGGCGGCCTGCAACGCGGCCGATTACGCGGTGCCCGACGCGCGCATCGTCGGCAGCGACAGCGGCTACCGGCGCACGCGCGGAGCGGGCGAGCTGCAGGTGATCGGCATCGACGCGATCACGCCGCCGGCCGACAAGCCGCGCCTGAAGATGCTGCAGACCGACACGCTCAGCATCAACTGGGTCGAGTACCAGGACGCGCGCGATCGCTCGAAGCTGAGCCCGCACAGCCACGCGAATTTCGAGCAGGGCTCGCTGGCGATCGAAGGCGACTTCATCCACCACCTGCGCGTGCAATGGGGCCCCGACGCGAACGCCTGGCGCGAGGACGAGCACCTCGCGGCGGGGCCGGCCTCGATGATCGCGATCCCCGTGCAGCTGATCCATACCACCGAGGGCGTGGGCAGCGGCCGGCACCTGCTGATCGATGTGTTCTCGCCGCCGCGCGAGGACTTCATCGGCAAGGGCTGGGTGGCGAACGCCGCGGATTATGCGCGCGGCTGAGATCGGCCGCGATGCGGGCCGGCGGCATGAGGCGCGCGCGCCGATCGCCGCATCGGCTCGCGCCTCAGCCCGCCGGCGTGGCGCGCAGCCGGGCCAGCGCCAGCACCGTGCGCATCAGCGGCGCCTCCACGCCGAGCCGCGCCGCGCATTCGAGCGGGGCGCCCAGGATCGCGTCGAGCTCGAGCGCTCGACCGGCCTCGAGGTCCTGCAGCATCGAGGTCTTGACCGTGCCGAGCGCGCGCGACTGGGCCATGCGCGTGGCGATGTCGATCTCGATGGCCAGGCCCGCGGCCTTGCCGATCGCCAGGCACTCGCCCATCAGTTGCGCGTAGGCGGCGCGCGTGTGCGCATCGTCGAGCAGCCGGTCGGTGCTGGCCTGGGTCAGCACGCTCAGCGGGTTGGCGCAGGCGTTGCCGAGCAGCTTGACCCACAGGTCGCGGCGGATGTCCTCGCTGGCGGTGGTCGGCAGGCCCGCCGCGTCGAGCACGCCGGCCCACCGCGCGCTGCGCTCGCTGACGCCGCCGGCCGGCTCGCCGATGGTGATGCGATTACCGCTGTGATGGCGTACCACGCCGGGCGCGGGGCAGCTGCAGGAGGCCATCACGCTGCCGCCGAGCACCTGGGCGAAGGGCAGCGCGCGCTCGACGCCGCCATCGGGATCGACGCTTTGCAGGCGCAGCCCTTCGAGCGGCTGGCCCGGCACCAGGCAGAACCACCAGGGCAGGCCGTTGCCGACCGGCAGCACCACGCTTTGCGCATCGAGCAGCGGCGCGAGCGAGGCGGCCAGGCCCGGCAGCGACTGCGACTTCAGCGCGATCACCACCAGCTCCTGCGCTCCGATGTCCTCGGCTCGGGCATGGGCCTCGACCGGCACCCGCTGCTCGGGCGCATCGGGGCTCTGGTAGCGCAGGCCGTCGCGGCGCAGCGCCTCGAGCGTGGCGCCGCGCGCCAGCAGCGAGACGCGATGGCCGGCGAGCGCGAGCCGGGCCGCGAAGTGGCCGCCGATCGCGCCGGCGCCGACGATGGCGATGCGGCGCGAAGGGCTGGCGGAGCGGGTGGCAGGCATCTTGAAAGCATCCATGGCGTGAGGGTTCGCGCATTGTCGCCGCGCGGCGGTGTGCGTCGAGCACTTTATGCCTGTTTTTCTCCTGGCGGAATCCTCCGCCGCGACGTGCGCGTCGAATCCGGCACGCGCGTCCTCCCGAAGAAGGAACCATGACCATGGCGATCGACAGCGCGACCCTCAGGCGGGTCACCGCGCAACTCTACGAACGCTCGCTGAAGACGATCCCCGACGATACGCGCGCCTTCCTGGCCGACGCGGCCGAACGCGAGACCAGCCCGACCGGCCGCGCCACGCTGCGGATCCTGGTGGAGAGCGCCGACGGCGCGCGCCGCGACGATTCGCTGGTGTGCAGCGATGTGGGGATTCCCACCTACAGCGTGAAGATCGGCACGCGCGTGCGTTTCGACGGCCCGGTGCGCGCCGCGATCCGCGACGGCTTCGCCGACCTGGCGGCCTCGATCTCGCCGCCGATCCTGAAGATGGTGACCAACCCGCTCACGCACGAGCGCGGCCATGCCGGCAAGGACATGCCGATCGTCAGCTTCGACGTGATCGACGATGCCGAGCACGTCGACATCGTCTGCTCGCCCAAGGCGATGGGCACCGGCCGCTGGGAGGCGATCGAGGCCTTCGTCTACCCGAGCCACGCGCAGATCGAGCGCTTCGTGCTCGACACCATGCTGCGCGCGGGCTCGCAGCCCTGCCTGCCGCTGGTGATCGGGGTCGGCATCGGCGGCACCTTCGATTACGCGGCGCGCCTGGCCAAGGAGCAGATGATGCGGCCGTTCGGGCGCGCCAACCCGGAGCCGATGCTGGCCGCGATGGAGCGGCGCCTGCTCGACGCGGTCAACGCGATGGGCTTCGGGCCGATGGGCACCGGCGGCGACACCACGGCGATGGCGGTGCATATCGACTACGCCGCCAGCCACGGCTTCGTGCCGGTGGCGGTCTGCTTCAACTGCTGGATCAACCGACGCACGGCCGCGCGGATTCATGGCGACGGCCGCGTCGAATTCCTGGAGGGCGCGTGATGAGCCGCCTGCATGAACTGAAACTGCCGCTGGCGGCCGGGCCGGTGCGGGCGCTGCAACTCGGCGACATGGTGCGGCTGTCCGGCGAGATCACGGTCAGCATCGGCCTGCCGACCCACAAGCGGCTGGCCGCGGCGATCGAGCGCGGCGCCGAGCTGCCGCTCGACCTGCGCGGCGGGGCCTTCTTCCACCTGAGCACCTATGTGAACGAGACGCCGCACGGCCCCGAGGCGCTCTACCTGAACCCGAGCACCAGCACGCGCTACGACGCCTGGATGCCCACCCTGATCCGCGGGCTCGGCCTGCGGCTGGTGGGCGGCAAGGGCGGGCTCGACGCGGCCAGCGCGGCCGCGCTGCGCGAATGCGGCTGCGCCTACCTGTCGTTTCCGGGCGGCGGGCTGAACCTGCTGTCGCGTTCGCTGCGTCGCGTGGTGGCGCAGCACTGGACCGAGTACATCTCGCAGTTCCGCTTGCTGACGCTGGAGGTGGAGCAGCTCGGGCCGGCCACGGTCGCGATCGACGCGCACGGCAACAGCCTGTATCAGCAACTGCACGAGCGCGCGACCCAGCGTATGCCGGAGATCGCGCGGCGGCTCGGGCATCCCTGAGGCGGTGGCACCGCGCCTCGCGGCGTCTGGGCCGCGATCAGGCCTCGGGCGCGGGTTGCAGGCGCTCGCCGAGATCGAGGAAGCGGATGATGAGATCGGCATCGTTGTCCACTTCCATCTTCCTCATGGCCGAACCCTTCTGGGTGCTGATGGTCTTCACGCTGCGGCCGGTCTGTCGCGCGATCTCGCTGATCTGCATGCCGCGCGCGAACAGGCGCACCACCTCGTATTCGCGCTTGCTCAGCATCACCATGCGACGGCGGCCGCTGGCCGAGGCGAGCTGCATGTCGGCCAGCCGCAGCGCCTGCGCGATGGCCGCGTCGAGGTACTGCTCGCCGCGCTCGATGGCGCGCAGGATCTCGGGCAGCTTCGAGAGCGCCGGGGTCGACTTGCTGAGGAAACCGGCCACGCCCATCGAGATCAGGCGACGCACCAGGATGATGTCGTCGTGCATGGTCAGCATGAGGATCTTCAGGTGCGGGAAGTCGTGCCGCAGGCGCTCGATCATCTGGATGCCGTCGTGCGCGCGCGTATCGCCGAACTCGTAGTCGCTGATCAGGATGTCGCAAGCCCGCGATTCCAGCGCCTGCTCGAGCGCATCGACGTCGGTGACCGATTCGACCACCTCGATGTCGGGCGTTCCCTCCAGCAGCTTCAGGATGCCGGCGACCACGATCGGGTGGTCGTCGGCCACGATCACCTTGATCTCACTTCGAAGGGACTGCGCTTCCATGGTCATGGCGGTTCGTGGTGGCGCGTATCGTGTCGACAGCGACGACGACGGCGCGCGGCTGGTTGAAGGATTCGCGATGAGGTTGGCCCGGGCCCGAACGACATCCCCGCGCATGGAAAACCTGGAACACGGCATGAGGCGGCTCGATGGAGAATCGAAGGCCCTGCCGAGCCGGTTTCCGGGTCGGTGCCGGCAAGTCGCGCCGGCCGACCGGGGCTGCCGCTATCGTCCGAGCGGCTCCGGCGCGACGGCACCGGACACTGTCGCGCCGTCCGCGTTGGCGGGCAGCAGGTACAGGGAAAAATCCTTGTCGCGAATCCAGTCGGGCGGGCGGCCCCGGCCGGTCCAGGTGGCGCCGCTGGCTGGATTGTAGTACTTCGCCCGGCGCCTGGCGGTGCAGGGCGGCGGCATCAGTTGTTCCGGACGGAAACCGAATTCGATGATGCATTCGCGTAATTCCTGCAGCACGCGCTCGGCATGTTCGCGCCGGATTTTATCGAGTTCCTGTCGAAGCGAGGCCGTGCTTTTCTGATATTCCTGATAACTCTTCATGGTCTGTCGATTTCGATAGGACTTCAATCGAAACATCGCCGATTGGCCGGCGTGGATGCGATTCGCGGGCCGGGGCGGCCCCGGAATCGAGTGCAATGTAGCAAGAATTCCTAATCGATAAAAGCGATTCATTTATAGGATTGTTCCTATTTTTAAAATCAGCTCGTTTCGATTATGTTCGGTGTGTGCTGTTTGGTGGAGTTGCGTGTATTTTTATATTCGCCATCACCGGATTTCATTTCGTCGGGCCGGCCTCCTGGCCGGCGTGCTGCGATGCACATGAGCCGGTCGCGAGGCGGGACGCGCCGACTGGCGAGGCTGGGGCGAGGCGGTGCCAATTCCGGTGGTGCTGCGCCGCAACACCGGACGATCTGGAGGAGGCAGCCACCATGGCGATCGGCCCGCGTCCGGGCGCCGGCCGCGGGCATTTGCGCCGCGATCCATCCATGTCATGCTCCGGGATTGCACGGCGACTCGCTCGCAGCGATGCTCGGGGACGTGTTCCATGAATCGCGCCCGGCGCCCGGCGCGGAAACCGGTTCGGATTGCAGAACGACGTGCTGCGCCGACCCACACCGAGGTGGCGAGCGGCGCCTCGCGCGGCGTCGCCCGGGCGGCATGTCGGTCCGACGGATCCAGGATGGAAAGACGAACATGGTCGGCGTCATCAAGCGACATATCAGGCGGTTCGGCCGTATCACGATAGGACGGCTGCATGCCCGCGATCCCGAGGACTTTCCCTCGCTGATCCTCCATACCGGCGGTGTCCTGCTGACGCTCGCGATCCTGGGCGGGGCCTATGCGGTAGCCCGGTTCGGCCTGCAGGCATACATGGCCCAGCAGGCGGCGAGGTTCGACGTTCAGGCCGATGCCGTCAACCACATCTTTCATCGCATGGGCGGCGTCTACAACCGCTCGGCCGAGTTCTACGCGGCCCTGCAGGCGGCCGAAGCCCGGCATCGCGATGCCTTCCATGACGGCCGTGCCTACGACCGGGGCGTCGGCTACCTCGCCCCGGATTGCCCGATGAACCTCTACGTGGCGGCGCCGGTGGGCGACCCGCCCGACCTGGCCTGCTCGTCGCCCTTGTCGCGGATCGCGCTCGACTGGATTCATCGCTGTCCGAACTGCCTGCGCGAGGGCACGATGATCTTCGACGTGGCGGGGCGCTACCTCGCCGTGATGCGTGAGGACCGGCAACCGGTGCAGTACGCCGCCGCCGCCTTGATCGGGCAGAAGACCCAGGCCGCGCGCGCCGCGCTGGCGGCCGCGCGCGAACGGGGCAGCCGCGGCGACGGCGGCATCTGGCTCGCGCCGCGCTTCGATGCGCGGGAACAAGGCCACGTGGTCGAGTACGTGAAGGCGTTCCGGCTGCCGAACGGCGAGCCCACGGTGCTGGTCCGGCCGGCCGTGCTGGAGGACTTCGTCAAGGAGGTGATGTCGATCGAGACCTTGCAGTCGACCGCGCTGGTCCATCCCGATGGCATCGTCGATTTCAGCCAGGGCCAGCCCGACGCCGCGCCGCGCGAGCCGGCGCGCGCCGGGCTGCGGCCGGCCGCCGGGGACCGGCGCACGATCCTCTGGCGGGACTTCGCGCTCGACTTGCGCCGCCAGGGGCCGGCCCCGGACTGGGTGTGGGTGAATCGGGTCGATCGGACCCAGGTGCTCGGCGATCTCTGGCGCCCGGCGCTGGACCTCGGAGCGGGCTTCGCGGGCCTGCTCGCCGCGCTCTGGGCGATGATCGTGTGGTTCGACCTGCGCATCCTCGCGCCGGTCAAGCGCCGCGCGCGTCGCGGGCGCGACAGCGCGGCCTTCGAGCAGACCATGGCCAATTCGCTGCGGATCGGCTTCGCGGCCTTCCATCCGGCCACGCGCCGCTTCGTGATCCGCAATACCCTGGCCGGCGAACTGTTCGATGCGCAGGCCAACCAGGCCGCGCTGGCCGGCCTGTTCGAGCGTGCCGCGGCGCACGATTTCGAGGCCGAGCCGCGGCTGGCCGTCGATCTCGAGCTCGACGGCCAGGCCGGCCCGCGCCACTACGAGTTCGCCCTGCGCGCGACCCGCTACGGCGATGCCGAGATCGTGCTGCTGGCGATCTACGACGTCAGCTCGCGCCATCAGACCGAGGCCCTGCTGCAGGACGCGAAGCTCAGCGCCGAGGCCGCCAATCGCGCCAAGGGCGATTTCCTCGCCATCATGAGCCACGAGATCAGGACGCCCCTGCACGGCGCGCTGTCCAATCTCGAGTTGATCTCCCTCGACGCCGACGATCCGGACCTGCGCAAGCGGGTGGACATCGTCTCGCGCGGCTTCACCTCCCTGATGGCCCTGCTCGACAACGCGCTGGATTTCTCCAAGCTCGACGCGCAGCTGTTCCGGCCGAAGCGCTCGAGCTTCAGCCTGCGCGGCCTGGTGGAGCAGGTGCTGCTGTCGGCGCGGCCGTCGGTGGGCGCGCATCCGGTGCGCATCAACTACGCGGTGGCCGACCTCGGCGCGCAGGCGATCGGCGACGAGCACCTGCTGCGCCAGGTCATCCTCAACCTGCTGCACAACGCGCTGAAATTCACGCATCGCGGGTGCGTCAGCGTGCAGTGCCGGCGCGGCGGCGGGCTGGAAGGCGGCGAGTGCCTCACGATCGAGGTCGCGGACACGGGCGAGGGGATTCCCGCCGAGGATCTCGATCGCATCTTCGCCCCCTATGTGCAGAGCCCGTCCTCGCGCAACGCGATGGTGCGCGGCACCGGCCTGGGCCTCGCCTTGTGCGCGAAGATCTGCGAACTGCTCGGCGGGCGCATCGAGGTTCGCAGCGAGTTGCGGGCCGGCACCACCTTCACGCTGCGCCTGCCGATCGACTGGGAGCGCCAGCCGGCGCGAGCCTATGACTGGCCGGTTTCGGACGGGCGCAAGGTGTTCGTCCTGCTGGAGCGCGAGGATGCCCCCAACGACCTGGTCGAGGTGCTGCGCGTGGCCGGCTGGCAGGTCGAGGTGGGCGCCGCGGCGGCGCTGTCCGCCGCGGCGGCGCACGAGCCGCTCGCCCTGCGCGTGCTGATGGCGCGCGAACTCGCGGCGATCCGGCATGCCGCGCCGGTGGACCTGGTGGTGGCCGACGATGGACCGTTGCGGCCGGACTGCCGCGGCGATCGCTATGTGGTGTCGTCCTATTCGCTGGATGCGATCCGCGCGGCCTGGCAGGTGCTGCTGGGCGAATTCGGCCAGGCGGCCGCCGACGACGTGCCGCGCCTGCTCGCACGCGAGTATCTGCACGAGGCGCGGGTGCTGGTGATCGACGACGACGCGGTCTGCCGGCAACTGCTGCGCCGGCAACTGGCCGTGCTCGGCATCGAGCAGGTGGACGAGGCGGCGGACGGCGACGCCGCGCTGGCATGCGCCGGCGCGGCCCGCCACGCACTGATCCTGACCGACCTGAACATGCCGCGCCTCGATGGGCCGCGCCTGATTGAAGCGCTGGCGCGCGCGGCCGTCGACACCCCCATTATCCTGACCACCGCCGACGTGAGCTGGGAGCGCACGCTCGGCGCGGCCGGCGAGCGGCTCGCCGATGTCCTGATGAAGCCCTGGTCGCTCGATGCCCTGCGCGACGCGCTCGCGTTCGTGTTTCCGGTGGCCGAGCCGCCGGCCGAGGCTCGCGAGGGGCGGCTCGACGAGGCGCTCGCATCGATGCTCGCGCAGGGCCTGCCGAGGGACTGGACTGCCGCGCGCGACGCATTCGCGGCAGGCGACCGGCAGCAGCTCCGGCGCGCCCTGCACAAGATGGCCGGCTCGCTGCTGTTCTTCAGCCAGGATCCTCTGGGGCAGGCCCTGCAGGCGCTGTCCCGGCGCTGCCTCGAGATGCCGGTCGAGACGCTGTCGGCTGAGATGGCCGCGCTGGAGCCGATGGTCGGGGCGGCCATCGCGCGTCATGCGGGGCGAGGGGGCAACCCACTGCGCCGAAACTGACGCGACGCGTGGGCGATCGGCACGGCGGCGTGACGGCCGCGGCCTGGCGTGCGAGCTCCGTGTCGCCAGGCTGCCGGCATCATGGCTCCAGTTTTGCGAGAGCGGCGGGGGGCCGCCATCGCTCGCGGATTCATCCATGGTCCGCGACGGCGCGACGGCGGATCGGTCCTCTTCACCGTTTCCCGGATCGCGTCTAGGACGGTTCCTATATCGCAAATAGGGCGTTGACGATTCGTATCGTGGTGGATCTGAACTAACTTCGATCGACGTCGCGGTCGGGCATGACATCGGTTTCGGCATCCATGCCGCGATTGATCCGAAAGACTCGCGCCGGGTATGACGTCGAGGCGATGGCTTTCTCTGCCTATGACGACGTCGAGGTTTCCAATATGAGACTGGGGGAGAGACGACATGGACAAGCACGATTCCGGAAAATGGCGGCAAGCCGCCCCGCCGCCGTCATTTCGCGGGCAGCTTGATGCGGCGACGCGAGCGCAAGCCGGCCATGCAGCGTGGCCATGGTCGGTAGGGTCCGGCCGAAGCCGTACTGTGGAGGCTGTCCTTGCGTGCTTCGTGCTGCTCGGCATCGAGTCGCTGGGTACCGCGGGCGCCGCCGGCAGGCAGGGCGAGGCAATCTGCAAATTCATCACGCGCGGCCAACCTGACGAATCATTCGACCTGAGCGGTATTCTCTCCTGCGTTTGCCGTGATGCCTGCAACCCTGGCCAGGCCCGGCTGAATCCGCGTCAGGCCACGAAGCCGGGCGATCCGCCAAGCCAGGGCGTGGATCTGTCGCTGAACGAGTCGATCATGGCCGATGGACGATCGGCATCGAGCTCGATCGTCCAACGCGCGACGCAGGCGTCGCTGCTTCCCGGGACGGAGGAACTTGCACGGGCGTCGGGCGAGACCGGTTCCCGGTCGGTCGCCTCAGGCCAGCTCGACAGCCGGGTATCGACGCTTCAGAGCCGCTTGTCGACCGGGCTGGCCTCGGCATCCCGCGAGGCGGGCGTTGTCGTGAACGGCGTGCGCGTGAACGAGCGGGATCTCGCCCTGCTTTCCACCGCGACCTCCACGCAACTGGACGCGATGACGGCGGAGATGAGTGAGCTGTCGTCGGTGGATGAGATTCACGCCAAGCGTATCGACACGGTCTCCCGACAGCTCGATTCGACCGACGTGCAGCTTCGCGCGTTGGCCGAGCGCATGTCGCCGCTGATGCGCGCGAATGACGAGGCACGACGTAATGGCAACGTCGTCGTCGCAACGGCGGCGGGAGGCGGCGAAGGTCGCATGATCGAGACACGGGGACCCGGCACGGACGCGGTGAGGCGGTCGCGAATCGACCCGGCCGGCTGCACCCTGGCCAACGGTTTCGATGCGACGGCCACCGGGCTATGCGCCGCCGCCGGGACGATCGCGGGGCGCGACGGCGCGCGCGAGAGCCGCCGCGCCGATGGCGCGACCGCCTACGGCGCCTATGCGCGGGCAAGGGAGCACCACGCCACGGCGCTCGGATTCCGCGCCCTGGCCGCGCGCGACGGTGCCGTCGCGATCGGCTATCAGGCCGGCGCGCTGGGCGGCCAGGCTGCCGCGCTCGGAGACGGGGCGCGCGCCGACGGCGATCGCTCGGTGGCGCTCGGTGCGTCCGCGCTCGCCACGGGGCGGGGCGCGGTGGCGCTGGGCGCGGGGTCGATCGCCGATCGCGATGCGACGGTCTCGATCGGCTCGCCCGGCCGCGAGCGCCGTCTCGTCAACCTCGCGCCAGGCGTTGCTCCCGGCGATGCCGTAAACCTGTCGCAACTCGCCACGCTCGGGCGTTCGCTCGAGGACGTCGCGCGTCGCGCCTACACGGGCGTGGCGATGAGCATGGCGATGTCCGGCCTCTACCTGCCGAGCCTGAATCCGGGCGAGGTGGCGGCCGGGGTCGGCGTCGGTGGCTTCTCGGGCTACCGCGCGATCGCCCTGAACCTGAAGGGGCTGGCCGGCAACGGGCGATTGGGCTGGGGCGCCGGCGTATCGACCACCGGCCGCCTGACGGGATTCAACTTCGGCGCAGGTTGGAAGTGGTAGCGCGCTCGGGCGCCAACATCACGCGATGATTTCCGGCAAGGTCCGACGGTGCCACGTCGGCCTGCCGCGATTGCCCGGTGCGCGATTCGACGGCCAGGCCGCTCGGGCGCTTCGATTTCCCGCGGCGGCCCGCCTCGACGTGCCGGCCGTCGCGCATGCCATTCACTGGAGACAATGTCATGAAACAGCAGGATCGCGATTCCGCCGGAACCATTCGCGTCGTGGTGGCCGACGACCATCCCGTCGTGATGGTGGGCATCACCAGGATCCTCGACCACGAGGCCGACATCACCGTGACGGCCAGCGCCTGTGATCCGGCGATGCTCGGCACGGTCCTCGCCAGGTCGTCCTGCGACGTGCTGATCTGCGATTACGCCTTCGACCAGACCGGCGCCTTCGACGGGCTGCCGCTCATCGAATGCATCAAGCGCAGCCATCCCGAGCTCAGGATCCTGATGCTGACCATGCACGACGACCCGGCCCTGGTGCGCAAGCTGTTCGGGATCGGCGTGCGCGGTTTCCTGTGCAAGGCGAACGCGACCTTCTCGCGGCTCGCCGCCGCGGTGCGCACCGTCGCGGCCGACCAGATGTACATCGATCCCGAGGTGGCGGTGGCCTTGTCCGGCGCGCAGCTCGGTTTCCTGTCGAAGCAGGGCGAGGGGAGGCGCGCGACGCTGACCAAGCGCGAGTACGAGGTGGTGCGGATGATCTCGCGCGGCATGCGGGTCAGCGAGATCGCGCGCCAGGTGTGCCGCAGCGTGAAGACCGTCAGCACCCAGAAGGCGTCGGCCATGAAGAAGCTGGCGGTGCGCAACGATATCGAGCTGGTGGTGCAGTTCAGGGGCCTGGAGCCGGGCAACCAGGCCTAGCCGGGCGGGCCTCGATTCGGCGAGTTCCGCGCGCGGCGCGCGAGGCCTTCTTGGCCCGCCTCATCCGCACAGGGAAAAGCCCGTCAGCAGGGCGAGCATCGACGAGGGCGTGAGCCAGGCCGCGAAGGTGACGGCCAGCAGCGCGGCCGCCAGCAGGCCCAGCAGCACGCCGCGCAGCGAGGGCCGCCCGGGCAGCCCGAGGCGGGCCGCGCCGTGCCTCGCCTGCCGGGCGGGGCCGGGCGAGACCTCATGGTCCGCCCGAGTCGCGCTCGTCGCCCAGGCGGCGCGGGGATCGTGGCGCGGCTTCATACCGGCTGCGCGGCGGGGACCGGGCTCGACAGGCGCGGCACGCTGCGGTCGTTGATCGGCAGGTGCAGCAGGCCGGCGGCCACGCCGAGCGCCATCGAGCCGTACCAGAGCGGCAGGTAGGAGTGCGTGGCGTCGTAGACGACGCCGCCGAGCCAGACGCCGAAGAAGCTGCCGAGCTGGTGGCCGAAGAACACGAAGCCGAACAGCGTCGCGATATAGCGCACGCCGAACACCTGCGAGACCAGGCCGTTGGTGAGCGGCACCGTGCCGAGCCAGATCAGGCCGGCGACGAAGGAGAACAGGTAGAGGCTGGTGGGCGTGAGCGGCAGCAGGATGAACAGCGCCATCGAGATCGCGCGCGTGAAGTAGATGCCGGCCAGCAGGTACTTGCGCCGCCAGATGCCGCCGGCATAACCGCACAGGAAGGTGCCGAGCGTGTTGGCCAGGGCGATGGTGGCCAGCGCGATGCTGGCCTGACGCGCGCTCATGCCGCGATCGAGCAGGTAGGCCGGCATGTGCGCGGCGATGAAGGCGAGCTGGAAGCCGCAGGCGAAGAAGCCGATGTTGAGCAGCCAGAAGCCGCGATGCGTGAGCGCCTCGCGTACCGCGGCGCGCATCGTCTGGTGGCTGCCGCCCTCGGCGCCGCGCGCCGGCGGCCGGTCGCGCAGCCAGGCCGCGAGCGGCGCGGTGGCCAGCATCACGGCGGCCAGCACGAAGCTGGCACGCACCCAGCCGATCGAGTCGATCATGCCCTGCGCGAGCGGCACCATCACGAACTGGCCGAGGCCGCCGATGGTGCCGGCCATGCCGAGCGCCCAGCCGCGATGCTCGGCCGGGAACAGCCGCGAGAGCGCGCCGTATACGGCCCCGAAGGCGGTGCCCGACAGCGCGATGCCGACCATCAGGCCGGTGCCGAGCGTGTAGACGCCGGGCGTGGCCGCCAGCGCCATCACCACCAGGCCGAGCGCGTAGAGCACGGCGCCGGCGAAGATCACGCGCGCCGAGCCGTAGCGGTCGGCGATCATGCCGGTGAAGGGCTGGGCGATGCCCCACAGCAGGTTCTGCAGCGCCAGCGCGAGGCCGAAGGTCTCGCGGCTCCAGCCGTGATCGAGCGTGACCGGCATCAGGAACAGGCCCTGCACGTTGCGCACGCCCAGCGCGCCGCCCATCACGATGCCGCCCATGATCACCAGCAGCCAGCGGTGGCGCCAGGCCTCCTCGGAACGAATCTGCATAGGTTTCCTTCTCATGTCGCGCGGCACGCGTCGCGAGTGCGACGCCAGCCGTCGCGGGCCGCCGGGCCTCAATTAAGCGCCTGGCGGGAGCGTGCATCAAGTGAGAATGCGGCACGCTTCGCATGCGCGAGCCGCATGAAACGGGTCGCATGCGTTGCGCATCGATGCAGGCGCCGGGCGGGAGGGAGCCAGCAGCCCGGCGATCCGCCGTATCGACATGCCTGGGCGGCCGACGGCCTCCAAGTGCGAATCAGCGCGCCTCCTGCTCGTCGAACTCCAGCTTGCGCGCGGGTTCGACCCCGGTGGCGGCCAGGATCCAGTCGATCACCGCGCGCACGTCCTCGCGCGGCTCGGGATCGACCTGGTGCAGCCAGTAGGCGTAGCCGGTGGCGCGATGCGAGTCGGACTCGCCGATCGCGGCGAGCCGGCCGTCGGCCAGCAGCGGCGCGACCAGGGCCACGCGTCCCAGCGCGATGCCGCGCCCGGCCAGCGCGGCCTGGATCACTTGGTCGTATTGATTGAAGCGCAGCACGCCGCGCCGCTGCGCGGCCTCCAGGCCGAGCGCGCCGAGATGATCGGCCCATTGCAGCAGCGGGCGGCGCGGGCCGTCGAATTCGAGCAGCGCGTGGCGCGCCAGCGTGTCGGCATCCAGCGCGGTGACGCCCAGCGAGGGATGCGCCACCGGCACGATGGTCTCGTCGAACAGCCGCACCGAGCTGGCCGGCGCGTGGTCGGCCGCCGCGTAGCGGATCGCCAGGTCGATGCCCTCGGCGCGCAGGTCGAGCAGCTTGTCGGTGGCGGCCACCCGCAGGTCGACGCCGGGATGCGCCTGCTGCAACTCGCCGAGCCGCGGCAGCAGCCACAGGCCCGCCACGCCGATGCTGGCGGTGATGGTCACGGGCTGGGGCGCCTTGGGATGGGTCAGGGCCTCCACGCTGTCCTGCAACTGGCGCACGGCTTCGTCGGCGACGCGGAACAGGCGCTCGCCCTCGGGCGTAAACGAGATCGAGCGGTAGCCGCGGTGGAACAGGCGCGTGCCGAGCGCCTCCTCGAGTGCATTCACCTGGCGGCTCACGGCCGATTGCGTGAGGCACAGGTCCTGGGCGGCGAGCGTGATGCTCATGCGCCGGCCGACGGCCACGTAACCGCGCAGGAGATCGAGCGAGGGGAGTTTGATGAGCGGGACTGTCATGCGCGAGCCTCATGCGATCAATGCAAGAAGATTGATTGAGTCGAGCGGGGCGGTCAAGTGCAATAGCGCTCGGAGCCTGCCCTGCGATCAAGCGGAATGGGCATGGCATGCGCCGTGGGTATGTGAGGGAACATGGCTGATACGACTGGAAAGACGCGCGACATGGACCACGCGGCCGACGCCGGGCCCGAGCCGGTCACCATCGTCGCCGGGGACGGTTATCCGATCGGCGGCTTCGTCTGGCGTCAGGCCGCGCCGCCCGATCCGCTCGCGCCGCGCCCGGTGGTGGTGGTCAACGCGGCCACCTCGGTGCGCTGCCGCTACTACTTCCGCTTCGCGGCCTGGCTGCATCGCCACGGCTGCGATGCGATCGTCTACGACTATCGCGGCATCGGCGAATCGCGCCCGCCGGTGCTGGCGCGGTTCGAGGCGAGCTGGCTCGACTGGGGCGAGCGCGATGCCGAGGCGGTGCTGCGTTACGCCTCGACGGCCTTTCCCGGCCAGCCGATCGACGTGGTCGCGCACAGCATCGGCGGGGTCGCGCTGGGCCTGGCGCCCTCGAACCACCTGGTGCGCCGCGTCTTCACGATGGGCGCGCAATACGCGCACTGGCGCGATTACGCGCCGCGCAGCCGGGTATCGATGCTGTGGAAGTGGCACCTGGTGATGCCGCTGGTGAGCGCGCTGTGCGGTTATTTCCCGGCGCGGCGGCTCGGCTGGATGGAGGACACGCCGCGCGGCGTGGCGCTGTCCTGGAGCCGCAGCCGCGCCGAGTTCGAGCACACCTACCGGCGCGCGCCGATCCGGCGCGGCGAGCGCGAACGCCACGCGCTGGTGCAGCGCTTCGCGGCCCTGCGCGCGCCGATCCTGGCGCTCAGCGTGAGCGACGACCCGTTCGGCACGGTCGCCGCGATCGAGCGGCTGCTGCGCTACTTCACCCGCAGCCGCGTCACCCATCTGCGCCTGAACCCTGAGCAGGTGGGCGAAACCGCGATCGGCCATTTCGCCTTCTTCCACAGCCGCTTCGAGGGCAGGCTCTGGCCGATGGTGCTGGACTGGCTCCTGAGCGGCCGGATCGCGGATGAGGTGCCGGGGCGCATCGTCTCCGAGCGCGAGGCGGCCGAGGCCGGCGGCAGCGAGGACGAGCCCGGCGCGATCGAGCAGGAGGCGGTGCTGCTCTAGCGCGGGCTCCACGGTTTCGTCGCGTGCGCGATGCTTGGCAGATCCCGCACGCGCCGCGCGCCGCGCGCGAGGATCGCGCGCGGCCCTTTTTCTTCCTGGCTGCTTGCCCGCGGTGGGCGAGGCTGCCGCTGCGCGCTGCGCCGGCTTCGTCCCTGGCGGCGCGCCGCCGCCAGCGCCAGCCCGAACTCAGCCTTCGCGCCGACGCGCGAAGTAATGTGCGGGCGAATCGCCGAACGCGCGCCGGAACATCGCGATGAAATTGCTCGGCGTGGCGTAGCCGAGCGCATCGGCCACGTTGGCGACCGGTGCGCCGCCGGCCAGGCGCTCCAGCGCCAGCGTCAGGCGCGCCTGCTGCCGCCACTGCGCGAAGCTGGTGCCGGTCTCGGCCTGGAACAGGCGGCTCAGCGTGCGCGCCGACAAGCCGCCCCATTGCGCCCAGTCCTCCAGCGTGCGGCCCTCGTGCGGCTGCGCGAGGATTCGCCGGGCGATCTTCAGCAGGCGCCGGTCGGCCGGCATCGGCAGGTGCAGCGGTTCGTGCGGCGCGCGGCGGATCTCGTCGAGCAGCACGCGGCTGATGCGCGTTTGCTCGGCGCTCAGCGTGTCGCGCCCGTACCAGCTCACGGCGCGGCGCACCAGGGCCGCCATCAGCTCGGTGGTCGCGATCACGCAGGGTTCGGCCGGCAGGGTGCGGCTCGCCGCGGGCGCGATCGCCACGCTCCAGCCGCTCAGCGCGCCGCTGATGCTGACCTTGTGCGGCACCCCGGGCGGAATCCAGCCGGCCCGGTGCGGCGGCAGCAGCCAGGAGCCGTGCGGGGTGCGCACGTGCACGCAGCCGCTCTCGATGCAGAACACCTGGCCGCGCCGGTGCTGGTGCCAGTCGATCTCGCGCGTGCCGAGGCGATAGGCGTGCGGCCCGTGGCGCTCGCCGCCGGGCAGGGCGATCAGGATCGGGCCGTCGAGCCGCTCGATGGCGTCGTGGCGTATCGAGTTGCCGTCGGGCGGGGAAGAAGCCGGGTTGGCGGTCATGGCCGGAATTCATTATTTTTTGACCAAACGACATTATCAGCTTTATCCGCCGCCGGCCAACAATGCTCCTCGTGTGGTTGCCAAACCCGAATTCGATGGAGCGTTCACCATGACTACCCGAACCACCAGCACCCCGGCGCTGCGCATCTTCGACCTGCGCGAATTTCCCTTTGTCCTGATGCGCAACGAGACGATCGAGGACGGTTACGCGGCGCGCTGGGAGGACGAGATGCAGACCCTGTTGCGGATCGGCATGCCGTTCGTGATGATCTTCCCGGCCGGCCGCCCGGAGGAGGGGCACGAGGACCGCAAGCAGCGCGGCCTCTGGCTCAAGCAGAATCGCGAGGCACTGGCCGCGATCTGCCGCGCGCTGATCTCGATCGAGCCGGAGCCGCTCGAGCGCGAGGCCGCGCTCGAGCGCGCGCCGGGCATCGAGCGGGCCTTCGGGGTGCCGGTGGAGGTGGCCGCCACGCTCGACGAGGCGCGCCGGATCGCCTTGAATCGCATGACCGGCGCCGCCGAGGGCTCGCTGGTAGTCTGATCCCGCGCTTGCTCGGGCGGTTCGAATCGCCGGCGCGCGCGCGCCGGCGGTTTCCCGCCTGATCCGTTTCGTTCTCCCGCCTTCCTTTCCCCGCAATTTCCCGCCTCGTCGCCTGCCAGGGTTCCGCTTTCCTCCGAGGAAAGCGGGGCGGGCCCCTGCGGTTTTCCCCTAGCGATGCCTGCTTGACTTGTTCAAATTGGAACCTTAATTTTGCGCCTGTTCCTACATGTACTTTTTAGAGGAACAGGCCGGTCGAAACGACCGCATCCCATCCGACCAGGGTTCCACGATGTCCTTCCGTCTGTCGCGTCTGACGTTCGCGCTCGCCGCCGGCCTGCTGCCGCTCGTCGCCCATGCCGATTCGAGCGTCACGCTGTACGGCATCATCGACGAGTTCTTCCAGTACGTGAACACCGGCAATGGCTACACCGCGGCGATCGGTTCGTCGGGGCAGTGGGCCAGCCGGATCGGGCTGCGCGGCCACGAGGACATCGGCGGCGGCAACTACGTCAGCTTCGACCTGCAGAACGGCTTCAACCCGAACGACGGCAGCTTCGCCACGCCGGGCTCGATGTTCAGCCGCCAGGCCTGGGTCGGGCTGGGCGGCAACTGGGGCGAGGTGCACGTGGGCCGCCAGAACTCGCCGCTGTTCAACGACCAGGGCGGGCTCGACGCGTTTGGCGCGGCCACCCAGGCTTCCGGTTTCAGCAACATGGAAACCTACGCGGTGCGCACCAGCAATACGGCCTCCTACACGTCGCCCTCGCTGTCGGGGCTGCAGTTCAGCGTCTATGTCGGCTTCGGCGACGCGGGCGGGCTGCGCTCGGGCGGCGCCAGCTACCAGGCCGACGTGACCTACGCGCGCGGCCCGTTCTCGGCGATCGCGGCGGCCCAGGCGGTGCGCAGCGCCGACAACGGCACGCTCGACCGCACCGCCGAGGTGGGCGCCGGCTACCAGATCGGCAAGACCACCGTTTATCTCGGCTGGAGCGGCGCGAAGTGGGCCGACATCGGCCTCGACGTGAATATCTACGGCATCTCGGCGCTCTACCAGGTGACGCCCGCGCAGGCCTTGTCGCTGGGCGGCACCTACCTGCACGACGAGACGGGACAGGGCGCCAACGCCCGGCAGATCGCCGCGCTCTACACCTACACGTTCTCCAAGCGCACCTCGCTGTACGGCGCACTGTCCTTCCTGCAGAACCGCGGCGACGCCTCGTACCGGCTGGCCGGCTCGGCCAACGCGGGCCTGCCGCTGGCCTATCCGGGCGCGGACGCGCGCGGCTTCCAGCTCGGCATGGTGCATCGCTTCTGAGCCCGCCGCCCGAGTTTTCCCGATCCCTTCATCGATCGCTTCAGCGAGTGAGCCGAGCTTCCGTCATCACCATGCGTCCGTCCCGATCCACCTTCCGGCGCCGCCCGTCGTCAAACCTGTGCATACTTGTACCTTTTGCGACGCGCGAACGGCTTTCCGCTACCGGAAACCGGGGCCGCGCGGCACTTGCTGACAGGAGACAGAAGATGGTGCGTAAATCGGCCAGGACGTCCGAAGTCGGGCGTTCCAAGGCACACCGGGTGGCGGCGGAGCTCGAGCGGGACATCCTGAGCGGGCGGCTGCCCTATGGCCAGCAGCTCGAGAGCGAGAGCGAGCTGGTCGAGCGTTTCGCGGTGAGCCGCAACACGGTCCGCAAGGGCCTCGACCTGCTCACCAGCAGCGGCCTGATCACGCGGCGCGGCGGGATCGGCTCCTTCGTGACCTTCCACGGCCAGGCCATCGACGGCTCGCTGGGCTGGACCACCGCGCTGGAGCGCGCCGGCGGCAGCGCACAGACCAGGCTGCTGCAGATCGCGATCATCGACGACGAGGCGCTGGCGGCCGAGCTGGGCCTGGCCGTCGCGCGCTTCGTGGCGATCGACCGGATGCGCGTGATCGGCGACACGGCCGCGCATATCTCGTTGGAACGCAGCCGCCTGCCGTTCTCCGACGAACTGGCCGCGCTGCCGCTCGAAGGGCTGGTGGGCGGCTCGCTGAACCGCACGCTGGCCGAGCACGGCATGGTGGCCGACCACGGCGAGCAATGGGCCGAGGTGGTCGGCCTGGAGGCCGAGGACGCGCGGCTGCTCAAGCGCCGCGCCGGCACGCCCTTCCTGCGCTCGCGGCGCCTCACGCGCGACCGCGAGAACCGCGTGATCGAGTACGTGGTGAGCCTGCTCGACCCTGCCCACTTTGCCCTGCACCTGGAATTCTGATGTCGATCGACCGTACTGATTCGTTTCCTCACGCCGACCAGGCCGATGCCGCGCGCCTGGACCGCGCGCGCGGCGCCTTCTACGGCCTCGCGCTGGGCGATGCCTTCGGCATGCCGACCCAGGCCCTGAGTCGCGAGACGATCCGCGAACGCTTCGGCCGCGTCACGGGCCTGCTCGACGCGGGCCCCGACCAGCCGATCGCGCCGAACATGCGCGCCGGCGCGATCACCGACGACACCGAGCAGGCGGTGCTGGTGGCGCAGTTGCTGGTGGACGGGCAGGGTGCGATCGCGCCGCTCGAGTTCGCGCGGCGCCTGATCGCCTGGGAAGCGGACATGAAGGCGCGCGGCTCGCTGGACCTGCTCGGCCCCTCCACGCGGCGGGCCACGCAGGCCATCGTCGACGGCGAGGACGTCTCGCTGGCGGGCCGCTTCGGCACCACCAACGGCGCCGCGATGCGCGTCACGCCGGTGGGCATCGCCACCTCGCTGGCCGATCCCGAGGCCTTCGTGGAGGCGGTGGTCGGTTCCTGCCTGGTGACCCATCACACCACGCTCGGCATCGCCAGCGCGGCCGCGGTGGCGGCCGTCGTGTCGGCCGGCATCGAGGGCGCCTCGCTGGGCGAGGCGCTGGAGGCCGGCGAACGTTTCGCCGAGCTCGGCCAGACGCGCGGCAACTGGATCGCCGGCGCGCGCATCGGCGCGCGGCTGCGCTGGGTGGCGGGCGAGAGCGCCGCGCGCAGCGGCGAGGCGCTGGCCGACTGGCTGTACGAAGTGGTCGGCACCTCGGTGGCCTCGCAGGAATCGGTGGTGGCGGCCTTCGCGCTGGCCCACGACGCGCGACGCCACGGCACCGCGATCGAGGCCTCGCTGGCCAGCGCGGCCAGCCTCGGCGGCGACACCGACACCATCGCCGCGATGCTCGGCGCGATGCTCGGCGCCTGCGCCGGCTACCGGGCACTGCCCCAGTCACTCGTCGAGACCGTGCGCCGCGTCAGCGCGCTCGATCTCGATGCGCTCAGCGCGCAACTGCTCGCCTTGCGCGGCGCACGGGGCCCGCGCGGCTAGCGCGAGCCCCGCGCATCCCGCGCGTTCCCCACCCAGCTTCAGGAGACAGACAGATGGCTTCGTCCCGCAACCCCGCGCACGCCGGCAAGATCGAGGCGCGCGGCATCGAACCGGTACCCGACGACGAGTGTCGCGGCCATCCGCTGCAACTGTTCTGGGTCTGGTTCGCCGCCAACATCAGCATCCTGGCGCTGCCGCTGGGCGCCACCCTGGTGGCCTTCCAGCACCTGGCGATCTGGCAGGCGATGCTGGTGGCGGTGGTCGGCGCGGCCGGCTCGTTCGCGCTGGTCGGGGTGATCTCGATCGCCGGGCGGCGCGGCCATGCGCCGAGCCTGACGCTCTCGCGCGCGGTGTTCGGCGTGCGCGGCAACATCGGGCCGACCATCGTCTCGCTGCTCTCGCGGCTCGGCTGGGAAACCGTCAACACCACCACCGGCGCCTACGTGCTGCTCTCGCTGTTCTCGATCGTGTTCGGCGGCTCGGCCGAGGCCAAGGCGCATCCGCTGCTCACGCTGCTGTTCATCGCGATCTTCGTGGCGGCCACCCTGGTGGTGTCGGGCCTCGGCCATGCCACCCTGCTGGTGATCCAGAAGTGGTCGACCTGGATCTTCGGCGCGCTGAACCTGGTGGTGGCCGGCTTCCTGGCCCAGGCGATCGACTGGCACGCGGTGTTCGCGGCGGCCCCGGCGCCGGCCAGCGCGGTGATCATCGGCATCGGCACCATCGCGGGCGGCACCGGCATCGGCTGGGCCAACGCCGGCGCGGACATGTCGCGCTACCAGGCGCGCGAGGTGAAGGCCGGCTCGCTGGTCGCCTCGGCCGCGTTCGGCGCGGGCATCCCGCTGATCCTGCTGATCACGCTCGGCGCGCTGCTCGCGGTGGGCAACGACAAGCTCGCCTCGGCCACCGACCCGATCGCCGCGATCCGCGATCTGCTGCCCCACTGGATGGCGATTCCCTACCTGATCGCCGCCTTCGGCGGGCTGCTGCTGTCGAACTACCTGTCGGTCTATTCGGCCGGGCTCACCACGCTCACGCTGGGCCTGAAGGTCAAGCGCGTGCAGGCGGTGGTGGTCGACGTCGTGGTGATCTCCACCGGCTCGATCTACTTCATGCTGATCGAGGGCAGCTTCTACGGCCCCTTCATCGGTTTCATCTCGCTGCTGGCGGTGCCGATCACGGCCTGGGTCGGCATCTTCATCGTCGACCTGGCCGGCCGCGACGGCTACCGGCCCGAGGCCCTGCTCGACGTCAGCCCGGCCAGCGCCTACTGGTATCGTGGCGGCGTGCAATGGCGCGCGTTCGGCGCCTGGGCGCTGGCCATCGTGCTGGGCTTCAGCTTCCTGTCGATCGGCGGCGAGCACGGCTTCCACGGGCCCTTCGCCGGCAGCTGGCTGGGCCGCAACGGCCTGGGCTGGATCGTCACCTTCATCGTCGCGGGCGGCCTCTATGCGCTGCTCGGCGGCGCGCGGCGCAATCGTGGTCTGCAGGAGCGTATGTCATGAGTCTGGCAGTTCCCCGTCTGATTCATACGGGACAGGTATTGGTGGACCTGATCATGCGCGTGGGCGCGCTGCCGCCGCCCGGCGGCGACGTGCTGGCTTCCGAGGCGCGCTTCGAGGTGGGCGGCGGTTTCAACGTGATCGCGGCCGCGCGGCGCAGCGGCATGGCCTGCGTCTATGCCGGCGGCCACGGCACCGGGCGCTTCGGCGAGCTGGCGCGCCAGGCGCTGGCCGCCGAGGGCGCCGAGCTGGCCGCGCCGCGCGTGCTCGATCGCGATACCGGCATCTGCGTGGCGATCGTCGACGCCAGCACCGAGCGCACCTTCGTCACCCATCTCGGCGCCGAGGCGGTGCTGGAGCGTGACGTGCTCGACGCGCTGGCGGTGACGCCGCGCGACATCGTCTATGTGACGGGCTACGGCTTGTGCGTGCCCGACAAGGGCGCGCTGCTGGCGGACTGGCTCGAGACGCTGCCCGAATCGGTGGTGGTGGCCTTCGATCCCGGCCCGCTGGTCGACAGCATCGAGTCGGCGCTGCTCTCGCGCGTGATGCGGCGCACGCGGATCTGGACCGGCAACCGCGAGGAGGCGCTGCGCCACACCGGCCGCGCGAGCGTCGAGGCGGCGCTGGACGAGCTCGCCGCGCGGCTGCCGGCCGGCGCGCTGGCGATCGTGCGCGATGCCGAGCAGGGCTGCGTGGTGTCGATCGACGGCGTGCCCGCGCGGGTGGCGGCCTTCGAGGTCGAGGCGATCGACAGCAACGGCGCCGGCGACGCGCATACCGGCGTGCTGCTCGCCGCGCTCGCCGAGGGCCATGCGCCGCTGGTCGCGGCGCGGCGCGCGAATGCGGCGGCCGCGCTGGCGGTCACGCGCTTCGGGCCGGCCACCGCGCCGACGCGCGAGGAGATCGACGCGCTGCTCGACGGCGCCTGGTTGCGCTGAGTCGCGCTGAGTCGCGCGCCGGGCCACACTGAATGACCATCGCGCCGGCTTTGCGCCGGCTTTGCGCCGGCGCCCCCGGCGCGCGTTCGCACGCTCGCCGCTACAATACGCGCGCCGTCTATGGCGCTCGACACCCCCCGCGATCCTCCATCGACCCGCATCCTCGCGCATTCGCCGCCCCGGCCGGGGCCGGGTCCGGCGAAATGTAACAAGACGTTAGGGATGCGCATGTCACGCGATGCCGCGCATCAGTTCTTACAAAGTGGAAATATGCGGGCGGGGCCCGAGTCGCTATAGTCGAATCACTCAATGAAACCACCGGAAGGGGACTCCATGAAAAGCTTGCGTGTTGCTTCGCTCGTGACCGGTCTGGCTGCGCTGTTCGTGTCGGGCGCGGCAATGGCGGGCGTCAGTGTCGGCATCAACCTCGGCGCTCCGGCCTATGTCGCACCGGCACCCGTCTATGCGCCGCCGCCGCCCGTCTACTATCAGCCGGCGCCCGTTTATGCGCCGCCGCCCGCGATCGTGATCGGCTGGCACGGTGACCGCTACTGGGATGGCCGCCGCTACTGGGGCCGCGACGAGTGGTATCGCCATCACGGCGGCGGCTGGCGCGGCGGCCCGGGCTGGCATGGCGGCGGCCCCGGCTGGCACGGCGGCCCCGGCTGGCACGGCGGCCACGATGGCCCGGGCTGGCGTCATTGAACGATCGCCGGGCCGCGGCCTGGTGCAAGGCGCTTCTATGGAGAGGTTTGCCGAGCCGTCGAGCTGCCCGCTGATGACAAACCGCCCTCGCGAGGGCGGTTTTCTTTTGCGCGCCCGACGACGCAACGGGCAGGGCGCCCCGGCCCGGCACGGCGAATGCCCCACCTGGCGGAGCGGACTCGGTAGAATGCGCGACACCGCCAACGAACCACGAGCGATTCCGCCTTCATGCCGATTCCGTCGTTCCGGGCCGCCGCGCTCAGCCGCGCCCCGCGTGCCGCCATCGCCGCCTTGCTGGCCGTGTTCGCCGTGGCGGCCGCGCCTTGCGCCCATGCCGTCTATGCGATCGCGCAATACGGCGAGCCGAAGTATCCGCCCGGCTTCAAGCATTTCGACTACGTGAACCCGGACGCGCCCAAGGGCGGCACCCTGGTGCTGGCCAATCCGAACCGGCTCACCACCTTCGACAAGTTCAACCCCTTCACGCTGCGCGGCAACCCCGCGCCCGGCATCGGCCTGCTGTTCGAGAGCCTGATGACGGGCAGCGCCGACGAGCCGGCCAGCGTCTATGGCCTGCTGGCCGACGACGTGGCGATCGCCCCGGACCGGCTCTCGGCCACCTTCCATCTCAATGCGCGCGCGCGCTTCTCGAACGGCGACCCGGTCACGGCCGACGACGTGAAGTATTCGTTCGACACGCTCAAGAGCCCGCAGGCCGCGCCTCAGTACGCGGCCTATTTCGCCGAGATCAAGCGCGCGGTGGTGGTCGACGCGGCCACCATCCGCTTCGAGTTCGCGCGCGCGGACCGCGAGCTGCCGCTCACCGCCGGCGCGATTCCCGTGTTCTCGCGCAAGTGGGGCGCCAGGCCCGACGGCAGCCACGTGGCGTTCGACCAGTTGGCCTTCGAGCCGCCGATCGGCAGCGGCCCCTACCTGATCGAGCGCTACGACACCGGCCGCAACATCACCTACCGGCGCGATCCGCATTACTGGGGCGCCGACCTGCCGGTGCGGGTGGGCACCAACAATTTCGCGCATATCGTCTACAAGCTCTACGGCGACGGGGTGGCGCGCCTGGAGGCCTTCAAGGCCGGCGAATACGACGTGCTGGTCGAGTACATCGCGCGCAACTGGGTGCGGCGCGACATCGGCAAGCGCTTCGACAACGGCGAGCTGATCAAGCACGAGTTCCGCCAGCACAACGGCGCGGGCATGCAGGGTTTCATGATGAACCTGCGCCGGCCGCTGTTCCAGGACGTGCGCGTGCGCCAGGCGCTGGACCTGGCCTTCGACTTCGAATGGCTGAACCGCCAGTTGTTCTACGGCGGCTACACGCGCCTGAACAGCTATTTCGCCGATACCGAGCTGCAGGCCACCGGCACGCCGGGCGAGGGCGAGCTGGCGATCCTGGAACCGTTGCGCAAGCAACTGGATCCGGCCGTGTTCGGGCCGATGCCCGAGCAGCCCTCGACCAATCCGCCGGGTTCGCTGCGCGCCAACCTGCTCCAGGCGCGCGCGCTGCTGGCCCAGGCCGGCTGGACCTATCGCGACGGCGCGCTGCGCAACGCGCGCGGCGAGCCGTTCCGCTTCGAGATCCTCGACGATTCGGGCGGCTCGATGGAGCCGGTGGCGGCCGTCTACCAGCGCAATCTCGCCAAGCTCGGCATCGAGGCGCGCTTTCGCACCGCCGACTTCGCCCTGCTGCAGAAGCGCCTCGACGCCTTCGACTACGACATGACCACGATCCGCTACCCGGGCGTGCAGGTGCCGGGCAGCGAGCAGGTGCTGCGCTACGCCAGCCGCTACGCCGACCAGACCGGCTCGGACAACCTGATCGGCCTGAAATCGCCGGCCGTCGACACGATCCTGAAGACCCTGGTGCAGGCGCAGACGCGCGAGCAACTGCTCGACGCCACCCACGCGCTCGACCGCGTGCTGATGCACGGCTACTATGCCGTGCCGCAGTGGTACAGCACCATGCACCGGGTCGCCTACCAGCGACGGCTGGCCTATCCCGCGACGCTGCCGCTGTACTATTCGGCGGAGGACTGGGTGGTGTCGATGTGGTGGGAGAAACCCGCCGCGAATGCCGCGAATGCCGCCTCGGCGGCGGGGCACTGAGCCGTGGGCATGCATCCGGCCGGCTCGCCTCGCCATCGCGCCACCCTTCGCGCACGGCCCGCGCGGCCGTCGCGCCCGTTGTTTCCCTAACCGCGCCGCGCGCGCCGCCTGGTCGATCCCGCCTATGTGGAGCTACATCCTCAAACGTCTGCTGCTGATGATCCCGACCCTGCTCGGCGTGCTGACCATCACCTTCGCGGTGATCCAGTTCGTGCCGGGCGGCCCGGTCGAACAGGCGATGCAGGAACTGCGCCGCGGCGCCGAGCAGGGCCACGTGCCGTTCGGCATGCGCGCCTACTCGGGCGTGGACCCGCAGCAGCTCGCCCAGCTCAAGGCGCTGTACGGCTTCGACAAGCCGCCCATCGAGCGCTACGGCCTGATGCTGGAACGCTTCGCGCATTTCGACCTGGGCCAGAGCTACTTCCATCACCAGAGCGTCTGGTCGCTGGTGGTCTCGAAGCTGCCGGTGTCGATCAGCATCGGCATCTGGACCTTCCTGCTGACCTACCTGATCTCGGTGCCGCTGGGCATCGCCAAGGCGGTCTACAACGGCACGCCCTTCGACGTGGCCTCGAGCCTGGCGGTGCTGGTCGGCTACGCGATCCCCGGCTTCGTGCTCGGCGTGCTGCTGCTGGTGCTGTTCGGCGGCGGCTCGTTCTGGCAGTTGTTCCCGCTGCGCGGCCTGACCTCGGACAACTTCGCCCAGCTGAGCCTGGCCGCCAAGATCACCGACTACCTCTGGCACCTGGTGCTGCCGATCACGGCCTCGGTGGTGGGCAGCTTCGCGGTGATCACCATGCTCACCAAGAACGCCTTCCTCGACGAGATCCGCAAGCAGTACGTGCTGACCGCGCGCGCCAAGGGCCTGTCGGAGCGGCGCGTGCTCTGGAAGCACGTGTTCCGCAACGCGCTGCTGCCGCTGATCGTGGGCTTCCCGGCCGCCTTCATCGGCGCCTTCTTCTCGGGCAGCCTGCTGATCGAGACGCTGTTCTCGCTCGACGGCCTGGGCCTGCTGTCCTACGAGTCGGTGATCCGCCGCGACTACCCGGTGGTGCTCGGCACGCTCTACCTGTTCACGCTGATCGGCCTGGTCACCAAGCTGGTGTCCGATCTCTGCTACGTCTGGGTCGACCCCCGGATCCAATTCGACCAACTGGAGCGCTGAGTTGAGCCGAACCGCCGTTTCCTCCCGCGTCGACGCCGCCCGCGCGCGCGTCTCGCCGTCTCCCGCGCGCCGCGTCTGGCAGCGCTTTCGCCGCCAGCGCCTGGGCTACTGGAGCTTCGTGGTGTTCCTGGTCGCCTTCGCGATCAGCCTGGCCGCGCCGCTGTGGTCCAACGACAAGCCGCTGGTGGTGCGCTACGACGGCCACTGGTACTTCCCGATCGCCAGGGACTATGCCGAAACCACCTTCGGCGGCGACTTCCCGACCCCGGCCGACTACCTCGACCCTTACGTGCGCAAGCGGATCGACGCGCCGGGCAACTTCGCGATCTATCCGCCGAACCGCTATTCCTACACGACGCTGAACTATTTCTCGGCGCTGCCGAACCCGGCACCGCCCTCGCGCGACAACTGGCTGGGCACCGACGCGCAAGGGCGCGACCTGCTCGCGCGGCTGGTCTACGGCTTCTGCGTGTCGGTCGAGTTCGCGCTGGTGCTGACCCTGATCGGCACCGTGCTGGGGATCCTGGCCGGCGCGGTGCAGGGCTTCTACGGCGGGCGCATCGACATCGTCGGGCAGCGCCTGATCGAGATCTGGAGCTCGATGCCCGAGCTCTACCTGCTGATCATCTTCGCCTCGATCTTCGAGCCCAGCTTCCTGCTGCTGATCGTGCTGCTCTCGCTGTTCGGCTGGATCGGCCTGGCCGACTACGTGCGCGCCGAGTTCCTGCGCAACCGCACCCAGGACTACGTGCGCGCCGCGCGCGCGATGGGCCTGTCGAACTGGCAGATCATCTGGCGCCACGTGCTGCCCAACAGCCTCACGCCCGTCATCACCTTCCTGCCGTTTCGCATGAGCGGCTCGATCCTGGCGCTGACCAGCCTCGACTTCCTCGGCCTGGGCGTGCCGCCGCCCACGCCGAGCCTGGGCGAGCTGCTTTCGCAGGGCAAGGCCAATCTCGACGCCTGGTGGATCTCGCTGGCGACCTTCATCGTGCTGGTGTTCACGCTGCTGCTGCTGACCTTCATGGGCGATGCGCTGCGCAACGCGCTCGATTCGCGCGTGGCCGATACCTCGCGCGCGGCCGGAGGTGCGCGATGAAGCCGGCGCTGGGAGCGAAGCGCCCGGTGCTGCAGGCGCAGGCGGATCAACCGGAACGAGCGGGCCTGACAGGCCCGGGGAGCGCCCCGCAAGCGCCGGGGCAGGGCGCGGGTGCAAGCGATCGGGCCGGCGGCGCGGCGGCGCCGGGCGAGCCGCTGCTGTCGATCGAACACCTGCGCGTGAGCTTCGGCGACACGCTGGCCGTCGACGACGTCTCGCTGACGATCGGCCGCGGCGAGCGCGTGGCCCTGGTGGGCGAGTCGGGCTCCGGCAAGAGCGTGACCGCGCTGGCGATCCTGCGCCTGCTGCGCGACGCCGAGCAGGGCGGGCGCATCCGCTTCGACGGACGCGAGCTCGGCGCGGCCAGCGAGCGCGCCATGCGCGGCCTGCGCGGCGCGCAGATCGCGATGATCTTCCAGGAGCCGATGACGGCGCTCAATCCGCTCTACACGGTAGGCGACCAGATCGTCGAGACCATCGTGCTGCACGATGGGGTTTCCAGGCGCGAGGCGCGCGCGCGTGCCATCGCGCTGCTGGGGCGCACCGGCATCGCCGAGCCCGAGCGGCGCGTCGACAGCTATCCGCACCAGCTTTCCGGCGGCCAGCGCCAGCGCGCCATGATCGCGATGGCGCTGGCCTGCCGGCCGCGCCTGTTGCTGGCCGACGAGCCGACCACCGCGCTCGACGTGACGATCCGCGCGCAGATCGTCGAGCTGCTGCTGGACCTGCAGCGCGACGCCGAGCTCACGCGCGGCATGTCGATCCTGCTGATCACGCACGACCTGAACCTGGTGCGCCGCTTCGCGCAGCGCGTGGCGGTGATGGAGAAGGGCAGGCTGGTGGAGAGCGGCGAGGTGGAGCGGATCTTCGCCGAGCCCGAGCATCCCTACACGCGCAAGCTGCTGAACAGCCGGCCGCAGCGCACCGCCGCGCCGGTGCTGCCGATCGCGCCGGTGATGCTCGACGCGCGCGAGGTGACGGTCGGCTTTCGGCAGAAGTTGCCGGGCCTGGCGGGGTGGTTCCGCAGCGGGCGCTTCACGGCGGTGAAACAGGTCAGCGTGTCGGTGCGGCAGGGCGAGACGCTCGGGGTGGTGGGCGAATCGGGCTCGGGCAAGTCGACCCTGGCGATGGCCCTGCTCGGCCTGCAGCGCATCGAGGCCGGCCGGATCGAATTCGACGGCCGCCCGCTGGCGAGCTGGCGCGGCGCCGACGCGCGGCGCCTGCGCGCGCGCATGCAGGTGGTGTTCCAGGATCCGTTCGGCTCGCTCTCGCCGCGCCATACCATCGAGCGCATCGTCGGCGAGGGGCTGGCCCTGCACCGGCCCGAGCTGTCCGCCGAGGCGTTGCGCGAGCGCGTGACGGCGGTGCTGCGCGAGGTCGGGCTCGATCGCACGGTGCTGCATCGCTACCCGCACGAGTTCTCGGGCGGCCAGCGCCAGCGCATCGCGATCGCCCGCGCGCTGGTGCTGGAGCCCAGCATCCTGGTGCTCGACGAGCCCACCAGCGCGCTCGACGTGTCGATCCAGCAGCAGGTGCTGAAGCTGCTCGCCAACCTGCAGCGCAAGTACAACCTCGGCTACGTGTTCATCAGCCACGACCTGGAAGTGATCGGCGCGATGGCGCACCGGGTGGCGGTGATGCAGGGCGGGGAAATCGTCGAGAGCGGGGAAGTCGGTAAAATTTTCACGCAACCGTCACATCCGTATACGCGCAAACTCCTGGCCGCGGTCGGCCAGCCGGGGCTGCCCCAATGATGTGCAGATATTGATTGAATTTTTCAATTCATTTTGACAAACAAATACCGTCTGGCTAGTATCGACCGAAATTTCCGGCAATCACCTGATTTTTAAGCACAAAATTACCGACCGATGCAGCACCGCTCCCTCACCCAGGTATGTACGCGCGCCGTCGCCGGGCTGTTTGTCGGCGTCCTGATTGCTGCGGCTCCCGGCGCGTTCGCCGACGAAGCCGGCAGTTTTAATCAGAATGTCGCATTCTCGACCCAGTCCGGGTCGAATTCCTCCACCCAGAATCCGCAAGCCAGCGCCCCGGCAGCCAGCACGGGCGGCGCCAAGTCGTTCCTCTCCGGCATGGCCGGCAAGGCCGGCGACGTGGTGGTCGGCGCGCTGAACATGATCGGCGTGCGCTACCGCTGGGGCGGCAATTCCCCCGATTCGGGTCTCGATTGCAGCGGCTTCGTGCGCTACGTGTTCCAGGACACGCTCGGCATGTCGCTGCCGCGCCGCGCCGAGGAAATGAGCCGCGTCGGCGAGAAGGTCCGCATGAGCGAGCTCAAGCCGGGCGACCTGGTGTTCTTTAACACCATGCGCCGCACCTTCTCGCACGTGGGCATCTATATCGGCGACAACAAGTTCGTGCACTCGCCCTCGACGGGCAGCACGATCCGCGTCGACGATCTCGACAGCAGCTACTGGGAAAAGCGCTTCACCGGCGCGCGCCGGCTCGAGTCGGAATTCCCGACCAAGCCCGACGACCTGCGCCAGCGCGTGAGCGCGACGATCGGCGGCAACGCGGCGGATTTCACGCCGGGCAACTGATCGCCTCACCGCGGCAGGCAAGCATGGCCGACCCCGGCTTCCGCAAGGAGCCGGGGTTTTTGCTTTGGGGCTTCCGAAAGGGGATGGCGGCGGGCCGGGCGGGGTGAGCGCCGCGTGCCGGGCCGCGAGGCGCCCTGGAGGGCGCTGGTGGCGGCAGGCGAGGTCCGAGGCGAGGTCCGAGGCGGCCCGGGGCGCCCCGACAGGCGCCCTCAGGCGCTCGCGCGTGCCTGCGCGGCCGCCAGCTTGCCCTGCAGCTCCGGCATGATCTTCGCGGCCGCTTCCTCGCCGGCCAGGATCGCCGCGTTGCGCTGCGTGAAGTCGCTCGCGCTCATCGCCGCCAGGTTCGGGCGGATCACCACGTCGGCGTACTTGTCGAGCTCGTAGGCCTTGATGGTCTGGCCCATGATCGTGAAGGTCTGCAGCAGCAGCTCGATCGGGTTGCCGGTGGCGGCGCCCTCGGGGCGCGCCGAGATGTCGACGGCGATCACGAAGTCGGCGCCCATCTTGCGCGCGAACGAGGCCGGCACCGGGCTCACCAGGCCGCCGTCGACGTACTCGCGGCTGCCGATGCGCACCGGCTCGAACACCGAGGGCACGCTGCTCGAGGCGCGCACCGCCAGGCCCGTGTTGCCGCGCTGGAACAGGATCGGCTGGCCGCTCTGCAGGTCGGTGGCGACGATGCCCAGCGGACGCGTCATCTTCTCGATCGGCCGGTTGTTGAGCGTCTTGTTGATGTAGTTCTGCAGCGCCACGCCCATCAGCAGGCCGCGCGAGCGCCAGGGCAGGGCCCAGTCGCTGATCGAGGCCTCGTCCATGGTGAGCGCCAGCTTGTTGAGGTCGAAGGCGTTCAGCCCCGAGGCGTACAGCGAGCCGACCACCGAACCCGCGCTGGTGCCGGCCACCAGGTCGATCGGGATGCTGCGTGCCTCCAGCGCCTTGAGCACGCCGATATGCGCGAAGCCGCGCGCGGCACCGCCGCCCAGCGCGATGCCGACCTTCAGCGGCCGGCGCGGTTGGGTGGCCGCCACCGGCGGCGGGGGCGTCTTGCCGGCATCGGACTTGCCGCCGAACGAGGTGCACGCGGCCAGCGACGCGGACATCGCGGCCAGGGAAAACTGGCGACGGGACAGGCGGGGGGACGACGACATCGGGGCTTTCTCCGGCAGACTGGGGCGGCCGCGCGCGAGGGCGCGGCGAAGGGCGAGGCGGCGCGTGCCGAGCGGGCGCGCGGGCGGCCTTGCGCGCGGCGGACCTGCCGCGGCGCGCACATCATAAAGCAAGCGGCCGGGCGGCGGCACAAGCGGGCGGCGAAGACGCGCGAAGCTTGTGCGAAGGGGCCCGGGGCGGGGCCGCGAGCGCCTGTCATGTCGCACGGCGGGCCTGCGTGCAGGGCGCCGCGGCCTGGCCGAACGGCCGGGGGCATGCCCGGAAGCGCGTCGTCGGCGGTTATAATTCCCGATCTTTCTTCCCGCCGCCGACCGCGTCCGGCCGTATCGCCCGCCGCGCGCCGTCGCCGCGTCGTTTGCCATCCGGGCCGCGCGAGCGGCCATCGAGTTACCGTCCATGACCCGTCCTGTCCGTACCCGCTTCGCTCCGAGCCCGACCGGCTTCATCCACCTCGGCAACATCCGTTCGGCCCTCTATCCCTGGGCCTTCGCGCGCAGCACCCAGGGCGCCTTCGTGCTGCGCATCGAGGACACGGATCTCGAACGTTCGTCGGAGGCTTCGGTCGACGCGATCCTCGAGGGCATGAAGTGGCTCGATCTCGATTTCGACGAGGGCCCGTTCTACCAGATGCAGCGCATGGACCGCTATCGCGAGGTGCTCGCGCAGATGCTCGAGAAGGGCCTGGTCTATCCCTGCTACATGTCGACCGAGGAGCTGGATGCGCTGCGCGAGCGCCAGCGCGAGGCCGGCGAGAAGCCGCGCTACGACGGCACCTGGCGCCCGGAGCCGGGCAAGGTGCTGCCCGAGCCGCCGGCCGGCGTGCAGCCGGTGCTGCGCTTTCGCAATCCGCTGACGGGCTCGGTGGTGTGGGACGACGCGGTGAAGGGCAGGATCGAGATCTCCAACGAGGAGCTCGACGACCTGGTGATCGCGCGTCCCGACGGCACGCCGACCTACAACTTCTGCGTGGTGGTGGACGACCTCGACATGCGGATCACCCACGTGATCCGCGGTGACGACCACGTCAACAACACGCCGCGCCAGATCAACATCCTGCGCGCGCTGGGCGGCGAGGTGCCGGTCTACGCGCACCTGCCGACCGTGCTGAACGAGCAGGGCGAGAAGATGAGCAAGCGCCACGGCGCGATGAGCGTGATGGGCTATCGCGACGCGGGCTACCTGCCCGAGGCGGTGCTCAACTACCTGGCGCGGCTGGGCTGGTCGCACGGTGATGCCGAGATCTTCTCGCGCGAGCAGTTCGTGTCCTGGTTCGACCTCGAGCACCTGGGCAAGTCGCCGGCGCAGTATGACCACAACAAGCTCAACTGGCTCAACAACCACTACATCAAGGAAGCCGACAACGCACGCCTGGCCGAACTGGCCAAGCCCTTCTTCGCCGCGCTCGGCATCGACGAGGCGACGCTCGCGAACGGCGCGGACCTGCCCGCGGTGATCGGCCTGATGAAGGATCGCGCTTCCACCGTGAAGGAGATCGTCGACGGCGCGGCGATGTTCTATCGCGTGCCGACGCCGGATGCGGAAGAACTCGCGCAGCGCGTCACCGATGCGGTCAAGCCGGCGCTCGCGGGTCTTGCCGAGGCGTTGAAGACGGCCGAGTGGAGCAAGGAAGGCATCGCGGCCGCGCTGAAGGCCACCCTCGCCGAGCATGGCCTGAAGATGCCGCAACTGGCGATGCCGGTGCGCCTGCTGGTGGTGGGCACCACGCATACGCCCTCGCTCGACGCGGTGCTTGCCCTGCTGGATCGAAATGTCGTAATCTCGCGCCTCGCTGTTTGAGGTGAGGGAGCGCCTCGGAGCGGGCCGGTATTTCCGGCCGGCTTTCGAGGGAGTCGCGGGATGAAAATTTTTGCGATTCCGATAAAAAGGGTATTTACAAACTCTGGGGTGCTCTCTATAATCTCGTTTCTGTTCTGCAAGGGGGTATAGCTCAGCTGGGAGAGCGCTTGCATGGCATGCAAGAGGTCAGCGGTTCGATCCCGCTTACCTCCACCAACAGAACGGTTTTTGCAGTGGTCTGGTTGAAGTGTCGGCGGTGAAGCGGTTTGAAAAAAATCCTTCACAAATCGCTGAAAACCAGTAAGAATCTCGGTCTTTGCTGGATGCGCAAAACAGCAAGGGCCAGCAGCAAGACAGAGTCTGAGAAGATTTTGTCCCCTTCGTCTAGAGGCCTAGGACATCACCCTTTCACGGTGAGTACAGGGGTTCGAATCCCCTAGGGGACGCCAGTCATCGCGTCGTGCCCGATTGGTGCGAAGCAGGCAGGCCGAGCGCGATCAGCGCAGGTTTGTCGTGACGAATGTGTGGAGCGGTAGTTCAGTTGGTTAGAATACCGGCCTGTCACGCCGGGGGTCGCGGGTTCGAGTCCCGTCCGCTCCGCCACCAAACGCAAAGCCCGTTCGGCTGTTCGATGAACGGGCTTTATCGTTAAAGGTGCAAGCAGTAGAAGTCGCAGTACGCAGTCCCCTTCGTCTAGAGGCCTAGGACATCACCCTTTCACGGTGAGTACAGGGGTTCGAATCCCCTAGGGGACGCCAAGATTCGGCGTCGTTCGAGATTCGATCGATGTGCCGGCGGGAATCGACCAACGCCTGCCGGTGAGCTGTAAAAGACTGGAGCGGTAGTTCAGTTGGTTAGAATACCGGCCTGTCACGCCGGGGGTCGCGGGTTCGAGTCCCGTCCGCTCCGCCAGATACGCAAGGCCCGTTCGGCTGACATTTGAACGGGCTTTATTGTTGAAGGGCAAGGGTAGTAAAGGGGTTGGCAGTCAGCAGCTCCTGCGTTCATGGTGCAAGGGGGTATAGCTCAGCTGGGAGAGCGCTTGCATGGCATGCAAGAGGTCAGCGGTTCGATCCCGCTTACCTCCACCATCCGAACGTTGAGGTAATGAGTCGTAGCGGTACGCAGTCCCCTTCGTCTAGAGGCCTAGGACATCACCCTTTCACGGTGAGTACAGGGGTTCGAATCCCCTAGGGGACGCCAAGATTCGGCGTCGTTCGAGATTCGATCGATGTGCCGGCAGGAATTAACCGACGCCTGCCGGTGAGCTGTAAAAGACTGGAGCGGTAGTTCAGTCGGTTAGAATACCGGCCTGTCACGCCGGGGGTCGCGGGTTCGAGTCCCGTCCGCTCCGCCAGATATGCAAAGCCCGTTCAGGCATTCCTGAACGGGCTTTTTGCTTTTCATAGGCTTTGCCGGCCTTCGTCTTCGGCGGTGTCCCGCCCGGGGTTTCGTCTTCTTCTCGCCGTCATCGGGCAATTCGCCATTGCATCGGCCGCGCGCTGCGCTATCGTGACGAGGATCCGGGATTTTCCTCGACGCCATGCTCGATCCCACCGACCTGAGACTGCTGTTCCAGCTCCGCCCGGCCGAGGCGGACGACTTCGAGTTCGCCGAAGCGCTCACGCACGCCAACATGGGCGACTACTATCGCCGCCATGGCCTGCAGTGGCGCGCTGACCTGTTCTACCTGAGCTGGTGCGAATCGGAGAACTTCATCCTCGAGCGCGATGGCGAGCGCGTCGGCGTGATGCGGATCACGGAGGAGGGCGACTCGCTGCATATCCGCGACGTGCAGATCCGCGACGGCCATCGCGGCCTCGGCGCCGGCAGCTACCTGCTCGACACCGCGCATCGCTGGGCGCAGGCGCGCGGCCTGCGCGAGACGCAGTTGCGCGTGTTCGTCGACAATCCCGCCGCCAAGCTCTACCTGCGCATGGGCTACCGGCTCGCCGGGCCGCGACTCGCGCAGCTCGGCTCGATCCGGCACATGGTGCGGCTGGTCAACTGAGCTTGCGCGGGGCTTCGGCGCGCTGCGTGCCGGGCGCGGCGACTGTTTCGGAGAACGTCGTCGCGGCCGCATCGGCGGCGGCCGCGGCTTCGCTGGCCGCGGCCGGATCGTCAGGGTCGGCCGTCGGAGCACCGGCATCGCCGAGCATGAAGGCGCGCGGGCTCTTGCCGAAGGCGCGCCGGAACATCGCCGAGAACGCGCTCTGGCTCTGGTAGCCGAGCTCCTGGGCCACATGCGACATCGGCCGTCCCTGGTTCAGCAGCGGAATCGCGCGCGCCAGCAGCGCCTGCTGCTGCCATTGCGTGAAGCTCACCCCCAGTTCCTGGCGAAACAGCCGCGCGATGGTGCGCGTGCTCGCGCCCACGCTGGCGGCCCAGTGATCGAGCGATTCGGCCTGGGCCGGATGCGCGAGCACGGCCTCGCACAGTGCGCGCAGGCGCTTCTCGGACGGCATCGGCACGGCCAGCGGCAGCGGCTCGCTGCGCGTCAGCTCGTCGAGGATCAGGGCGGTGAGCAGGCGCTCGCGCGTCTGCGCCAGGGTGCGCACGTCGAGCGCGGTGATCAGCTCGCGCAGCAGGCCCGAGACTTCCACCACGCGGCAATCGTCGAGGCCGCCGGGCAGCGCCGTCTCGTCGATGTAGAGCGTGCGCAGGAAGGCATCCTCGACCACCACGATCTCGTGCGCCACGCGCGGCGGCACCCAGATCGCGCGCGAGGGCGGCACCATCCAGGTGGTGCCGGCCGTGGTCACGCGCAGCACGCCGCGCGAGGCGTAGGCGAGCTGCCCCCAGGCATGCGTGTGCTGCGGGATGCGCGTGCTGGCCGCCATCGGGCGCGGACGCACGCGCAAGGGGTGCTCGGGCGTCGGCGCGAATTCGGGCGGGATGTCGATCGTGATCGGCGCGGAGAGGGAGAGGGCAGGGGCGGGTTTCATCGGACGCGCGGCGGCTGGACCAAGCGATATTGTATGAGCGGCGGCGCCTTGCCGCTGCCGCGCGGGTCGCGGCGCCGGCAGCGCGCTGTCCCGGTTTTGCCGGCCGCATGCGATTCAATGCGAGGCAGGGGGTGACAGCGCGGCCCGGCTGCGCGATGATCGCCTCGCGCCGGAAACTCGCGGCGGTCACGGCGGTCGACGTCGGGATGTGCCCCCGGTATGCGCCCCGGCGCCCGCGCCCGCTCGTTACCGCGATGCCTCGACAGGAGAAGGAATCAGGATGCGCCACGTATTCGTCTACGGCACGCTGCGTGCCGGCGAGATCAACGACATCGGCCGCGCCGCCGCGCGGCATGGCATCGGCGCGCCGCGGCTGCTCGGTTCGGCCACGCTGCGCGGCCGGCTCTACGACTTCGGCGATTATCCGGGCATGGTGCCCGGCGCGGGCGAGGATCACGTGCACGGCGACGTCTACGCGATCGACGAGCGTCTGGTGCCGGTGCTCGACGAGATCGAGGAGGTCTATCCCGGCGTCGACGGCCTGTTCCTGTCGCGGCAGGTCACGGTCGAACTGGCCGGCCGGCGCTACGACTGCCTCTATTACCCGGTGGGCGAGCATTCGGTGGCCGAGCGGCCGCGCATCGCCTCGGGCGACTGGGTGGCCCACCGGCTCGCGCGCCAGATGCCGGCCGAGCTGCAAGCCGGCTGAGACGGCCCCTTCGCGGGCCCACCGCGGCCAATAGGAAAACGGGCGTGCCGTTCGACAAACATCGAACGGCACGCCCGTTTTTCGTTCCGGTGCGGGCCGGTTGTCGCCGGTCCGCGTCACGCCAGGCTCAGATCTCCTCGTAGAGCGGCAGCGTCAGGAATTCGGTGAAGGATTCCGAGGTGGACATGCTCTCGAAGATCGCGGCGGCGCGCTCATAGGGCTGGGTATCGCCCGCCACCACCTGCTTGACCTTGTCGAGCTCGACCTTCGCGTACTCGCGCACCATCTCGGCCGTGACCTTGCGGCCGTCGTCGAGCACGCCCTTCGGCGAGCGGATCCATTGCCAGACCTGCGAGCGCGAGATCTCGGCGGTGGCCGCATCCTCCATCAGGTTGTGGATCGGCACGCAGCCGTTGCCGGCCAGCCAGGAGCCCAGGTAGTGGATCCCGACGTTGATGTTGTTGCGCAGGCCCGCCTCGGTGATCGGCGCTTCCGGCTGGAAGTCGAGCAGGTTGCGGCCTTCGATCTGCACGTCGTCGCGCTGCTTGTCGATCTGGTTCGGGCGATCGCCCAGCACCTTGACGAATTCCTCCATCGCGATCGGCACCAGGCCCGGGTGCGCGACCCAGCCGCCGTCGTAACCGTCGCCGGCATCGCGCGCCTTGTCCGAGCGCACGCCGCCCATCGCCTTGTCGTTCGCTTCCGGATCGTTCTTGATCGGGATCAGCGCGCTCATGCCGCCGATCGCCGGCGCGCTGCGCTTGTGGCAGGTCTTCAGCAGCAGCAGCGCGTAGGCGCGCATGAAGGGCACCGTCATGGTGATCTTCGAGCGGTCGGCCAGGCAGAACTCGCGGTCGTTCTTGAACTTCTTGATGGCCGAGAAGATGTAGTCCCAGCGGCCGGCGTTGAGGCCCGAGCTGTGCTCGCGCAGCTCGTACAGGATCTCGTCCATCTCGAAGGCGGCCAGGATGGTCTCGATCAGCACGGTGGCGCGGATCGTGCCGCGCGGCACGCCGATCGCCTCCTGGGCGGTCACGAAGATGTCGTTCCAGAGGCGCGCCTCCAAGTGGCTTTCCATCTTCGGCAGGTAGAAGTAGGGGCCCGAGCCGCGCGAGAGCAGTTCCTTCGCGTTGTGGAACAGGTAGAGCGCGAAGTCGAACACGCCGCCCGAGACGCGCTGGCCGTCCACCGTGACGTGCTTCTCGTCGAGGTGCCAGCCGCGCGGGCGCACGATCAGCGTGGCCACGCGCTCGTTGAGCCGGTACGACTTGCCGTTCTGCTCCAGCGAGATGGTCTTGCGCACCGCGTCGAACAGGTTGATCTGGCCGTCGAGCTGGTTGGTCCACACCGGCGCGTTCGAATCCTCGAAGTCCGTCATGTAGGAGTCCGCGCCGGAGTTCAGCGCGTTGATGATCATCTTGCGCTCGACCGGCCCGGTGATCTCGACGCGGCGGCATTGCAGGTCGGCCGGCAGCGGCGCGACCTTCCAGTCGCCGTCGCGGACCGCCTGGGTGTCCGCGAGGAAGTCCGGGCGCTCGCCGGCGTCCAGGCGCCGCGTGCGCTCGGCGCGCAGCTTCAGCAGTTCCTGGCGGCGCGGCTCGAAGGCACGGTGCAGCCGGGCGACGAGTTCGAGCGCCTCGGGCGTCAGGATCGCGTCGTAGCCGGGGCGGATCTCGCCCGTGATCGCCATGCCTTGCGGCAGCTTCAGCGTGGTCGTCATGTGTTTCTCCTTGGTCGGTCAGTGCGAATTGCGTAAAGCGAATTGCGGAAAACGGATTACGAGAATCGAGATGCGCGAGGCGAAATCGACAACGGAAAACGACGTCAGGCGCCCGGGCCGGGGCGTGACGGCGGGGTGGCGGCGCCGGCCACGAAGGCCAGCAGGTCATCCATGCGCGCGCCGGTGCCGGCCGGCGCGACGCCGAGTTCCTCGCGCGGCGCGCCGCCGCGGTTCAGCCAGAAGGTGGTGTAGCCGAACCAGCCGGCGCCGGCTGCGTCCCAGCCGTTCGAGGAGACGAACAGGATCTCGCGCGGCGCCGCGCCGAAGGCCTCGGTGCCGAGCCGGTAGGCGGCCGCGGCCGGCTTGTAGGCGCGCACCGTTTCCACCGACAGCACGCGGTCGAACAGGCCTGCCATGCCGGCGCTCTTCACGGCGATGTCGAGCATGCGCGAATCGCCGTTCGAGAGGATCGCCAGGCGCGGCGCGCCGGGCAGCTCGCGCAGCCGGCGCAGGGCCGGCACGGTATCGGGATAGGTGGACAGGCAGGCGTATTCGTCCATCAGCCGCTTCTCGGCGGCCGCGCCGAGTTCGAGGCCGAGCGAGCGGCCGGCATGGCGCAGCGCGTCGAGCGTGATGTCCCAGAACGGGCGGTAACGCGCCCCCTCGGGATCGGACAGCGTGCGCAACTGGGTGTATTCGATCTGCTTGCGGCGCCACAGCTGGGACAGGGCATCGCCGCGCCCCGGAAACAGTTGCTCGGCCGCGGCGACCACCGCGTGCACGTCGAACAGCGTGCCGTAGGCGTCGAACAGGATGGCTTTGGGGGAGAGTGTCGTTATGGCCGACATAGCCGTGCGCTCCAGGTAGAGGTCGGAATCGATTCTATTCGTGATTCGGGAGGTTGGAAAAGACGCTTTCCATCACTTGATCTTTTACTTTTACCAACCTAATCTGGCCGGCATCATCGATTTCCCCGCGTGAGACATGGACCGCTTCAAGCAGATCGAGACCTTTATCGCGGTGGCCGGCAAGGGCAGCCTGTCGGCCGCCGCCCATGCCGAGGGCGTGGCGCCCGCCATCATCGGCCGGCGGCTCGACGCGCTGGAGGAGCGGCTCGGCGTGAAGCTGCTGTTGCGCACCACCCGCAAGCTGACCCTGACCTTCGAGGGCTCGGCCTTCCTGGAGGACTGCCAGCGCATCGTGCACGACATGCAGAACGCCGAGGCCAGCGTCTCGGCCGGCGGCGTGAAGGCCAGCGGGCACCTGCGCGTGTCGGGGCCGGCCGGCTTCGGGCGCCGCCATGTCGCGCCGCTGGTGCCGGCCTTCACCGCGGCGCATCCCGACGTGACGATCACGCTCGATCTGTCCGATCGCATGGTCGACCTCGTCAACGAGGGGTTCGACTGCGCGGTGCGGCTGGGCGAGCTGCCCGATTCCTCGCTGGTCTCGCTGAAGCTGGGCGAGAACCGGCGCGTGTGCGTCGCCGCGCCCGCCTACCTGGCGCGCGCCGGCACGCCGCGCACGCTGGAGGAACTGGCGCGCCACCACTGCCTCGCGCTGGCCGCGAACGCCAACCAGCAGCGCGGCTGGGCCTTCCAGCAGGACGGGCAGATCGTCTCGATCCGCGTGGCCGGCCCGATGGAATGCTCGGACGGCGCGGTGCTGCACGAGTGGTGCCTCGAGGGCCATGGCCTGGCCTGGCGTTCCTGGTGGGAGGTGGGCGCCGATATCGCGGCCGGGCGCCTGGTGAGCGTGCTCGACGAGTTCGCCGCGCCGCCGATCGGGATCCACGCGGTGTTCCCGCAGCGCCGGCATCTGCCCTTGCGCGTGCGCTTGTTCCTCGACTTTCTCAAGCACACCTACGAGCGGCCCGGTTACTGGGGTTGAGGGGCGTGCAAGGCGCGATGCCGCCGAATCCGGGGTTGGATCGGGGACTAAATCCAAAGCGCGGCGCCTGTCGATGCCCCGCGTTTCCGATATCAGGACGAACCCTCTGCCACGGCGGCGCGGCCGCCACCGCGACCTACAATCCATCGGATGGAGGCCGCCACGGCGCCCCCGCGGGTCGTGCGGGCTGCCGCGGCTTGATCGACGGAGGGCGCCATGTTCAAGCACATCCTGGTTCCGACCGACGGGTCCGAGTTGTCGCGCAAGGCGATCGACGGCGCGATCGATCTCGCGCAGACGGTCGGCGCGCGCGTGACCGCCTATGCGTGTCTGCCGCAATATCCGTATTCCCCGTTCGCGGCCGAGGCGATGGTCGAGCCGCCGGCCGAATTCCGCGAGCGCAGCGAACGCGAGGCGCACGCGCATCTGGAGGAAGTCGAGGGCTGCGCGCGTCGCGCCGGCGTCGCCTGCGACAGTTGCACCAGCCTGCATCCGTCGCCCTACCTCGGCATCATCGAGGCGGCGGAGCGCGGCGGCTGCGACGTGATCTTCATGGCCTCGCACGGCCGACGCGGGCTCGGCAGCCTGCTGATCGGCAGCGAGACGCAGCGCGTGCTCACGCATACGAAAATCCCGGTGATCGTCTATCGGTGACGGGCGCCCCGGCAAGCCGGGCTGCCCCTGAATGAAAGACCGCGCGCCAGGGCCGGCGCGCGGTTCGTAACGGCCTGGCGATACCGTGCCCGGTGTCGCCGGTGCCGGGCGCGTGCATGGCACGCCCGGCTTGTGGTCTGTCGCGGCGCGGTGGACCGCGCCTTTGTCGTCATCGCTCCCTGATCGCTGCCCGGGCGGGGCGGGACGAATCGTCCGGCCCCGCCTTCCTGCTGAACACGAAAACCGGCTCAGGCGACCTTCTTGCCGTCGAAGAACTGTTCGTCCTCGGTCGAGCCGTGCAGCGCCGTGGTCGAGGCTTCGCGCTCGACCGTCTGGGTCACCGCGTCGAAGTAGCCGGTGCCCACCTCGCGTTGGTGCTTGACGGCCGTGAAGCCCTTGTCGGCGGCGGCGAACTCGGCCTGCTGCAGCTCCACGAAGGCGCTCATCTGGGTGCGGGCATAACCGTGCGCGAGGTTGAACATCGAGTAGTTCAGCGAGTGGAAGCCGGCCAGCGTGATGAACTGGAACTTGTAGCCCATCGCGCCGAGCTCCTTCTGGAACTTGGCGATGGTCGCGTCGTCGAGGTTCTTCTTCCAGTTGAAGGACGGCGAGCAGTTGTACGAGAGCATCTTGCCCGGGAACTGCTTGTGGATCGCCTCGGCGAACTTCTTCGCGTACTCGAGATCGGGCTTGCCGGTTTCGCACCAGACCAGGTCGGCGTAGGGCGCATAGGCCAGGCCGCGCGAGATCGCCTGCTCGATGCCGGGGCGCGTGCGGAAGAAGCCTTCGACGGTGCGCTCGCCGGTCAGGAAAGGCTTGTCGTTCTCGTCGATGTCGGACGTGATCAGGTCGGCGGCTTCCGCGTCGGTGCGCGCGATCAGCACGGTCGGCACGCCCATCACGTCGGCGGCCAGGCGCGCGGCGCTGAGCTTGGCGACGTTCTCGCGGGTCGGCACCAGCACCTTGCCGCCCATGTGGCCGCACTTCTTGACCGAGGCGAGCTGGTCCTCGAAGTGCACGCCCGAGGCGCCGGCCTCGATCATCGCCTTCATCAGCTCGAATGCATTGAGCACGCCGCCGAAACCGGCTTCCGCATCGGCCACGATCGGCGCGAAGTAGTCGACGTAGCCTTCCTCGCCGGGGTTCTTGCCTTCCGACCACTGGATCTGGTCGGCGCGCGTGAGCGTGTTGTTGATGCGCTTGACCACCAGCGGCACCGAGTTGGCCGGGTAGAGCGACTGGTCGGGGTACATCTCGCCGGCCACGTTGGCGTCGCCCGCCACCTGCCAGCCCGACAGGTAGATGGCCTTGAGGCCCGCCTTGACCTGCTGCATGGCCTGGTTGCCGGTCAGCGCGCCGAGCGCGTTGACGAAGGGCTCCTCGTTGATGAGGCTCCAGAGCTTTTCCGCGCCGCGCTGGGCGATGGTGTGCTGGACCTCGATCGAGCCGCGCAGGCGGATCACGTCCTCGGCGGTGTAGCCGCGCTTGATGCCCTTCCAGCGCGGATCGCTTTCCCACTTCTGCTGCAGTGCCTTGGCCTGTTGTTGACGCGACATGATGAGTCTCCTTGAGAACATGAATCGGTGAGGGATACGAGTCCTGGGTTCGCGATCGGGAGGCAGGCGGTGCATCCGGCGCTTCGTTTCGTGAACTCTTGTATAAGAGTCTAGGGAAGCGTCCGGCGCGGCGACAGCGGCTTTGGTGGGCTCCTCTAAAATATTTACTTGTTTTTAATCAATGGCTTGAATGAGTCGTTTCGCGATGAGAAACGTCTTTTTCCATCTCGCAATCCCCCGGCTTGTGCCACGCAGCATGATTTTTTACGAGACAAAAAAATTTTCCGCATCGTGAAATGTCAACGGCGGGCGAAAAAAAACCGGTGCCGAAGCACCGGTTTTGTCTTGCCTGGGGCGCGCGAGGCGCCCGGGCTCAGGCTGCCGAGCCGCGACGCGGGCCGCGCGGGGCGTCGCTGCGACGGTTGCCGCCGTAGCCGCCTTCGCGGTTGCCGCCGCCGTTCGAGGGCTTGCCGCTCCAGCCGCCGCCATTGCCGCTGCCGTAGCTGCGGCCGCCTTCGCGATTGCCGCCGCCGTAGCCGCCTTCACGGCTGCCGCCCGGCTTGCCGCCGAAACGGCGACCGCCGTTGCCGCCGCCCGGACGGCCACGGCTCGGGCCGTTGCGCGGGGGAGCCTTGCGCGGCTCGAAGCCTTCGATCACGTTGACCGGCAGCGGCGAACGCACGAAGCGCTCGATGCGCTTGAGGGCGCCCTGTTCGGCGTGGTGCACCAGGCTCACCGCGATACCCGAGCGGCCCGCGCGGCCGGTACGGCCGATGCGGTGCACGTAGTCCTCGGCGAACTTCGGCAGGTCGTAGTTGAAAACGTGCGTGATGCCGGGGATGTCGATCCCGCGCGCGGCCACGTCGGTGGCCACCAGCACGCGCACGCGGCGCTCGCGCAGCGCGCGGATGGTGCGATTGCGCGCGCCTTGCGGCAGGTCGCCGTGCAGCGCGGCCGATTCGAACCCGGCATCGGCCAGGCGGCCGGCCAGTTGGTCGGCGTCGATCTTGGTGGCGGTGAAGATGATCGCCTGATCCAGCGCGTCGTCGCGCAGCAGGTGGTCGAGCAGGCGATCCTTGTGGTCGCGGTCGTCGACGTAGTGGACCGTCTGGGCGATGTTGGTGCGCGCCTCCATCTTCTGGACGATCTCGATGCGCTCCGGATCCTTCAGCAGGCGGCTGGTCAGCGAGCCGATCTTGCCGTCCAGGGTGGCCGAGAACAGCATGGTCTGGCGCGAGGCCGGGGTGGCCGCGACGATGGTCTCGATGTCGTCGATGAAGCCCATGTCGAGCATGCGGTCGGCTTCGTCGAGCACCAGCATCTTCAGCTCGGACAGGTCGATGCGGCCGCGCTCGAGGTGGTCGAGCAGGCGGCCCGGCGTGGCGACCAGGATTTCCGGGTTCTTCGCCAGCAGCATCAGTTGCTGGCCATAGGCCACGCCGCCGAGGATGCTGACCGTGCGCAGGCGGCGCAGGTGCTTGCCGTAGGTCGAGGCGGCGGTGGTGACCTGCATCGCCAGTTCACGCGTGGGGGTCAGCACCAGCAGGCCCGGGCGGGCCACCGGCTGCGGGCGACGCTGGCGGCGGTCGGCCGATTGCGGCTCGCGCGGCGCGCGCGGTTGTTGCGCCTGGGTCTTCTGCAGCTGCGCGAATCGCTCGATCGCGGGCAGCATGAAGGCGGCCGTCTTGCCGGAGCCGGTCGGGCTCGACACCAGGAGGTCGCGGCCCGCGATGCCGGCGGGGATCGCGCGCTGCTGGACCGGGGTCGGCTTCACGTAGCCGGCGGCCTCCAGGGCGGAGACGATCTCCGGCGACAGCCCGAGCGACGCGAAGCTCGGTTCGCCGTCGTCGGGCTGCGCAGCCTCGATGGGCGCGGCAGCGGCGTCGGTCAGACCGAGTGCCTGGTCGGCAATCGCGTTGAGCGGGCTTTGGGGTTGGCTCGAAGTCATATCAATCCTTGAAACACGGTGGGTGAAACGTCGGCGCCAATCGTGCATGCCCAAGTCGACAATGCATCGAGCAAATCGGGAACGTGACAGACGTCCGCGTTCGAGGAACGCAGACTCACTCACGGGTGCGTTAGAAGCTGTTTCGGGTGCGGCACGCGGCGGAAATCCGGAAGTCGGAATTCGCCGAACACGCCGCCAGCCTGATACTTTGATGGCCGCGAAGGGCCCAGAGAGGCAGGAGGGGACAGGTTCTAAACTGGATTGGAGCGAAACGTACGAGGCGTCAAAACGGGGCTGGATGACCAGCCCATACGTGACGCGAAGCGGATTATAGAGGGATTTGCTGCAGCGCGCCACTGCTATCGTGGCGTATTTGTGAAATGCCGGCGCGATGCCGGCGAATTCGATACGTTTCGTTACACGTTTGTCCCGCTTCGGCGGCGGTTCGGCAGCCGCCCGGGGCCACGGGCAAGGCGGCACCAGCCGCGAGGCGGCGGGCGCCGGCGACGCACCTCAGGAGGCGGCGCCGCTCTTCAGGTCCTCGACCAGTTGCACGTACTGCTGCTGGGCCTCTTCCTGCGAAGTACCCTTCAGCGCGGCCCAGGCGTCGTACTTGTACTTGCCGACGATGTCGGTGAAGCCGGGCTTCTCGCCGTTGACATCGCCTTCGCTGCCTTGCTTGTACAGCGCGTACAGACGCAGCAGGGTCATGTTGCCGGGCTTCTCGCTCAGTTGCTTGACGTCCACCAGCGCTTGCTCGAACTGGGCTTGGATATCGCTCATCGGGTGTCTCCGAGGGGTTTTCAGGTCGGCAGATGGTAGCAAGCCGCGCCGCCGGGCGGGTCGAGCGATCCTTCCAAACCGGCTGGCCGCCGCCCTGGCCGATCGTGATGTGCCGGCCGCCGGTTTCGAAACGCCCGTGCCGGCGGGGTGCCGCATTACAATGTCGGCCATGACGCAAACCGTGCTCCTCGCCATCGATACCTCGACCGAATTCTGCTCGGTCGCCCTGATCGCCGCCTCCGACGCGGCGCCTGCCTCCACCGCCCCGCGCATCTGGTTCCGCCACGACGAGACGGGCGCCGTCTCCAGCACGCGCGTGCTGCCTGCCGTGCGCGAACTGCTCGACGAGGCCGGCTTCACGCTGGCCGATTGCAACGCGATCGCCTTCGGCGCGGGCCCGGGCTCGTTCACGGGCCTGCGCACCGCGACCGGCGTGGCGCAGGGCCTGGCTTTCGGCCGCGGCCTGCCGGTGGTGCCGATCGGCACGCTGGCCGCCTGTGCCGAGCACGCGCGGCTCAACGCGCTGGCCGCTGGCGCACCGGCGCCGACGCGCGTGCTGGCCGCGCTCGACGCGCGCATGGACGAGGTCTACTGGGCCGACTATGCCTGGGACGAAGCCGCCGGCGATTGGCGCACGCTGCAGCCGGCCGCGCTCGACGCGCCGGGCCTGCTCGCCGCGCCTGCCGAACCCTTTACGCTGGCCGGCAACGCGGCCGCGGCCTTCGGCGAACGCCTGCCGCTGGCGGCGCTGGCCGCCCATGTCGACGGCGCGGCGCTGCCGCACGCGGTGCCGGTCGCGCAGCTCGCGCTGCGCGCGTTTCGCGCCGGCCGCGTGGTGCCGGCCGACCAGGCCGCGCCCGAATACGTGCGCAACAAGGTCGCGCAGACCACCGCCGAGCGGCTCGCCGAGCGTGCCGCCCGGGAGAGCGGCCGATGAGCGGCGTGCTGATGACCGACCGTTATCTGGCGCCGATGACGGACGCCGACCTCGACGAGGTGGTCGAGATCGAGAAGGCCGCCTATGAATTCCCGTGGTCGCGCGGCAACTTCGAGGATTCGCTGCGCAACGGCTATTTCGGCGTCTGCATGCGGCACGTGACGGGCACCCTGGTCGGCTATTGCGTGCTGATGCCGGTGGTCGACGAGATGCACCTGCTCAATCTGTGCGTGGCGCCCGCCGCGCAGCATGCCGGCTGCGGGCTCGCGCTGCTGCGCGAGGCGACGCGCATCGCGCGCGCCGAGCGGCTCGACGGCATGCTGCTCGAGGTGCGACCGTCCAATCCGCGCGCGATCCGGCTCTACGAACGCTTCGGCTTCGAGGTGGTCGGACGCCGCAAGAACTATTACCCGGCGAAGCACCGCACGCGCGAGGACGCGATCGTGATGCGGCTGCCGCTCGATATTCAGGGAGGCACGCATGAGCTGGCTTGACTCGGCGCTCGACGAGATGGGGCTCGGGCCGCGCTGGGTGCGGCGCGGGCAGGGGACGGCGCCGGCCGCGGCAGGCGAGGGCGAGGTGCAGGCCGGCGCCGCCGTGGCGGCGCGCCCGGAGGCGGTCGGCGATCGGCCCATCCTGGCCGGCTCGCCGATGGCGAGCGCCGATGAGAGGCTGCCTCAGGCGGCCGCGCGCGAGGAGCGCGCCGCGCCCGGGCTCGTCAGCGAGCCGCTTCGCCCGGCGCCCGGCGCGAAGCGTCCTTCCGATTCCGCCGTGTCCGACATGGTTGCGCGCGCACCCGATGCGGCGCCGGCCGCTCGCGGCGAGCCGCCCGCGCCCGCCATGAAGGCGCCGGCCGAGGAAGCCCCGCCGTTCGACGATCCGTCCTGGTTCGACCTCGCACCCGCACCCGACGCGCCGCCGCCTGGCCTTGCGCCGCTGCCCTCGGCGCCGCCGGCCGCGGCGCTCGCTTCGGTCGCCGATCTCGGCTGGGACGAACTCGAGGCACGCGTGGCCGACTGCCAGCGCTGCCGGCTCTGCGAGAAGCGCACCCAGACCGTGTTCGGGGTCGGCGATCGCGAGGCCGACTGGATGCTGGTCGGCGAGGCGCCGGGCGAGAACGAGGACAAGCAGGGCGAGCCCTTCGTCGGCCAGGCCGGCAAGCTGCTCGACAGCATGCTGCATGCGCTCTCGCTGGAGCGCAGCAACAACGTCTACATCGCCAACGTGATCAAGTGCCGCCCGCCCGGCAACCGCAATCCCGAGCCCGACGAGGTCGCGCGCTGCGAGCCCTACCTGCAGCGGCAGGTCGCGCTGGTCAAGCCGAAGCTGATCGTGGCGCTGGGCCGCTTCGCCGCGCAGACGCTGCTGAAGTCCGACGGCAGCATCGCCTCGATGCGCGGGCGCGTCCATCAGTACGAGGGCGTGCCGGTGATCGTCTCCTACCATCCCGCCTACCTGCTGCGCAGCCTGCCGGACAAGTCGAAGGCCTGGGCCGATCTGTGCCTGGCCCGCGATACCTTCGGCAAGGCCACGGGCGGCGCATGACCGACGCCGCGCGGTCCGCACCGTGGGTGGGGGGGCTGCGCGACGCGGCGGTGCGCGATCTGGGCTGGCTGCTGGCCAGCGCCGACCTGCTCGCCGCCTCCGCCGAGGCACCGCTCGCGCGGCCCTGGGCGGATCGCGAGGAAGCCGCGCGCGTGCTGGCCTGGCTGGCCGCGCTCGACGCCGACCCGGCGCCGCTGCGGCAGGCCGTGGAAGCGGCGCGGCCCACCCGCCTGGGCCGGTATGCCGAAACCCTGCTGGCCTTCTTCGCCGCGCATGCGCCGCGCTGGCGCCTGGTCGCCGCCAACCTGCCGGTGCGCGTGAGCGGGCGCACGCTCGGCGAATGCGATTTCCTGCTGGTGTCCCCGCAAGGCGAGCGGCTGCACTGGGAACTGGCCGTCAAGTGCTACCTGTGCGCGGCCACGGCCGGCGAGGCGGCGTTGAGCGACTATGTCGGGCCCAACCTGGCCGATCGTTTCGACCTGAAGTACCGGCGCCTGGTCGACCACCAACTGCCGCTCACCGAACGCGAGGAATTCGCCTTCACCGGGCAGGCCGGCCCCTGGGCCGCGAGCATGTTCGTGAAGGGCTGGCTGTTCTATCGCGACGGCGCGCAGCCGTTGGCGCCGGCCGCGCTCGACGCGGCGCATTCGCGTGGCTTCTGGGCCGCGCGCGGCGACTGGCCGGCGCTGATCGCGCGCCAGCCGGCCGGCACGCGCTGGGTGGTGCTGCCGCGGCTGGCCTGGCTCGCGCCGCGTCGGCTCGAGGCGGGCGACCCGCTGCAGCCGGTCGAGGCGCCGGCGCTGTTCGAGGCGGTCCTGGCACGCGAGGCGCCGTCGCTGGTGGCGGCCCTGACGCAAGGCGAGGACGGCGCCTGGCACGAGATCTCGCGCGGCTTCCTGGTCGACGACGCGTGGCCGTCGCGAGCCTTGGCCTTCGCCGGCGCGGGACGATAAAAAACGCCGCGATCGACGCGGCGTTTTTTTGATTCGGCCGATCGCGGCAGCGACCATCGCCAAGCGGGCCCCGGCCGCTCACCACCACCGATGGAAATGATGGACCGGCCCGACGCCGTGCCCGACCTCGAGCCGCGTGCTGGCGGCGATCGCCTTGGCCAGATAGTGCTTGGCGTCGATCACCGCGTCGGCCAGCCCGGCGCGTTGCGGGCGCAGCGCGGCGATCGCGGCCGACAGCGTGCAGCCGGTGCCGTGCGTATGGCGCACGGGGATCCGCGCGCCGTCGATGCGCAATTCGCCCTCGGCGCGGATCAGCCAGTCGGGGCTTTGCGCCGCGTCGGGCAGGTGGCCGCCCTTCATCAGCACCGCGCGCGCGCCGCGAGCCAGCAGCGCGCGGCCCTGCTCGACCATCCGCGCCTCGTCGGCGGCTTCCTCGCAGCCGAGCAGGGCGGCGGCCTCGGGCAGGTTCGGCGTGACCAGGTCGGCCAGCGGCAGCAGCCTGTCGCGCAGCGCGGCCACCGCCTCGGGCGCCAGCAGCGCGTGGCGGCTCTTGGAGATCATCACCGTGTCGAGCACCACGAAGGGCGGCGCGTGGCGCGCGAGCGCCGCGGCCACCGCCTCGACGATGGCCGCGTTGGCGAGCATGCCGATCTTCACCGCGTCGATGCGGATGTCCTCGAACACGGCGTCGAGCTGGGCCGTCACGAAGGCCGCCTCGGGCGCGTGCACGGCGCTCACGCCGCGGGTGTTCTGCGCGGTCAGCGCGGTGATCGCGCTGGCGCCGTAGGCGCCCAGCGCGGAGAAGGCCTTCAGGTCGGCCTGGATGCCGGCGCCGCCGCCGGAATCGGAGCCGGCGATGGTCAGGGCGTGCGGGATCGGGGAGAGGGTCATCGCGTCGGGGCCGGCCGGGCCGGCATGGCGGAGGGAGCGGCGATCGCGGCCGCCCCGGCGCGCGGCGGGTGCCGCCGCGCGAGGCGCCGCATCCGGGAATTCAGTGCCGGCTCTCGCCGATCAGCGCGACCGAGTCGAACTGGCGCTGGTTGGCGAGATGGCGGCGCATCACCAGCCACATGGTCAGGCAGACGAAGGTGCCGAACAGCACGATCACCACGCCGACCGGCACGTCGAGCCAGACCAGCACGGCGTACAGGCAGAGCATCACCAGCACCGACAGGTTCTCGTTGAAGTTCTGCACCGCGATCGAGTGGCCGGCCGACATCAGCACGTGGCCGCGATGCTGGAGCAGGGCGTTCATCGGCACCACGAAGAAGCCCGACAGCGCGCCGACCAGCATCAGGAACAGGTAGGCGACCACCAGGTAGCCGGGCACGTGCATGCGCCCGACATGCAGCACCCAATGATGGGGCAGCAGGTCGCGCGTGTAGAAGGCCATCATCATCACGGCCACGCCCATCATGATGCCGACCGGCAGCACCTTCAGCGATTTCTTGAGCGGGATCTTGCTGGCCGCGGCCATCGCGCCGCCGGCCACGCCCAGCGCCACCACCGCCTGCAGGATCGCGCCCTCGGACAGCGACATGCCGAGCGAGACCTCGGCCCACTTCAGCACGATGAACTGCAGGGTCGCGCCGGCGCCCCAGAACAGGGTGGTGACGGCCAGCGAGATCTGGCCGAGCTTGTCGCGCCAGAGCACCACGAAGCAGTCGGCGAAATCGGTGACCAGGCGCCAGGGGCCGTGCTGCTGCTGCGGGTAGCGCGCGCCGGTATCGGGGATGCGCAGGTTGAACAGCGCGGCGACCACGTAGATCGCCATGATCACCAGCATCGCGGCCTCGGCCGGGGTGTTGATGGCCGCCGGCGTGTAGGCGATCACGTGGGCGGCGATGTGCGGGCTGATCAGCGCGCCGCCCAGCACGGTGCCGAGGATGATCGAGCTGACCGTGGTGCCCTCGATCCAGCCGTTGGCGGCCACCAGCCGGTCGGGCGGCAGCAGCTCGGTGAGGATGCCGTACTTGGCGGGGGAATACGCGGCGGCGCCGAAGCCGACGATGCCGTAGGCGATCAGCGGATGGGCGCCGAACAGCATGATCAGGCAGCCGATCACCTTGATCGAGTTGGTGATGAACATCACGCGGCCCTTGGGCCGGGAATCAGCGAAGGCGCCGACGAAGGCGGCCAGTACCACGTAGGACAGGACGAAGAACAGCTTGAGCAGCGGAATCATCCAGTTCGGCGCGTGCAGATCTTTCAGCAGGGCGATGGCGGCGATGAGAAGCGCACTGTCGGCCAGCGAAGAGAAAAACTGCGCGGCCATGATCGAGTAAAAACCTTTTTTCATCTGAAGCGATGCTTTCCTCGCTGCGGCTCGGCCGCAGGGGCCGTGCAATCGGACTATCCCGTGCAAAATAGGTTGTGCGCACGGCTTTATATCATGAAAATACGGCAAATCCGACTAGCAAGAATCCCCGATCGTTCCGGCTTTGTCGCGGCACCGAGCCCACAAGGTGCGGTAAGCTGCTGATTCGCCTGCGTGTTTATGAAATTTCCTTATGCCGCGCCCGATTTCCGCCACGATTCACACCGCCGCACTTGTTAACAATCTCGCGGCCGCGCGCCGCTTCGCCCCCCGCTCGAAGGTCTGGGCGGTGGTCAAGGCCAATGCCTACGGGCATGGCCTGGCGCGCGCGTTCCCGGGCCTGAGGAGCACCGACGGCTTCGGCCTGCTCGACCTCGAGGAGGCGGTGAAGCTGCGCGAGCTGGGCTGGGCGGGGCCGATCCTGCTGCTCGAAGGCTTCTTCCGCTCGACCGACGTCGACGTGATCGACCGCTACAGCCTGACCACCACGGTCCACAACGACGATCAGCTGCGCATGCTCGAGACGGCCCGCCTGTCCAAGCCGATCAACATCCAGCTCAAGATGAACAGCGGCATGAACCGGCTCGGCTACGCGCCGGACAAGTATCGTGCCGCCTGGGAGCGCGCCCGCACCTGCCCGGGCATCGGCCAGATCACCCTGATGACGCATTTCGCCGACGCCGACGGCGAACGCGGCGTGGCCGACCAGATGGCGGCCTTCGAGCGCGGCGCCGAGGGCATCGCCGGCGCGCGCAGCCTGGCCAATTCGGCCGCCGTGATGTGGCATCCCGACACCCATGGCGACTGGGTCCGCCCCGGCATCCTGCTGTACGGCGCCTCGCCCTCGGGGCGCGCCGCCGATATCGCCGGCGCCGGCCTGCAGGCCGCCATGACGCTCGGCTCCGAGCTGATCGCGGTGCAGAACATCGCCAAGGGCCAGGCGGTCGGCTACGGCGGCGCCTTCGTCGCGCCGGCGCAGATGCGCATCGGCGTGGTGGCCTGCGGTTACGCCGACGGTTATCCGCGCATCGCCCCGGAAGGCACGCCGATCGTGGTCGACGGCGTGCGCACGCGGATCGTCGGCCGGGTCTCGATGGACATGATCACGGTCGACCTCACGCCGGTGCCGGGCGCCGGCATCGGCGCGCGCGTCGAGCTGTGGGGCCAGGCGCTGCCGATCGACGACGTCGCCGCGTCGTGCTCGACGGTCGGCTACGAGCTGATGTGCGCGATCGCATCGCGCGTGCCCGTGCGCGCGGAATAAGGGCGGGCTCGTGGCGAAACAGAAAACGGTCTATATCTGCACCGAATGCGGCGGCCAGTCGCTGAAATGGCAGGGCCAGTGCCCGTCCTGCCATGCCTGGAACACGCTGGTCGAATCGGCCGCCGAAACCCCTTCGCAGCACCGCTTCCAGGCGCTCGCCAAGAGCGCGCCGGTGCAGCGCCTGGCCGATATCGACGCGGCCGACGTGCCGCGCTTTTCCACCGGCATCGGCGAGTTCGACCGCGTGCTCGGCGGCGGCCTGGTGGCCGGCGGCGTGGTGCTGATCGGCGGCGACCCCGGCATCGGCAAATCCACCCTGTTGCTGCAGTCGCTGGCCCAGCTGGCCAGCCAGCGCCGCGCGCTCTATATCAGCGGCGAGGAATCGGCCGCCCAGATCGCCCTGCGCGCCCAGCGCCTGGCCCTGCTCGATCACGGCGGCGACGCCGCCGATCTCAAGCTGCTGGCGGAAATCCAGCTCGAGAAGATCCAGGCCACGATCGCCGCCGAGCGGCCCGACGTGGCCGTGATCGACTCGATCCAGACCGTCTATTCGGAAGCGCTCACCTCGGCGCCCGGCTCGGTGGCCCAGGTGCGCGAATGCGCGGCCCAGCTCACGCGCATCGCCAAGCAGTCGGGCACCGCGATCATCATGGTCGGCCACGTCACCAAGGAGGGCGCGCTGGCGGGCCCGCGCGTGCTGGAGCACATCGTTGACACGGTGCTGTACTTCGAAGGCGACACGCATTCTTCCTACCGGCTGGTGCGCGCCTTCAAGAACCGCTTCGGCGCGGTCAACGAGCTCGGGGTGTTCGCGATGACCGAGCGCGGCCTGCGCGGCGTGTCCAACCCGTCCGCGCTGTTCCTCTCGCAGCACGAGGAGGTGGTGCCGGGTTCCTGCGTGCTGGTCACGCAGGAGGGCTCGCGGCCGCTGCTGGTGGAGGTGCAGGCGCTGGTCGACACCGCCAACGTGCCGAATCCGCGGCGCCTGGCGGTGGGCCTGGAGCAGAACCGGCTGGCCATGCTGCTGGCCGTGCTGCACCGCCATGCGGGCATCGCCTGCTTCGACCAGGACGTGTTCCTGAACGCGGTGGGGGGCGTCAAGATTACCGAGCCGGCCGCCGACCTGGCGGTGCTGCTGGCGATCCATTCGTCGATGCGTAACAAAGCGTTGCCGAAGGGCCTGGTGGTGTTCGGCGAGGTCGGGCTGGCCGGCGAGATCCGGCCTTCGCCGCGCGGCCAGGAGCGTCTGCGCGAGGCGGCCAAGCTGGGTTTCACGATGGCGCTGATTCCCAAGGCCAATGCGCCCAAGCAGCCGATCGAGGGCCTCACCGTGATGGCCGTCGAGCGCATCGAGCAGGCCATCGACCGCGTGCGCGGCCTCGAATGAGGGCCCGCCGGGCCGCTCGCGCACGGTAACTCCATGTAACGTTTCAGGGCGCGGCTGTAACTCGTCGCGCGGGTGTTTTCCCCTATGCTTGGCCGCAATGCGTCCCGCAGGTGTGAAAGGAAGGACCCACCTTGAAACCGTCCCAGCAAGCCATCGACCAGCGCCTCTACAACCTGCGCGGCTGCCGCGTCTCGGAGCCGATCCGGCCACCCTTCGGGGGCGGCTGCCGGATCGTCGAGTGGGTCGACGACGAGGGGAGGATCGCGCGGCGCGTGGTGGCCGAGCACGTGACCGAGGCCGAGGTGGCCGCCACGATTCGCCAGCCGCTCGCCGGCCGCCGCTACCTGATGCACGACGACGAGCAGATGCCGCGCGAGACCCTGCCGCGGCGTTGAGGGCAGGGCGCCGCGCCCGCCGGTGGCGCGGCCGGGATGCTTCGGTATCCGATCGATCGGCGCGGCTGCGGGCGCGACGCGGGCCGCATGCGCCACGTTCGTCATATCGGCCGGGGCGTCCACCGTGGTCGCGCGGCCTTCAGCCGATCTGCTCGAGCTGTTCCTGCACGTCGAGCCAGTCGAGCTCGAGCGCTTCGAGCCGGCCGCTCACCTCGCCGAGCTTGCGGATCGCCTCGGTCAGCTCGCTCTTCTTCTCGGCCGCGTAGCTGCCGGGGTCGGCCACGAAGCCGTCGAGCCGCGCCTTCTCGGCGTTGAGCGCCTCCATTTCCTTCTCGAGCTTGTTGATCCGCGATTGCAGCGGCTTTTTCAGCTGCGACAGACGCTGGCGCGCCTCGGCTTCCTGGCGCTTCTGGTCGCGGCGGTTGGCGCCGCCGGCGCCGTCGGCCGAGGCTTCGCCGCGTGCCGCCGCGCGCTGCTCGGCCGCGTGCTGCAGCAGCCAGTCGCGATAGTCGTCGAGATCGCCGTCGAAGGGCTGGATGCGGTGCCGGGTGACCAGCATGAACTGGTCGGTGGTGGCGCGCAGCAGGTGCCGGTCGTGCGAGACCAGGATCAGGGTGCCGTCGAACTGCGCGAGCGCCATGGTCAGCGCGTCGCGCGTTTCGAGGTCGAGGTGGTTGGTCGGCTCGTCGAGCAGCAGCAGGTTCGGCTTGAGCCAGATGATCAGCGCCAGCGCCAGGCGCGCCTTCTCGCCGCCGGAGAACGGCGCGATCGGCGAGGAGGCCATGTCGCCCGAGAAATTGAAACCGCCGAGGAAGTCGCGCAGCTCCTGCTCGCGCGTGTCGGGCGCGAGGCGCGCCAGGTGCGCGAGCGGCGAATCGTCGGGGCGCAGCGTCTCCAGTTGATGCTGGGCGAAATAGCCGATCGTCAGGCCCTTGCCGCCGCGCACCTCGCCCGCCAGCGGCGCGAGCGTGCCGGCCAGGGTCTTGATCAGGGTCGACTTGCCCTGGCCGTTGGCACCGAGCAGGCCGATGCGCTGGCCGTTCTGGATCGACAGCGTGACGCGCTCGACGATCGGCAGCGCGCCGCCGTCCTCGCCCCGGTAGCCGCATTGCACGTCCTCCATCACCAGCATCGGATTGGGTGCCGAATCGGGCGTGCGGAACTCGAAGCTGAAGGCCGAGGCCGCGTGGGTGGGCGCGAGACGCTCCATCTTCTCGAGCGCCTTGACGCGGCTTTGCGCCTGCTTGGCCTTGGAGGCCTTGGCCTTGAAGCGGTCGATGAAGCTCTGCAGGTGCTCGATGGTCTTCTGCTGCTTCTCGTAGGCGCTCTGCTGCAGCGCAAGGTGCTGCGCGCGCAGCACCTCGAACTGCGTGTAGTTGCCGCCGTAGCGCTTCACCTGGCGGTTCTCCAGGTGCAGCGTGACGTTGCAGATCGCATCGAGGAACTCGCGGTCGTGCGAGATCACCACCAGGGTGCCGGCGTAGCGGTGCAGCCAGTCCTCCAGCCAGACGATCGCGTCGAGATCCAGGTGGTTGGTGGGTTCGTCGAGCAGCAGCAGGTCGGAGCGGCACATCAGCGCCTGCGCGAGATTCAGGCGCATGCGCCAGCCGCCCGAGAAATTGGCGACGCTCTCGCGGGTCTGCGCCAGCGTGAAGCCGAGCCCGAGCAGCAGCGCCTCGGCGCGCGCCGGCGCGGTGTAGCCGTCGGCGTCGGCGAACGCCACGTGCGCCTCGGCCTCGGCCGCGCCGTCATGCGCGGCGGCCGCCGCGGCGATGCGCGCCTCGATGCGGCGCAGCGCGACGTCGCCGTCGAGCGTGTAGTCGAGCGCGTTGCGATCGACCGCCGGGGTTTCCTGCGAGACGTGCGCGATCTGCCAGGACGGCGGCATCGAGACGTCGCCGCCGTCGGCATGCAGCTCGCCGCGCAGCACCGAGAACAGGGTGGACTTGCCCGCGCCGTTCGCGCCGACGAGGCCGGCCTTCTCGCCGGGGTTGAGGGCGAAGGTGGTGCCCTCGAACAGCGGCTTGGTACCGCGCGAGAGGCTGAACTGGTTGAAACGGATCACGACGGGAAGGGCTGGAGAAAACCGCTATTCTAGACTGCCCGCCGGGCGCGGGGGCCGCCGCGCCCTTGAGGCGGCGCCGGGGGGCTGTCCGTTCGGACGATTCACGCGCCGCGCCGGTTTCGCATAGACTGCCGCGATGGCGTCGAGCACGCCCGATCCAATCCACCGAAACCGAGCCTGGGAGCAAGCCATGTCGACCGATACCGTCTATTCATTCAACGCGAAAGCGCTCGGCGGCGAGGACGTGTCGCTCGATAGCTATCGCGACCGCGTCCTGCTGATCGTCAATACCGCCAGCGAATGCGGGTTCACGCCGCAGTACGCGGGCCTGCAGCAACTGCACGAGCGCTTCGGCAGCCGCGGCCTGGCGGTGCTGGGCTTTCCCTGCAACCAGTTCGGCGGCCAGGAGCCCGGTGACGCGGCGCAGATCGGCGCGTTCTGCGAGCAGCGCTTCGGCGTCAGCTTCCCGCTGTTCGAGAAGATCGACGTGAAGGGCGAGCAGGCGCATCCGCTGTTCCGCTGGCTGACCGAGGAGGCGCCGGGCCTGCTCGGCACCAAGGCGATCAAGTGGAACTTCACCAAGTTCCTGGTCGGCCGCGACGGCAAGGTGGTCAAGCGCTACGCGCCGCAGACCAAGCCCGAGGAGATCGCCGCCGATATCGAGGCGCTGCTCTGATCATCGTGCCGCGGCGCTTCGCGCGCCGCGTTCAGAGGATCGGCGCGAACAGCCGCGCCACGTGCATCAGCACGCGCCGCCAGGCGCCGGCGCGCCGCACCTCGCCCAGGTCGACCTCGTCGGCCGCGGCGAAATCCTGGCTCAGCATCGCGTCGACGTCGGCCGCGAAACCGGCGTCGACGGTCAGCACCATGATCTCGAAGTTCAGGCGGAACGAGCGGTTGTCGAGGTTCGCGCTGCCCACCGCGGCGGCCGAGCCGTCGATCAGCACCACCTTCTGGTGCAGGAAACCCTGGCGGTAGCGGAAGATCCGCACGCCGGCGTCGATCAGGTCGCGCGCGTAGAGCTTCGAGGCCTCGAACACCACGTAGTGGTCGCGCCGGCTCGGGATCAGGATGCGCACGTCCACGCCGCGCATCACCGCCAGCTTCAGCGCCGCGATCACCGCCTCGTCGGGCACCAGGTAGGGCGTGGTGATCCAGAGCCGCTCGCGCGCGGCGTGGATCGCCTCGACGAAGAACAGCGAGCCGGTCTCCTGCTTGTCGGCGGGGCCCATCGGCACCACCAGGCAGTGCATGTCCTCCTCGTCCAGCGGCGCCGGAGGCGGCGAGTCGACCGGCAGCGACTGCGTGGCCCAGTGCCAGTCCTCGGCGAACACATAGCGGATATTGGCCACCACCGGCCCGCGCAGCTCGATGTGGGTGTCGCGCCAGGGCGAGAGCCGCGGGTTCGCGCCCAGGTATTCGACGCCCACGTTGTGGCCGCCCACGAAGGCACGCTCGCCGTCCACCACCACGATCTTGCGGTGGTTGCGGAAGTTCAGCTGGAAGCGGTTGACGAACTGCTGGTTGGTCGCGAACGGATGGACCTCGACGCCGCCGGCGCGCAGCGCGTTCACGTAGCGATGCGGCAGGTCGAAGCTGCCGATGCTGTCGTAGAGCAGGTAGCAGCGCACGCCGCGCCCGGCGCAGGCGATCAGCGCGTCGCGCAGCATGTCGCCGAGCGTGTCGTCGCGCACGATGAAGAATTGCACGATCACGCAGTGGCGCGCGGCCTCGATCGCGCCGAGGATCGCCGCGAAGGTCGCCTCGCCGTTCACCAGCAGCCGAACCGCGTTGCCGCCCACGAAGGGCATCCCGCCCAGGTGGGTCAGCGCGCGCACCGGCGCCAGGCCCAGCGCGTCGGCCGGCACGCCCAGCGAGCTGCCGTGCGTGTCCCAGCTGGAGGGGCGCGAGCGCGTGCGCAGCGCGGCCGTCTCGCTGCGGCGCGCGTCGACATAGCCCGAGAACTTGCTGCGGCCGAGGAACAGGTAGGGGATCAGCGTCAGGTAGGGCATCGCGGTCAGCGAGACCGCCCAGGCGATCGCGCCCTGCGAGGTGCGGGTATTGAGGATCGCGTGGCAGGCCGCGATCACCCCGAGGATGTGGGCGATCGCGATGAGGGTGCCGAGATGGAGCCAGTCGAGTTGCATCGGTGCTTGGAGTTCCGGGTGGTGCGTGGCGGCGGGTTTGCCGCGTGACGCATCTTGGCGATCGACCCGAGCGGCCCGCGATACGGCGGCAGGCTCGCCCGGGCCGTTCGGCTGGTCCCCCGGGCCGCCGTGCCGGGCCGGGGGACCAGCGCGGGATTCAGGCCGCGTGCGGCAGGTCGGCGGCGTGGATCAGGAACACGCAGTCGTCGCCGGCGCTGGTCGGCAGCCAGATCAGGTCCAGGCCGCCGAAGGCCGCCTCGACGTTGTGACGCTCGTTGCCGATTTCCACCACCAGCACGCCGTCCTCCTTGAGCCACTTCTTCGCCTCGCGCAGGATGCGGCGCACGATGTCCATGCCGTCGTCGCCGCCGGCCAGCGCCATTTCGGGCTCGTGGCGGTATTCGTCGGGCAGCGCGGCCATCGAGTCGGCGTTCACGTAGGGCGGATTGCTCAGGATCACGTCGTAGCGCAGCTCCGGGTCGGCGAGCCGCTCGGTGGGCAGCGGCGCGTAGAGATCGCCGTGATGCAGTGCGATGCGATGGTCGAGCCCGTAGTCGCTGATGTTGATCTCGGCGACTTCCAGCGCGTCTTCCGACAGGTCCACCGCGTCGATCTCGGCATGCGGGAAGGCCTCGGCGGCGAGCACCGCCAGGCAGCCCGAGCCGGTGCAGAGCTCGAGCACCGCGCCCACCTGTTCCGGGTCGGCCACGTAGGGCTGCAGGCCGTCGTCGAGCAGCTCGCCGATGAAGGAGCGCGGCACGATCACGCGTTCGTCGACGTAGAAGCGATGGCCGTGCATCCAGGCCTCGTTGGTCAGGTAGGCGGCCGGCAGGCGCTCCTCGACGCGCCGCTCGAGCTGGGCGAGCACCGCCTCGATCTCCTCGGGCAGCAGGCGCGCGTCGAGGAAGGGGTCGAGCGTGTCGAGCGGCAGGTGCAGCGTGTGCAGCACCAGGTAGACGGCCTCGTCGTAGGCGTTCTCCGAGCCGTGGCCGAACGTCAGGCCGGCGGCGGAAAAGCGCGAGACGCCGTAGCGGATCAGGTCGCGGGGCGTGCCGAACACGGCGGCGGGCGTGGCAGGGGTGGCGGGCGTGGTCATGGCGGCCTCCGTCAGGCGATCAGTTGTTCGAGCACGCGGCGGTAGACGTTCTTCAGCGGATCGATGAAGCGCAGCTCGACGTGCTCGTCGATCTTGTGGATCGAGGCGTTGGGCGGCCCGAACTCGATCACCTGCGGGCAGATCCGCGCGATGAAGCGGCCGTCCGAGGTGCCGCCGGTGGTCGACAGCTCGGTCTCGACGCCGGTTTCGTCGTGGATCGCCTTCGCCAGCGCGATCGAGAGGTCGCCGCGCGGCGTGAGGAACGGCAGGCCGCTGATCGACCACTTCAGCTCGTAGTCGAAGCCGTGCTTGTCGAGGATCGCGTGGACCCGCGCCTGCAGGCCCTCCACCGTGCTGGCGGTCGAGAAGCGGAAGTTGAACAGCAGGGTGACGTGGCCCGGGATCACGTTGGTCGCGCCGGTGCCGCCGTGCAGGTTCGAGACCTGCCAGGTGGTGGGCGGGAAGTATTCGTTGCCCTCGTCCCAGCGCTCGGCGGCGAGCTCGGCCAGCGCCGGCGCGAGCAGGTGGATCGGGTTCCTGGCCAGGTGCGGGTAGGCGATATGCCCCTGCACGCCCTTGACGATCAGTTCGCCCGACATCGAGCCGCGCCGGCCGTTCTTGACCATGTCGCCGAGCGTGGCCGAGGAGGTCGGCTCGCCGACGATGCAGTAGTCGAGGCGTTCGCCGCGCTCGCCGAGCGCCTCCACCACCTTGACGGTGCCGTCGGTGGCCGGGCCTTCCTCGTCGCTGGTGATCAGCATCGCGATCGAGCCGCGGTGCCGCGGATGCGCGGCCACGAATTCCTCGCTGGCCACCACGAAGCCGGCCAGCGAGGTCTTCATGTCGGCCGCGCCGCGGCCGTACAGCTTGCCGTCGCGATGCGCGGGGATGAAGGGCGGCGAGGTCCATTGCTCGAGCGGGCCGGTCGGCACCACGTCGGTGTGGCCCGCGAACGCGAGCAGCTTGCCGTCGCGGCCCTCGGTGCCGCGCTTGACGGCCCACAGGTTGGTCACGCCGTGCGAGGCGATGGTTTCGCACTCGAAGCCGATCGCCGCGAGGCGCTCGATCATGATCTGCTGGCAGTGTTGATCGTCGGGCGTCACGGACGGGCGCGCGATCAACTGTTCGGTAAGGGCTAGGGTGGCTGACATGGTTCGGACCACTTTCGATGAAAAATGCCGGCGCGACGGCCGGCAGGTCGGGGCGCGCAAGCCGCGTGGCCGGCGCGCCCGGTGCTTCGTGATGCGTGCCTCAGGCGGCGAACAGCGCGGCGTACTGGTCGGAGACGAAGCCGACCGCCTTCACGCGGCCGTCGACCTCCACCACCGGCCGCTTGATCACCGAGGGCTTGTCGAGCATCAGCGCGATCGCGCCGGCCTCGGTCTCCGCACTCGCCTTGACCTCGTCGGGCAGGGCGCGCCAGGTGGTGCCGCGGCGGTTGACGAGGGTCTCCAGCGGCACGTCCTTCAGCCAGCCCTTCACGATGGCGGCGGTCAGGCCCGCCTTCTTGAAGTCGTGGAAGTCGAACGCGACGCCGTGTTCGTCCAGCCACACGCGGGCCTTCTTCACGGTGTCGCAGTTCGGGATGCCGTAGACGACGGTCGTCATCAGTCGCCTCGCAGCAGTTCGTTCAGGCCGACCTTGGCGCGCGTCTTGGCGTCGACCTTCTTGACGATCACGGCGCAGTACAGGCTGTGCGAGCCGTCCTTCGAGGGCAGGTTGCCGGCCACCACCACCGAGCCGGCGGGGATGCGGCCGTAGCTGATCTCGCCCGTCTCGCGGTCATAGATCTTGGTGCTCTGGCCGAGGTAGACGCCCATCGAGATCACCGAGTTCTCCTCGACGATCACGCCTTCCACCACTTCCGAGCGCGCGCCGATGAAGCAGTTGTCCTCGATGATGACCGGGTTGGCCTGCAGCGGTTCGAGCACGCCGCCGATGCCGACGCCGCCCGACAGGTGGACGTTCTTGCCGATCTGCGCGCAGGAGCCGACGGTGGCCCAGGTGTCGACCATGGTGCCTTCGTCGACGTAGGCGCCGATGTTGGTGTACGAGGGCATCAGCACCACGTTCTTCGCGATGAAGGCGCCGCGGCGCGCGACGGCCGGCGGCACCACGCGGAAGCCGCCCGCGGCGAAGTCTTCCGCCGTGTAGTTGGCGAACTTCGAGGGCACCTTGTCGAAGAACTGCGAGTAGCCGCCGGCGGCCATCGGCGCGTTGTCTTCCAGGCGGAACGACAGCAGCACGGCCTTCTTCAGCCACTGGTGCACGATCCATTCGCCGTTCTGCTTCTCGGCGACGCGCAGCGAACCGCGGTCGAGTTGCTCGATGGCGTGCGCGACGGCCTCGCGGACCTCGGCGGGCGCGGCCTTGGGCGAGAGCTCGGCACGGTTTTCCCAGGCGGTATCGATGATTTGCTGAAGTTGTTGCGACATGTTGGTTGCTTCGCTGGAAGTTGGAAGAGGAATCGGGACGGTCAATACGGGAGCGGGCTCAGCGAGCCTGGCTGGCGAGAGCGCGGCAGAACTCGACGATGCGCCGGGCGCCTTCGAGGCATTCGGCGCTTTCGGCGACCAGCGCGATCCGCACGAAATCGCGGCCCGGATTCGTGCCGTGCGCGTCGCGCGCGAGATACGAGCCGGGCAGAACCGTCACATTATAGTCGGCGTGGAGACGCCGGGCGAACTCGGTATCCGACAGGCCGGTGCGCGCCACGTTCGCCCACAGGTAGAAGGCCGCGTCGGGCAGCGCCACGTCGAGCACCTCGGCCAGCAGCGGCGTGACGGCCGCGAATTTTTGCGCATAGAGTGCGCGGTTCTCGCGCACATGTTCCTCGTCGCCCCAGGCCGCGATGCTGGCCTGCTGCCAGACCGGCGAGAGCGCGGCGCCGTGGTAGGTGCGGTACAGCAGGAAGCGCTTGAGGATCGCGGCGTCGCCGGCCACGAAGCCCGAGCGCATGCCCGGCACGTTGGAGCGCTTGGACAGGCTCGACAGCATCACCAGCCGCTCGAAGCTGCGGCCGAGGCGGCGCGCCGCGTCCAGGCCGCCCAGCGGCGGCGCGGCTTCGTCGAAATAGATCTCCGAATAGCATTCGTCGGAGGCGATCACGAAGCCGTGGCGGTCCGACAGCGCGAACAGCTCGCGCCAGTCCTCCAGCGTGAGCACCGCGCCGGTCGGGTTGCCCGGCGAGCAGACGAACAGCAGCTGGGTGCGGGCCCAGACCTCGTCGGGCACGCTCGAATAATCGGGGGCGAAATTGCGCGCCGGATCGCTGTTGACGAACACCGGCTCGGCGCCCGCCAGCAGGGCCGCGCCCTCGTAGATTTGATAGAACGGATTCGGACAGAGTACGATCGCTGACTTGCCGTCGGCGCGCGGCGTGGCGTCGATCACGGCTTGCGCGAGCGAGAACAGCGCCTCGCGCGAGCCCGAGACGGGCAGCACCTGGCTGGCCGCATCGACGGATTCGATGTCGTAGCGGCGCTCGACCCAGCGCGCGATCGTCGTGCGCAACGCGTCCGAGCCCGCCGTGGCCGGGTACGAGGCCAGGCCGTCGAGCGAGGCCACCACCGCGTCGCGGATCAGCGCCGGCGTCGCATGCTTGGGCTCGCCGATGCCGAAGCTGATCGGGGCGTGCGCGGCGGACGGCTTGACGTCCTTGAACAGCGCGCGGAGCTTTTCGAACGGATAGGGCTGGAGCGTATCGAGTCGTGGATTCACGGGCTTGGGCTTCGGAGGCGGTTGGGGCCCGTCGGGGACGGGCTGGAACGAATCGGGCGGCGGCGCGGCGGCCGAGGGCCGGGCGACCGGCGGCGCGGGATGCGCGTCGCCTGGCTGGCGGGGCGCGAGGCGCACGCCGCGGGCCGGCCTGGTGGGCCGGAGCGGTCGATTATAGCTTGCCGCCGCGCGCCTTTCGGGCGGGCGGCGCGGTGCCGGGGCCGGATCGGCGCGATGGCTGGCGGGATCGATAACCGGAAGCGCCGGCAACCGGGCGGCCCGATAACCAGGAGGGACAATAACCGGGCGGCTCGATGACTCGCCGCGCCGATGGTCAGGTGGGCCGGCGGGCAGCAGCGCTGACCACGGGCCGCGCGCCGCGAGACGGTGCAACAACGCAAACGAGGGCAGGTGGGCGGAAATGAAGGGACATGAACGGTCGGCGCTGCCGACCCTGGCGATCCTGGTGGGCGCGTCGGTCTGGGGGCTGGTCTGGTATCCGCTGCGGATGCTGGCCGGGCTCGGCCTGACGGGCACCGCGGCCAGCGCGCTGACCTGCTTCTGCGCCTGCCTGTTCGTGGTGGTCTGGCGCCGCCGCGCGCTCGCCACGCTGCGCTGGCACTGGCTGCTGGCCGCGCTCGGGGTGGCCGCCGGCATCACCAACCTGGGCTTCGTCTGGGGCACGATCCACGGCGAGGTGCTGCGCGTGATGCTGCTGTTCTACCTGACCCCGGCCTGGACCGCGATCTATTCCCATTTCCTGCTGCGCGAGCGCCTGACCTGGGCCAGCGCCGCGCTGGCGGCGCTGTCGATCACCGGCGCCATGCTGATGCTCTGGTCGCCGCGCCTGGGCCTGCCGCTGCCCTCGAACCCGGCCGAATGGGCGGGGCTGGCCGCCGGCCTGAGCTTCGCGATGAGCAACGTGCTGGTGGTGCGGATCTCGCGCGACCTGCCGGAGCTCAAGCCCGAGATGCGCACCGCCACGCTGTTCGCGGGCGGCGCGGCCTTCGGGCTGGCGGCGATGTTCGTGGAAGGCGTGCCGCCGCTGCCCGCGCCGCATGCCGTGACGCTGGCGCTGCTGCTGGCCGCCGCGATCGGCGTGGTCACCGCGCTCAACAACCTGCTGGTTCAATACGGGCTTGCCCGGGTACCGGCCAATCGCGCCTCGATCATCATGCTGTTCGAGATCGTCGTCACCGCGCTGTCGGCGTGGCTGTTCGCCGACGAGCTGCCGGGCGCGCGCGAGTGGCTCGGCGGCGCCTGCATCGTGCTCGCCACGCTGCTGTCGAGCCGCGTGCACAAGGCTCCGACCCAGGCGCCGGCCGGCGACGCCGATCGCCGGGACGAGGCCCGCGCGATGGTATGATGGACCCGCTTCACGGGGCGGTCCGGCACATGGCCGGGGCCCTTTGTCCGAATTCCGGGACGGGCGGCGCGAGCGATGCGCCGCCGGTTGCCGTCCGTTTCAATCCATATTCAATACCGATACCGACGTGCGACTGAGCTCGATCAAACTCGCAGGCTTCAAATCCTTCGTCGATCCCACGCATTTCCAGGTTCCGGGCCAGCTCGTCGGCGTGGTCGGACCGAACGGTTGCGGCAAGTCCAACATCATCGATGCCGTGCGCTGGGTGCTCGGCGAATCGCGCGCCTCCGAGCTGCGCGGCGAGTCGATGCAGGACGTGATCTTCAACGGCTCCACCACGCGCAAGCCCGGCAGCCGGGCCAGCGTCGAGCTGATCTTCGATAACTCCGACGGCCGCGCCGCCGGCCAGTGGGGCCAGTACGGCGAGATCGCGGTCAAGCGCGTGCTCACGCGCGACGGCACCTCCAGCTACTACATCAACAATCTTCCGGCGCGCCGCCGCGACATCCAGGACATCTTCCTCGGCACCGGCCTCGGGCCGCGCGCCTACGCGATCATCGGGCAGGGCATGATCGCGCGGATCATCGAGGCCAAGCCCGAGGAGCTGCGCGTGTTCCTGGAGGAAGCCGCCGGCGTGTCGAAGTACAAGGAGCGCCGCCGCGAGACCGAGAACCGCCTGCACGACACGCGTGAGAACCTGACGCGCGTCGAGGACATCGTGCGCGAACTCGGTGCCAACCTCGAGAAGCTCGAGGCGCAGGCGGTGGTGGCCACCAAGTACAAGGAACTGCTGGCCGACGGCGAGGAAAAGCAGCGCCTGCTGTGGCTGCTGCGCAAGAGCGAGGCGCAGGGCGAGCAGCAGAAGCAGCAGCGCGCCATCGAGCAGGCCCAGATCGACCTGGAGGCGCAGACCGCGAAGTTGCGCGAGGTCGAGGCGCAGCTCGAGACGCTGCGGGTGGCCCATTACGCGGCCAGCGACGCGATGCAGGGCGCCCAGGGTTCGCTCTACGAGGCGAATGCCGAGGTCAGCCGGCTCGAGGCCGAGATCAAGTTCATCGTCGAGTCGCGCAACCGCGTGCAGGCGCAGATCGCCGCGCTGACGGCCCAGCGCGAGCAGTGGCAGGCGCAGGCGCAGAAGGCGCAGGACGATCTCGAGGAGGCCGAGGAAGCGCGCGCGATGGCCGACGAGAAGGCCGCGATGGCCGAGGACGAGGCGGCCGCCAAGCACGACGCGCTGCCGGCGCTGGAATCGCGCTGGCGCGATGCGCAGGCGCAGCTCAACGACGAGCGTGGCCGGATCGCCCAGACCGAGCAGTCGCTGAAGCTGGAGGCCGCGCACCAGCGCAACGCCGACCAGCAACTGATGCAGTTGCAGCAGCGCCACGAGCGCCTGAAGTCGGAGGCGGGCGGGCTCGACGCGCCCGACGAGGCGCAGCTCGAGGAGCAGCGCATGCAGTTGGCCGAGCAGGAGGAGGTCCTGCACGACGCGCAGGCGCGCCTGGCCGATGCCCAGGAAACGCTGCCGCGGCTCGACGCCGAGCGCCGCGTCGCGCAGGAGCGCGTGCAGGCCGAAAGCGCCCAGATCCACCAGCTCGAGGCGCGCCTGGCCGCGCTCAAGCAACTGCAGGAAAACGTCCAGACCGAGGGCAAGATCCAGCCCTGGCTCGACAAGCACGAGCTCGGCGCGCTGCCGCGTCTCTGGAAGAAGCTGCATGTCGAGCCGGGCTGGGAAAACGCCCTGGAGGCGGTGCTGCGCGAGCGGCTGGCCGCGCTGGAAATCTCCAATCTCGACTGGGTCAAGGCCTTCGCGACCGACGCGCCGCCCGCCAAGCTGGCCTTCTTCTCGCCGCCGCCGGCGGGCGAGCCGCTGGCCACGCCGGACGGCATGCGCGCGGTGCTGTCGCTGGTGCGCATCGACGATGCCGGCTTGCGCGCCGTGCTCAACGACTGGCTCGGCTCGGTGTTCGTGGCCGACGACCTGGCCCAGGCGCTGGCCGCGCGCGCGCAACTGCCGGCCGGCGGCGCCTACGTGGTGAAGGCCGGTCACCTGGTGACGCGCTCGGGCGTGCAGCTCTACGCGGCCGATTCCGAGCAGGCCGGCATGCTGGCGCGCCAGCAGGAGATCGAGAACCTCGGGCGCCAGGTGCGCGCGCAGGCGCTGCTCGCCGACGAGGCGAAGACGGCCTCGATCCGCGCCGAGGCGGCCCACACGCAGGCCGCGCAGGCGCTCGGCGAGGTGCGGGCCCAGGTCGAGCGCGCCCAGCAGCGCGTGCACGCGCTGCAGATGGAAGTGCTGAAGCTGGCGCAGGCGCACGAGCGCTACACGCAGCGCAGCACGCAGATCCGCGAGGAACTCGAGGAGATCGGCGCGCAGATCGACGAGCAGCGCGCGCTGCGGGCCGAATCCGAGGCGAACTTCGAACGCTACGACGGCGAGCTGGCCGAGCTGCAGGCGAAGTTCGAGGACAACCAGCTCGCCTTCGAGGCGCTCGACGAGGAACTGAGCAACGCTCGCCAGCAGGCCCGCGATCTCGAACGCGCGGCCAACGACGCGCGCTTCGCGGCGCGCAATTCGGCCAACCGCATCGACGAGCTCAAGCGCAGCATCCAGGTCGCGCACGACCAGATCGAGCGCGTCGCCGCCTCGCTGGAGGATGCCCGCGCCGAACTCGAGACCATCAACGAGCAGACCGCCCACACCGGCCTGCAGGACGCGCTGGAAATCCGCTCGGCCAAGGAGCAGGCGCTGGGCGCCGCGCGACTCGAGCTCGACGACCTGACCGCCAAGCTGCGCGTGCTCGACGAGTCGCGCCTGGCCGCCGAGCGTGCCCAGCAGCCGCTGCGCGATCGCATCACCGAGCTGCAACTGAAGGAGCAGGCCGCGCGCCTGTCGGCCGAGCAGTTCAGCGAGCAACTGGCCGCGGCCGGCGTCGACGAGGCGGCCCTGCTGCCCAAGCTGACGCCGGAGCTGCGGCCCTCCTACCTGCAGGGCGAGGTCACGCGCATCAACAACGCGATCGCCGCGCTCGGCCCGGTCAACATGGCCGCGCTCGAGGAACTGGCGGCCGCCAGCGAGCGCAAGATCTTCCTCGACGCGCAATCGGCCGACCTGCTGGCCGCGATCACCACGCTCGAGGACGCGATCCACAAGATCGACCAGGAAACCCGCACCTTGCTGCAGGGCACCTTCGACCAGGTCAACCATCACTTCAGCGACCTGTTCCCGAAGCTGTTCGGCGGCGGCCAGGCCAAGCTGATCATGACCGGCGACGAGATCCTCGATGCCGGCGTGCAGGTGATGGCGCAGCCGCCGGGCAAGAAGAACGCGACCATCCACCTGCTGTCGGGCGGCGAGAAGGCGCTGACCGCCACCGCCCTGGTGTTCGCGATGTTCCAGCTCAACCCCGCGCCGTTCTGCCTGCTCGACGAGGTGGACGCGCCGCTCGACGACGCCAATACCGAGCGTTTCGCGAACCTGGTGCGCGCCATGTCGAGCAAGACGCAGTTCCTGTTCATCTCGCACAACAAGATCGCGATGGAAATGGCGCAGCAGCTGATCGGCGTGACCATGCAGGAGCAGGGCGTGTCGCGGATCGTGGCGGTCGACATGGAAACGGCCGCCGGTTTTGCCCAGAATATTGGCTGAATGCGCGCGCCGCCTCGAAGCGGCGCGCCGGAAAAAGAATTCCTGATGGAGCATGCATGGACGAGTTGACACTCGGGTTGATTGGCGTAGGCGTGGTGGTGGTTGGCGGCATCGTGGTCTACAACGCCTGGCAGGGCGCCAAGGTGCGCCGCCGGATGCCGCGGCCGATGCCGCCCGAGGCCGCCGATACGCTGGCGCGCCAGGAGCGCGACGAGGATGCGCCCTTCATCGAGCCGGTGCGGCAGCCTTCGCCGGCGCCCGCGGCGGCGCGGCGCGAGCCGACGGTGGCGGCGCCGGCCTCGGCCGCCGATCACGAGGCCCGCGTCGAGCCGACTTTCGGCGGCGCGCCGGAAACCGCGGCCGCCCCGGGCGCTCCGGCCGATACGCCGGCCGACCTGCAGGCCGATGAAACGCTCACCGCCGCCGGCGAGGGCGCGGATCACGCAGCCGGCCAGGCCGAGTCCGCCGAAGCCGGCGCCGCGGCGCAGCCTGCCACCGCGGCAACCGCCGTGCCGATCGACGACGGCGAGCCGGTGCTGCCGGCCGCCACCACGATCTCCTCGGCACCGCCCACCATCGTCGATCGCCGCATCGACTGCATCGTGCCGATCCGGCTCGGCGCGTCGCTGCCCGGCGAGCGCATCCTGCCGGCCGCGCAGCGACTGCGCCGCGCCGGCAGCAAGCCGGTCCACATCGAGGGCAAGCCCGAGGGCGGCGGCAACTGGGAGCTGCTGCAGAACGGCGTGCGCTACGAGGAACTGCGCGCGGCCGCGCAATTGGCGAACCGCAACGGCCCGCTCAACGAGCTCGAATTCTCCGAATTCGTCTCGGGCGTCGGCCAGTTCGCCGACGCGATCGACGGCGCGCCCGAATTTCCCGACATGCTGGAGACGGTCTCGATGGCGCGCGAGCTCGACGGCTTCGCCGCGCAATGCGACGCGCAACTGTCGATCAACGTGATGTCGGACGGCGCGCCCTGGTCGGCCAACTACGTGCAGGCGGTGGCCTCGCAGGACGGCCTGCTGCTGTCGCGCGACGGCACGCGCTTCGTCAAGCTCGACGCGAAGCAGAACCCGGTGTTCATGCTGCAGTTCGGCGACACCAACTTCCTGCGCGACGACCTGACCTACAAGGGCGGGAACATGATCACCCTGGTGCTCGACGTGCCGGTGGCCGACGAGGACATCCTGCCCTTCAAGCTGATGTGCGACTACGCGAAGTCGCTCTCCGACCGGATCGGCGCGCGGGTAGTCGACGATTCGCGCCGGCCGCTGCCCGAATCCACCCTGGTGGCGATCGAGCAGCAACTGATGAAGCTCTATGCGAAGCTCGAGGAAGCCGGCATCCCGGCCGGCTCGCCCGTCACGCGGCGCCTGTTCAGCCAGTAAGCCGAAGCCGGCCCCCGGGGCGCGGGTTTTCCCATCCCGGCGGCAGGCGATCCGGTGCTTGCAGGAAGGTGCGCAAGCGCGCGCCGCCTGAGATAATCCTGCCTTGATTGTCACCAGAGCAAGTGCCGCCAGCATGGCCCGATCCCCAGTTGAACCGCCAGCCAGCCAGCCGTCCGAACGGGCGGCCTGGCTGCGCAATGAACTCGAGCGCGCGAATCACGCCTATTACGTGCTCGACCAGCCCGACCTGCCCGACGCCGAATACGACCGGCTGTTCCGCGAGCTGCAGCAAATCGAGGCCGAGCATCCCGACCTGATCACGCCCGATTCGCCGACCCAGCGCGTGGGCGGCGAGGCCGCCACCGGCTTCACCCCGGTGGTGCACGACGCGCCGATGCTGTCGCTGAACAATGGTTTCTCCGACGAGGACATCGCCGCCTTCGACAAGCGCGTGGCCGATGCGCTCGACAAGGCGCCGGCCGACCTGGCCGGCACCGCCACCGATCCGGTCGAATACGCCTGCGAGCTCAAGTTCGACGGCCTGGCGATCTCGCTGCGCTACGAACATGGCCGCTTCGTGCAGGCCGCCACGCGCGGCGACGGCACCACCGGCGAGGACGTCACCGAGAACGTGCGCACCATCCGCTCGATCCCGCTGACGCTGAAGGGCAAGAACCCGCCGGCCCTGCTCGACGTGCGCGGCGAGGTGCTGATGTACAAGCGCGATTTCGCGCGCCTGAACCAGCGCCAGCGCGAGGCCGAGCAGCGCGAGTTCGCCAATCCGCGCAACGCGGCGGCCGGCAGCCTGCGCCAGCTCGATTCGAAGATCACCGCGCAGCGGCCGCTGTCCTTCTTCGCCTACGGCATCGGCGTGCTCGAGGGCGCGGCCATGCCCGACACGCACAGCGGCCTGCTCGACTGGTACGCCGGCTTCGGGCTGCCGGTCAATCGCGAGCGCGCGGTGGTGAAGGGTGCCGAGGGGCTGCTGGCCTTCTTCCACAAGGTCGGCGAGCAGCGCGAGGCGCTGCCCTACGACATCGATGGCGTGGTCTACAAGGTCAACCGGCGCGACGAGCAGGAGCGGCTCGGTTTCGTCTCGCGCGCGCCGCGCTTCGCGCTGGCCCACAAGTTCCCGGCCCAGGAGGCGCTCACCCGGCTGCTGGCGATCGAGGTGCAGGTCGGCCGCACCGGCGCGATCACGCCGGTGGCGCGGCTCGAGCCGGTGTTCGTGGGCGGCGCGACGGTGACCAACGCGACCCTGCACAACGAGGACGAGGTGCGCCGCAAGGACATCCGGATCGGCGACACCGTGATCGTGCGGCGCGCCGGCGACGTGATTCCCGAGGTGGTGTCGGCCCTGCTCGACCGGCGCCCGGCCGACGCGGCCGAATTCGTGATGCCGACCGAATGCCCGGTCTGCGGCTCGCGCATCGAGCGGCTGCCCGAGGAGGCGATCGCGCGCTGCACGGGCGGGCTGTTCTGCCCGGCGCAGCGCAAGCAGGCGCTGTGGCACTTCGCACAGCGCCGCGCGCTCGACATCGATGGCCTCGGCGAGAAGATCATCGACCAGCTGGTCGAGCAGAACCTGGTGCGCACGCCGGCCGACCTGTTCCACCTCGGTTTCGCGACGCTGGCGGCGCTCGACCGCTTCGCCGACAAGTCCGCGCAGAACCTGCTCGACTCGCTGGAGAAGGCGCGCCACACCACGCTCGGCCGCTTCATCTACGCGCTGGGGATCCGCCACGTCGGCGAATCGACGGCCAAGGACCTGGCCAAGCACTTCGGCTCGCTGCAGCCGATCATGGACGCCACCACCGAGCAACTGCTCGAAGTCAACGACGTCGGCCCGGTGGTGGCCGAGTCGCTGCACCAGTTCTTCGCCGAAGAGCACAATCGCACCGTGATCGCGCAACTGCGCGAGAAGGTCGACTGGCCGGAGGGACCGCCCGCGCCGCGCGAGCCGCAGGGCGCGCTGGCCGGCAAGACCGTGGTGCTGACGGGCACGCTGCCGACGCTGGGCCGCGACGAGGCGAAGGCGCTGCTCGAGGCCGCCGGCGCCAAGGTGACGGGCTCGGTGTCGAAGAAGACCGATTACGTGGTCGCCGGTGCCGAGGCGGGCAGCAAGCTCGCCAAGGCCGAGGAACTCGGCATCCCCGTGCTCGACGAGGACGGGATGCATCTACTGCTCAAGGGAGAACTGCCATCATGATTCGCGAGATCCTCAGGATGGGCGACCCGCGCCTGCTCGAAGTCGCGAAGCCGGTCGAGGCTTTCGATACGCCGGAACTGCACGAGCTGGTCGCCGACATGTTCGAGACCATGCACCACGCCAACGGCGCGGGGCTGGCCGCGCCGCAGATCGGCGTGGGCCTGCAACTGATCATCTTCGGTTTCGGCAACAACGCGCGCTACCCGGACGCGCCGCCGGTGCCGGAGACGGTGCTGATCAATCCGAGCGTGGAATACCTGCCGCCGGACATGGAGGAGGGCTGGGAAGGCTGCCTGTCGGTGCCGGGCATGCGCGGCGTGGTGAGCCGCTACAGCAAGGTCCACTACTCGGGCTTCGACCAGTACGGCAAGCGCATCGACCGCATCGCCGAGGGCTTCCATGCGCGCGTGGTCCAGCACGAATACGACCACCTGATCGGCAAGCTCTATCCGATGCGGATCACCGACTTCTCGAAGTTCGGCTTCGCCGAGGTGCTGTTCCCCGGGCTCGATCCGAACGCGGACGACTGAGCGTCCGCTGCAATGAAAACGGCGCCGGGAACCCTCGCGGGTTCGCCGGCGCCGTATCTTTTGCGCGGGCCGCACGCCGGGCCGTTCAGGCGGCCGTTCGTGCTGCCGCGATCAGAAGTTCTCGTCGGGCGACAGGTAGCGCCACTCGCCTTGCGGCAGCGCACCCAGCATCACGTGGCCCATCCGCACGCGCTTCAGGCCGATCACCTCCAGCCCGACCAGCTCGCACATGCGACGGATCTGGCGCTTCTTGCCCTCGCGCAGCACGAAACGCAACTGCTCGCCGTTCTGCCAGCTCACCATCGCGGGCTTGAGCGGCGCGCCGTCGAGTTCCAGGCCGTGGCGCAGCTTGGCCAGCGACTCGGCCGGGAAATGCTGGTCGATGTCGGTCAGGCGCTCGCCGAAGCGCACGCGCACCAGGTATTCCTTGTCGATGTCGGATTGCTCGCCGATCAGCTGCTTGGCGATGCGGCCGTCCTGCGTCAGCACCAGCAGGCCGGTCGAGTCGATGTCGAGGCGGCCTGCCGGCGCCAGCGTGCGCAGGTGCTGCGGCGAGAAACGCAGCGCGGAATGATCGCCGCTCCAGTGATTCTCGCGCGTGATCAGGGTGACGGCCGGCTCGTAGCCGTCCTCGGCCTGGCCCGATACGTAGCCGACCGGCTTGTGCAGCAGGATCGTCACCTGGGCGGCCTGGGCAGCCTGGGCGCGCTGGTCGATCTCGATGTTCTGCTCCGGGCGCACCTTGGTGCCGAGCGTGTCGATCCGCTCGCCGTCGACCAGCACCCAGCCCTTCTCGATCCATTCGTCGGCCTCGCGGCGCGAGCAGAGGCCGAGCTCGGACATCCGCTTCGAGAGACGGACCATGCCGGTTTCGTCGGCGTCATCGAAGGATGCAGCGCGCGACTTGACGGGCTGGGCGACCTTCAGGCGCGAGGGGGCGGCGCGTTCGGCGGCGTCGCGCACGGGGCGGGCGCCGCCGCGGGCGGGACGATCGCCGCTATCACGGGCAGGGCGGCCTTCGCCACGGAACGAACCGCGATCGCCATCGCGAGCGAGGCGTGCCGGGCGATCGCCATCGCGGGAGAAGCGGGCGCCATCGCGCGGCGGCCGTTCACCATCGCGCGTGGGGCGGCCTTCGCCACGGAACGAACCGCGCTCGCCATCGCGAGCGGGGCGCGCCGGGCGATCCCCGTCGCGGGAGAAGCGAGCGCCGTCACGCGGCGGCCGTTCACCATCGCGCGTGGGGCGGCCTTCGCCGCGGAACGAACCGCGCTCGCCATCGCGAGCGGGGCGTGCCGGACGATCGCCATCGCGGGAGAAGCGCGCGCCGTCACGCGGGGGGCGTTCACCATCACGGGCAGGGCGGCCTTCGCCACGGAACGAGCCGCGCTCGCCGTCGCGAGCGGGGCGCGCCGGGCGATCGCCATCGCGGGAGAAGCGTGCGCCGTCACGCGGTAGCCGTTCACCATCACGGGCAGGGCGGCCTTCGCCGCGGAACGAACCGCGCTCGCCATCGCGAGCGGGGCGCGCCGGACGATCCCCGTCGCGGGAGAAGCGAGCGCCGTCACGCGGTGGCCGTTCACCATCACGTGCAGGGCGGCCTTCGCCGCGGAACGAGCCACGTTCGCCATCGCGAGCGGGGCGCGCCGGACGATCGCCATCACGAGAGAAACGCGCGCCGTCACGCGGCGGGCGGTCGCCGCCTTCTCGAGCAGGGCGGCCTTCGCCACGGAACGAACCGCGCTCGCCATCGCGAGCGGGGCGTGCCGGACGATCACCATCACGGGAGAAACGCGCGCCGTCGCGCGGGGGACGATCACCGCCGGTGCGAGCAGGGCGGTCTTCGCCGCGGAACGAACCGCGCTCGCCATCGCGAGCGGGGCGCGCCGGACGATCCCCGTCGCGGGAGAAGCGAGCGCCGTCACGCGCCGGGCGATCGCCGCCCTCGCGCGGCGGCCGGCCGAAGCCGCCGCGCTCGCCGTCACGCGGCGCACGCGGTTTCACCGCGCCGGCGCCGGCCGGCTTGGCCGCGCGCGGCGCCGCCGACTTCGCGCCGGCCGGCCGCTTGGCGGACGGTTTCGGTTTCGTCGCGGGATCGAGCGGCGCGGGGCGCGTCGGTTTGCGGCCGGCCAGGCTGCCTGAGCGGACCGGGGCGCGGGACGGCGATGCCGGGCGGGGATTCTTGATTGTCAGTTTGGTGCGCATAAACGCTGGATTTCACTCAGGCTGCGATCGCGCGCAGCAATTCAGTTTCGACCTGGATCTGCAAACGGTTGTCGGACAGGCCGGCGCCGTCGAGCAGGAACACGTCCTCGACGCGCTCGCCGAGCGTATTGATCCGCGCCGCATGGACGCCGACCCGGTGCTCGGCCAGCACGCGCGCGATCGAATAGAGAAGGCCCGGCCGGTCGTTGGCGGACACGGACAGGATGTAGTACTGACCACGCTCGTCGGCGCGCAGGTCGACGCGGGGCGTGATCGGGAAGGTGCGCGACAGGCGCGACAGGCGGCCCTTCGACGGTTCGGGCAGCGGCGCCGGGCTGGACAGCCGGTCGGCGAGCTGCTGTTCGACGAGGTTGGCGATATCGCGATACTGCACGTCGTGCTCGGAGCGCGTGACGATGAAATTGTCGAGCGCGTAGCCGTGGCGGGTGGTGCTGATGCGCGCATCGAGCACCGACAGGCCGTTGCGGTCGAAGTAGGCGCAGATGCCCGCGAACAGGTCCGAACGGTCCTTGACGTAGACCAGCACCTGCAGCGCGTCGCCCACCGGCGAGGGTCGCGCACGCACGATCGCCGTCTCGGCATGCACGTGCCGGTACAGCACGCGGGTCTGCCAGGCGATGTCGGCCGCATCGTGGCGCAGGAAGTAGCCGACGTCGAGCTGGTCCCACAGCGGCTGGTGCACGTCGTCGGGCACGGTCTCCAGCCGCAGCAGCGCGAGCGCCTCGTCGCGGCGCGTCTGCAGCTCGGAATGCGTGTCGGGCCGCGCGCCGCCGAGCACCGCGCTGGTGGCGCGGTACAGGTCCTCCAGCAGCTTGCCCTTCCAGGTGTTCCAGACCTTCGGGCTGGTGCCGCGGATATCGGCCACGGTCAGCAGGTAGAGCGCGGTCAGCCAGCGCTCGTTGCCGACCAGGCCGGCAAAGCGCTTGACCACCTCGGGATCGCTGATGTCCTGCTTCTGCGCGACCTGGCTCATGGTCAGGTGATGCTCGACCAGCCAGACCACCAGCGCGGCATCGTCGCCGGTGATGCCGTGCTCGCGGCAGAAGCGCCGCGCGTCGGCCATGCCGAGCTTGGAGTGGTCGCCGCCGCGGCCCTTGGCGATGTCGTGGAACAGCGCCGCCACGTAGAGCACCCAGGGGCGCTCGAAGTTCGCGATCAGCTGGCTGCAGAACGGATATTCGTGCGCGTGCTCGGCCACCGCGAAGCGGCGGATATTGCGCAGCACCATCAGGATGTGCTGGTCGACCGTGTACACGTGGTAGAGATCGTGCTGCATCTGCCCGACGATGCGGCGGAAGTTGAGCAGGTAGCGGCCCAGCACGCTGGTCTGGTTCAGCAGCCGGAACGCATGCGTGATGCCTTCGTTCTGCTGCAGGATCTTCATGAAGGTCTCGCGGTTGCGCGGATCGCGGCGCCAGGCGCCGTTCATCACGTCGCGCGAGTTGTAGAGCGCGCGCAGCGTGCGCGCCGACAAGCCCTTCACGCCGCGGGTGGTCTCGTAGAGCAGGAAGGCCTCGAGGATCGCGTCGGGATGCTGCTCGAACACGTCGTCGGAGACGGTCTCCAGCATGCCCTGCTTCTCGACGAAGCGGCCCGGCGACAACACCCGCGTGATGCCGCTGGTGGCCGGGAACAATTGCGCCTCGATGTTCTGGATCAGGATCGTGGCGAGCTGGGTGACGGCCTTGGCGGCCCAGTAGTAGCGGCGCATCAGCTGTTCGCTGGCGCGCTTGGCCGGGGTCGGCACGTAGCCGAAGCTCTCGGCCGCCTGGGTCTGCAGGTCGAACACCAGGATGTCCTGGCGGCGCCCGGTGATCACGTGCAGGCGTGCGCGCAGCGCCTTCAGGAAGGCCTCGTTGCGGCGCAGCTCGCGCGCCTCGCGCGCGCTGATCAGCCCGCGCGTGTCGAGCTCGCGCCAACTCTTGCCGAAGCCGGCCGCGCGGGCGATCCAGAGGATCGTCTGCAGGTCGCGCAGGCCGCCCGGGCTTTCCTTCACATTCGGCTCGAGGCTGTAGGGCGTGTCCTGGAACTTGGCGTGGCGCTGACGCATCTCCAGCACCTTGGCCTGGAAGAAGGCGCGCGGGTCGAGCGCCTCGCGATAGCGCGCCACCGCGCGCTTGAACAGCGTCAGGCTGCCGGTGATGCGGCGCGCCTCCAGCAGGGAGGTCTGCACCGTGACGTCCTGCGCGGCCTCGTCGATGCACTCGCCGACCGTGCGCACGCTGCTGCCGATCTCGAGCCCGAGATCCCAGGCCATGCCGATGAAGCGCTCGATGCGCGCGTCGAACTCGCCGCCGTGCGCATCGGGTAGCAGCACCAGGATGTCGACGTCCGAATGCGGCGAGAGCTCGCCGCGCCCGAAGCCGCCGACGGCGACCAGGGCCAGCGAGCCGGGCAGGTCGCAATCGGTCCAGAGCTGGCGCAGCGCTTCGTCGGTGGCCCGCGAGAGCGCGCGCATCAGCGCCTCGACCTGGGTCGCGGCGCGAAAGCGCGCGATCAGCTCGGCCTTGATGGCGCGGAATTCGGCCTTGTGCGACGGCGCTTCGGTGGCGGTGAGGGCAGGAACGCTCATGAGTGGCGGGGCGGGTGTGACGGGTGAACCGGGGCGCGCTGGCGTGGGCCCGGCCAGTGGCGGGCGACTCGCGCCGGCGCGCGGGACGAATCGGGTCGGGCAAGCCGGGTCAGACCAACGGCAAGGCGGGCGCGGCGAGCCGCGCCCGGTAATCGATCCTCAGGCCGCCACCGCGTCGAGCGCGGGGCGGGCCGGCGTGCCGGCCGAGACGGTCAGCACCTCGTGGCCGGTCGGCGTGACCAGCACGGTATGTTCCCACTGCGCCGACAGGCTGCGGTCGCGCGTCTTCACGGTCCACTGGTCCGGCATGGTGCGGATGTCGCGCTTGCCGGCGTTGATCATCGGCTCGATCGTGAAGATCATGCCGGGCACCAGCTCGATGCCGGTGCCGGGGCGGCCGTAGTGCACCACCTGCGGATCCTCGTGGAACACCGTGCCGATGCCGTGCCCGCAGTATTCGCGCACCACGCTGTAGCCGCGCCCCTCGGCGTGCTTCTGGATGGCGTGGCCGATATCGCCCAGGTGCGCGCCCGGCCTGACCTGCTCGATGCCGAGCCACATGCATTCGTAGGTGGTCTGGATCAGGCGCTTGGCGAGGATCGAACCCTCGCCGACCAGGAACATCCGGCTGGTATCGCCGAAATAGCCGTTCTTGATCACGGTGATGTCGATATTGAGCGCGTCGCCGTTCTTGAGCACCTTGTCGCCGGGAATGCCGTGGCAGATCACGTCGTTGACCGAGGTGCAGATCGCCTTCGGATAGGGCGGGTAGCCGGGCGGCTGGTAGTTCAGCGGCGCCGGCACGGTGCCCTGCACGTTGGTCATGTACTCGTGGCAGAGCCGGTCGATCTCGCCGGTGGTGGTGCCCGCGACGACGAACGGCGTGATGTAGTCGAGCACCTCGCTCGCCAGCCGGCAGGCGACGCGCATCTGCTCGATATCGTGTTCGGTCTTGATCGTGATGGCCATGAGTCTTGCCTGCGAGGAATGCGTGGAATTGCGGGATTATCGCACCTTCTGGAGGTGGTCGCAGCCCTTGTTGGGCTTGTCCGGCTTGGGTTTCGCGGTGGTGCGGGGATTCCGGGGCGTCGCTCGGGGCTGGGGCGCCGGCGACGGAATCGGTGCCTGAACGTCGTCGATCCCGAGTGGGCGGGCTGGCCGGTCCGCAGGGTTTCCCCGAATGGCGATCCCGGCAGCAAAGTATTGGGCAAACACATGGGTGGCTTGAGAGCGGTCATTCTGGCGTGCTATACTCGCTGGCTAAGTCGGGCTCCACTTTCAATTCATGCGATGCAGCATGGGAGAGCGGGGCCTGGCTGACCGGTACGCGCGGTTGTTCGCACGTGCCGAATCGCAAGCCGGCGCACCCTGGGTGTCGCGTGCCATTCGCCGCGATACGGCAGCCGGCTTAAGACCCAACCCTAGCGGAGAATCACTCTCATGGCAGTCACGATGCGCCAAATGCTGGAAGCCGGTGTCCACTTCGGTCACCAAACGCGCTTCTGGAACCCGAAGATGGCCCCGTTCATTTTCGGTCATCGCAACAAGATTCACATCATCAACCTCGAAAAGACGCTGCCGATGTTCACGGACGCACAGAAGTACGTGCGCCAGCTGTCGGCAAATCGGGGCACGATCCTGTTCGTCGGCACCAAGCGTCAGTCGCGCGACACGATCGCTCAGGAAGCGCAGCGCGCCGGCATGCCGTTCGTCAACGCGCGCTGGCTCGGCGGCATGCTGACCAACTTCAAGACGCTGAAGGTATCGATCAAGCGCCTGAAGGACATGGAAGCGGCCGTCGAATCGGGTGAAACCGAGAAGATGAGCAAGAAGGAAGCGCTGCTGTTCGAACGCGAAATCGCCAAGCTGCAGAAGTCGATCGGCGGCGTGAAGGACATGGGCGGCATTCCGGACGCGATCTTCGTGGTCGACGTCGGCTACCACAAGATTGCCATCACCGAAGCGAACAAGCTGGGCGTGCCGGTCATCGCCGTGGTCGATACGAACCACTCGCCGGAAGGCGTGGACTACGTGATCCCGGGTAACGACGACTCGAGCAAGGCTGTCGCGCTGTACGCCGAAGGCGTGGCCGACGCGATCCTCGAAGGCCGTGCCAACGCGGTCAACGAAGTGGTCCAGGCGGTGCGCGGCGACGACGAGTACGTCGAAGAGAACGCGTAACCGGTCCCGAGCCGGCGCAAAAAGGGGGCTCTCAACAGGCCCCCTTTTTTTAAGTCGCGTTGCCGGGGCGAGCATCGGGAGCCGCGGCATCCGATGCGAATCGCCGGAAACGAATCCCCGCCGCCCATGTCGAAGGGCGGCGTCGTGAATACAGACCCAAGGAGCGAATGATGGCGGCAATTACCGCAAGCATGGTGGCAGAACTGCGCGCGAAGACCGACGCGCCGATGATGGAATGCAAGAAGGCGCTGACGGAAGCCGACGGCGACCTGGGCAAGGCCGAGGAACTGCTGCGCGTGAAGCTCGGCAACAAGGCCAGCAAGGCAGCATCGCGCGTGACGGCCGAGGGCGTGGTCTCGTCCTTCGTCGGCAACGGCGCCGGCGCCCTGGTCGAGCTGAACTGCGAAACCGACTTCGTCGCCAAGAACGACGACTTCCTGGCCTTCGCCAAGACCGTCGCGGAACTCGTCGCGACCCAGAACCCGGCTGACGTGGCTGCCCTGTCGGCCCTGCCGCTGGACGGCAAGACGGTCGACGAAGTGCGTCTGGCCCTGGTCGGCAAGATCGGCGAAAACATCTCGATCCGCCGCTTCGTGCGCTTCGAGACCGCCAACCAGATCGCCACCTACCTGCACGGCAGCCGCATCGGCGTGATCGTCGAGTACACCGGCGCGGACGAGCAGGTCGGCAAGGACGTCGCGATGCACGTCGCGGCCATGAAGCCGGTTTCGCTGTCGGCCGACGAAGTGCCGGCCGAGCTGATCGAGAAGGAACGCCGCGTGGCCGAGCAGAAGGCCGCCGAATCGGGCAAGCCGGCCGAGATCGTCGCCAAGATGGTCGACGGCAGCGTCCAGAAGTACCTGAAGGAAGTCTCGCTGCTGAACCAGCCGTTCGTGAAGAACGACAAGCAGACGATCGAACAGATGCTCAAGGCAGCCAATGCTGCAGTGCAAAAGTTCTCGTTGTTCGTGGTCGGCGAAGGCATCGAGAAGCGCCAGGACGACTTCGCGGCCGAAGTGGCGGCGCAAGTCGCGGCAGCCAAGCAGCAGTAAGCCGTATCGCAGCATCGTTGGACCCGCGGCGGGCGCCCGCTCCGCCGCGCTTCGGCAGCGCCGCGGATTGGCGCCCGGTTTCCGGGCGGCAATTTGGCGGCGCTTGCCCGAATCAGTATTTCGCCCCTACAGTTCGTGCTTGTCATCCTCTCGTCGCTTGGAAGCCCCTATGCCCAATGCCTATAAACGCGTCCTCCTCAAACTTTCCGGCGAAGCGCTGATGGGCGACGATGCCTTCGGCATCAATCGCGCGACGATCGAGCGGATGGTGGCGGACGTCGCCGAGGTGGTGCGCCTCGGCACGCAGCTGGCCGTCGTGATCGGCGGCGGCAACATCTTCCGCGGCGTGGCGGGTGGCGCGGCCGGCATGGACCGCGCCACGGCCGACTACATGGGGATGCTGGCGACGATGATGAACGCGCTGGCGCTGCAGGACGCGATGCGCCACGCCGGCATCGAGGCGCGCGTGCAGTCGGCGCTGCGCATGGACCAGGTGGTGGAGCCGTACATCCGGCCCCGCGCGATCCGCCAGCTCGAGGAAGGCCGCGTGGTGATCTTCGCGGCCGGTACCGGCAACCCGTTCTTCACGACCGACACGGCCGCCGCGCTGCGCGGCTCGGAAGTGGGCGCGGAAGTGGTGCTGAAGGCCACCAAGGTGGACGGCGTCTACACCGCCGATCCGAAGAAGGATCCGTCGGCCACGCGCTACACCTCGATCAGCTTCGACGAGGCGATCGGCCGCAATCTGCAGGTGATGGACGCCACCGCCTTCGCGCTGTGCCGCGACCAGAAGCTGCCGATCCGGGTGTTCTCGATCAACAAGCCCGGTGCGCTCAAGCGTATCGTGCAGGGCGAGGACGAGGGTACGCTTGTCCACGTGTAAACTCACGCCGATACAGGCCTGGCATGACGCCGCGGCGGGATGCCGGCCTGTGTCGTTTTGAAGGTTCGAAGGTTCGGAGGTTGAAATGAGTCACGCTGAAGTGAAGAAGGGCGTCGAGCAGAAGATGCAACGCTCGATCGAAGCGTTCAAGAACGATCTGGCAAAGATCCGTACCGGCCGCGCGCATACCGGCCTGCTCGATCACGTGCAGGTCGACTACTACGGCTCGATGGTGCCGATCTCGCAGGTCGCCAACCTGACGCTGGCCGATGCGCGCACGATCAGCGTGCAGCCCTGGGAAAAGCCGATGGTGGCGAAGGTCGAGAAGGCCATCCGCGAATCGGACCTGGGGCTGAACCCGGCAACCTCGGGCGACGCCATCCGCGTGCCGATGCCGGCGCTGACGGAAGAGCGCCGCCGCGAGCTGGCCAAGGTGGTCAAGAGCGAAGCCGAGACGGCCAAGGTGGCGGTACGCAACCTGCGTCGCGATGCCAACGAGCAGCTCAAGAAGCTGGTCAAGGACAAGGAAATCTCGGAAGACGACGAGCGCCGCGCCAGCGACGACGTCCAGAAGCTGACGGACAAGTACGTCGCCGAGATCGACAAGCTCGCGCAGACCAAAGAAGCCGAGATCATGACGGTCTGACGCGCGATGCGCGCGTCGCACTTTTTCCCTCGGTTACTGTCTCAGCGGCCATGACTTATACCAGCTCTACCGTTCGCGTGCCCGACGTCGCCGCCGTGCCACGTCATATCGCGATCATCATGGACGGCAACGGCCGTTGGGCCACCGAGCGCCGGCTGCCGCGCGTCGCGGGGCATACCCGCGGCGTCGACGCGGTGCGCTCGGTCGTGGAAGGGTGCGCGCGCGCCGGCGTCGAATACCTGACGCTGTTCGCCTTCAGCTCCGAGAACTGGCGCAGGCCGAACGACGAGGTGTCGTTCCTGATGCGCCTGTTCATCACCGCGCTCGAGCGCGAGGTCGGCAAGCTGCATGCGAACGGCATCCGCCTGCGCGTGGTCGGCGAGCTCGATCGCTTCGAACCCCGCATCCGCGAACTGATCCGCCGCGCGGAAACCAAGACCGCGCGCAATACGCGCCTGACGCTGACCATCGCTGCGAACTACGGCGGCCGCTGGGACATCCTGCAGGCCACCAAGAAGCTGATCGCCGAGGCAGTGCGCGAGGGGCGCGAGGTCGAGGTCGACGAAACCGCCTTCGCGCAGCACCTGGCGATGGCTTACGCGCCCGAGCCGGACCTGTTCATCCGCACCGGCGGCGAGCAGCGCGTCAGCAATTTCCTGCTCTGGCAGCTCGCCTACACCGAATTCTATTTCACGGGCAAGTTCTGGCCCGATTTCGACGCCGCCGCGCTCGCCGATGCGCTGGCGTCGTACACCGATCGCGAACGCCGGTTCGGCCGGACGAGCGCGCAGCTCGAACCCCAGTCCCAGGACGTCGACTCCCTTTCATGCTGAAGACCCGTGTCATCACGGCGGTCGTGCTGCTGGCCATCCTGCTGCCGGTGACGCTGTTCGCGCCGCTCCCGGCATTCGGCGCGCTGATCGCCCTCGTGCTGGTATTCGCCGCCTGGGAATGGGCGCGCCTGCTCAAGCTCGGCGCGGCCGGCTCGGTAGTCTACGCGCTGGTGGCCGCGCTGGTGCTGGCCGCCAGCATGGGCCTGGGCGTCGGTTTCGCCCCCTCGCGCCCGCTGGTCGAGGCGGCCGGCGTGTTCTGGCTGCTGGCCGGCCCGTTCGCGCTGTGGCGCAAGCCCACGCTGGCCGCCGGCGCCTGGAAACCCTTCCTGCTGGCGGCGGGCCTGCTGGTCTTCGCGGCCTGCTGGCACGCCGTGGTGGCCGCGCGCGCGGCCGGCATCCCCTTCGTGCTGTCGATGCTGCTGGTCGTCTGGCTGGCCGATATAGGCGCATACTTCGCGGGCAAGGCTTTCGGCAGGCACAAGCTGGCCCCGTCGGTGAGCCCGGGCAAGACCTGGGAGGGCGCGGCGGGCGGCTGGCTGGCGGTGATGATCGTCGCGGGCCTGGCGATCGGCCTGCACGCGTTCGAGCCGACCCTGTTTTCAGCGCTCGCGCAGCGCTTCGGCGCGCCTGGCGCGTTCGCGGCACTGAGCCTGCTGGTCGCCTACAGCGTGATTGGCGACCTGTTCGAGTCCCTGCTCAAGCGGCAGGCCGGCGTGAAGGATTCGAGCGGACTGCTGCCGGGCCACGGCGGCGTGCTCGACCGGGTCGACGCGCTGCTGCCGGTGCTGCCGCTCGCGGTGCTGCTGCTCGGTTAATCACTAGATCTTCATCATGCAAAAACGCCTGACTATCCTGGGCTCGACGGGCTCGATCGGAGACAGCACGCTCGACGTCGTCGCGCGTCACCCGGACCGCTTCTCGATCTATGCGCTGAGCGCGCACCGCAACGGCGACAAGCTCGTCGAGCAGTGCCTGAAGTTCCGGCCCGAAGTGGCCGTGGTCGGCTCGGCGGAAACCGCCGCCGCGGTCGAGGCCAAGCTGCGCGCGGCCGGTTGCCGTACCCAGGTCGCCCACGGCCCGGACGCGCTGGTCGAGATCGCCCGGGCCGACGGCTGCGATACGGTGGTCGCCGCGATCGTTGGCGCCGCCGGCCTGGCCTCGAGCCTGGCCGCCGCGCGCGCCGGCAAGCGCATCCTGCTTGCCAACAAGGAATCGCTGGTGATGTCGGGCTCGATCTTCATGGACGCGGTGCGCGACCATGGTGCGATCCTGCTGCCGGTCGACAGCGAGCACAACGCGATCTTCCAGTGCATGCCGCGCGACATCGCCGAGCACGGCGGCATCGCCAAGATCATCGTGACCGCCTCGGGCGGCCCGTTCCGCACCCGCGAGCCGGCCACCCTGGTCGACGTCACGCCGGACGAGGCCTGCAAGCACCCGAACTGGTCGATGGGCCGCAAGATCTCGGTGGATTCGGCCACCATGATGAACAAGGGCCTGGAGGTGATCGAGGCGCACTGGATCTTCGGCTTGCCGAGCCAGCGCATCGAGGTGCTGATCCATCCGCAGAGCGTGATCCATTCGCTGGTCTCGTACAAGGACGGCTCGGTGCTCGCGCAACTGGGCAACCCCGACATGCGCACGCCGATCGCGCATGCGCTGGCCTTCCCGGAGCGCGTCGATGCCGGCGTCGCCCAGCTCGACCTGGCCCAGGTCGCCACCCTGAACTTCGAGAAGCCTGACTTCCAGCGCTTCCCCTGCCTGGCCCTGGCGATCCAGGCGCTCGATGCGGGCGGGGTGGCCAGCACGGTGCTCAACGCCGCCAATGAGCTGGCAGTGGAGGCCTTCCTGGAGCGCCGGATCGGCTTCATGGATATCGCGAGCACGGTCGATGCGGTGCTCAATCATCTGATGAATCGCGAGCCGGACGGTCTCGACGACGTGCTGGCGGCCGATGCCGAGGCGCGCCGCGAGGCCGCCGCGGTGATCGCGAAACTGCCTGTTCCGCGCGCGGAGCGCGTAGCCTGAGCGAGAGGGGCGCATGAACGTGCTGATCGAGCTGGTAGCGTTTGCAGTGGCGATCGGCGTGCTGGTCGTCGTCCACGAATACGGGCATTACAGCATCGCGCGCCTGTGCGGCGTGAAGGTGCTGCGTTTCTCGATCGGCTTCGGCACGGTGCTGATGCGGCACACCAGTCGTCGCACCGGCACCGAATGGACGCTGTCGGCGCTGCCGCTGGGCGGCTACGTGAAGATGCTCGACGAGCGCGATCCGGGCCCCGGGGGCATCGCGCCGGCCGACCTGCCCCAGGCCTTCAACCGCCAGTCGGTGTGGAAGCGCATCGCGATCGTCGCGGCCGGGCCGATCGCCAACTTCCTGCTCGCGATCCTGCTGTTCTCCACGGTGTTCGCCACCGGCGTGACCGAGCCGGCGGCGGTGGTCGCGGCGCCGGCCGCCGACACGGTGGCCGCGCGCGCCGGCTTCGACGGCGGCGAAACCATCGTCTCGATCCGCGACGCGCAGGGCGGCGCGGCCGAGCCGGTGCGCTCCTGGTCGGACCTGCGCTGGAAGCTGCTCGGCGCGACCATCGACCATCGCCAGGTGATCCTGGGCGGCCGCACCGGCGGGGCGACCTACGATTTCCGCGTCGACCTGAGCGGCTTCGACCAACGCTCGGCCGACGACGACTACATGTCGAAGCTCGGCTTCGAGCCCGGCGGCGGGGCGCTGTCGATCTCGGCGGTCACGCCGGGCAGCGCGGCCGAGCAGGCCGGGCTGCAGCCGGGCGACCGCATCGTTGCGCTCGACGGCAAGCCGGTGATCGGCTCGGGCCGCTTCATCGACACCATCAAGTCGCATGCGGGCCGTCCGCTCGCGCTGCGGATCTCGCGCGGCGGCGTCGAGCGCACGCTGAGCATCGTGCCGCATGCCGAGCGCGATGCCACGCCCGGCGCGAACGGCGCGCAGGTCGGCCGGATCGGCGCGGCGCTGGCGATGCACACGCCCACCGTGGACGTGCGCTACGGCCTGCTCGAGAGCGCCGAGCTGGGCGTGCGCCGTACCTGGGGCATTTCGGTGTACTCGCTGAAGATGTTCGGGCGGATGCTGACCGGGGAGGCGTCGCTGAAGAACCTGTCGGGGCCGGTGACGATCGCCGACTACGCAGGCAAGAGCGCGCGGCTCGGATTATCAGCCTTCCTGTCCTTTCTGGCGCTGGTCAGCATCAGTCTCGGTGTGCTGAACTTGCTGCCGATTCCGGTTTTGGATGGGGGGCATCTGTTATATTATCTGGTTGAAGCCGCGACCGGGAAGGCCGTTTCGGAGCGCTGGCAACTGATTCTGCAAAGAGCGGGGTTGATCTGCATCGTCGCGCTGTCGGCGATCGCGCTGTTCAACGATCTGTCTCGTTTAATCCATTCTTGAAGCGTCGGGCGATGGCTGCGAGGGCCGTCGCCGGATCTGATGCAAGCTTAAATACTGGGGATGCACGTTGTTCAAACCTCATCGCTTCGTACCCAAGACTGTAGCCGCCGCGGCGCTCGCCGTGCACGGACTCGCAGCCCACGCGACGTCGCCGTTCGTCGTGCAGGATATCAAGATCGAGGGCTTGCAGCGTGTCGAAGCCGGTTCCGTGTTCGCCTACCTGCCGATCAAGCAGGGCGACACCTTCACGGACGACAAGGCATCCGAAGCAATCCGCGCGCTCTACGCGACGGGCTTCTTCAATGACGTGAAGATCGCCACCGAAGGCAACGTGGTGATCGTGCAGGTGCAGGAGCGTCCGGCGATCTCGTCGATCGACTTCACCGGCATCAAGGAATTCGACAAGGACAACCTGACCAAGGCGCTGCGCGCGGTCGGCCTGTCGCAAGGCCGCTACTACGACAAGTCGCTGGTCGACAAGGCCGAGCAGGAACTGAAGCGCCAGTACCTCACGCGCGGCTACTACGCCGCCGAGGTCACCACTACCGTCACGCCGGTCGACGCCAATCGCGTCTCGATCCTGTTCTCGGTGGCCGAAGGCCCGAGCGCCAAGATCCGCCAGATCAACTTCATCGGCAACAAGACCTTCAGCACCAGCACGCTGCGCAACGAGATGCAGCTGTCGACGCCGAACTGGTTCTCCTGGTACACCAAGAACGACCTGTACTCGAAGGAAAAGCTCACCGGCGACCTGGAAAACGTCCGTTCGTACTATCTGAATCGCGGCTACCTCGAATTCAACATCGATTCGACCCAGGTCTCGATCTCTCCCGACAAGAAGGACATGTACCTGACGCTCACCCTGCACGAAGGTGAGCCGTACACGATCTCGAGCATCCAGCTGTCGGGCAACCTGCTGGATCGCCAGGCCGAGCTGCAGAAGCTGGTCAAGATCAAGGCCGGCGAGCGGTTCTCGGCCGAGAAGCTGCAGGCCACCACCAAGGCGATCGTCGACAAGCTCGGCGAATACGGCTACGCCTTCGCGACCGTCAACGCCCAGCCGAACATCGACCAGGCCTCGCACAAGGTGGCCTTGACGCTGGTGGTCGATCCGAGCCGCCGCGTCTACGTGCGCCGCATCAACGTGGTCGGCAATACCCGCACGCGCGACGAGGTGGTGCGCCGTGAAATGCGCCAACTCGAGAGCTCGTGGTTCGATTCGAGCCGCCTCGCGCTGTCCAAGGATCGCGTCAACCGCCTGGGCTACTTCACCGACGTGGACGTCACCACGGTGCCGGTGGAAGGCACCAGCGACCAGGTCGACGTGAACGTGAAGGTCACCGAGAAGCCGACCGGCGCGATCACGCTGGGCGCGGGTTTCTCCTCGACCGACAAGGTGGTGCTGTCGGCCGGTATCTCGCAGGACAACGTGTTCGGTTCCGGCACCAGCCTGTCGGTGAACGTCAACACGGCGCGCAGCTACCGCACGCTGACGGTCACGCAGGTCGACCCGTATTTCACGGTGGACGGCATCAAGCGGATCACCGACGTGTTCTACCGCACCTACCAGCCGCTGTACTACTCGACCAATTCGAGCTTCCGGATCATCACGGCCGGCGGTGACATGAAGTTCGGCATTCCGTTCTCGGAAGTCGACACGGTGTTCTTCGGCGTGGGCTTCGAGCAGAACCGCCTCGATGTCGACGCGGATACGCCGCAGAGCTACCAGGATTACGTGCAGCAGTTCGGCCGCGTGTCGAACTCGGTGCCGCTGACCATCGGCTGGTCGCGCGACGCGCGTGACAGCGCGCTGATCCCGAGCCGCGGCTACTTCACCCAGGCCAATGCCGAATACGGCGCGCCGGTGGACAAGATCCAGTACTACAAGATGGACGTGCAGGCGCAGTACTACTACTCGTTCGCGCGCGGCTTCATCCTGGGCCTGAACTTCCAGGGCGGCTACGGCAACGGTATCGGCAATGCCTACCCGATCTTCAAGAACTACTACGCGGGCGGTATCGGCTCGGTGCGTGGCTATGAACCGAGCTCGCTCGGCCCGCGCGACTCGAAGACCAACGATCCGATCGGCGGTTCGAAGATGGTGGTCGGCAACATCGAGCTGACCTTCCCGCTGCCGGGCACCGGCTACGACCGTACGCTGCGCGTGTTCACATTCTTCGACGGCGGTAACGTCTGGGGCAACGCGCCGGGCGGCACCAGCACCGGCGCGAACGGCCTGCGCTACGGCTACGGCGTGGGTCTGGCCTGGATCTCGCCGATCGGCCCGCTCAAGCTGAGCCTCGGTTTCCCGCTGCAGAAGCACGAAGGCGACCAGTACCAGAAATTCCAGTTCCAGATCGGGACCGCGTTCTGATCGGAACCGCAACACCAAACGCATCGAGAGGGTAATTTTGCTAACCGGTAAGTTTTCGAAACGAGTGATGTGCGCGTTGGCGCTGTCCGCCGCGCTCGGCGCGACGGCCGCCCAGGCACAGGACGTCGCTCGGATCGCGGCGGTCAATTCCGACCGGATCCTCCGCGAGTCCGCGCCGGCCAAGGCCGCGCAGACCAAACTCGAAGCCGAGTTCGCGAAGCGCGACAAGGACCTGCAGGACATGGCCGCGCGCCTCAAGTCGATGTCGGATTCGCTCGACAAGAACGGCCAGTCGCTGTCGGCCGCCGATCGTGCGCAAAAGCAGCGCGACCTGGCCCAGCTCGACACCGACTTCCAGCGCAAGCAGCGCGAGTTCCGCGAGGACCTCAACCAGCGCCGCAACGAGGAGCTCGCCGCGGTGCTGGACAAGGCCAACAAGGTGATCAAGCAGATCGCCGAGCAGCAGAACTACGACCTGATCGTGCAGGAAGCGGTGTATGTCAGCCCGCGCATCGATATCACCGACAAGGTGCTGAAGGCGCTGGCCTCGCCCACCGGTTCGCTGAACTGAGGGAGCGCGCATGGCATTGACGCTAGACGAACTCGCCAAACGATTCGGCGGGGATATCGCCGGGGATCCGCAGTGCCAGGTTGGCGGCCTCGCGCCGCTGGACCAGGCCGGCCCGAATCAGCTCGCCTTCCTCGCCAATCCCAAGTACCTGTCCCAGGTCGAGACCACCCGCGCCGGCGCCGTGCTGATCGCGCCGCGCGACCTGGAGAAGCTCGGCGCGGCCGCCGAGGGCCGCAACTTCATCCTCACCCCGAATCCCTACGCCTATTTCGCGCGCGTCGCGCAGATGTTCATCGACCTGGCCGCGCCCAGGCGGCCTTCGGGCGTGCATCCTAGCGCGACCGTCGATCCTTCGGCGCAGGTCGCGGCCAGCGCCGTGATCGGCCCGAACGTGACGGTCGAGGCCGGCGCGGTGATCGGCGAGGGCGTGCGCCTGGACGCCAACGTGTTCGTGGGCGCCGGCACGAAGATCGGCGAAGGCTCCCGCCTGTACCCGAACGTGGTCGTCTATCACGGCTGCGATATCGGCGTGCGCGCGATCGTGCATTCGGGCGCCGTGATCGGCTCCGACGGCTTCGGCTTCGCCCCCGACTTCGTCGGCGAGGGCGAGGCGCGTACCGGCACCTGGGTCAAGATTCCGCAGGTCGGCGGCGTGAAGATCGGCCCCGACGTCGAGATCGGCGCGAACACCACGATCGATCGCGGCGCGATGGCCGATACGGTCATCGAGGAGTGCGTGAAGATCGACAACCTGGTGCAGATCGCCCACAACTGCCGGATCGGCGCCTATACCGTGATCGCCGGTTGCGCCGGCATCGCGGGCAGCACCAACATCGGCCGCCATTGCATGATCGGCGGCGCGGTCGGCGTCGCCGGCCACGTCACGCTCGGCGACTACGTGATCGTCACGGCGCAGTCGGGCGTGTCGAAGTCGCTGCCGAAGGCCGGCATGTACACGAGCGCGTTCCCGGCCGTCGAGCACGGCGACTGGAACCGCAGCGCGGCGCTCGTGCGCAATCTCGACAAGCTGCGCGACCGCATCCGTTCGCTCGAGACCGCGCTGGCCGCGCGCAACGACGGACCCGCGCAGGACTGAAGGTCGAATCGGGCGCGACGGGCGGCTGAGGCCAGCAGCCCGCGCGCGAGTCAGAGAGGGCCGCGCCGCCTGGGGCGGCCCCTATCAGCATTTGCAGTCACCACCGCGCAGCATTGCGTGAGACGAACCATCATGAGCATCGAACAAATCAATTTCGACATCCACAAGATCCTCACGCTGCTGCCGCATCGTTATCCGATTCTGCTCGTCGACCGCGTGCTCGAACTCACCCCGCACGAAAGCATCAAAGCCCTGAAGAACGTGACCATCAACGAGCCGTTCTTCCAGGGGCATTTCCCGCAGCGCCCGGTGATGCCGGGCGTGCTGATCATCGAGGCGCTGGCGCAGGCCGCGGCGCTCTTGACCTTCAGCGAGGAACAGCCGAAGGATCCGGGCAAGTCGCTGTACTACTTCGTCGGCATCGACGGCGCGCGCTTCAAGCGCGTGGTCGAGCCGGGCGACCAGTTGATCCTGAACGTGAAGTTCGAGCGCTACATCCGCGGCATCTGGAAGTTCAAGGCGACCGCCGAGGTCGACGGCAAGGTGGCCGCCGAGGCCGAACTGATGTGCACGGTGAAGTCGGCTGACGCCGCGCCCTGAGCGCCGCGCGCCATCACCACCGAGGCAGGACTGACCAAGAGAGGCAACCGCGCATGAGCAGGATCCATTCCACGGCCGTGATCGAGCCGGGCGCGCAGATCGACGAGAGCGTCGAGATCGGCCCGTACGCGATCGTCGGCCCGCACGTCACGATCGGCGCGCGCACCACCATCGGTTCGCACAGCGTGATCGAGGGACACACCACGATCGGCGAGGACAATCGCATCGGCCATTACGCGTCGGTCGGCGGCCGTCCGCAGGACATGAAGTACAAGGACGAGCCCACCCGGCTCGTGATCGGCGATCGCAACACGATCCGCGAATTCACCACGATCCACACCGGCACCGTGCAGGACGCCGGCGTGACCACGCTTGGCGACGACAACTGGATCATGGCCTATGTCCACATCGGCCACGACTGCCGGGTCGGCAATCACGTGATCCTGTCGAGCAACGCGCAGATGGCGGGGCACGTCGAGATCGGCGACTGGGCCATCGTCGGCGGCATGTCGGGCGTGCACCAGTTCGTGCGGATCGGCGCGCACTCGATGCTGGGTGGCGCCTCGGCGCTGGTCCAGGACGTGCCGCCGTTCGTGATCTCGGCCGGCAACAAGGCCGTGCCGCATGGCATCAACGTCGAGGGCCTGCGTCGCCGCGGCTTCTCGGCCGAGGCGATCAGCGTGCTGCGCAGCGCCTACCGCGTGGTCTACAAGAGCGGCAAGACGCTCGACGAGGCCAAGGCGGAGCTGCGCGAGATGGTCGAGGCGGGCGCGCAAGACGGGAAGGGCGGTGATGGCGTGGCCGAGCTCCAGCAGTTCCTCGCCTTCATCGACGCCTCGCAACGCGGCATCATCCGCTGACGCGATGGCGCTGACCTCGACTCCGCTGCGGCTCGCGCTGGTTGCCGGCGAGCCGTCGGGCGATCTGCTCGGCGCCTCGCTGCTGGGCGGGCTGAATGCGCGCCTGCCCGGTTCGGCGCATTACTACGGCATCGGCGGGCCGCGCATGATCGCCGCCGGCTTCGACTCGCACTGGCCGATGGACCGGCTGACCGTGCGCGGCTATGTCGAGGCGCTCAAGGAAATCCCCGGCATCCTGCGCATCCGCGGCGAGCTGAAACGGCAATTGCTGGCCGAGCGGCCCGACGTGTTCGTCGGCATCGACGCGCCCGACTTCAATTTCGGCGTCGAGCACGCGCTGCGCGAAGCCGGCATCCCGACCGTGCATTTCGTCTGCCCCTCGATCTGGGCCTGGCGCGGCGGCCGGATCAAGAAGATCGTCAAGTCGGTCGACCACATGCTGTGCCTGTTCCCGTTCGAACCGGCCCTGCTCGAGAAATCGGGCCTGGCCTCGACCTACGTGGGACATCCGCTGGCCGACGACATCCCGCTCGAACCCGATACGCGCGGCGCGCGCATCGCCCTCGGCCTGCCCGAGAACGGACCCGTGATCGCGGTGCTGCCGGGTAGCCGGCGTTCCGAGATCGGGCTGATCGGGCCGACCTTCTTCGCGGCGATGGCGCTGATGCACAAGCGCGAGCCCGGCGTGCGCTTCGTGATGCCGGCTGCCACGCCGGCGTTGCGCGAGCTGCTGCAGCCGCTGGTGGATGCCCATCCGCAGTTGCCGCTGACGCTGACCGAAGGCCGCTCGCAGGTGGCCATGACGGCCGCCGACGCGATTCTCGTCAAGAGCGGCACCGTCACGCTGGAAGCCGCGCTGCTGAAGAAGCCGATGGTGATCTCGTACAAGGTGCCCTGGCTGACCGGGCAGGTGATGCGCCGCCAGGGTTATCTGCCCTATGTCGGCCTGCCGAACATCCTGGCCGGACGTTTCGTGGTGCCCGAGCTGCTGCAGCATTTCGCGACGCCCGAGGCGCTGGCCGACGCGACGCTCACGCAGCTGCGCGACGAAGCGAACCGCCGCACGCTGACCGAGATCTTCACCGAGATGCACCTGTCGCTGCGGCAGAACACGGCGGCGCGCGCCGCCGAGGCCATCGAGCGCGTGGTGGCGAGCCGGAAGCCGCGCGCATGAAGGCCGTCCGCACGCCGCGCGGCGCGGCGGCAACCGTGATCGCGATCGACCAGCCGGGCTTCGACTTCGACGCGCCGGGCGAGATCGTCTGCGGCGTCGACGAAGCCGGGCGCGGGCCGCTGGCCGGCCCGGTGGTGGCGGCCGCGGTGATCCTCGATCCGGCACGGCCGATCCTCGGTCTCGACGATTCCAAGGCGCTCAGCGCGAAGAAGCGCGAGCTTCTCTATCACGAGATCGTCGCGCATTCGCGCGCCTGGTGCGTCGCCTCGGCCAGCGTCGAGGAAATCGACACGCTCAACATCCTCCACGCGACCATGCTGGCGATGCGCCGTGCCGTGGAAGGCCTGTCGCTGCTGCCGACGCTGGCCAAGATCGACGGCAACCGCTGCCCGACGCTCGGCATCCGCAGCGAGGCGATCATCGGTGGCGATGCGCTGGTGCCGAGCATCTCGGCCGCCTCGATCATCGCCAAGGTCACGCGCGACCGCCTGCTGGTGGACCTGCACGCGAACTTCCCGCATTACGGCTTCGACGTCCACGCCGGCTACGGCACGCCCAAGCACCTGGCCGCGCTGCGCGAGCACGGCCCCTGCGAGCATCATCGGCGCTCCTTCGCGCCGGTGCGCGAAGCGCTCCGAATCGAACGATGAAACTGATTACCTCGCGCGACAACCCGCTCTACAAACGCCTCAAGGCGCTGGCGGGCTCGACGCAGCAGCAACGCCGCGGCGCCCAGGCGCTGCTCGAAGGTCTCCATCTCGCCTCGGCCTATCTCGATGCGCGCGGCCAGCCCGAACTCTGCGTGGTCACCGACGGCGCGCTCTCGCATGACGAGACGCAGGCGATCGTGGCGCGCGTCGAGCCGCAGCGCGTGGTGTCCCTGCCCGATGCGCTGTTCGGCCAGTTGTCGAGCGTGGTCAACGGCATCGGCATGCTGCTGCTGGTCGAGCGGCCGGCCGCCGAGCTGCCGCCGCGCGTCGCGCGCACGGCCGTGGTGCTCGACGGCGTGCAGGATGCCGGCAATGTCGGCTCGATCCTGCGCAGCGCGGCCGCGGCCGGCGTGAGCCAGGTGTTCTGCATGCGCGGCACCGCCTATGCCTGGTCCTCGAAGGTGCTGCGCTCGGGCATGGGCGCGCATTTCCTGCTCGATATCCATGAAGACGTCGAGGCCGAGGCGCTGATCCCGCGCCTGGACGTGCCGGTCGCGCTGACCGATTCGCACGGCGCGCAGGCGATCGACGACTGCGACCTGAAGGGGCCGGTGGCCTGGGTATTCGGCAACGAAGGGGCGGGCGTGTCGGCTGCCTGGCGCGAGGCGGCGCGCTTGCGCGTGACGATCCCGCAGCCCGGCGGCATGGAGTCGCTGAACGTGGCGGCCGCGGCGGCGGTCTGCCTGTTCGAGCAGTGCCGGCAGCAACGCAAGCGTTGATGCGCTGAACGGGAAGGCCGGAAGGGAATCACCAAGACGGCGGCGCGATGCGAATCGCGTCGCCGCTTTCTTATGCGCGCTCAGTAGGAGAGCCGATCGAGCTTGATTTCCTGCAGGATGGTGGTGGCGATTTCCTCGATCGACTTGTGCGTCGACGACAGCCAACTGATCCCTTCGCGGCGCATCATCGCCTCGGCCTCGTTGATCTCGTAGCGGCAGTTCTCGGGCGAGGCGTACTTGCTGCCCGGGCGCCGCTCGTTGCGGATCTCGGACAACCGCTGCGGGTCGATCGACAGCCCGAACAGCTTTTCGCGATGCTTGGAGAGCTCGCCCGGCAGCTTGCCGCGCTCGAAATCCTCGGGGATCAGCGGATAGTTCGCCGCCTTCACGCCGTACTGCATCGCCAGGTAGAGGCTGGTCGGCGTCTTGCCGCTGCGCGACACGCCCACCAGGATCACGTCGGCCTCGGCCAGGTTGCGGTCGGACTGGCCGTCGTCGTGCGCGAGCGAGAAGTTGATGGCCTCGATCCGTGTCTTGTATTCCTCGGTATCGGCGTTCTGGTGGCCGCGGCCCATCGCATGGGTCGACTTCAGTTGCAGTTCCTGCTCGAGCGGCTCGACGAAGCGCTGGAACATGTCGAGCACCAGCGCGTTCGAGCGCTTGACGATTTCATTGGACTCGCTGTCGACCAGGGTGGTGAACACGATCGGCCGGCGGCCCTCGAGCTGCGCCGCGTCGTTGATCTTCTGCACCGTCAGGTAGGCCTTGTCAGGCGAGTCGACGAAGGGCACGCGCACGTGCCGGAATTTCTGGTCGAACTGGGACAGGATCGAATGCGCGAAGGTTTCGGCGGTGATCCCGGTGCCGTCGGAGACGATGAAAACGGTAGGAAGCATGAAGAATCGGGGCAGACGTGCGTGGCGCGGTGGCGGCCTCGAGCGGGCCGGAAGCGGCCATTCTAGCAGGGCGTCCGCGCCGCGCCTGCGCCCCGGCGCGGCCTCGCCGGCCGGCTTCGAGGCGGTGATCGACGCTGGTTCGTCACAGTGGCGGGCCGGCAGGGTAGAATAGCGGCCAACCTGTTGGATAAGCCGTTGCGAAAAGACGTCATGTTCCCGTCTTTTTTACCGAGACTGGCTTGAGTTCCCGGCAAATAGGGCGATTTGTCTGCTATTTCGTCTTTCTGCCGGGATTTTTACAAGCTGCGCCGGTGATGGCGACTGCTTATCCAACAGGTCGTGCGATGCGCGCCACCGCTTCTTACAGGCGGCCGCGCCCGAGCCCAATCGCCCGATCGTGAATTTTTTTCACACTTAGGGGCTTGTATGACTAACGCAGCAAACGTCGCAAAGGACCAGGCGTATGTAATCCCGTTCGAGCAGTTGCGGATGACCGATGTCGAGATCGTCGGGGGCAAGAATGCTTCCCTTGGCGAGATGATCAGCCAGCTTTCCGAGGCTGGCGTTCGCGTACCCACGGGTTTCGCGACCACGGCGCTGGCTTTCCGCGACTTCCTCGCCCACAACGATCTCACCGAACGCATCGCGAAACGCCTCGAGTCGCTCGATATCGACGACGTGAAGGCGCTCGCCGTCGCGGGCGCGGAGATCCGCAAGTGGATCGTCGACGCGCCGCTGCAGCCGCGTCTCGAAGCCGAAATCCGTGAACAGTTCGTGGTGCTCTGCCAGAGCTCGCCCGAGGAACTGTCGTTCGCGGTCCGCTCCTCGGCCACCGCGGAAGACCTTCCCGACGCTTCGTTCGCCGGCCAGCAGGAGTCCTACCTCAACGTGGTGGGCATCGAGGACGTGCTCGACCGCATGAAGCACGTGTTCGCCTCGCTCTACAACGATCGCGCCATTTCCTATCGCGTCCACAAGGGCTTCACGCACGCCGAGGTCGCGCTGTCGGCCGGCGTGCAGCGCATGGTCCGCTCCGACGTGGGCGCGGCCGGCGTGATGTTCACGATCGACACCGAATCGGGCTTCAAGGACGCGGTGTTCGTCACCTCGAGCTACGGCCTGGGCGAGACCGTGGTGCAGGGCGCCGTGAATCCGGACGAGTTCTACGTCTTCAAGACCACGCTCGCGCAGGACAAGTACCCGATCATCCGCCGCTCGATCGGCTCCAAGCTGATCAAGATGGAGTTCACGCAGCCGGGCGAGCCGGGCCGCGTCAAGACGGTCGACGTGCCGGGCGAGCAGCGCAACCGTTACTCGATCACCGACGAGGATGTGATCGAGCTGGCGCGTTACGCCGTGATCATCGAGAAGCACTACCAGCGCCCGATGGACATCGAGTGGGGCAAGGACGGCCGCGACGGCAAGATCTTCATCCTGCAGGCGCGCCCGGAAACCGTGAAGAGCCAGGCCAGCGGCAAGGCCGAGCAGCGCTTCAAGCTCAAGGGGCAGTCGCAGGTGCTGGCCACCGGCCGCGCGATCGGCCAGAAGATCGGCGCCGGCCCGGTGCGCGTGATCCAGGATCCGTCCGAGATGGAACGTGTGCAGCCCGGCGACGTGCTGGTGGCCGACATGACCGACCCGAACTGGGAACCGGTGATGAAGCGCGCCTCGGCGATCGTCACGAATCGCGGCGGACGGACCTGCCACGCGGCGATCATCGCGCGCGAGCTGGGCGTGCCGGCCGTGGTCGGCTGCGGCGACGCCACCGAGATTCTCAAGGACGGTGCGCTGGTCACGGTGTCCTGCGCCGAGGGCGACGAAGGCAAGATCTACGACGGCCTGCTCGAAACCGAGGTGACCGAGGTTCAGCGCGGCGAACTGCCGTCGATCCCGGTCAAGATCATGATGAACGTGGGCAACCCGCAGCTCGCCTTCGACTTCTCGCAGTTGCCGAACGCCGGTGTCGGCCTGGCGCGCCTGGAGTTCATCATCAACAACAACATCGGCGTGCACCCGAAGGCGATCCTCGAGTACCCGAACATCGATTCGGACCTCAAGAAGGCGGTCGAGAGCGTCGCGCGCGGCCATGCCTCGCCGCGTGCGTTCTACGTCGACAAGCTGACCGAGGGTATCGCCACGATCGGCGCGGCCTTCTATCCGAAGCCCGTGATCGTGCGCCTGTCCGACTTCAAGTCGAACGAGTACAAGAAGCTGATCGGCGGTTCGCGCTACGAGCCGGACGAGGAAAACCCGATGCTGGGCTTCCGCGGCGCCTCGCGCTACATCGCCGACGACTTCGCCCAGGCCTTCGAGATGGAATGCCTCGCGCTCAAGCGCGTGCGCGACGAGATGGGCCTGACCAACGTCGAGATCATGGTGCCCTTCGTGCGTACCGTGAAGCAGGCGGAGCGCGTGGTCGGCCTGCTGGCCAAGTACGGCCTGAAGCGCGGCGAGAACGGCCTGCGCCTGATCATGATGTGCGAGGTGCCCTCGAACGCGATCCTGGCCGAGCAGTTCCTGGAGCACTTCGACGGCTTCTCGATCGGCTCGAACGACCTGACCCAGCTCACGCTGGGCCTGGACCGCGACTCGGGCATGGAGCTGCTGGCGGTGGACTTCGACGAGCGCGACCCGGCCGTCAAGTTCATGCTCAAGCGCGCGATCGACACCTGCCGCAAGCTCGACAAGTACGTCGGCATCTGCGGCCAGGGCCCGTCCGATCACCCGGACTTCGCGCAATGGCTGACCGAGGAAGGCATCCTGTCGATCTCGCTGAACCCCGACACGGTGATCGACACCTGGCAGGCGCTGGCCAACACGCAGAAGTAAGCCGTCGTTGAGATCGGTGGCGCGACATCGTCGCCGCTCACCGATTCGGGCACGTCTCTGTGCTATAAACACCCCGGTAGCTACCGGGGTGTTTTCGTTTGGGAGATCGCGATGCTGTCAGGCCAACTGATCTGGTGGATCGGCGTGGGAGTGCTGGTGGTCGCCGAGCTGATGACGGGCACGTTCTACCTGCTGATGGTGGCGATCGGCTTCGTCGCCGGCGGCCTGGTGCATCTGGCGGGCGGCGCGCCGCATGCGCAGCTCGCCGCGGCCGCGGTGGTCGCGGTAGCCCTGCTGGTGGTGCTGCGGCGCTCGCGCCTGGGCAGCCGGCAAAAGCGCGACGCCTCGGCCAATCCCGATATCAATCTCGACATCGGCGCGACGCTGACGGTCGAGCATTGGCAGGACGGCCGGGCCCGCGTGTCGTATCGCGGGGCCGACTGGGATGTCGAACTCGCCGCCGGCGAGCGCGACGATGCGCAGCTTTACGAGGTGCGCGCATTACGGGGAAATTGTCTGGTCGTGGTCGCGAAGTCCCGGGGCTGAGAGCCGGGTGCGATACTTCGATCTGCCAACAAAACAAGGAGGCTGGTTCATGGATGCGCTGATTTTCTGGGCGGTATTGCTCGTCATCGTGTTCGTCGTGCTGTCGAAGACGGTCAAGATCGTGCCGCAACAACATGCCTGGGTGCTGGAGCGCTTCGGCCGCTACCACGCCACGCTGTCGCCGGGCCTCAACATCGTGCTGCCCTTCGTCGACCGTATCGCCTACCGGCACGTGCTGAAGGAAATCCCGCTCGACGTGCCGAGCCAGATCTGCATCACGCGCGACAACACGCAGCTGCAGGTGGACGGCGTGCTGTACTTCCAGGTGACCGATCCGATGAAGGCGTCCTACGGATCCAGCAACTTCATCCTGGCGATCACGCAGCTCTCGCAGACCATGCTGCGTTCGGTGATCGGCAAGCTCGAACTCGACAAGACCTTCGAGGAGCGCGACTTCATCAACCACAGCATCGTCTCGGCGCTCGACGAGGCGGCCTCGAACTGGGGCGTCAAGGTGCTGCGCTACGAGATCAAGGACTTGACGCCGCCCAAGGAGATTCTCCACGCGATGCAGGCCCAGATCACGGCCGAGCGCGAGAAGCGCGCCCTGATCGCCGCCTCGGAAGGGCGCAAGCAGGAGCAGATCAATATCGCGGTGGGCGCGCGCGAATCGGCGATCCAGAAGTCGGAAGGTGAGCGCCAGGCCGCCATCAACCAGGCGCAGGGCGAGGCCGCCGCGATCCTGGCGGTGGCCGAGGCCAATGCGCAGGCGATCCAGAAGATCGCGCAGGCGATCCAGTCGCAGGGCGGCATGGATGCCGTGAACCTGAAGGTGGCCGAGCAGTACGTGAGCGCTTTCGGCAATCTCGCCAAGCAGGGCAATACGCTGATCGTGCCGTCGAACCTGTCCGACCTGAGCACGGCGATTGCTTCGGCGCTCAGCATCGTCAAGCGCGGCGGCGCGACGCCGGCTCCCAAGGTTTAAGCCGCGGCGCCTGCCGGCGGTAATTCGGGCGGCCTCGGCCGCCCGATTCGTCTGATCCAAGAAAATGGCCCGCATGCGCGGGCCATTTGTCGTTGCGGGGCTGATGGAGCGGGTGGCGCGGGGCGTTCAGCTGCGGGCGCCGTCGCGCATGATGCGCGCCTTCTCGCGTTCCCAGTCGCGCTTTTTCTCGGTTTCGCGCTTGTCGTGCAGCTTCTTGCCCTTGGCCAGGCCGATCTCGCATTTGACGCGGCCGCCCTTGTAGTGGAAGTTCAGCGGCACCAGCGTGTAGCCGCGCTGCTCGACCTTGCCGATCAGCTTCTTGATCTCCTCACGGTGCAGCAGTAATTTGCGCGTGCGTACCGGATCGGGCTTGATGTGGGTCGAAGCCTCGGGCAGCGGGCTGATGTGGGTGCCGATCAGGAAGATCTCGGCGTTCTTGACGATCACATAGCCTTCCTTGATCTGGCCGCGGCCGGCGCGCAGGGCCTTGACCTCCCATCCCTCCAGCACGAGCCCGGCTTCGTAGCGTTCCTCGATGTGGTAATCGAAGAATGCCTTTCTGTTGTCTATGATGCTCATGAAAGGAATTGGCCAACTCGTTTAAAATCGCGATTTTAGCAAAGCGGGGCGCAGTTGGCCCGGCTCGGCCCCCACTCTTGATGCCGCGAGATTTATGGCAGATGTCCACAAAACCGTATTGATCCGCCATTCGGCGGAACAGATGTTCGACCTCGTGACCGACGTGGCCGACTACCCGAACTTCCTGCCCTGGTGCGGCGGCATCGAGATCCGGCGTCAGGACGAGACCGGCATGGAGGCGCGGATCGACATCAACTTCAAGGGCATCCGGCAGCACTTCGCGACCCGCAACACCCAGGAGCGGCCGCACCGGATCGACATGGAGTTCGCCGACGGCCCGTTCAAGAAGTTCACGGGCTACTGGCGCTTCACGCCGCTGCGCGCCGATGCCTGCAAGATCGAGTTCGCGCTGCACTACGAATTCACCAGCGTGATCCTCGAAAAGATCATCGGCCCGGTGTTCAGCCATATCGCCAACACCTTCGTCGATTCGTTCGTGAAGCGCGCGGACCAGCGCTACGGCAAGGGCTGATCATGCTGCGTGTCCAGGTGTGTTACGCGCTTTCGTCCTGCCAGACGCTGCTCGACGTGGAATTGCCGGACAGCGCCACGGTGCGCGACGCGATCGAGGCGAGCGGGATCGTCGGGCTGCATCCCGACATCGACATCTCGGTGGCCAAGACGGGCGTGTTCGGCAAGCTCGCGCCGCTCGACGCGCCGCTGCACGAGGGCGATCGCGTCGAGATCTACCGGCCGCTGATCGTCGACCCGAAGGCGGCGCGCCAGCGCCGCGTCGACAAGACCCGCCGCGAAGGCTCGGTCGAGGGCCGCAAGTGGCTGCCCAAGGATTCGCGCTGAGCTGAGCTGAGCGACGCGCGCGCCTTGGGCACGACGCACGGTGGCCGCGCGGCGTTTGGCGACTGCGCGGCGCGATCCCGTCCGGCGGGAGCCGGTTCGCGCATGGGCGCGGCACCGTCCTTCCGCCGCCATCATCCTGTCCCGATTTCTTGACCTGGCTGCCGCCGGCGTTTTAATGCGCCGGCCGGCGTGCTACGTCCGGCTGCTGCTCCAGATCCGGGCTGCCCGGACCGGCCGGCGGCGGCGCGGTATCGCCATGCTGGCGCACCGCGCCATAAACGCCGGCCAGCAGCAGCGCCAGCGCGGCGATTTCCAGCCCGCGCGGCAGGCGCGCCTCGAACACGAAGCCATACAGCATCGCGAAGACCGTCTCGAACACGATCAACTGGCCCGTCAGCGTGAGCGGCAAGCGCTTGGAGGCCGCATTCCACAGACCATTGCCGAGCCAGGACGCGCCGATCGCCAGGCCGAGATTGAGCAGCCAGAACAGCGGCCAGCCGCCCGCGGCGGGCATCGAGACGCTGCCGGCCGGCAGCACGGCCAGCACCAGCCAGGCCAGCGCGCCGACCAGCCCCGTCACGATCCCCCACAGCGCCGACCATTCGTTGCCGTCGAAATGATGATGGCGCCGCAGGTAGCGCGCGTTCGCCACCGCGTACCAGGTCCAGCTCGCCAGCGCGCCGGTGGCGCAGGCGATGCCGGCCAGCTTGTCGAAGGCGGAGGTGGCCTGGGCCGCGCTCGAGGTGAACAGGTCGATATTGATCGCGGCGATGCCGGCGGCGACCAGGGCGAGCGGCAGCGCGAGCCGGCGCAGCGGCACCGCGTCGGCGTCGCGCAGGCCGGCGAAGGTGACCGTGACGGGCAGCACGCCGACGATCAGCGAGGTGGGGGCGATGCCGATCAGGTGCACGGCGCTGGACAGCAGCATGTAGTAGCCGAGGTTGCCGACGATCGCGAGCTGCACCAGGGCGACCAGGTCGGCGCGCGTGAGCCGGGCCAGCAGCGAGCGCGCCGTTGGCAGCGCCACCAGCGCCGAAACCAGCCCGTACATGGTGTAGCGCCCGGCGCTGAGCACCAGCGGCGAGATATCGGCCAGCAGCCTGGGCACCAGGAACACCATGCCCCACAGGGCGCCGGCCAGAACGCCGTACAGGACTCCGCGCTGCATCATCACTTCCTTCCTTGTCTTGCCGAATCGGCTGAAATCAGAACGAGGCGCATCGTAGCTGCCGGGCAGGGCCTCTGTCTTGTCGAATCCTGCATACCGGGGCGGGCCGGGCGGCAGAAACTCTATGCAGATACATCAATACCCTTAGGCGACGACGGGTTTTTCGGGCCTCGTTTCGGCCCTTTGCGGCCGACTGTTTCGGTGCCGAACCTGCGGAATGTCCTGGATTTTCGTATCCGAACATCGCGGCCCGGCGGCGAAATCCGGACGAACGCGCGGCGAAGCCGAAAGCGAACGCACGGCCGGAAAGGCGCTAAGCCGTTGTTCGTGTTGTGAAAATTCGCCGCGTATCGCGTATAATTCGGCTTTGCGCCCATAGGATCTGCCATGCGTCTTATCCAAAAAGCACTCACGTTCGATGACGTGCTCCTCGTCCCGGCGTTCTCCGACGTCCTGCCGCGCGACACCAGCCTCAAGACCCAACTCACCCGCAACATCGCTCTGAACATGCCGCTCGTGTCCGCCGCCATGGACACGGTGACGGAAGGCCGTCTCGCCATCGCGATGGCGCAGCAGGGCGGCGTCGGCATCGTCCACAAGAACCTCACGCCCGCCGAACAGGCGCGCGAAGTCGCCAAGGTCAAGCGTTTCGAGTCCGGCGTGGTGCGCGACCCGATCACCGTGCCGCCGTCGATGAAGGTTCGCGACGTGATCGCGCTGTCGCGCCAGCATGGCATTTCCGGTTTCCCGGTGGTGGAAGGCGCGCAACTGGTGGGCATCGTCACCAACCGCGACCTGCGCTTCGAAAGCCGTCTCGACGAGCCGGTCAAGTCGATCATGACGCCGCGCGAGCGCCTGGTCACCGTCAAGGAAGGCACGCCGCTGGCCGAGGCCAAGGCGCTGATGCACAGCCACCGCCTGGAGCGCGTGCTGGTCGTCAACGATACCTTCGAGTTGCGCGGCCTGATGACGGTGAAGGACATCACCAAGCAGACCGAGCACCCGGATGCCTGCAAGGACGAGCACGGCAAGCTGCGCGTGGGCGCGGCCGTCGGCGTCGGCGCCGACAATGAAGAGCGCGTCGAACTGCTGGTGCAGGCCGGCGTCGACGTGATCGTGGTCGACACGGCGCACGGCCACAGCAAGGGCGTGCTCGAGCGCGTGCGCTGGGTCAAGCAGAACTTCCCGCGGGTCGAGGTGATCGGCGGCAATATCGCCACCGCCGCTGCCGCCAAGGCGCTGGTCGAGTACGGCGCGGACGCGGTCAAGGTCGGCATTGGCCCGGGTTCGATCTGCACCACGCGGATCGTGGCCGGCGTGGGCGTGCCGCAGATCAGCGCGATCGCCAATGTCTCCGAAGCGCTGCGCGGCTCGGGCGTGCCCTGCATCGCCGACGGCGGCGTGCGCTTCTCGGGCGACGTGTCGAAGGCCCTGGCCGCCGGCGCGAATGCCGTGATGATGGGCAGCATGCTGGCCGGCACCGAGGAAGCGCCGGGCGACGTGTTCCTGTACCAGGGCCGCCAGTACAAGTCGTATCGCGGCATGGGCTCGGTCGGCGCGATGAAGGACGGCGCCGCCGATCGCTACTTCCAGGACAACTCCGCGAACATCGACAAGCTGGTGCCGGAAGGCATCGAAGGCCGTGTCGCCTACAAGGGTTCGGTCAACGCGATCCTGTTCCAGCTGGTGGGCGGTGTGCGCGCCAGCATGGGCTATTGCGGTTGCCGCACCATCGCCGAGCTGCACGACAAGGCCGAGTTCGTCCAGATCACGGCGGCCGGCATGCGCGAATCGCACGTCCATGACGTGCAGATCACCAAGGAAGCCCCCAACTACCACGTGGACTGATCGCCGATGAAGCCATTGCTGCGCGTCGTACTCGTCATCGATGCCCTGCTGCTGCTCGCAGGTGGCCTGCTGTTCGTGCTGACGCCCTGGAAGGGGCTGTACGACGCGCTGCAACTGGTGCCGGTCGATCCGGCGATGGTCGGCCAGGCCTTCGGCATCGCGCTGCTCGGGCTGGCCTGGCTGTCCTTCCACGCGTCCGTCAACGGCGGCATGACCTCCGGCGTCGCGCGCGCCGTCGGCCATGTGAACTGGCTGATCGGCGTGCTGATGGTGGTCTGGCTGATCGGCCTGCATCGGCCCGAGCTGACCGCCTTCGGGCAGCTCGTGTCGGTGGTCACCGCGGTGGTGCTGTTCGTGATCGGGCTGGGCGGCGTGAGGCTGTCCTCGGCGGTGCGTCGGCGCGAGCGGGTGCAAGTGGTCGAGGCCAAGGCTTCGGCGGCGCAGCCCGCGCCGGTGGTGGTGCCGCCGCAGCCGCATCCGGCGCCGCTCGAACCCGCCGCCACGCGCGTGGAGCCGGGCATCGGTACCAAGCCGGTGGTTCAGTCCGGCAGCATCGACGCGGCGCCTTCGTATGCGCCGCCGGCCGCGCCTGGCGCCGCCACGGATTCCCGCCTGCACGGCTCGTCCGGCAGCTCGACGGGCCGCGGCGATCCGCCGGTTCACGGTTGATCTCGCTGCGCCGCCCGGCGGCGTTCGCCGGGCCATTCGGGCCATTCGGGCATATTGCCCGGCCCGTTCCTGATTCAGATGCAGCGCCTCGCGCGCTGTTTTTCTTACCTGTTTGTTTTTCATCCCGTCCGCAGCCATGCACGACAAAATCCTGATTCTCGACTTCGGTTCGCAAGTCACCCAACTGATCGCGCGGCGCGTTCGCGAAGCCCACGTCTACTGCGAAATCCATCCGAACGACGTCACCGACGAATTCGTCCGCTCGTTCGCGCCGAAGGCCGTGATCCTGTCCGGCAGCCATGCCAGCACCTACGAGGATCAGCAACTGCGCGCGCCGCAGGCGGTCTGGGATCTCGGCGTGCCGGTGCTTGGCATCTGCTACGGGATGCAGACCATGGCAGTCCAGCTCGGCGGCAAGGTCGAGTGGAGCGACCACCGCGAATTCGGTTACGCGGAAGTGCGCGCGCACGGCCATACGCGCCTGCTGAACGGCATCGAGGACTTCGCCACGGCCGAAGGCCACGGCATGCTGAAGGTCTGGATGAGCCATGGCGACAAGGTCGGCGAGCTGCCGCCGGGCTTCAAGCTGATGGCCTCGACGCCGAGCTGCCCGATCGCGGCCATGGCCGACGAGGAGCGCGGTTATTACGCCGTGCAGTTCCACCCGGAAGTCACGCACACCGTGAAGGGCCGCCAGATTCTCGAGCGCTTCGTGCTCGAGATCGCCGGCGCGCAGCCCGACTGGGTGATGCGCGATCACATCGAGGAAGCCGTCGCGCTGATCCGCGAGCAGGTGGGCGACGAGGAAGTGATCCTCGGCCTGTCGGGCGGCGTCGATTCGAGCGTGGCCGCCGCGCTGATCCATCGTGCGATCGGCGACCAGCTGACCTGCGTGTTCGTCGACCACGGCCTGCTGCGCCTGAACGAAGGGCAGATGGTGCTCGACATGTTCCAGGGGCGCCTGCATGCGAAGGTGGTGCACGTCGATGCCTCGGAGCAGTTCCTCGGTCACCTGGCCGGCGTGACCGATCCGGAAGCGAAGCGCAAGATCATCGGCCGCGAGTTCGTCGAGGTGTTCCAGGCCGAGGCGAAGAAGCTGTCGAACGCGAAGTGGCTGGCGCAGGGCACGATCTATCCGGACGTGATCGAATCGGGCGGCGCGAAGACCAAGAAGGCGACCACCATCAAGAGCCACCACAACGTGGGCGGCCTGCCGGAGACGCTGGGGCTGAAGCTGCTGGAACCGTTGCGCGACCTGTTCAAGGACGAGGTGCGCGAGTTGGGCGTGGCGCTGGGGCTGCCGCCGGAGATGGTCTATCGCCATCCGTTCCCGGGCCCGGGCCTGGGCGTGCGGATCCTGGGCGAGGTGAAGCGCGAGTACGCGGAGCTGCTGCGTCGCGCCGATGCGATCTTCATCGAGGAACTGCGTTCGACGATCGCCAACGAGCAGGACGTGGCGGCGGGGATCTGCGAGGCTTCGCAGGTGGGCAAGTCCTGGTACGACCTCACGAGCCAGGCGTTCGCGGTGTTCCTGCCGGTGAAGTCGGTGGGCGTGATGGGCGACGGGCGTACCTACGATTACGTGGCCGCGCTGCGCGCGGTGCAGACCACCGACTTCATGACGGCGCATTGGGCGCATCTGCCTTATGCGTTGCTGGGGCGGGCTTCGAATCGAATCATCAATGAAGTGCGCGGGATCAATCGCGTGGTGTATGACGTGTCGGGGAAGCCGCCGGCGACAATCGAGTGGGAGTGAGCCGTGAGTTGAGACGTTGATCGTCTCATGCCTAAAAAGCAGTAGAAGGTATATAAGCCCGCGTAAATGCGGGCTTTTTCTTTTTTATATGGCGAGTCGGAGCATCTGTTGCCGCTGCAAATTTGGACGACGCAAGGTTTTCGACTCCTGAATGTATAAAATGATGGCAAGATAACTCCCCGTTGGAAAATAACGGCATTTGATAATCGTCGAGAGAACGAATTTGGATGTTGTTGGCGAACGAATAAGGGGCGTATGGTTTCTATCCATGTGGGCGGCGAGGACAAGACCGCGGAGATCAAAAGTTGGTCGATCCGGAATGATAAGAAAGACGGCTTGCAACTGAGGTGTCTCTACTTGAACAAGAGGCAGGAAACACATTCATTCAGTGACTGCCACATCTCCCCTGTTCGTGAGCTGGGAGAGACGTTGTTGATCAAGCCCGGTAGTGCGATCGTCACGCATGTTGTCAAGGTAACAATTTATGGCGAGCGGTATGCGGTCGTGCTCTATCCAGGTTCCGATCGGCCCTATCTCCATAAGATGGAGAGCATCAGCTTCATCGCGCCGACGGCGATGAAGGACGGGCCGATTTTTCATTATTTTATGGACGTAGCGAATGCCCGAGTGGATCGTGCGAATTCGGATAGTGATCGTAAAATCGCCGCTAACGTGGTCCGCCAATTAAAAAAACTGCCCGCCAGTGCGGATGCCGCCTTACATGCATATTGCACGGGACAGAACGGAGCGCTGGCAGCGGGCAAAGGCCTGATTTATCCATTCGGAGTGAACGAGAGCCAACTCGCGGCGGTCGAGCGGGCCTTCAACGCTCAGGTGAGCGTGATCGAAGGTCCGCCTGGAACCGGCAAGACCCAAACCATTCTCAACATCATCGCTAATGTTCTGCTGCGTGGGCAGACTGTGGCTGTGCTGTCCAACAACAATGCGGCCGTCGAAAACGTCTACGAGAAGCTGGAGAAGTGCAGCCTCGTCCATCTGGTCGCCAAACTCGGCAACCAGAATAACCGCGACGAGTTTTTCGCCAACCTGCCGCCTTGGCCATCGGGCGAGCCTGAGCCCGCGCCGACGCTGGACGAAATTCAAACCCTTCTGGCTGGTTTGAAGCAACATTTGCGCGATCACAATCGGGCGGCGCAACTGCAGGTCGAACTTGATGAACTGCAGGTCGAACGGCGTTACTTGCAGCAGTGGCAGGCAGACAGCGGGGTGCAGACTGCCACTGCTGCCTCGCTTGAAAAGTACGGACTATCGACGAGCAAGGGGGTGGACCTGATGGCCTACCTCGCTCATCTCGGCGAGCAGCGCATCCGCCTCAAGGATCGCATCGAGCTGTTGTTGAACTTCAGGATTTTTCGCACCAAGCCTCTCATCCAGGGGGATGCGCGTTTATCTGTTTTCCATGCCTTGCAAATGCGCTACTACGACAAGGCGCTGCATGACAAGGAAGTGGAGCTGCAGGCGTGTCGGGCATCGCTGGTACGCGGGAATTTCACAGTCTTGTTGGAGGAGTTGAAGACGGCGTCGATGCGTTATCTGAAGCAGCATCTGCATGGTTTGCCGCGGATTTCAGACGACTTCAGTACCTCGACTTATCTCAAGCAGTTCGATGCTTTCTTGAAGCGTTTCCCGATCCTGGGCAGTGGCACGCACTCCATCGTCAATTCGATCCCGCCAGGAACGATCCTCGACTACGTGATCATTGACGAAGCTTCATTACAGGACATAGTTCCGGGCATTCTGGCGCTGGGCTGTGCGAAGAATCTCATCGTGGTTGGCGACAACCGCCAGTTGGCGTATATACCCGTGAAGCTGGGTCTGCCGGCACCCGCCGACGCTTACGATTGCGAGCGCTACAGCCTGCTCGATTCGTGCATCGGCGTGTTCAAGGAAGCATTGCCCAGAACCCTGTTGAAGGAGCATTACCGCTGCCATCCCAGGATCATCCAATTCTGCAATCAGCAGTTTTACGACAACTTGCTGGTGCCCATGACCGAGGACAAGGGCGAAGCGCCGCTGCGTCTGGTGGTGACCGGCAAGGGCAACCACACTCGCCAGAACACCAACCTGCGGGAACTGGACTCCCTGCTCAAGCTGCTTGCTGAAGAGGGTGAGTCGGTCGGGCTGGACGACGACGGGCGCGGTTTCATCGCGCCGTTTCGCGCACAGGTCAACCTATCGGGCAAGCACTTGCCGGCAGATTTCGTCAAGGACACGGTGCACAAGTTCCAGGGTCGGGAGTGCGACGAGATCGTCTTTTCCACGGTGTTGGACAAGAAACGCTATAACCAGATGCGCGAGCGCCTGGATTTCGTCGATAACCCGAACATGATCAACGTGGCGGTGTCGCGGGCCAAGTGCCGTTTCACCCTGGTGACGGGCGATGACGTGTTCAATGGCAACAACGGCCACGTTGCAGCGCTGATGCGCTATATGACGTATTACGCGCAAGACGAGCACATCGTACGTGCGCCCGTGGTATCTGCCTTCGATCTACTGTACCGCGAGTATGACCAATCCCTGGCGCGCTTGAACGCCCGCCTGCAGTCCGACGATTCACGCTACAAATCCGAGCAGATCGCGGCTCAACTGCTGCGCGAGGCGCTGTCGGATCCGTCGTGCCGAGCGTTGATGTACCACGGCCAGGTCAAACTGGATCAAGTCGTATCGTCGAGCAATCCGGATTTGACGCAACGCGAGCGGGTTTTCATGGCGCGTGCCAGTTGCGATTTCGTCATTTATTTCAGGGTGGGCAAGACCCCACTGGGGGTGATCGAAGTCGATGGTGGCTCCCATGATCGACCCGATCAGGTGGCGCGGGACGCGTTGAAGAACAGCATCCTGGCGAAAAGCAGCATTCCCATCCTGCGTCTGCGCACCGTCGAGAGTCGCATCGAAGAGAGAATCACCGAGTTTATTGCCCAGTGGGCGACTCCCCCGCATGCTAGTCTGACCACCTCACGCGTCAATCCAGCCGATGCGCTCCCAACCCCATGACCTCCAGCCCGCGCTCCGCGACTCATTCGAACGCCTATCCGATCCATGTCGGATGTGCCGGATGGGCGCTGTCATCGCGGCTAGCCGAGCTATTTCCCACGCAAGGCACCCATCTGGAGCGTTACGCACGAGTTTTCTCCTCGGTGGAGATCAACTCCTCGTTCTATCGTCCTCATCAGCCGAAGACCTATGCGCGGTGGGCCGCGAGTGTACGCGACGAATTCCGGTTCTCGGTCAAGCTGCCACGTCGAATCTCGCATGAACTGAGGTTGCGCGACACCGACGCCGCCCTCGGCGAATTCCTGGCTCAGGTCGAGCCGCTGAAGGAAAAGCTGGGCTGCCTGTTGCTTCAATTGCCGCCCAGTCTGGCCTTGGACGAGGCCACGGCCCTCGGCTTTTTCTCGTTGCTGCGAAGCGGCACGGCAACCCCGGTGGTTTGCGAACCGCGCCATGCGAGCTGGTTCACCGAGGCGGGGGCGGCGATCATGAAACGTGCCGGGGTCGGCTGCGTGCGGGCGGACCCGCCGCCCGTCGCCGATATCGAGCCAAGGGGCGATTCACGCGTCCTGTACGTCCGCTTGCACGGTTCGCCGGAAATCTATCATTCGGCATACGACGAGCCGTTCATCGACGCCGTGGCGGCTCGGGCGATCGAGGCCAGCCGCTCCGGCTCCGAGGTCTGGTGCGTTTTCGACAATACCGCGCGCGGCGAGGCCATTCCCAATGCGTTGACGCTGACGGAGAAATTGGCGAAGGCAGGCGGTTAAGCGGAATCGTTCCGGACGGGACCATCGAGCGGCGCATCGGCATCCGCCATTTCGCGCGCAAGAACGAGTGCCCGGGTCATGTCGTCGAGCACCTTGTCGCGCGAGTTGTCATCCTGCTGGCGTAATGCGAACGACGGGTGATAGGTGGCGATGGCCCATCCACCATCGATCTCGAAAGGCGCATTCACGTAATCACGAAGCTTGGTTTTCCTGCGCAACAGCGCGGTGAGCGCCGTGGCACCGAGCGCCACGATCACGGCAGGTCGAACCGTGTCCAGTTCATGCTCGAGCCAGTGATGGCAGGCTTCGATTTCACGTTGCATCGGCGTTTTGTGCAAACGGCGCTTGCCGCGCGGCTCCCACTTGAAATGCTTCACTGCATTGGTCAGATAAACCTGGTCGCGCAACAGACCCGCGCGCTCGATGGCAAGGTCGAGCAGTTGTCCCGCCGGCCCGACGAACGGTTGTCCGCTCAGGTCTTCCTGATCGCCCGGTTGCTCGCCGATCAACATGATTCGAGCGCTGCGCGGCCCCGCGCTGCCTACCGCCTGCGTGGCGTTACGCCACAAGTCGCAACGTCGGCAAGCATCCAGCGAAGAGGCTTGCTCTCGAACCGGTTGCGCCACCTCGGCTTCGACGGCAATCGCCTTGCCGTTCAGCGTGCCGATACCGCTGGCTTGAGCGAGCCGCCGCGCACCGCTCCTGGCCTCGCTGATCATGCCGGGAATCAAACGGGCCTCGGGCAAGCCCTTCCAGAAACGTACCGGCATATGCTGCTCCAGCGCGTTTTCGTTCAGTCGCGCCGGGTTGAACGTGCTCCGGTAATACGCGATCCACAATGCCTCGGCTTCATCCTCGGTGTCATGACGATGATCGCCCGGCAACGCGCGCCGCGCGTCCAGATGCAACTGGCTGCCGTCCCAGAAGGCCGCGCCGCGAGGGGTGGTGATGAGCCACGAGGATCGACCCATGCGCTGCGCGAAATGTTTCGCCGCCCACTCGAGCACGTCGTGCTCGGGTTCGTACCATGCGAGGTATTCGGGAACGGCCTGGGCATCCGCCTGCTTGCGAAATCGCACATAGGCGATCATGTCGTGCTGCGCGCGGCGCACGCTCTTGGCCATGCGGTAAAGGCGTGAGCCGTCGGCATCGGCGGGCGATGCCGCCGAGCGATCGCCGTGATGCCAGCGCCACAGCACCTTGTACAAGAAGGCCCAGCGCTGGGGATCGCGAAACGATGCGGCGTCTCTCAGCAGCGCGGCGAATTCCTTCGACACCTGAACATCGGCCAGGCGAGGCGATATGGCGGCCGTGCCTGGCGAATCCGGTGCGTAGTCGATCAAGGCTTGCTGCTGCGGCATCTCGATAGCGTCCGCGAGACGCCAGTGGATCGACGCCGGCGGAAGGTCTTCCGCGAGTGCCGCGAGCGAGGCCGCGCGCCACGCGGCAAAGCGATCCTCGATCACGATGGTGCGCATCGGCCGTCCTCACAACAGCGCGAGTTGCACCGGCGGTGGCGCGAGTACGCGGCGCAGTGTCTGCGACGACGCATCATGCAGGGCGGCGCGATAATCCTGCGTCACCACGAACGGCCGGATCTTCTCCATCGGACAGCGCAGCCGCACCAGATCCTCGTAACGGACGCGACGCGTGCGCCGCAGCTCGACAATGCGTTTTGCGTTACGCATGCCGATGCCGGGCACGCGCGCGATCGCGCGAAGCGGCGCGCGGTTGAGGTCGACAGGAAACTGTTCGCGATGAGCGAGCGCCCAGGCGAGCTTCGGATCGATGTCAAGCGCCAGGTCCGCGCTGTTCCCGAACAGCTCGTCCGCATGGAAGCCGTAGCCACGCAGCAGAAAGTCGGCTTGATAAAGCCGATGTTCGCGCAGCAGCGGCGGCGCCTGCGCGGGCAAGGCGGACGGGCTGTCTGGAATGGGACTGAAGGCCGAGTAGTAAACGCGCTTGAGCTTGAACGAGCCGTAGAGCGATTCGGCCGTCTGCAGGATGGTGCGATCGTTCGTCTGGTCGGCCCCGACGATCATTTGCGTGCTTTGCCCGGCCGGCGTGAACGTCGGCGCTTTCGTCTCGGCCTGCGCCTCTTCCTGCGCGAGCCGGATCGATCCCATCGCCAGTTTGATGGTTCGCACGTTCTTTTCCGGCGCGAGGCGCGCGAGACTGCCGTCCGTCGGCAGTTCGATATTCACGCTCAGACGATCGGCATAGCGACCGGCTTTCGCGATGAGTTCCGGGTCCGCGTCCGGAATGGTCTTGAGATGCAGATAACCGCGGAACTGGTGGTCCTCCCGCAGCGACTGCGCCACGCGCACCAATTGTTCCATCGTGTAGTTGGACGAGCGGATGATGCCCGAACTCAGGAACAGGCCGTCGATATAGTTGCGCCGGTAGAAATCGAGCGTGAGATCGACGACTTCCTCGGGCGTGAAGCGCGCGCGGGGCACGTTGCTGGAGCGGCGGTTCACGCAGTACTGGCAGTCGTACAGGCAAAAGTTGGTGAGCAGGATCTTGAGGAGCGACACGCAGCGCCCGTCCGGCGTGAAGCTGTGGCAGATGCCCGCGCCGGTGCTGGCGCCGAGCCCGGAAATACCGCGCGAACCGCGCTTGGGTGCGCCGCTGCTGGCGCAGGAAGCGTCGTACTTCGCCGCGTCGGCCAACACCTCGAGCTTCTTTTGCAGTTCCACGTCGCCACCAATACTGTATATGCGTACAGTATTTTACGTGGGTGAATGACGAGCGCAAGCGAAAAATGAACGAGCTTTTGGGGCGGAATCATTGCCGTCGTGCAGCGTAAGCAGGACGGGGAAACGTGGCTGCATGACCGCAAGCCGCGCATGACTTTCCGGCCCGCACAGCCGGAAAACGCTCCCCTTGATTTCACGATCTCCCACACGATGCGTCCTTGCAACGGTCCCGCCGATTCCGGTGCGGCCCTCGCACGTCCATTTCCGGGAGAACACCATGCGATATCCACTGCAGCAAGCCGACCGAAATACGCCAGCGCCGCAAACGCACGTCGAGGAGGCCTGACCCATGAGCACCGAAGCCCTCGACCCCTTGCTGCGCCAGTTCGCGGAGAAGCGCCTGGGCCGCCCTCTCCAGCCGGGCGAAGAACACGCGCTGCTGGAGCTGTTGCCGAGCCGCCAGGGAAAGCCGGCAGCACCAACCTCCACCACACCTGCCACACAAGCCCCCACCGCCCACCCACCCTTGCAGCAACTGAAAACCCGCAAGGAAGCCCGCGAGCAGATCAAGCACTTCCTGCAACTGAACCAGCAGAAAGCCTACGAGAAGATGCAGGGCATCCTGCAGACGATCGACACGCAGAACGAGACGACGCTCGGCATGCTGGCCTCGGAACAGCAAAAAGTCTCCGGCGTGCTCGACGAGCACGAGCCGCCGGGCGACGCCCAGGCATCCTCCACTGGCGAGATCCAGGACAGCACCCGCCAGGCACTGGCGATGATCGGCGAACAACTGACGGGCCTGATCCGCCAGGAAATCGAATCGTGCTTCCGGCAATACGTCGATCCGCTCGCCAGACGGCTCGACGCGATAGGCGAGCTGCTGCAGGACATCGCAGCCATCCCATCCGAACCCGCCACGCCGGAAGCCGCCGCAACCATTCCGATTCACGACACCCCCGGCCCGGCGTCCATGGAGTAGCACACGGGCCACGCGGCTGACCTCAACCGCTCCCGCGGTGCGATTCCTCAACTACGCGACTCAAGGAGCAAAAAATGGCTGATACGTGTCAAGTGTGCCAGGTCAATCCTGCGATCACCGATGCCGTCACGCAGGTCAACGTCAAGGTGGTCGGCGAAGCGCCGGCCATGGCGATGGGCTCGCTGTACCAGGCCCAGAGCCATTCGCTGAGCATCCTGTTCGAGAACGCGGTGCAGCAGCAATCGCAGGCCGCGATCCAGTCGCAAACCTCGACCAACGTGGGGACGATGCAGCTCTACACGATCGGGCCGGAAAGCGCGGGCGCGGCCGCCACGGAAATCGGCGCGAACGGGATCATCTCCGTGCTGGCCGACGTGATCGCGATCGGCAAGGCGGTGGGCGGCCCGTAAGGCGTCGTCGCAGGGCCGCGGCCGGGCGGCGGCGAAAGCGGCGTGAGCCGCCGCCGCTTCCGCCGCGCCGCGGATTGGCAGCATGGCCGCCGGCGCCTGAACGGCGGGGCCGCGCGGTGTTCCGGAGCAAGCGACAGGACGGGCAGGGCCGATTCGATGCGGCGCCTGCTCGCGAACCAGGAGAAATACGATGGCAGCAAACGATGCAGGGACGGGCACCAACGACCCGAAGGACGCATGCAACTGCAAGGCGTGCTCGGTCAATTCCGCGATCACCGACGCGGTCACGCAGACCAACGTCAAGGTGGTGGGCGAAGCGCCCGCGATGGCCACGGGCTCGCTGTACCAGGCCCAGAGCCATTCGCTGAGCGTGTTGTTCGAGAACGCCGTGCAGCAGCAGTCGCAATCCGCGGTGCAACTGCCGACCTCGACGAACGTGGGCATCATGCAGCTCTACACGCTGGGGCCGGCGAGCGCCGGCGCCGCGGCGACCGAAATCGGCTCGAACGGCGTGCTTTCCGTTCTGGCTGATGTGCTGGCGCTCGGCAAGGCGCTGGCCTGACGCGTGATGCGGCGTCGGCGCCGGGCGGCGGATCGAGCTTCGCTGCTTGCCGCCCGGCGCGCGACGCCGCCTCGACGTCCGCGCCGCATCGACGAGGCCGCGCACCGCGTGTCGTGGCCCGTTCCACTCATGCCTTCGCCGTGACCGCGCCACCGCGGCGAGCAATCCAGGAGCAACACTATGACGGAGCAGGTTTCCCCCGCGATCACCGATGCAGTCACGCAAGCCAACGTCAAGGTAGTGGGCGAGGCGCCCGCCGTGGCCTTGGGCACGCTGATGCAGTCCAACAGCCATGCCTCGGCGATCCTGCTTCACAACGCGGTCCAGATGCAGGCCAACCAGGCCGCCTCCAACATGGCCGCCACGACGGTCGGCATCATGCAGCTGTACGCCAACTCCCCGGCCGCGGCGGCCAACGCGGCGCGCGCGGCCGACAACAATTTCGTCTCGCAACTGTCCGCAATCGCCCAGCTGATGAACGCCATCGGCCACTGGCGCGGCTGAGCGTCCTCACGCGTCGCGCCAGGCGGCGCGCGCCATTCTTCCCTGCCGCGGCACGGCACGCCCTGCGTGCTTGCCGAGGCCTCAATTGGCGTCGGCGATATTGCGCAGCCGCTCCGGCTTCTCGATCGTCACGCCGTGCTCGTGGAGCCGGATCAGGCCGTCGCGCTGCATCTTCTGCAGGCTGCTGTTCAGCCGCGGCCGGCTCACGTTGAGCATCGCGGCCAGGATGCTCTGGCTTTCCGGCAGCGCCACCTCGAGATCCTTCCCCTGCACGCGATTCAGCAGATGGCGCGCGAGCCTCGCCTCGAGCCGGTACAGGCACGCCGATTCGGTGAAATCGCTCAGTTGCTGGATATGCCGGCACAGCTGCTCGTAGATGCGCTCCATGAAATCCGCGTTGGCGCGCAAGGGCGCGAAGTGCTGGCGATGCAGCAGCGAAATGCGGCAGTCGTGGCTCAGCTGGGCGGTGAAGCTGCGCCGATGGGCGCGCAGCAGCGTGCTCTCGCCGAGCAATTCGCCCGGCAGGGTGTGGCCGAGGATGACCTCGCGTCCGCCGGGTTCGTGCAAGGTCTTGTAGACGCGGCCGCGGTGCACGAAGGCAATGAAATTTTCCGGATCTCCCTTGAAGAACAACAGGCGATGGCCGCGCTCGGGCCAGGGCGCGAGATGCCGCTCGATATGCGCGAGCAGGTTTTCCGGAAGATCCGCGAGTATCGGAATATTACGCAGTATTTCAGCGTCGGCAAGGACAGGCATGTTTTCCGTGCGAGGTAGTTTGACGATGCGCCCACCTAGCGGAAAACGCTGCCTTTGGCATTGCGTGAATAACGAAATAATGAAAGGCGCGGAATGATCGGCAAGCAATCCGGATAGGGCGGCCTTCGGCGGCAAGGATGCTTGCTGGATCGACCCGGGAGCAGCGTGCCGGCGCGCGAACAGATCGCGGCGGTAGTCGTTCTTGTTCATCACAAAATGCCGTTGTTCACGCCCGGCGGCGCGCATGAAACAAGGGTTCGGGCCATGCCGGGGAATTAGAAATTTTCGTTCATAATAATCAGGAAAATTTACTAAGCTGATTATCCAAATTCGGTGTTACGCAGGTAACAGCGCCATTCGCGGCATCGAATCGATTCTGTGTTTTCCATAAAAAAGGAACGCACGGGATGACAAACTCAAATCAACACGCGGCCCCCACGCCAGCGTCACCGGGGCAACAACTCGATCAGACCTGGCGCGAAATGCAGGGGAAATTGCGGCGCCGCGCGCGAATGCTGTGCAAGGGCGATATTCATCGCGCCGACGAACTGCTGTCCGATACGGCGCTCAAGGTCCACATCTACCTGCAGCGCTCTCCCGATCGCGTCCGCAACCTGGCCGGTTTCCTGTTCCTGGCGATGAACCACGCCTTCCTCTCCGGCGCCCGTCATCGCCAGCGCGAAAACGGCCTGCTCGAATTCGACCCGGGTTGGGACGACGACCACATCGTCGAGCTGGCCGGCCATGCGCCGTCGGTGGAGCAGCAGTTGTTGTTGCGGCAGCAACTGTCGCGCCTCGAACAGGTGCTGGCCGCGCTTCCCCGACAACAGCAGGTGCTGTTCACGCTGAAGTTCGAGGAGGAGCAGCCCTATCCGCATATCGCGGCGATGCTCGGGATCAACGAGCCGCTGGCCAGGAAACGCGTCGAGCTGCTGCGCAAGAAATTGCGGGCGGACCTCGCCTGAATGCGTTCACGAACGCGCTCACGCAGCGTTCCTAAGCGCATACGCGGCGTCGATGGCCTGCCGGCCCGCCGTTCCTTCAATCGCATGCCGGAGCCGAGATCCGAGGAGGCCTCGTGGCAGACAAAGTCAATGAGCAGGTCACCGACGCGCTGACGCAGAACAATGTGAGCGTCGTGGCGGTTTCTCCAGCCCAGGCGCTGGGCACGCTTTACCAGATGTTCAGCCAGGCCGTCGGGATCTCGGCGCAGAACATGACGCAGCAGCAGGCGGCGCTCAACCAGATCTCGAATGCCGTCGTGTCGAAGGCGGTGGCGATGATCCTGTCGGTCGAAGCCTCGCCGAAGGGCGGATCGGGCGGGCTGACGGGCGGCGCATCGAGTGGCGGGGCGGGCGGCGGATCGGCCGGCGCGTCCCATGTCACGACGAGCGGGCCGCAGATGGAGTCCACGCATTGAAACGTGCCGATTCTCGGGATACCTGAACCATGAACATGAAAGGCTTTTTGGGCGGACGCGGCGACGGCGCATTGCAGACGCCGCGCGATGTTGCGGATGCGGCGGCGGCGGGCGGGACGCCGCCGCCCGCCACCGAGCCGCAGGTCGCGCCTTCGACGAGCGTCGCGCGCACCTGGCCGGTGAACCGGCTGCGCCGGCTCACCGATGCGCTGAAGGCACCGAACCGGATCGCGGATGCGCCCGGGGCGGGCGGCTCGGCGCTGCAGACCGTGCAGGCGATCAACGCGGAGGCGGCATCCTACGCGAGCACGCAGATCGCCGTCGGCCCGAACATGATGATCACGCAGGCGGGCGGCATGGTCGCGCAGGCTGCGGCCAATTACTTCGAGGCGTCGACCTCGCTGGCGATCGCGGGCAAGAGCGTGCTGATGAAGGATCTGGCCCAGAAGACCGTCGACGAGAACGTGCCCGGGATGGCGATGGATGCGATGGGCCTGCTGTTGACGGACCTGTTCGTCGCCACCGCGGCGCTCGTCGCGGGTGCCGCCGAGGCGATCGAAGGGGAGGCTGCCAGTATCGCGCTCGACAAGATCGACGAGAGCCTGCAGAAGTACCAGGCGCTGCTGGACAAGAAGGGCGCGTAGTGCGCGTCGGCGGCGCGCCGTCCTCGACATCCCCGGTTCGCCGAATCCCGACCATGAAGCGGGAATGGCTTTTTTTGAGGGTTATAAGTCCTTTGAGCCATCTTCCACGGATTCCATAATCTGCTCACGAAATCAGGCCGGAGCCGGCGCAACGATGCGCCGGACTTCAGCCCGATCCATGGCGAAGCAGATAGAGGAACACGAAGATGAGACTCAGCAACAAGACGGCGCTGATCACCGGCGGCACCAGCGGCATTGGCCTCGCGACGGCCAGGCTCTTCATTGCGCAAGGCGCGCGCGTGGCGGTCACGGGCCGCGACGAAGCCGTATTCGAGCGCGTGAGGGACGAACTCGGCGAGCACGCGCTGGTCCTGAAGGGCGACGTGCGCTCGATCGGGGATATGCGCGCGATCGCGGCCGAGGTGCAGGAGCGGTTCGGCGGCCTCGATATCGTGTTCGCCAACGCGGGCTGGGCCTTCCCGTCCGCTATCGGCGACATCGACGAAGCGCTTTATGACGAGATCATGGACATCAACGTCAAGGGCGTGGTGTTCACGCTGCAGGCCGTGCTGCCTTTCTTGCGCGAAGGCTCGTCAGTCATCCTCAATACATCCTTCGTTGCCCAGACGGGCAAGCACGGCATCTCGCTGACCGCTGCGGCGAAGGCTGCCGTGCGATCGCTGGCCCGCAGCTGGTCCCACGAATTCCTCGATCGCAGGATCCGCTTCAACGCGATCGCACCGGGTGTGATCGACACGCCGCTGATCGGCAGGTGGGGCATGTCGGACGAGTGGGTTCGCGAGCGCAAGGCCGAGTTCGCCCAAGCCATTCCGGTCGGCCATGTGGGCCAGGCCGAGGACATCGCCCACGCGGCGCTCTACCTCGCCAGCGACGAATCCTCGTACGTCGTTGGTACCGAGCTGGTGGTCGACGGCGGCGCCTCGCAGCTTTAAATCCTGGCTGCGCGACTTCCCTCTTCATCAAACGCCCGCCCGGCTGTCCGCCGCGGCGGTGCTTCAATCCGGCCCGAGGCGGCTGCGCTCGCGTAGGGGCCGCAGTACAAGGAGAAACGATCTTGACCGACCAAAGCAACAAGCCTATCGCCGACGAGGCACTCGACCGGGCAGGCCATGCCCGGCGCAGCCTCCTCAGGTTCGGCGGCGCCGCCACGCTCGGCGCCGTGCTGGGTGGGGGCGTCCTGCTCGGCCACGCCAGCCCGGCTCTCGCCGAAACGGCGAGCCAGGGCGAACTCGCGCCGAACGAGCCGCTCGATATCCTGATCGTGAACTACGACGGCGGGACCCTGCTCGATTTCGCCGGCCCCAGCGAGATCTTCCACCGGCTGCCGAACACGAAGGTCCGTTATGCCAGCCTGAACGGTGGCAACGTGACGCTCGAATTCGGCGTCGTGTATGGCAACACCGAGCGATTGGCCGATATCGAAAGCACGGACCTGATCCTGGTGCCCGGCGGATCCGATCTGTCGGTGCCGATGGGCCCGGAATATCAAGCCCAGATCCGTCGCCTGGCCGAGGGCGCCAAGTACGTGACCTCGGTCTGCAACGGATCGCTGGTGCTGGCCGCCACCGGCGTTCTCAAGGGCAAGCGCAGCGCCTGCCACTGGGCCTTCGTCAACAAGCTGGCCGAATACGGCGCGATCCCCGTTCCCGATCGCTTCGTCGAGGACGACCATGGCCGCTTCATGAGCGGCGGCGGCGTGACGGCGGGCATCGATTTCGCGCTGCGCGTGGCCGAGAAGCTGCGCGGACGACAGGCCGCCGAATTCACGCAACTCGTCATCGAATACGACCCGGCGCCGCCGTTCCATTCCGGCCATCCCAGGGACGCGCGGCCGGAAGTGGTCGCGATGGTCGACAAGGAACTGCCCGGTGCCTCCAAGGGGCTCGCGCGAATTCCGGGCGTTCGCTGAGCATGCCGCATGCGCGCCGCTCGGCGCGTCGTCTTCCCCGATCCACATCTTGTTCGGAAATCATTCGATGCAACCGATTCGTTTTTATGCCGCCGTCCTGGCGGCCTGTCTTCCCGTTCTCGCGTTCGCCTCGCCGGCAGCCGACGGCAGCCCGCAGCCCGAAATCCAGGCGGCCATCAAGGCCGAGAACGCACGTTGGGCGCAAGCCTTCGCGCGGGGCGATTACGAGGCGATCGGCCGGCTCTACACGAGCGACGGCACGCTCCTGCCGCCCGGCGGCGACAAGGTCACGGGTGCCAGCGCGATCACCGACTACTTCAACAAGGGCTATGCCGGAACGAAACCGGGCACCGTGTCGTTCAGCCACTACGAGTTCTACGGCGACGAGCGGATCGTGACCGAGGTGTCGGACGCGGAGGTTCGCGATCACGAGGGAAGGCTCGAGATCCGCGGCAAGCAGATCCTCGTCTTCCTGAAGCAGGGCGGCGCCTGGAAATTGCATCGCGACATGTGGAACGACTACCCGCGCTGATCGTCCCCCGATCAGCGCTTGCCGAGCAATCGGCTCTCGCGCCGGATCGATTGCGGAGGATGCCCGTGCAGCTTGACGAAGGCCCTGCGCATTCGCTCCGGATCGACGAAGCCCACCGCCAGCGCGATCTGCTCGATCGGCTCGCTGCCGTCCTGCAGGCGCAATCGCGCCGCCTCCACGCGCAGGCGTTCCACCGCCTTGGCGGGCGTCTCGCCCGTCTCGCGACGGAACGCCCGCGCGAATTGGCGAGGACTCAATCTTGCTGCATCCGCGAGCCGCTCGACCGGCAGCGCCTCCGCCAGATGCTCCCTGGCGAAGTTCAGGGCGATGCGGATGCGATCCGATTCCGGCTCCATCTGCGACATGGCCGAGAACTGCGACTGGCCTCCCGGCCGACGATAGGGCACCACCAGTAGCCGCGACACCGTGCGCGCGACGTCCGCGCCCATGTCCTGCTCGATCATCGCCAACGCCAGGTCGATGCCGGAGGCGATGCCCGCCGAGGTCCAGATGCGCCCGTCCGCGATGTAGATGCTGTCGCTCTCGACCCTGACGCGAGGGAAGCGGGATTGCAGCTGGGCGGCATACCGCCAGTGCGTGGTCGCTCTCAGCTCGTTGAGCAGATCGGTTTCCGCCAGCAGGAAGGCGCCCGTGCACACGCTCGCCACCCGCGAGGCCCTCGCGCTCAATTTCCGGGCGGCGGCGATGTTGTCCGCTTCCTCCATCGGGGCGATATCGCCACCCACGAAGATCACGGTGTCGAACGCGCGCCTGCCGATCGGCCGGGTCTCGATCGGCAGCCCCGCGTTGCCGTGAACCGGTCCTCCCGCCTGCGAAAGCACGTGAAGCTCGTAGGGGCTGTGGCCTGCGGCCGTGGCGACCTGGTTGAAGCTCGACAGCGGCCCGGCGAGATCGAGCGCATCATAACCGCGACAAACGTAGAACCCGATTCGATGCATGATGAGGTGGCCGGCTGAAAACCCTGGTGAAGTCGCATTCTAAGGAGAAAAGAAGCGATCGCCGCATCTGTCCTGAAATGAGGGAAATACGTCTCTTGCGCCGTTTGGAGGTGGCCCGATGCGAAGCGCCGAAACCGATACGCCCCAACTGGCCCTGCCGGGATTCGACACCGGACCATGGATTCCGAAACATCGCCTGTTCTTTGCCGTGATGCCCGATCCCGGCACGGCCGAGCGCATCGCGCACCGCGGCAGCCGGCTGGCGGCCGAGGCGAGCATCGGCGGCAAGCCGCATGAGGCGGCGCGCCTGCACGTCACGCTGCAGCTCGTGGGCGATTACCTGCATGTCCCGGAGGTCGAGCTTGCCCGCGCGTGCATCGCGGCGGCCAGCGTCGAGATGCCGGCCTTCGAACTGGGCTTCGATCAGGTCCTCAGCTTCAAGGGGCGGCCCGAGCACCGGCCGCTGGTGTTGATGCCGGGTGCCGGCCTGGCGGCCTTGGCCGAGCTTCAGCGCCGGCTCGCGGGCTGGTCGAGGCGGGGACGCCTGGGTATTGGCTCGCGCATGCTGCCTTGGGGTGTGCGAGTTCGGCGGCGATGGGGACGGGGTGCGCGGGTGGGGCGATTGGTGGGGCGGTGTCGGCTGGGTTGAACCCGATCATTGATGCGAACGGCAACATCCCGCCGGCGGTCTTGACGGCGATTGAAACGCTGGTGAGCGGCAGCGTCGCCGGCTCTCTCGGGTTCAATGTACAGGGCGCGGTGACGGCGGCTCAGAATGAGACACTGAATAACTGGCTGAACCACGTTACGGTCTTACCGGGCCAGCAATCGCAGGCGCAGCAACTTCAGTCCGCCATGGCCGCATGCGATAGCGGAAATTCCTCCGCGTGCACCACCGTCGCCACGTTGATGCAGACGTCGAGCGCGAATGACCAGACGCTGGCCACGGCGTGTGAGTCGCCCGGCTCGCTGGCATGTGCATACCAGGAGTCACGCGCCTATCTGGCAGGCAACAACATTTCCGTTGCCAATGGAGTTACGGTTGCAACTGATGCGCAGCAGCCGGCATATACAGCGCCGAGCCAGGCAGCGGCAACCTTGGACAATATGCTGGGCAGCCCGCTTGCGGGAATCTTTGGCGGATTGATGTACGCTGCTGGCGCTTCGCCGACGGACGCCTACTACGCGTCAGTGATCTGACCTGCCTGGCGCTTTTCAGACCAGTTGAATTATGTCGAGTGCTGCCGGTGTTCGAGGCCTGAGCGCGCGCCGTCAACGAATCGAGCAAGGTAAGCGAGGCGATGAAAGGAAAAGACGAGGTATTGGCGCTGCTGGCGCAGGCGGGCATTGCGTTCGACTGCGAGCATCACGAGCCGGTGTTCAACATGATGGAATCCGACACGCTGGTGCTGTCGCTGCAGGGCGCGCGCTGCAAGAACCTGCTGCTGAAGGACAAGGGCGGCCGGTTCTTCCTGGTGATGACCACCGGCGGCAAGTCGCTCGATCTCGCCGAGGCGGCCGTCGCGCTCGGCAGCAAGCGCCTGTCCTTCGCCTCGGCCGAGAACCTGCAGGCGCTGCTCGGCGTGGTGCCGGGCTCGGTCAGCCCGCTGGCGCTGGTCAACGATCCCGCCGGGCAGGTGCGTCTCGTGATCGACGCGGAACTGGCCGGCGAGGCCGTGTTCCTGCTGCATCCGCTCGACAACTCGGCGACGGTGGCGCTGTCGCGGGCGAATCTCGAAGCCTTCCTGCGCTCGATCGATCACGCGCCGGCCTGGCTCGCGCTGAAGGCGAGGGCGGCGGCCTGAACGCCGCCGGCGCGGCTGGCGGTTTCCTTCGCGGCGAGGCGCGTCGCTCCGGTGGGCCTCCCGGCCCGCCCGATGCGGCTCGCGCCGCTTCCTTCCTCTATTTCGGCAACAGCCCGGCGGCGCGATATCCCTCCACCAGGGTGTCGTAGACCGCGACATCGCCACGACTGCGCGCGATCAACTGCGCCCCGGCGATCGCCGCGAAGATCGCGCGCGCGCGTGCCGCGTTGTCGGCCGGCTTGGTCAGTTTGGCCGCTTTCAGCATGCGCTCCAGCCAGGCCACGTTCACGTCGGCGAAAGTCCGCACCTCGACCAGCACCGGCTCCGGCAGGTCCTCGCTTTCCGCCGCCATGAAGCTGCACAGGCATATCCGGTTGCCGGTCACCAGCGCCTTGCGGAACATCTCCGGATAACGTCGCAGCGCCTCGGCCGGGCTGCCGGCCTCGTCGAGCAGCGCGTCCAGCCCGACGGCCGTGTCTTCCCAATACCGGCGCGCCACCGCCGCGCCCAGCTCGGCCTTGTTCGCGAAGTGATGATAGAGGCTGGCCGCCTTGATGCCGACCTGGTCGGCCAGATCGCGCAGGTTCAGGCCGACGTAGCCGTGCGCCTGCGCGATCAGCGTGGCGGCTTCCAGGATCCGCTCCTTCGAATTCATACCCGCTTCCTTTGCCACTTCTCCTGCCCCCACAAAAATTCGTTGACGGGCTCGATTGTACGCTTTACTGTAAACCTAACAACCGTTAGATAGTGTAATGGCCTGCCGCCCCGGACGAGCGTCGATCCCGGCGGCGGCCCCCAACCTGGAGAGGCAAGACATGCAGTCCGACATCACCGATTTCGATCCCGAAACGATTCCCCTCATGACGATCCACGATTTCCCGACCGGGCCCTACCCGACGCGCGTGCGCATCGCCCTGGCCGAGAAGGGGCTGCACTCGCGCGTGCGCTTCGAGACGGTCGATCTGTACAAGGGCGAGCACAAGCGGCCCGGCTTCATCGCGGACAAGAATTACTCGGGCACGCTGCCGGTGCTCGAACTCGAGGACGGCACCTGCATCGCCGAATGCACGGCCATCACCGAGTATCTCGATGCGCTGGACGGCGCGCCGATCCTGACCGGCAGGACGCCGCGCGAGAAGGGGCTGATCCACATGATGAACAAGCGTGCCGAGATCGAGCTGCTGGATACGATCAGCGTCTATTTCCACCATGGCACGCCGGGCCTGGGGCCCGAGGTCGAGCTGTACCAGAACGCCGAATGGGGTTTTCGCCAGCGCGACAAGGGCCTGCGGGCCATGCGTTACTTCGACGAGCTGCTGCGGCGGCAGCCCTTCGTCGCCGGCGATGCCTTCTCGATGGCCGACATCACAGTGATCGGCGGCCTGGTGTTCGCGGCGATCGTGAAGCTGCCGGTGCCGCGCGAGTACGAGGCCCTGCATGCCTGGTACGCGAGGATGCGCGAACGGCCGAGCGTGAAACGGCAGCCGGGGATCGTCGCGCATGCGGGCTGAGACCGGGCTGTCCCAGGCCCGCATGCCTCAGGTCGGCGCGGCATCGCTCTCGAAGAAGCCGAGATAGGCGAGTTCGGGCCGGCTCGCCGAGGTTGCCGCGTCGAGTTGCGCGAGCGCGTCGATCGACTGCAGCGTGGCCAGCGTCGCGGCGCGATTGGTGAGCAGGGTCCAGGGCATCGGCGAGGCCGGTTCGACTTGCTCGGCATGCCGGCCCTGCGCGGCCGCCTGCTTCGCGGCTTCGAGCGCCGCGGCCAGCCGCGGGCGCGTCGGCGTATAGATCGCGAAGCCTTCGTTGGCGAGCGCCGCGATGTCGTAGCCGAGCAGGGCGCAGGCGCCGGCCTTGGCGAGCCGGTCGCGCTGGTCGGCTTCGCGCGATTGCGTGATCAGCTCGGCGGTCTGCGCGTCGACCAACTGGCCCCCGGCGATCAACACGGGTTTGTCCTCCGTCCAGGCCTCGGGCGGGCAGGCCTTCGCGGCCGGATCGAGCACCAGCGCCGGATTGACCTCGGCAGGGTAGATCCGGCACACGCGCGGGCGCTGCTCGTAGGCGCCGCAGGCCATGTCGGCGCGCAGATGCGGGCAGGGCCCCGCGAACGACGCGACCAGCGTGACCGACACGCGAACCGGCAGCGCGCCGCAAGAGGCGGCGAACGAACGCCGCCGCCGATGCTGCGCGAGCAGGTTGTCGAGCGGCGGCTCCTCGGGCCAGGGGATCGCATCGCAGAACAACTGGACCTCGCCGCCGCGCGCGAGCCAGGCGAGCGCTTCGTCGACGGACAGCGGCAGGCGCAGGTCGTGGCAGCAGCGGCCGCACATCGTGCAGGAGAAGTGGACGGTCATGGTGGGCGAGTTCGTGAGTGGAGGGGGCCGCCCAAGTTCGTCGCCGGTCTCGCCTCGGTTACAGTTGCGTGTGCCGAATTCCGGGGTCGGCCGCGCCAACCTGGCTCGCCGGCCATCGCCGGGTTCCAGTATGCTGGTTCGCACCATACGCCGCCGGCCCTCATCGACCTCCGAATCCATGCAGACCCCCATCCGCCACGAAACCGAATCCGACATCGCCGCCATCGAGGCCCTGATCCTGGCCGCCTTCCACAACCATCCGCATCACGCGCCGGGGCAGGGCGTGACCGAGCACCGGATCGTCGCCGCGTTGCGCGCGGCCGGGGCGCTGAGCCTGTCGCTGGTGGCCGAGCGGGACGGCGCGATGGTCGGCCATCTGGCCTTTTCGCCGATCCGCATTGAGGGCGCCGAGGCGGCGGCCGGCTGGTTCGTGCTCGCGCCGGTTTCGGTGAGCCCGGCGTGCCAGCGCCAGGGCATCGGCGCGAGCCTGATCGAGGCGGCGCTGCCCATGATGCGCGAGCGCGGCGCGGCCGGCGCGGTGGTGCTGGGCGACCCGGCCTACTACACGCGTTTCGGCTTCCACCACGCGCATCGCCTGTCGGTGCCGGACGTGCCGGCCGAGTATTTCATGGCGCAATCCTTCCAGGGCGAGGCCGCGGCGATCCCGGCCGGCGTGGTGCATTTTCATCCGGCCTTCGATTGACGGAACGCGGCGATGCGACGTCCAGGTTGACTATTCAAATTTGGCCGGTTGAGATGACGAACCGGATCGCGGCATCGCGCGAACCGGGAGCGCTGCTGGCGGCTTGACGAGCAGGCTCCCGTTCCCCAGGCGGGCGCGCCGGGTAATTCCCTATTCTTGCCGACCTGTCTATACAAGAAGATTCGAGCGCGGGTGCCTCGCGCCAGGCCGAGGCCCTTGCCCGAATCCCCATCGACGACATCACCCGGAGCGCAGCACGTGGCGAACCAGAGAGAGGGCCGTGCGAGCGGCGAGCTGATCGAATCGCGATCGATCGACTACATCCCCGATGCGGAGCGCCACGGCAGCCTCGCCAGCCAGTTCACGCTGTGGTTGTCGGCCAACCTGCAGATCACCGCGATCGTCACCGGGGCGCTGGCCGTGGTGCTGGGCGGCGACGTGTTCTGGTCGCTGCTCGCGCTGCTGCTGGGGCAGTTGATCGGCGGCGCGGTGATGGCGCTGCACGGCGCGCAGGGGCCGCAGCTCGGCTTGCCGCAGATGATCTCCAGCCGCGTGCAGTTCGGCGTCTATGGCGCGACGATCCCGCTGGTGCTGGTCTGCCTGATGTACATCGGCTTCTCGGCGAGCGGCTCGGTGCTGGCCGGCACGGCGCTCGCGCAACTGCTCGGCGTCGACGAGGTGGCCGGCATCGCATTGTTCGCGATCTGCATCGTGGTCCTGACCATCCTCGGTTATCGCACCATCCACCTGGTCGGCCGCGTGGGCAGCGTGATCGGCGTGATCGCCTTCCTGTTCATGTTCGCGCGGCTGTTCTCGAACCACGATCTCGGCGCGTTGCTGACCAACCGTCATTTCTCGATCGCCAGCTTCCTGCTGTCGATGTCGCTGTCGGCGTCCTGGCAGATCGCCTTCGGCCCTTACGTGGCCGATTATTCGCGCTACCTGCCGCGCGGCACCTCCTCGGCGCGCACCTTCCTCGCGGTCGGCCTGGGCTCGGTGATCGGCGCGCAGGCCGCGATGGTGTTCGGCGTGTTCGCCGCCGCGCTGGCCGGCTCCCGGTTCGCGCACCACGAGGTGGCCTTCATCGTCGGGCTCGGTTCGAGCGGGGCGGTGGCCGCGCTGCTCTATTTCAGCATCGCCTTCGGCAAGCTCACCGTCACCACGCTCAATGCCTACGGCAGCTTCATGTCGATGGCCACCATCGTCAGCGGCTTTCGCGGCCAGCGCACGATCTCGCATCGGCGCAGGCTGGTCTACATCCTGGCGATGGTGACGGTGTCCACGGCGCTGGCGATCGCGGGCCGCCACTCGTTCCTGAAGGAATTCACGGCCTTCATCCTGTTCCTGCTGGCCTTCTTCACGCCCTGGAGCGCGATCAACCTGGTCGACTATTACTGCTTCACGCGCTCGCGCTACGACGTGCCGGCGCTGTCGGATCCCGCGGGCCGCTACGGGCGCTGGAACCGCATGACGATCACCGTCTACGTGATCGGCATCCTGGTGCAGATGCCCTTCATCTCGACCAGCTTCTATACCGGCGCGCTGGTCGACCGGCTCGGTGGCACTGACATCTCCTGGATCCTCGGCCTGCTGGTGCCGGCGCTGCTGTACTACGCCTGCGCGCGCGCCTCGTCGCGCCGCATCCCCGAGCGCCTGATCCTGCCCGGCGAGGCCGCGCGCGCGGGCGAGTGAGCTCGCGCATGTCGAGGCCGGGGCTACAAAGGCATACAAAATTCCGTCGTCGCGATTCTTGACTGTCTAATCCAGAATCCGTATTCTCCGTCCATGGTCAGACCCAGGGAATTCGATCGAGACGAGGTGCTGGACCGCGCGCTGCGCGTGTTCTGGGAGCAGGGCTACGCGGCGACGTCGACCGACGACCTGCTGGACGCGATGCAGATCGGCCGGCAGAGCCTGTACAACGCCTTCGGCGACAAGCGCAAGCTCTACCTCGAGGCGCTGCTGCGTTATTCGCAGCGCAACGTCTCCACGCATCTGACGCGCCTGAAGAGCGCGGCGTCGCCGCTTGTCGGTATCGAGGCGGTGCTCGCCGGGCTGATCGACGACGGCTGCGATCAGCAGGTGCCCGGCTGCATGGGCGTGAACGCGATCTGCGAATTTGGCGGGCGCGATCCCGAGCTGAATGCCATGCGCGAGCAGCTCGGGCCGGTGCTCGACGCGGCCCTGGTCGAGCGTATCCGCGAGGGGCAGCAGGGCGGCGAGATCGATGCGGAACTCGACGCGAGCCAGGCGGCGAGCTACATCCAGGTCACCATGCAGGGGATCCAGGTGGCGGCGCGCGCGGGCATCGCGGCGGACAGCCTGCGCGGGATCGCGCGTTTCGCGGTGGAGCGCCTGCGAGCCTGAAGGTCTGACGAAGCGGCTTGAAACCAGCCGGCCAAAGCGGCCGGCATTTTTATGGTCAGTTTTTGACTGAATAATCCAGAAAGGAGTGCAGCATGAATACCCGTCCCTTGCAGCAACGTCGTGCCATCGTGTTCGGCGGTTCGCGCGGTATCGGCGCGGCGATCGCGCGCCGGCTCGCGCGCCACGGCGCCGATGTCGCGCTGACCTATGTGTCGGCGCCCGACAAGGCGGCCGAGGTGGTCGCCGAGATCGAGTCGATGGGGCGCCGCGCGTTGGCAATCCGTGCCGACAGCGCCCGTGCCGAGGAAATCCGCGCCGCGGCCGACCAGGCGGCGGCCGCCTTCGACGGGCTCGATATCGTGGTGGTCAACGCGGGCATCCTGCGGATCGCCGATGTGGCGGCGTTTTCCGTCGAGGACCTGGACCAGATGCTGGCGGTCAACGTGCGCGGCGTGTTCCTGTCGATCCAGGCCGCGCTCGCCCATCTGCAGCAGGGCGGCCGGATCGTCACGATCGGCAGCAACACGGCGGAGCGCACCAGCTACCCCGGCTCGAGCGTCTATTCGATGACCAAGGCCGCGGTGGCGGTGATGGTCAAGGGCATCGCGATCGATCTCGCGCCGCGCGGCATCACCATCAACAACGTGCAGCCGGGGCCGACCGTCACCGACATGACGGCCGAGCATATCGAGGCGGTCCGCTCGCGGATCCCGCTGCAGCGCGCCGCCGACGCCGACGAGATCGCCGCGCTGGTGGCCTGGCTGGCCAGCGCCGAATCGAGCTACATGACGGGTTCGAGCCTGACGATCGACGGTGGGATGGCGATCTAGGCGGCGCGCGTGCGCGACGTGATGCGGCTTGCCGCACACGATTGGCGATCCTAACGAACGATGACGCAAAAAAAGCCGGCCATCACGGGCCGGCTGGTCGATCGACGAAGCGGATCGGGCGGCGGCCTTCAGCGGCCGCCGATGCTCAGGCCTCCTCGGCCCAGGACATGTTGTCCCGCGCGAGCAGGGCCGACGAGGCGGCCGGCCCGTAGGTGCCCGCCGTGTAGAGGCGCGGCCGGTCGCCCGGCTGCTGCCAGCCATCGAGGATCGGCTCGATCCAGGCCCAGGCGGCTTCCAGCTCGTCGCGGCGCATGAAGTGCGTGAGGCGCCCGCGGATCACGTCGATCAGCAGGCGCTCGTAGGCTTCGGCGCGCCGTTCCGGGATCGCCTGCTGCAGGTCGAGGTTCAGGCTCACGGGCACCATGTTCATGCCGCTGCCCGGCTCCTTGGCCAGCATCTGCAACTGGATCGACTCTTCCGGCTGGAGCTGGATCACCAGGCGGTTGCTGTAGTGGCGCGGGCCGTCGGGGATGATCGAGAAGGGCAGGTCGGCGAACTCGATGACGATCTCCGACTGGCGCTTCTGCAGCCGCTTGCCGGTGCGCAGGAAGAACGGCACGTTGGCCCAGCGCCAGTTGTTGATGTAGGCGCGCAGCGCGACGAAGGTCTCGTTGCGGCTATCGGGCGGCACGTTGTCCTCCTCGAGGTAGCCCTTCACCGGTTGGCCGTCCACCGCGCCGGCCGCGTACTGGCCGCGCACCGTGTCGCGCGCGATGTCGGCCGGCGTCATCGGCCGCAGCGAGCGCAGCACCTTCAGCTTCTCGTCGCGCACCGCGTCCGGGTCCAGCGAGACCGGCGGCTCCATCGCGACGATGCACAGCAACTGCAGCAGGTGGTTCTGCACCATGTCGCGCAGCGCGCCGGTGTGGTCGTAGAAGCCGGCGCGGCTGCCCACGCCCACCGTCTCGGCCACCGTGATCTGCACGCTGCGGATGTACGGCGCTTGCCACAGCGGCCCGAAGATCGGGTTGCCGAAGCGCAGCACCATCAGGTTCTGCACCGTTTCCTTGCCGAGGTAGTGGTCGATCCGGTAGATCTGCGATTCCGAGAAATGGCGGCCGACGTCGTTGTTGATCGCCTGGGCCGAGGCCAGGTCGTGACCGAGCGGCTTCTCCAGCACCACGCGCGAGCTCTCGTTGAGCAGGTTCGCGTTCGAGAGGTTGTCGCAGATGGTGGTGAACAGCTCCGGCGAGGTCGACAGGTAGAACACGCGGATCGCCTCCTTGCGGGAGGCTTCGGCCAGGCGCTGGTAGTCGCCGGCCTCGTTGACGTCGATCAGCACGTACTGGAACAGGTCCAGGAAGCGGTCCCAGGCCTGCTGGTCGAAGGCCTTGCCGTCGATGAAGGGCCGCGATTGCTCCTCCATGAACTTGCGGTAGCCGTCGATGCCCCAGTCGCGTCGGCCGACCGCGATGATGCGCGTCTCGGCCGGCAGGTTGCGGTGCAGGTGCGCCATGTAGAGCGCGGGCAGCAGCTTGCGTGCTGCGAGGTCGCCGCCGCCGCCGAAGATGATCATGTCGACGGGTTGGTCTTGTGCGGGCTGGTTGTGCTGATTCGTCATGGGTGGTTCGCGGTCAAAGTCGATGAGCGTTGAACGAACGGCTGATGCACCGGTGCCGCGGTGCAGCGGAAAGTGCTAAGTGTGCACGGTTTTGGCGGGTTCCGTGCATTCGCGTTGCGCAATGGGGCAGCGCAAATGCCGAAACACGCCGTTCGGCGGCTTGTTGCGCGGCTGGCGGCTAAACATGCCCGGCTTCGGTGCAGGGCCGCGGGTCGGGTCGGTCGTCGGGCCTGCTTTCGGGCGGCTGTCGGCGCGAGGGTGCCGCGCGCTCCACCGTGCGCCCCTCGATGGTGACGGCCTCCACGCGCAGTTCCGGATCGAGGCGCACCGTGTCGGCCCAGGCGCCGGGCGCGAGCCGGCCGCGCTCGGGCAGGCCGAGGAAGTCGGCCGGAAAGCGCGAGACGCGGTCCGAGGCGTCGGCGATCGACAGCCCGAGCTTCACCAGGTTGCGCAGCGCGGCATCCAGGGTCAGCGTGCTGGCGGCCAGCCGGCCGTCGGCGAGCCGTGCGCCGGCCTGGCCCGGGCGCCGGAACACGCGCTGCGCGCCCAGCCGGTAGGCGCCGTCGGGCATGCCGGTGGCCGCGCAGGCGTCGCTCACGCAATAGAGCCTGGGGATCGCGCGCAGCGCCGCGCGCATCGCGCCGGCGTGAAGATGGGCGAGGTCGGGGATCATCTCGGCGTATTCGGCATGAGCAAGCGCCGCGCCCACCAGGCCCGGGGCGCGATGATGCAGCCCGCTCATGGCGTTGAACAGGTGGGCGAAGCCGCTCGCGCCGCATTGCAGCGCGGCCACGCCCTGCTCGTAGCTGCCGCTCGAATGGCCGAGCTGGACGCGGATGCCGCGCCGGACCAGCCGGCGGATCGTGTCGAGCTGCCCCTCCAGTTCGGGCGCGAGCGTCACCAGGCGCACGCTGGCGAGCGCGAGCAGCGTGTCGATCTCGCCGTCCCGTGCCCGGCGCGCATGCGGCGGCTGCGCGCCGAGCAGCCCGGGGTTGAGGAACGGGCCTTCGAGATGGACGCCGAGCAGGCGCGCGCAATGCGCCGGCCGCTCGCGGCGCTCGACGCGGCCGACCGCGGCGGTGGCCTCGCGCAGTTCGGCTTCCGGCGCCGTCATGGTGGTCGCCAGGAAGGTCGTGGTGCCGCTGGCCGCGAGCGAGGCGGCCACCTGTTGCGCGGCCTCGCCGCCGTCCATCAGGTCGACCCCGCCCGCGCCGTGCACGTGCAGGTCGACGAAACCCGGCAGCAGGTAGCCGTAGCCGGGCAGGGGCGTGCCGACCGGCCTGGCGCGGATCGCGGCGATCCGGCCGTCGGCGCCGGTTTCGAGCAGGCCGAAGGCCCAGCCGGAGGCGGTGAGGATATTGTTCATCGGGCGAGCGGCAAGCGGGGCGCGGAAGTGGAGGAGCGCTCATTACACGGCTTGCCGATCGATGCGTCCAATGACATTTACGGCGCACCGTGATACGTTTCGTGCATGGAAATCAACCTGCTCCGCGCCTTCCTGGCCCTGGTCGAGACACCGAATTTCGGCCGCGCCTCGTCGCTGCTGAACCTGTCCCAGCCGGCGCTGAGCCGCCAGCTCGGCAAGCTCGAGGCGCAGCTCGGCGGCAGCCTGTTCTCGCGCGGCCGGCACGGCGCGCAGCTGACCGAGCTGGGCCGCCTGTTCGCCCAGGAAGCGCGCCGGCTGGTGGAGCACGCCGATGCGGTGCTGGAGCGCGGGCGCCGCATCGCGGCCGGCGAGCTGGGCGAGTTGCGGATCGGCTTCGGTTCCTGGGCGATCGACCTGGTCGCCACCACCGTGCCGGCGTTTCGCGAGCGTTATCCCGAGGTGCGCGTGCAGGTGAGCGACCTGCCGTCGATCGAGCAGGCCAAAGCGCTCGCCGACGGCTCGCTCGACGTCGCCTTCATGCGCCTCACGCGGGACCGCCGGCTGCGCCAGCATCGGCTCGCCAGCGACTATCCCGCCTTCGTGCTGCCGCGGGATTTCCCGCTGGCCGATCGGGCGGTGTCGATGAAGAGCGTGGGCGAGCGGCCGCTGGTGCTGATCGCGCGCGATCGCGCGCCCGGTTTCCATGCGGCCGTGATGGCCTTGTACGAACATCACGGGATCCGGCCGAGGATCGTGCAGGAAGCCGGCGAGTTCCATGCGGTGCAGGCGCTGGTGGCCGCGGGGCAGGGCATCTCGCTGGTGCCGGCCTCGGTCGCGCGTTTCTCGATCGAGGGCGTGACCTTGCGCTACGTGCCGGCCAGCCGCCGCAAGTGGGAGCTCGGCATCGCGCACCGGCTCGGCGAGGTGCCGCTGCCGGCGCAGCGCTTCGTCGAGATGGTGCTGGGCTGAACGCGCCGCTCAGGCGGCCACGCGCGCCAGGTGCTCGCGCAGGCGCGCGATGTCCTCGTCCACGCGCGGCGCCTTGATCACGTCGAAGCAGGAGAAGGCCGGAGGCGGCTCAGTCGGCCGCGTGCTGCTCCGCGGCCGACAGTTCGTCGCCGCTGATCACCAGCAGCACCTGCGCTGTCCTCGCGCCCAGCGAGCGGATCCGATGCGGCACCTGCGCATTGAAATACACCGCGTCGCCGGTGCCGAGCGTGACCTTCTGCGAGGCGAAATCGATCTCGATCCTGCCGCTGTGCACGAACAGGAATTCCTCGCCCGCGTGCTCGCGGAACTCCGAGGACGAGAAATCATGCCGGGGCTGCAGCATGAAGGGCAGCAGGCGCTTGCGTCCCGCCTCGGCGGCGATCACCTCGTAGCCGGCCGAGGCGCCGTCCTCGCTGCCGCCGCCCACGCGGATCCGCTCGCCGGCGCGCACCACCGTGATCGCCTTCTCGTCCTCGTCGGACGCGAACAACTGGCCGACCTCCACATGCAGGGCGGTGGCCAGCTGCATCGCGACCGCCACCGAGGGCGTGCTCAGGCCGCGCTCGACCTTCGACAGGTAGCTCTTGGTCAGGCCGGCGCGCTCGGCCAGGTCCTGCAGGCTCAAACCAAGCTGCTTGCGCAACAACTTCAGGCGAATGGCGCCCACGCGTATCTCTCCAAAAAATCCGGCATCAAATGACACGGCGTGTCATATACTACCCGTCGTGTACTCGACGACTTGTCCTTGCTCTCGATCACCCGATGTCCGCCGCTGCCACGGCCGCTCAACCAGGAGAAACGGAATGCCTGAAACGCTGCACTTGTCGAAGTCCGAGTTGGTCGCCCGCTCGCACCGGCAACTCGATACCGCGCTGTCGTCGCGCGACTGGTCGCCTCGACAGAAACTGGCACTGACCTGCCGCATTCTATTTGATGGCGGCCACGATTCGGGGCTCGCGGGCCAGATCACCGCGCGCGCCGAGGATCGCGACACCTATTACACCCAGCCCTTCGGGCAGGGCTTCGACGAGATCACCGAGCAGAACCTGCTGCTGGTCGACCAGGACCTGAAGACGATCGGCGGCGAGGGCATCCCGAACCCGGCCAACCGCTTCCATACCTGGATCTATCGCGCGCGGCCCGATGTCAACTGCATCATCCACACCCATCCCGTGCACGTCTCGGCACTGTCGATGCTGGAGCTGCCGCTGGCGGTCTCGCACATGGACATGTGCCCGCTGCACGACGACTGCGCCTTCCTCGAGACCTGGCCCGGCGTGCCGGTCGGCAACGAGGAAGGCGAGATCATCTCGGCCGCGCTCGGCGACAAGCGCGCCGTGCTGCTGGCCCATCACGGCATGCTGGTGACCGGCAAGACCATCGAGGAGGCCTGCGTGCTGGCGCTGCTGATGGAGCGCGCGGCGCGCCTGCAGTTGCTGGCACAGGCCGCCGGGACGATCCGGCCGATTCCCGAGGCGCTGGCCAGGGAGGCGCACGACTGGATCACCACGCCCAAGCGCCATGCCGTCACCTTCGACTATTACGCGCGCCGCGCCCTGCGCGCGCATCGCGACTGCCTGGCCTGAGCCGAGACGCTGGATCGCATTTTTTCTCACTTCATTAGATAGCACTCCCAACGAGGAACCCGCAGATGGCATCGCAATTATTCAAGGGCATCATCGCGTACCCGGTCACGCCGTTCGACCGGCAGACCGGCGGCATCGACAGCGCCGCCTTGCGCGCCGGCATCGAGCGGCTGATCGCGGCCGGCGTGCACGCGATCGCGCCGCTCGGCAGCACCGGCGAAAGCGCCTATCTCGACGACGAGGAATGGGACCAGGCCGCCGAGGCCTCGATCGCCCAGGTGGCGCGGCGCGTGCCGGTGGTGGTCGGCATCTCCGACCTGACCACGCGCAACGCGGTGCGGCGCGCGCGCTTCGCCGAGCAGGCCGGCGCCGACGCGGTGATGGTGCTGCCGATCTCGTACTGGAAGCTCGGCGAGGCCGAGATCTTCCGTCACTACGCGAGCATCGCCGAGGCGATCGGCATTCCGGTGATGGTCTACAACAACCCGGCCACCAGCGGCATCGACATGCAGCCGGCCTTCATCGCGCGGCTGGTACGCGAGATCGGCAACGTGACGATGGTCAAGGAGAGCAGCGGCGACATCCAGCGCATGCATGCGCTGCGCCAGATCTCGGACGACACCATCCCGTTCTACAACGGCAGCAATCCGCTCGCGCTGGAGGCGTTCTGCGCCGGCGCGACGGGCTGGTGCACGGCCGCGCCGAACCTGATCCCGCAACTGACGCTGGCGCTCTACCCGGCCGTGCAGGCGGGGGAGCTCGCGCGGGCCCGCGAGCTGTTCTACCGTCAACTGCCGCTGCTCGACTTCATCCTGAAGGGAGGCCTGCCGACCACCATCAAGGCGGGGCTGCGCTTGCAGGGCTTCGAGGCGGGTGAGCCGCGCCTGCCGCTGCAACCGCTGGCGGACACGGGTGCGACGCAGCTTGGCGAACTGCTGGCGCGACTCGCCGCCTGACGTGGCCCGCACCGCGCTGGCCATCACGGCGAGCGCGGCGCCAGCGTATCCGGCTTGGTTGTTCCGATGAATGAAGGGGAGAATTTTCGCTTGCGCGTGAAAGTGCCGATCTCTATGATTGAGCAATCACTCATTCATAGGCGGCAAGGTTTTGGCACGTCCCCGCAGTCTCGACAAACACGAAGCGATCCTCGACGCCGCGGCGCGCGCGCTGGCCGAACATGGCGCGAGCGCCACCACGGCGCGTATCGCACGACTCGCCGGCGTGGCCGAGGGCACCGTGTTTACCTATTTCGAGAGCAAGGATGCGCTGCTCAATGCCTTGTACCTGCATTTGAAGGACCGGCTGCGCACCGCGATGATGGGCGAGTTCCCGTTCGAGGGCAGTGGCGAGCAACGTGCCAGGCATGCCTGGAACGCCTATGTGTCGTGGGGCGTTGCCGATCCCGATGGAAGGCGCGCGATGCGCCAGCTCGATATCAGCGGGCGCATCGAGGAGGCCAATCGCGTGGCCGGCGCGCAGGGCTTCTGCGCCGTGCGCGACATCTTCCGCGAGCAACTGGCGAACGCTGATGGGCTGCCGCAGGAACAGCGGCTCGCGTTCTGCGGCGCGCTGTTCTCGTCGATGGCGGAGACCACCATGGATTTCGTCGCCCAGGAGCCGGGACGGCACGAAGCCTATCGCGAGGCCGGGTTCCGGGCGGTCTGGGCGGCCTTGCAGGCGCATTGAGGGCAGCGGGGCGGCGCGCCGGATAGATGCGCCGCCGGTCACAGAATCTGGCGGGATACGGAGGTCGATCGAGCCTCGTATCCCGCTTATTAATGAGTGAGTAATCATTCATTTCATTGAAAGGAGTCGGGCATGTCGAAAGTCTGGTTGGTGACGGGTGCCGCGCGAGGGCTTGGGCGCGCGGTTTCGGAAGCGGTGCTGGCAGCGGGGGACCGGCTGGTGGCCGGAGCGCGCGATCCCTCGCGGCTCGCGGATCTGCAGCGCCGGCATGGCGATCGTCTGCTGCCGGTCGAGCTCGACGTGACCGACGAGGCCGCCGCCGCGCGGGCGGTCGAGCTTGCGCGCAGCGCCTTCGGCCGCCTCGACGTGCTGGTCAACAACGCCGGCTATGGACACACCGCGCCGTTCGAGCAGATGGCGCCGGCCGATTTCCGCGACCAGGTCGAGACCAATCTGTTCGGCGTCGTCAATCTGACGCGCGCGGCCCTGCCGGTGATGCGTGCGCAGCGCGCGGGCCACGTCTTCCAGGTGTCGTCGGTCGGCGGGCGCAGCTCGACGGCCGGCCTGTCCGCCTACCAGGCCGCCAAGTGGGCGGTGGGCGGCTTCAGCGACGTGCTGGGCAAGGAAGTCGCGCCGTTCGGCGTGCGCGTGTGCACGCTCGAACCGGGCGGCATGCGTACCGACTGGGCCGCGCAGGCCAGGCAGGGTATCGACGGCCTGCTGCCCGACTACGCGCCCTCGGTGGGCCAGGTGCTGTCCCTGCTCGACGCCTACGCGGGGCACGAGGTCGGCGATCCGGCGCGGATCGCGGCGCTGATCGTCGAGCTATCGCGGCGCGAGGATGTACCGGCGCGCCTGCTGCTCGGCGGCGATGCGCTGTATGTCGCCGAGCAGGCCGAGGCGGAGCGCGCCGAGGAGGCCGCGCGCTGGCGCGCGACCACGCTGTCCACGCAATTCGACGACGCGAAGCTGCCCGAAGGGCTCGACGCGCTGCGGAGGCGGCAATGAGCTGGCGCGTTTCCGACATCCCCGACCAGCGCGGCCGCTTTGCGCTGGTGACGGGCGCGACCGGCGGGATCGGCCTGGAAACCGCGTTGGCCCTGGCCGGCGCGGGTGCTCGCGTGTTGCTGGCAGGGCGTGACGATGCGAAGGGCGCCGAGGCCTTGCACAGGATTCGCGCCGCGCATCCGCGCGCCGAGGTCGAATACCGGCGCGTGGATCTCGCCAGTCTCGATCAGGTCCGCCGCTTTGCCGAGCCGTTCGAATCCGGCGACGCGGCGATCGACCTGCTGATCGACAATGCCGGCGTGATGACGCCGCCGACGCGGCACACCACGGCGGACGGTTTCGAGCTGCAGTTCGGCACCAACTACCTTTCCCATTTCGCGCTGAGCGCGCGGCTGCTGCCGGCCTTGCGCCGTGCCGCGGCACCGCGCGTGGTGGTGGTCGGCAGCCTCGCGCATCGCCTGCGCGCGGCGATCCACTTCGACGACCTGCAATGGACGCGCCGCTATGATCCTTGGCAGGCCTATGCGCAGTCGAAGCTGGCGATGCAGTTGTTCGCCTTCGAGTTGCAGCGGCGCAGCGAAGCGCGAGGCTGGGGGCTGACGGTCACCTCGGCGCATCCCGGTTTCGCGCGCACCGGTCTGCAAAGCGCCGGGCCGAACCTGGGCGGGGTGCGTCGCGCGGTGATCGCGCGGTGATCGCGCGGGCGCTGATGGCCGGCGTGCGGCCCTTGATCTCGCATTCGGCCGCCGGCGGCGCCTTGCCCACCCTGTTCGCGGCGACCTCGCCCGATGCGCGGCCCGGCGCGTATTACGGACCACGGCATGTGTTCGAGCTGCGCGGGCCGGTCGGGCCGGCCAGGATCGGCGCGGCCGCGCTCGATCGCGAGGTGGCGGCGAGGCTGTGGGCCGAGTCGGAGCGCCTGACCGGTGTGAGCTGGCCGCCGGCGTGATCGTCGAGCCCCGGATTTTGAGTTGACGTGACAACCTGGTGTTTCTATATTTCAGGTTGTCGTATCAACCTGAAGGGGGAGCATCATGTCGATTGATATCGAAGCGGCCTGTGTCCTGATCACCGGTGGCGGCTCCGGCATCGGTCTCGGTCTTGCGCGGCGCTTTCTCGAAGGCGGCGCGCGCGTCACGATCACCGGCCGCGATCGCGCCCGTCTCGAACGCGTGGCGGCCGACCATCCGGGGCTGGATTTCGTGGCCAGCGACATCGCCGATCCTTGCGCGCGAGAGGCGCTTGCCGAGCAAGTGCGCGAGTCGATGCCCGCGCTGAACGTGCTGATCAACAACGCCGGCATCCAGCGCCGGATAGGCCTGGCCGAGGACGACGCGCCCTGGGCGCAGCGCCAGGCCGAGATCGACACGCTGCTGTCGGGCCCGATCCACCTGAACCATCTGCTGCTGCCCTTGCTGTTGAGCGAGCGCCGTGCCGCGACGATCGTCAACCTCAGCTCGGGCGGTGCCTACGTGCCGCAACCGTTCGCGCCTGTCTACAGCGCCAGCAAGGCCGCCTTGCACAGCTACACGATGAACCTGCGCTTCGCCTTGCGGCACACCGCCTGCTCGGTGGTCGAGCTGATTCCGCCTGCCGTGCGCACCTCGCTGGCGGGCGAGGGCGCCGTGCATGGCGTGGATCTCGAGGTCTACTGCGATGCCGTGTTCGCTGCCCTGGTGGCGGGAGACGCCGACGAGATCGGTTACGGCCCGACCGCGAGCGCCGCGTTCGAGGCGGCGAAAGCCGGCTATCGTGCGATGTTCGACACCATGGCGGGGCGTTTTCCCGTGAAGCACTATGAGTAAGAAAACGACGGCACGCCTGCAGGCGGACGAACTGGCGGTCTGGAGCGCGGTGAAGCATCTGAGCGAACAGGCGCTGGCGTGCGTGGGCGCCGAGATCGAGCGCGAGACGGGCTTGTCGGGCGCCGACTTCGGCATCCTGTCGCGGCTCGAGGACCTCGGCGGCGGCGAACTCGCGCAACGCGATCTCGCCCTCTCGCTGGGCTGGCACAAGAGCCGGCTCTCGCATCAGCTCACGCGCATGGAGGCGCGGGAACTGGTGGTCCGCCGGCAGGCCGACGAGGCGCGCGGCGTGCTGGTGCTCATCACCGTGGAAGGGCGCGAGCGGATCGCGGCGGCGCGGCCCGTGCATGCGGGCGCGGTGCGCCGCCATCTGCTCGATCATCTCGATGCGCATGAACGGGCCGTGATCGTCGCCGTGGCGGCGCGGCTGGCGGGCGAGGGCGGGGAGGCGTGATGCCGACGGTAGGGAGGTCCGCGTTTTTCCTCCGGCAGAGGCGCCCCGTCTAATCCCGCCGCGCTTTCTTCTCCCGTGTCGCCGCGTTCTTGCGTGGCGCTCTCGGTTCGGCGCCGCGCGCCAGCAGCGCGTCGCCATGGATCTCGGCCCAGTCGCGCAGCGAGCGGAACACGGGCAGCAAGGCCAGCGAGGCGGCGGTCAACGCGTATTCCACGCGCGGCGGCACCTCGGCGTGGACGGTGCGCGTCAGCAGCCCGTTGGCTTCGAGGTCGCGCAACTGCACCGTCAGCATGTGCTGGGTGATGCCGGGCAGGGCGCGGCGCAGATCGCCGAAGCGCAGCTTGCCGTCGAGCAGCGCGCAGAGAATGCCGATCTTCCACTTGCCGGCCACCGCTTCGATGCTGGCCTGGAAACGCGCGATGGTCCGGGCCTGCGGTACGCAGGTATCCGGGCAATCCGTGCCTTCCAGCCGCTCAATGGTCTGGTTTTCCATACTCGGTATCTTGAAACATCGTACTTGCGGGAATTCGCCCGACATCGAGAATGGATGCTAGCAGCTCGCGTACTTCATGTATCGCGGCATCGAAACGGGACCACAGGGAGCGTGATGAATCGGGTGCTGGTGACAGGCGGATCGGGATTTCTGGGCGCGCACGCGATCGTGCAGTTGTTGCGCGAGGGATATCGGGTAAGGGCGACGATTCGGGATCCTGATCGAGCCTCGATGGTGAGGGCGATGATCGCGGCGGGCGGCGCGCAAACCGACGAAGGGCTGGAATTCGCCGTCACGGATCTGATGCGCGACGAGGGTTGGGCCGAGGCGATGCGCGAGTGCGAATACGTGCTGCACATCGCCTCGCCGTTCCCGGGCGGCCCACCGCGCGACGAGGACGAGCTGGTCCGGCCCGCTCGCGACGGCAGCCTGCGTGTGCTGCGCGCCGCGCGCGAGGCCGGCGTGAAGCGCGTGGTGCTGACCTCCTCGTTCGCGGCGATCGGCTACGGGCACGGCACGCGCGAGGCCATTTACACCGAACGCGACTGGACCGACCTGGCCGGCCTCGACGTCACGCCCTACATCCGCTCGAAGACGCTGGCCGAGCGCGCGGCCTGGGATTTCATCGAGACCGAGGGCGGGGCGCTGGAGCTGGCGGTGGTGAATCCCGTGGGGATCTTCGGCCCGGTGCTGGGCGCGGATTATTCGAGTTCGATCGGCTTGCTGAAGGCGCTGCTCGATGGCGCGATGCCGGCGGTGCCGAGGCTGGCGTTCGGCGTGGTCGACGTGCGCGATGCCGCCGACCTGCATCTGCGGGCGATGCGCGATCCGCGGGCGAATGGGCAACGCTTCATCGCGGTATCGGAGCCGGTGCTGAGCCTGCACGAGGTGGCCGGGATCCTGCGGCGCCGGCTCGGCGCGGCCGCGGGCAGGGTGCCGCGACATCGTCTGCCGGATCTCGCGGTGCGCGCGCTCGGCGTGGTGTCTCCCGCGATGCGGGCCATGGCGCCGCAACTCGGTGTCGTGCGTCGCGCCAGCGGCGACAAGGCGCGTGAATGGCTGGGCTGGACACCTCGTCCGGCGCAGGAGGCGCTGGTGGCGAGCGCGGAAAGCCTGATCCGCTTCGATCTGTTGAAGCGTCGAGCTTGAACCACGAGTCGCGATGGGGCGCGCGATCGACACCGACCACGCAACCGATTCAGCGCACGCGAATTCCCGCCATGATGATGTCCACCAATTGGCGCGCCGATTTCTCCCAGCCCGGCTCGCTAGACACGGTGCCCACGCCGGCGATGGCGCGCAGCACATCGATCGGCGCCAGCCCGAGGCGGATCTCGCCGCTCGCCGTGGCGCGGTCGACGAGATCCTGCAGCGCCCCGAGGATGCAGGTGGCCGAATCCGCGTAAAGCGCGCCGACGCCGCCCATCACCGAGTTCAGCACCTCGGCCATGCCGTGCTTGGTCGCCATGTAGTCGATGAACAGCAGCAGCCACTGGCGTAGCGCCTCGGCCGGCGCGTACGTGTCGGCCAGCCGCGTGGCGGCCTCGGCCATCTGCGTCGTCTCGTTGCGATAGAGGCCCGAGATCAAGGCGTCGCGCGTCGGGAAGTGGCGGTACAGCGTGCCGATCCCGACCCCGGCCGTGCGGGCGATCTCGTCGAGGCTCGCGCTCGAGCCCTTGGCCGCGAACACGGTCTTGGCCGCCTCGATCAGCCGCTGGCGATTGCGTTCGCCGTCGGCGCGCGGCTTGCGGGCCGGCGCGCCGTTTTCCTTGTCCTGGGTCACCCTCGAAAATTCCCGTTGATAAGCGGAGATATCCTCCGTATATTTATGCGGAGGATCGATCCGCTTATTTTACGCGACGCGGGTGCCGGCGCCGGCACCTGGGCGTCGACACGATCAGGAGCTCTGCAGATGTCCCAAGTATTCGGAGAATTCAGCACCACCGACGACGTGCTGGCCGGCGTCGACCTGGGCGGCAAGCGCGCCCTCGTGACCGGCGTGTCGGCCGGGCTGGGCGTGGAAACCGCGCGTGCGCTGGTCGCGCATGGCGCGCAGGTGGTGGGCGCCGCGCGCGACCTGGCCAAGGCGCGCTCGGCCACCGAGGTGGTGCGCGCGGCCGTGGCCGGCAACGGCGACGGTTTCGAGCTGCTCGAACTCGACCTGGCCTCGCTGGCCAGCGTGCGTGCCGCGGCCGACGCGCTGCTCGTCGACGGCCGGCCGTTCGACCTCGTGATCGCCAACGCGGGCGTGATGGCTTCGCCCTTCGGGCATACCGCCGATGGTTTCGAGACCCAGTTCGGCACCAACCACCTCGGCCACTTCGTCTTCATCAACCGCATCGCGTCCTTGCTGGCGCCGGGCGCGCGCGTGGTCAACGTGGCCTCATCGGGGCACCGCATGGCGCCGTTCTCGCTCGACGACCTCGGCTTCGAGCGCACGCCCTACGATCCCTGGGTGGCCTATGCACGCTCGAAGACGGCCAATATCCTGTTCGCCGTCGAGTTCGATCGCCGCCACAAGGCGCGCGGCGTGCGCGCGGTGGCGATCCATCCGGGCGGCATCATGACGGAACTGGCGCGCCATCTGCCGGACGACGCGCTCGAGGGCATGCTCACCCAGATCAATGCCGACCTGGCCGCGCAAGGCCAGCCGCCGTTCCGCTTCAAGACCGTGCCGCAGGGCGCGGCCACCTCGGTCTGGGCCGGCGTGGTGGCCCCGGCCGACGAGGTGGGCGGGCGCTACGCCGAGAACTGCGGCTTGTCGAGCGTGACCGATGCCGAGCTCAATCCGGCGGCGCCCGGCGTGCGCGCTTACGCGCTCGACCCGGAGCTCGCCAAGGCGCTTTGGGAGAAGAGCGAGCAGATGGTGGGCGAGCGCTTCTGAGCGGGATGGGCGGTGCGATTCGGCAAATATACGAGCGCAGACAAAACGAACGTCTTGCTCTTATAGTCTGCGCCGGCAGATATCGGTCGCACCGCCCTTGATGCCAGCGATCAGGACTCCGATGCGCTGGCCAAGCCAGTGTCGCGGATGACGATCGCGATGCTGGCCGGCAAGCGGCACGCGATTCCGTTCGGCGACGCGGGCCGGGGCTCGCCGGCCATGATGGCGTTTTTCCTGGCATCGGAGGTGCCGATATGAAACTCTTGCTGACGGGGGCGACCGGCTTTGCCGGCGGCCAGGTGCTGCGCCAGGCCCTCGACGATCCGACCATCGAGTCGGTCACCGTCTTGACGCGGCGCGCGCTCGGCCTCGAGCACCCGAAGCTCAGGCAGGTGCTGCGCGACGATTTCCTCGATTATTCGATCTCGACCTGGCCGGTTTCGGCGCCTGCGTCTGGTGCCTGGGCGTGTCGCAATCGCAGGTGCGCCAGGATGCCTATGTGCGCATCACGCACGACTACGCGCTGGCCGCGGCGCGCGCGCTGTTCGCCGCGAATCCGGCACTGCGCTTCTGTTTCCTGAGCGGGCGCGGCGCCGATCCGGAAGAACGGCAACGCGCGCTGTACCGGCGCATCAAGGGGCGCACCGAACGCGCGCTGGGCGCCCTGGCCGGGAAGGTCTACGTGTTTCGTCCGGCCTATATCCGGCCGACCGCGATCAGCGGGCCGCGCCAGGACATCGGGCGCTGGCTCGCGCCGATCGGCACCGTCATCTCGTGGTTCGGGCCCGGGCTCAGCGTCGATTGCGAGCAGCTCGCCGCTTGCCTGCTCGACGTCGCCAAGTATGGCGCGCGCGAGACGCTGTTCGAGAATCTGGCGATCCGCAACTGGGGCACGCCGCAGGCAAACGAAGCCCGGCCCGGTGCAGCCGGCGGCCAGCGGAACTGAGCCGCCTGCCCTGGCGGTCGCGATCGGCATCCGGCGCCAGCGTCCTGGCCGGCGCCGCCATCATTGCGCCTGATGTGCCCGGCGCTCGTCCCGCCTCCTGATTGCCTCGCTTTCCCGCACCAATCGCGACGCTCCAGCAGCGATTCCGGAACCGCATTATGCTGGCGGGCGAACGCCGCGGAGCCGGCGGATCCATCCCATCTCCAGGAGCCCTCATGTCCGTTTCCCTGTATGACATCTCGATCCCCGTGCTGGTGCGCGGCCTGCGCACGCTGTCGAAGCTGCTCGACAAGGGCGAGGCCCATGCGCGCGAGCAGGGCCTCGATCCCGCGGCACTGATCGGCGCGCGCCTGTTCGAGGACATGCTGCCGCTGAGCAGCCAGGTTCAGCTCGCCAGCGACGCCGCCAAGGGCTGCGTGGCGCGCCTGGCCGGCATCGAGATTCCCTCGTTCCCGGACAACGAGCAGAGCTTCGCCGAACTGCAGGAGCGCATCGCCAAGACCATCGCCTTCGCCGAATCGGTCGACGTGGCGAAGTTCGAGGGCAGCGAGACGCGCACCGTGAGCCTGCCGCTGCGCAGCGGCCCGATCGAGTTCACGGGCCTGGGCTACGTGACCAACTTCGCGTTGCCGAACTTCTATTTCCACGTGACCACGGCCTACGACATCATGCGTCACAAGGGTGTGCCGCTCAGCAAGCTGCACTATCTGAACCTGCGCTGAGCCCGTCGGCGCGAGGGCGGCGCGGGCGCGGCATGTCCCGCCTGCGTCGCCCGAGGCGCGGCATGAACGGCCGGACGCGTCCCCTACACCTCGATCAGGAAGATCCATGCTGAATACCCGCAAGCTGGGCCGCCAAGGCCTCGAAGTCTCGATGATCGGCCTGGGCTGCATGGGCATGAGCCAGTCCTACGGCAAGCCCGACGACGCCGAATCGATCGCCACCCTGCATCGCGCGATTGAGCTGGGCTGCACCTTCCTCGACACCGCCGAGGTCTATGGGCCCTACAGCAACGAGGAACTGCTCGGCCGGGCGCTGCAGGGACGGCGCGAGGCGGTGACGATCGCCACCAAGTTCGGCTTCCGGATCGGCGCGGACGGCCGCCCGGCCGGCACCGACAGCCGGCCCGAACATATCCGCGAGGTGGTCGAGGCCTCGCTCAAGCGGCTGCGCACCGACCGCATCGACCTGCTCTACCAGCATCGCGTCGATCCGGCCGTGCCGGTCGAGGAGATGGCCGGCGCGGTGGGCGAGCTGATCGCCGCCGGCAAGGTGCGCTATTTCGGCATGTCCGAGGCTGGCGAGGAGGCGATCCGGCGCGCCCACGCGGTGCAGCCCGTCTCGGCGCTGCAAAGCGAATACTCGATCTGGGAGCGCAACCTGGAAGGCACGGTGCTGCCGGTACTGCGCGAGCTCGGCATCGGCCTGGTGCCGTTCAGCCCGCTCGGCCGCGGCTTCCTGACGGGGCAGGTGAAGTCGCGCGCCGAGATCGGCGAGGGCGACTATCGCGCCACCAACGATCCGCGTTTCCAGGGCGACAACTTCGACGCCAACCTGCGCATCGCCGAGGCCGTCCAGGCGATCGCGGCCGCGCGCGGCGTGAGCGCGGCCCAGGTGGCGCTGGCCTGGGTGCTGCGCGCCGGCGACGACGTCGTGCCGATTCCGGGTACCAAGCGCCGCCGCTATCTGGAAGACAATCTCGGCGCGGCGACGCTGGTGCTCGGCGACGAGGAGCTGGCGCGACTCGACGCGGTGCTGGCCGAGATCGGCGTGGCCGGCGAGCGTTACCTGCCGGCCGGGCTGGCGCTGGTCAATCGCTGACGCCGAGCAGGCCGCGTGCCGCCTGCCGGTACGCGATCACGCCGAAAACGCGCCGGCCGGGCAGATCGCGGGGCCGGAACGAGCCGAATGCGGGCTCGGAGCGGAGCGGGAGCGCGGCACGAGCAAGGCGCGAAAACCCGGCTCAAAAACGGACCGTGGTCCCGCAGGCGCCGCCGGCCCAGCCATTGGTGCCGGCCCCGCTGCAGAACACGCCGCAGCCGCCCAGGCCGAGCAGCAGCGCGGCGGCGGCCAGCCATCGCAGTCCTATCCTGACGGTGTGCATCCTGGTGATCCTTCCCTCGAAATCGAATGGAGAAACCGGCGCCCGGCAAGGGCCACCGGACGATCCGATCGAGCATAACGGTTTTCCTCGATACGCGATTTCGATAGTCGAGCATTTGCTCCAGAGGGCTGGCGCTTGCCCAATCCCCTGTTAGAATCGCGAGGCCGCTTTGCCTTGAATTGCTCGAATGAGACTGCTTGATGCCCTGGTCGAACAACGTATCGCTGCCGCTGCCGCGCGCGGGGAGTTCGACGAAATCCCGGTCACCGACGCCCCGCCGGAGCTGGACGACGATTTGCGCGTCCCGGCCGAAGTGCGGATCGCCAACCGGATCCTGAAGACTGCGGGGTTCGTGCCGCCCGCGGTCGAGCAGTTGCGGGCCCTGTGCAACCTGCAGGACGAAATGCGCGCGGTCAGCGACCGCGCGACACGTTGCCGCTTGCAAGCCAAGATGCTTGCGCTCGACATGGCCCTCGAATCGCTGCGCGGCGGCCCGCTGGTCGTGCCGCGCGAATACTGCCGCCGCATTGCCGAACGCCTGTCCGAGCGCGTGCTCGACGATGGCGCCGGCGAAGCGGGAACCGCGTGAACCTGCCTGCCTCCGCCGATCTCCCCGATCCGTCCGATTTGCCCGACTCGTCCGTTTCCGACGCCGCGCCGCACCCCGATCCGGCCGCCGAGCGCGACCGGCGCTATATGCGCATGGCGCTCGCCGCGGCCGAAGCGGCGCGCGCGGCCGGCGAGGTGCCGGTCGGCGCCGTGATCGTGCGCGGCGACGAGGTGATCGCGCGCGGCTTCAATCATCCGATCGGCGGACACGATCCGTCCGCGCATGCCGAGATGGCGGCCCTGCGCGCGGCCGCCCAGGCGCTCGGCAACTATCGCCTGCCCGGCTGCGAACTGTATGTGACGCTCGAGCCCTGCCTGATGTGCTCCGGCGCGATCATGCATGCGCGGATCGCGCGCGTGGTCTATGGCGCGCCGGACCCGAAGACGGGCGCCTGCGGCGGCGTGGTCGACGCCTTCGCCAATCCGCAATTGAACCACCACACCAGCGTGACGGGCGGCGTGCTCGCCGAGGAATGCGGCGATGCGCTGCGCAGCTTCTTCGCCGAGCGCCGTCGCGCGGCCCGCGAAGCGCGGCGCGCGGCGAATGCCGCCGCGGCGCTGCCCGAAGGCGGCGACGAGGCGGCTGGGCCGGGCACCGCGCCGGATTCCGACGACCTGCCGCCCGCGAACTGAACCAGTCGCCGTGACGCGGTTCTAATCGGGCTGACCCCCATTACCGATACGCGACCGATGGCCCATTCCACACTCAAGCCGCGCAGCATCCGCCTGCTCGGCCCTTCCGGCTACCCGCACGATCCCGACGCGATCCGCCGCGCGCTCGAGCGCTTCGGCGCGCAGGGGCACCAGGTGCAGAACGTCGAGGCGACCGAGCGCCGCCACCTGCGCTTCGCCGGCAGCGACGCCGAGCGCGCGGCCGACCTGAACCGCCTGGCCGATCCCTCGCAGCCGCTGCCCGACATCGGCCTGGCGGTGCGCGGCGGCTACGGTGCCGCGCGGATCCTGCCGCATCTCGACTACCGCGGGCTCGAACGCCTGCGCGACCAGCCGATCGCGCTGTGCGGCCACAGCGACTTCACCGCGATCCAGCTCGCGCTGCTCGCCAGGTCGGGCGTCAAGAGTTTCGGCGGGCCGATGCTGTCGGCCGACTTCGGCGCCGAGACGCCGAGCGAATTCACCATGACGCAGTTCTGGTCGACGCTCTCCCAGCGCACGACCACGATCATCTCCGAGGTGCCGCAGCAGCAGGACGCGAACGTCTCGGGCACGCTCTGGGGCGGCAACCTGGCGATCCTGGCCTCGCTGGCCGGCACGCCCTACATGCCGCGCGTCGAGGGCGGCATCCTGTTCATCGAGGACGTCAACGAACAGCCGTTCCGCATCGAGCGGATGATCTACACGCTGCATTTCGCGGGCTTGCTGGCCGGCCAGCAGGCGCTGGTGCTCGGCCAGTTCACCGGCGCGCGCGCCTTCGACTACGACAACGGCTACGACATGCAGGCCGTGATCGAGCAGGTGCGCGAGGTGGTGGGCATTCCGGTGATCACGGGGCTGCAGTTCGGCCACGTGCCCGACATGGTGAGCCTGCCGGTGGGCGGCCAGGCGCAACTGGTCGCCAACGAGCACGGCTTCCGGCTGACCGTCTCCGACTATCCGACGCTGGGCGGATAGGGCGGCGGCGCCGGATTCGATCGGCACGAGGCGGGCAACCGCCTTTTTTTGTGCCTTGATATGCAACTAACGGTCGAATAATTTGGTCGCTGCCAAATTTGGCGTGCCCAATTCAGGCGCATTATTGTTGACAAAAAATTAGGGCTGCCGAGACTGAAAGTGTTGATCGATCTGGTGCTATCCCGCGTCGGTACGCGATTTGGTGCCATGTGCACCGAAAGCAAGCATGTCGATGAGCGAGAATTGTGCAAAATCGGCAGGATGGATTGTTGACAATATTTATGTCCGCCCTAGGATGCTGAACATAACGAGATGGCAAACATGACGAAGAAGGAAAGCGTGGCGTCGATGACGACGCCGGAAGCGATCGCGGAACGGATCCGCACGGCGATCCTCGAGCATCGGCTCGCGCCGGGCGCGAAGCTGACCGAGGCGCAGCTCTGCGAGGTGTTCGGCGTCAAGCGCGGGCCGATCCGGCAGGCGCTGGCGCTGCTCGCCACCGACCGGCTGGTCGACCTGGAGCCGAACCGCGGCGCCTTCGTGGCCAGCCCGACGCTGCAGGACGTGCACGAGGTGTTCGAGCTGCGGCGGATCATCGAGCTGGCGGTGGTGGAGCGGTTGGCGACGGGACCGGGCGCGAAGCGCCTGAAGGGCGTCGCCGCGATGATCGAGCGCGAGCGCGAGGCCTTCGAGCGGCGCGATTTCGCCGCCTGGATCCGGCTCTCGGGCGAGTTCCACGTGGCGCTCGCCGGGCTGACCGGCAACACCACGCTGTGCGACTGCCTGAACGGGCTGGTGGCGCGCTCGACGCTGATGTCGGCGCTGTATGAATCGCACGGTCGCAATGCCTGCTCGTTCGACGACCACGTCGAGATCGTCGCCGCACTCGAGGCGGGCGACGCGGCGAAGGCGGCGCGGCTGATGGCGCATCACCTGCAGCACGTGGAATTGAGAATGCTCGACCGGCCCGCGCAGGGCACGGTGGATTTGCGCGACGTGTTCGGCGGCGCGGGCTGAGCCCCGCGCGCCGCGCCCGCGCCGATGGACTGACGGAATGCTGATGGCAGCCCCCTGGCTGCCACACGCGGGCGTGGCCTGACCTCGATGTCCGGCCGCGATTTCAATGACGATCGCGCGGCTCGACCGCGGCAGGCAAGGAGATGTCATGGCTCAGTTCACCATCGCGCCAGGAAGCAGCCCGTATCACGAGGACGGAACCGACGGCGGCGAGCCCGCCGTGCCGGCCGGCTACAGCGAACGTCTCTACAACGAGGATCTCGCGCCGCTCGCGCGGCAGGGCTGGGGCGCCTACAACATCTTCGCGTTCTGGATGTCGGACGTGCATTCGGTGGGCGGCTACGTGTTCGCCGGCAGCCTGTTCGCGCTGGGCCTGACGAGCTGGCAGGTGCTGGTGTCGCTGATCGTGGGCATCGGCATCGTCAACGTGCTCTGCAACCTGATCGCGAAACCGAGCCAGCAGCTCGGCGTGCCGTATCCGGTGGCCTGCCGCGCCACCTTCGGCGTGCTCGGCGCGAACGTGCCGGCGGTGATCCGCGGCCTGATCGCGGTGGCCTGGTACGGCATCCAGACCTACCTGGCCTCCAGCGCGCTGGTGATCGTGGTGCTCAAGTTCGTGCCGCAGTGGATGCCCTACGCGGACGTCCATCATTACGGCTTGCTCGGCCTCTCGGCGCTCGGCTGGGCCGGCTTCATGCTGCTCTGGGTGCTGCAGGCGCTGGTGTTCTGGAACGGCATGGAGACCATCAAGAAGTTCATCGACTTCGCGGGGCCGGCCGTCTACGTGGTGATGTTCGTGCTGGCCGGCTACATGGTCTGGCGCGCGGGCTGGCGCAACATCGGCCTGAACCTGGGCGGCGTGCGCTACCACGGCGCCGAGGCGCTGCCGGTGATGATCACGGCGATCGCGCTGGTGGTGTCCTACTTCTCCGGGCCGATGCTGAACTTCGGCGACTTCTCCCGCTACTGCGGCAGCTATCGCGCCGTCAGGCGCGGCAACTTCTGGGGCCTGCCGGTCAACTTCCTGGCCTTCTCGCTGGTGACCGTGATCACCACCGCCGCCACGCTGCCGGTGTTCGGAGAACTGATCACCGACCCGGTGGCCACGGTGGGCCGCATCGATCATCCGACCGCGGTGATCCTCGGCGCGCTGACCTTCACGATCGCCACCATCGGCATCAACATCGTCGCGAACTTCGTGTCGCCGGCCTTCGACTTCTCGAACGTGGCGCCGCGCCTGATCAGCTGGCGCGCCGGCGGCATGCTGGCGGCGGTCGCCTCGATCTTCATCACGCCCTGGAACCTGTTTAACAACCCGGCGGTGATCCACTACACGCTCGACATCCTCGGCAGTTTCATCGGGCCGCTCTATGGCGTGCTGATCGTCGACTTCTACCTGGTCAAGCGCGGCGCGCTCAAGCGCGACGATCTCTACACGCTGGCGGAGACGGGGGCCTACTGGTATCGCGGCGGCGTGAACCGGCGCGCGGTGTACTCGCTGCTGCCGGCCGCGGTGATCGCGATCGCCTGCGTGATGGTACCGGCGCTCTCGGGGCTGGCGAATTTCTCGTGGTTCGTCGGTGCGCTGCTGGCCGGCCTGACCTATCGCATCGTGGCGAAATGAGCACCGGCCCGCGCCGGCTGGGGGCGCGGGCAAGCAGGACCAGCAGGACCAGCAGGACCAGCACTACGAGCACGACAAGCAGGACCAGCAATCAGGAGACGACATGAAGATCAAGCTCATCAACCCGAACACCACGCAGCGCATGACCGAGGCGATGGGGCGCTGCGCGCGCGAGGTGGCCAACGCGGGCACGGCCGTGGTGGCGGTCAGCCCGACCATGGGGCCGCCCTCGATCGAGAGTCATTACGATGACGCGCTCGCGGTGCCGGGGCTGCTGGCCGAGATCGCGGCCGGCGAACGCGATGGCTTCGACGGCTACGTGATCGCCTGCTTCGGCGATCCGGGCCTGTACGCGGCGCGCGAGATCGCGCGCGGGCCGGTGATCGGCATCGCCGAGGCCGCGATGCACGCGGCCAGCGTGCTGGCGCCGGGCTTCTCGGTGGTGACCACGCTCTCGCGCACGCGCGGCCTGGCCTGGCACCTGGCCGAGCGCTACGGCATGCAGCGCTTCTGCCGCAACGTGCGCGCCACCGACGTGGCCGTGCTCGAACTCGACCGGCCTGGCTCCTCGGCGCGCCGCCTGATCGTCGAGGAGTGCCGCCGCGCGCTCGACGAGGACGGCGCCGAGGCGATCGTGCTCGGCTGCGCCGGCATGGCGGAGTTCGCGCACGAGGTGGAGCAGACGATCGGCGCCCCGGTGGTGGAGGGCGTGACGGCCGCGCTCAAGTGGGTCGAGGCGCTGGTTGCGCTGCGGCTGGCCACGGCCAAGCGCGGCGAGTACGCGCGTCCGATCGAGAAGCGCTACGACGGCGAATTCGCGCGTTTTGGCCCCGATGCCGAGGGCCTGCCGGCCGGGGTTCCAGGCGCGGCCGGCAGCGCCGCGAGCGGCCACGCGGCCGCCCCGCGCGGCGCGGCCGCCACCACGGCCTAGCGCATGCGGCGAGCGCACATACACCGGACGTGACCCGCACTATCCGTTTGGCTGTATGGGCGCTCCCAGGCCTTTTCGCTACACTGGCCCAACCCTCGCATCGGCGCGCCGCGCCGCCTGATCCGCCGCTGATTCATCGCCTGATCCGCCGCCGATTTGCTGCCGGTTCGCCGATGCGAGCACCCTCAAACCCGGGTCTTCATTCGCATCCAACCATGTCACATGATTCCCACTATCCGCGCGACCTGATCGGCTATGGCCGGCACCCGGTGCAGGCCAACTGGCCGGGCCGCGCGCGCGTCGCCGTGCAATTCGTGCTCAATTACGAGGAAGGCGGCGAGAACTGCGTGCTGCACGGCGATGCCGGCTCCGAGCAGTTCCTCTCCGAGATCGTCGGCGCGGCTTCCTACCCGGCGCGCCACATGAGCATGGAGTCGATCTACGAATACGGCTCGCGCGCCGGCGTCTGGCGCATCCTGCGCGAGTTCGAGAAGCGCGGCCTGCCGCTCACGGTGTTCGGCGTGGGCATGGCGATCGAGCGGCACCCGGAGCTGGGGCGCGCCTTCGTCGAACTCGGCCACGAGATCGCCTGCCACGGCTGGCGCTGGATCCACTACCAGGACATGTCGCCCGAGCGCGAGGCCGAGCACATGCGGCTCGGCATGGAGGCGATCGAGCGCGTCACGGGCGTGCGCCCGCTGGGCTGGTATACCGGGCGCGACAGCCCGAACACGCATCGCCTGGTGGCCGAATACGGCGGTTTCCTGTACGACTCCGATCACTACGGCGACGACCTGCCGTTCTGGATGGAGGTGCCCGTCACGGGCGGGGCGAGCCGGCCGCAACTGATCGTGCCGTACACGCTCGACACCAACGACATGCGCTTCGCGACGCCGCAGGGTTTCAATACGGCCGATCACTTCTTCCATTACCTGCGCGACGCCTTCGACGTGCTCTACGAAGAGGGCGACGAGGCACCGAAGATGATGTCGATCGGCATGCATTGCCGGCTGCTCGGGCGACCGGGGCGGTTCCGAGCGCTGCAGCGCTTCCTCGATCACATCGAGCAGCACGACCGCGTCTGGGTCACGCGCCGCGTCGATATCGCGCGCCACTGGCGCGAGCATCATCCGTATTCCACCACCAACCGAGGCAACGAGGCGGCATGAAGGCGATGCAATACACCTTGGCAGAACTGAACGAAATGGCGGAGGACGCGTTCGTCGCCGCCTTGTCGGGAATCTTCGAACATTCGCCCTGGGTGGCCGAGGCGGCGGCGGCGGGGCGCCCCTATGCCAGCATCGCGGCGCTGCACGCGGCGATGTCGGGCGTGGTCGACGCAGCCGGCGGCGAGCGCCAGCTCGCGCTGGTCAATGCCCACCCGGAGCTGGCCGGCAAGGCGGCGGTACGCGGCGAGTTGACGGCCGAGTCGACGCGCGAGCAGAGCGGCGCGGGGCTCGACCAGTGCAGCCAGGCCGAGTTCGACAAGCTGCAGTCGCTCAATCGCGTCTATCGCGAGAAATTCGGGTTCCCCTTCATCCTGGCCGTGCGCGGCTATGACCGTCACGGCATCATCGCGAACTTCGAATCCCGTGTGGCGAACACGCGCGAGCAGGAGCTGCGCGCGAGCCTCGACCAGATCGCCCGGATCGCGCGGTTCCGGCTCGACGACCTGATCGACGCCTGAGTTTCGACCCGCGTCGCACGGCTCGGGCCGCGCGCCGCGGCGCTCCAGTCGCGCCCGTTTCGGCGGGTGCCGCTCTTTTCACGAACTTCCCATAAGGACCTCATCATGGCCATTCCGCTGCTCGATCCCAATGCTCCCGAATTCACGCGTCGCTACGTGAACCTGGCCGATCCGCGTCTGGGGGCGCAGGCACTCGAGGCGAGCGACGACTTCTTCGCGCCGAAGGAGCGGATGCTGAACCCGGAGCCGGCCGTGTTCATCCCGGGCAAGTACGACGATCACGGCAAGTGGATGGACGGCTGGGAGACGCGCCGCAAGCGCACCACCGGCTACGACTGGTGCCTGGTGAAGCTGGCGCGCCCCGGCGTGATCAAGGGGCTCGACCTCGACACCAGCCATTTCACCGGCAACTTCCCGCCGGCCGCCTCGGTGCAAGCCTGCTACCTGCCCGACGGCACGCCGAACCAGAGCACGCACTGGGTCGAGATCGTGCCGTCCACCACGCTGCAGGGCAATAGCCACCATTACGTGGCGGTCGACGACAGCACGCCCTACACGCACCTGCGCTTGAACATCTATCCGGACGGCGGGATCGCGAGGCTGCGCGTCTATGGACAGCCGAAGCTCGATTGGGAAGGCGCGAGCCGCAGCGAGCTGTTTGACCTGGCCGCGATGGAGAACGGCGGCCACGTGATTGCCGCCAACAACCAGCACTTCGGGCTGGCCTCGTCCATCCTGCTGCCGGGCCGCGGCGTGAACATGGGCGACGGCTGGGAGACGCGGCGCCGGCGCGAGCCGGGCAACGACTGGGCGATCATCGCGCTGGCACGCCCGGGCGTGATCCGCAAGGTCGAGGTCGACACCGCGCACTTCAAGGGCAACTATCCCGATCGTTGCTCGATCCAGGCGGCCCACGTGACGGGCGGCACCGACAGCTCGCTGGTCACGCAGGCGATGTTCTGGCCGGTCCTGCTCGGCGAGCAGAAGCTGCAGATGGACAAGCAGCATTATTTCGAATCGGAACTGGCCGCGCTCGGCCCCGTCACGCACGTGCGCCTGAACATCATCCCGGACGGCGGCGTCTCGCGTCTGCGCATCTGGGGCACGCTCGGCCAATGAAGACGCTGACCATCGAAGCGCTGACGCGCGCGGCGTTCGCGCCCTTCGGCGACGTGATCGAGACCGAGGGCGCCAGGCAGATCCCGATCAATCTCGGCACCACGATCCGCTTCCACGATCTCGCCCGGGTGGATGTCGCCGAGCAGGGCGGCCACACGCTGGTCAACCTGTTTCGCGGCCAGCCGCGCGAGCTGCCCTTCGAGGTGAAGATGCTCGAACGGCACCCGCTCGGCAGCCAGGCCTTCCTGCCCTTGTCGGAGCGGCCTTACCTGGTGGTGGTCGCGCCGGCCGGCGAACTCGATCCGGTGCAGATTCGTGCCTTCGTCTCGAATGGCTGGCAGGGCGTGAACTACGCGAAGGGCGTCTGGCACCATCCGCTGATCGCGCTGGGCGAGGTCAGCGATTTCGTGGTGGTCGATCGAGGCGGGGAAGGCTCGAACCTGAACGAGCAGATGCTCGAGGAATCGCTGTGGCTGACCGAGGAGGCGCTGCATCACGTCGCTGCCTGAGCATGGCGAGGGTGGGCGAGCGAGCCTGGGAGAAACGCGGTAGCACCAAGCAGCGCAAAGGCCTTGCGGACCGAAGGGTTCGCAAGGCCTTTTTGTTGGCGTCGACCTTCGACAGGCGAGCTGCCGCCGGGATGCGATACAGTTTCCTGCCGGATATCGATGCGGTCAGGCAACGGCGAGCAAAAGGACAGGGAATGAGCGACGACGGCCTTTCATTGATCCCGCCTTTCTATTCGACCGCTGGCACCGATATCCGCATCGGCCGCCCGGTCTTCATCAATCAGAATTGCACCTTTTGTGACCTCGGCGGCATCGACATCGGCGATCAGGTGATGATCGGCCCCAATGTCAGCATCCTCACCTCAGGCCATCCCGTCGAGCCCTCGCGGCGGCGCAGCGGCGTGGTGGCCAAGCCTGTGGTGATCGAGAACAACGTCTGGATCGGCGCCGGTGCGATCATTCTCGGCGGCGTGACGATTGGAGAAAATTCGGTGGTCGCCGCGGGCGCGGTCGTCACGCGCGACGTGCCTCGCGATACGCTGGCGGGCGGAAACCCGGCGCGCGTGATTCGCTCGATCGCCGAATAAGCGCATCGCGCGAGCCGCGTCGGCCATCGTCGTGCGCCGGCATCCAGGAAGCACGGAACAAAAAAGGGCTCGCGAATCCGCGAGCCCTTCCTTTTCAAGCCGTCGAAACGACCGGCTGCCTACTTCGCCGCCCCCGCCTCGAACCACGCCGCGATCTTGGTGCGCTCGTCGTCGGTCATGTGCGTGACATTGCCGATCGGCATCGCCTTCAGTTGCACGGCCTGCTGGTAGATGCGCTGCGCGTTCTGCGCGATCTGCTCGGGCGTGTCGAACATCACGCCGGCCGGCGCGCTGCCCATCATGGTCGGCTTGGCCGAGTGGCAGGCCACGCAGCGCTGCTGCAGCACCGGCTCGATATCCTTGATCGAGAGCTTGGGCAGGTTGGCCGCCTCGGCCTGCGGCGCGACCGGGCGAGGCATGGTCCAGACCAGGGCCAGCAGCATCAGCGCGACGCCGCCCAGCGGCAGGTACCAGAGCTGCTGGCCGCGATGGCGCATCACGAAGAACTGGCGGATCAGCGCACCGGCCAGCATGATGATCACCAGCACGATCCAGTTGTACTGGTTGGCGTAGGTCATCGCGTAGTGGTTCGACAGCATCGCGAACACCACCGGCAGCGTGAAGTAGGTGTTGTGTACCGAGCGCTGCTTGCCGCGCTTGCCGTAGATCGGGTTCGGCGTCTCGCCCTTGAGCATCTTGTCGACCATCTTGCGCTGGCCGGGGATGATCACGAAGAACACGTTGGCCGACATGATGGTGGCCAGCATCGCGCCGACGATCAGGTAGGCCGCGCGGCCCGAGAAGACATGGCAGGCCAGCCAGGCCGCCAGCACCACGTAGAGGCCGACGAAGGCGCCGAGCAGGCGGTCGCGGTTGCCGAGCAGGCGGCAGGCGCAGTCATAGACGATCCAGCCCGCCATCAGGAAGCCGAGCGCGGCCGACACGGCCACCACCGGCCCCATGTCGAGCACGTTGCGGTCGATCAGGTAGGTGTTCGGCGCGAGCAGGTAGAGCACGAAGAACAGGCCGAAGCCGGACATCCAGGTGGTGTAGGAAGGCCACTTCGACCAGTGCAGGTCCTCCGGCATCTCGGGCGGCGCGACCGTGTACTTCTGCATGTTGTAGAAGCCGCCGCCGTGCACGTGCCAGAGCTCGCCGAACACGCCGCGCTGGCGCTGGTTCGGATCCTTGGGCGGCTTGAGGCTGTTGTCGAGGGCGACGAAATAGAACGATTCGCCGATCCAGGCGATCGCGCAGATGACGTGCAACCAGCGAATCGCGAGATTCAGCCAGTCGGTGATGAAACCTTCCATGAAACTCCTCCAGACAGACTCGAGTCCTTGTTATCGAATGTGGGGCGGGCAGGGCCGATGCGTTGTCAGCTGCCGCGATAGGTGCTGTAGGACCAGGGCGAGACCAGCAGCGGCACGTGGTAGTGCGCGTCGGGGTCGGCCACGCCGAAGCGCAGTACCACGCGGTCGACGAAGCGCGGCGCCGGCAGCTCGACGCCCAGCGCGGCGAAATAATCACCGGCATGGAACACCAGTTCGTATTCGCCGGCGAGCAGGGCCTCGCCTTCGAGCAGCGGGCGGTCGCAGCGGCCGTCGCTATTGGTGGTGGCGGTGAGCAGCGCGCGGCGCGTGTCGCCGTCGATCGCATGCAGTTCGATGCGGATATCGGCACCGGGGCGGCCGTGCGCGGTGTCGAGTACGTGGGTAGTCAGCTTTCCCATTCGCTTGGTCCTTGTGTGAATGCGAAGAGTAAACGCGGCCTCGATCCAGGGTTGGCGGCGGATCGAGGCTCCACGTCGGTGGCTACATACCCGTCGGCGGATCGAAGCGAGCGCCGAGTCGCCATTTTAAGAATGCCGGGGACGCGAATCGGCGCGCGATAGCGAAGATAAGCCGTCGCGCATGAGCGGCGGGGCCATGCCGGGCGGTCGATTCGCTGGCCGGTGCATCGGATCCAACTTATCCCATCATATTGTCGGCGTGAAGCGCGGTATTCGACGACAAGCCTTGCATTCGGGACGCGCCTGCGCGATGCTCGACCGGTTCGCACGCGGCCCGGCCGCGCGGCGAGCCCCGAAGACGGCGAGCAAGCCGGGTAACCGGGCCACGGGCGTTCGACAGGACGCGGCGGCACGGTTTCCAGCGCCGCCGCTCCCGGTCGGATGCCGCCAGGCCGCCCAGGCGGCGCCACCGAACGGAGAACCACCATGCAGGACCCGATCGCGCGCCATGCCGCGCAAGCTCCCTCCTCCTCCTTCCATTCCAACGCTGGCCGCCTCGGCCGCACGTTGCTGGTGCGCCATGCCGAGGTGCTGGTGACGATGGACGGCGAACGGCGCGAAATCCGCGACGGCGGCCTCTACGTCGAGGACAACCGGATCGTCGCGGTCGGCCCGACCGACACGCTGCCCGATACCGCCGACGAGGTGCTCGACCTGCGCGGCCACCTGGTGATCCCGGGCCTGGTCAACACCCATCACCACATGTACCAGAGCCTGACGCGCGCCGTGCCGGCCGCGCAGGATGCCGAGCTGTTCGGCTGGCTGACGAACCTGTACCGGATCTGGGAGAACCTGACCCCGGAGATGATCGAGGTCTCGACGCTGACGGCGATGGCCGAGCTGCTGCTCTCGGGCTGCACCACCTCGAGCGACCATCTCTATCTCTATCCGAACGGCGCCCGGCTCGACGACAGCATCGGCGCCGCGCAGCGGATCGGCCTGCGCTTTCATGCCAGCCGCGGCAGCATGAGCGTCGGCCAGCGCGACGGTGGCCTGCCGCCCGATTCGGTGGTCGAGCGCGAGGACGCGATCCTCGCCGACACGCAGCGCCTGATCGAGACCTGGCACGACGAGGCACGCTACGCGATGTTGCGCATCGTGGTAGCGCCGTGCTCGCCGTTCTCGGTGAGTCGCGACCTGATGCGCGAATCGGCGAAGCTCGCACGCGCGCATCGCGTCTCGCTGCACACGCATCTGGCCGAGAACGTCAACGACGTCGCCTACAGCCGCGAGAAATTCGGCATGACGCCGGCCGAATATGCAGAGGATCTCGGCTGGGTCGGCCCCGACGTCTGGCACGCGCACTGCGTGCAGCTCGACGAGGCCGGCATCGCGTTGTTCGCGCGCACCGGCACGGGCGTCGCGCATTGCCCGTGCTCGAACATGCGGCTCGCCTCGGGCATCGCGCCGGTGCGCCGGATGCGGCTGGCCGGCGTGCCGGTCGGGCTCGGCGTGGATGGTTCGGCCTCGAACGACGGCGCGCAGATGGTGGCCGAGGTGCGCCAGGCGTTGCTGTTGCAGCGGGTTGGATTCGGGCCGGATGCGATGACGGCGCGCGAGGCGCTGGAGATCGCCACGCTCGGCGGCGCGCGCGTGCTCGGCCGCGACGACATCGGCGCGCTGGCGCCGGGCATGGCCGCCGATTTCGTCGCCTTCGACCTGCGCCAGCCGCTGTTCGCCGGCGCGCTGCACGACCCGGTCGCCGCGTTGGTGTTCTGCGCGCCGTCGCAGGTGGCCTGGAGCGTCGTGAACGGGCGGGTGCTGGTGCGCGAGGGGCAGCTCGCGACGGTCGATCTCGGGCCGCTGGTGGAACAACACAACCGGCTCGCGCGGCAGTTGCTGGAGGCGGCGCGCTGAAGCGGGTTCGGACAAGGCTCGCGGCGCGCACCGCGCCTCGCGTGGCCGGAGACGCGCCGAGGCGCTGCCGGCCGCGCAGGCGCTTCAGGCGTCGATCAACGTGCGGGTGGCCTCGGCCACCAGGCTGCGCAGCCAGCGCACCTCGTCCGAGTAATGGCAGCGTTCGTGCCAGAGTTGGTAGTACTGCATCGGCGGGAAATCGAGCGGGGCGGGCACCACCGACAGCGGCAGGAATTTCGCGTAATGATCGGCGAACAGCCGCGTGGTGGTGAAGATCAGGTCCGACTTTACCAGCACATAGGGCGCCAGATTGAAGTAGGGCAGCGTGACGACCACGTGCCGCTTGAGCCGCTCGCGCGCCAGGTGCACGTCGATCGCGCCGCGCTGGCCGACCGAGTAGGGCGTGGGTGCCAGGTGCGGCGCGTTCAGGTATTGGTCGAGCGTGAGCCCGCCGCGCTTGGCGAACGGATGCGTGTTGCTCATCAGGCAGACGATCTTGTCGACGAACAGGTTCGACAGGTGAAGCTGCTCGGGCGGCTCGGGCCAGTTGCCGATCACGATGTCGAGCTTGCCGTCCTCCAGCGCCAGCTCGTAGTCGAAGGCGGGGCCGAGCGAATGGAATTCGAGCGTCGCGTTCGGCGCCGCGTGGCGGAAGCGCTCCACCACGGTCGGCACGAACAGCACGTTCAGGTAGTCGGGGCAGCCGATCCGGTAGCAGCGGATCGAGGTGGCCGGATCGAAGTTGTGCTGCTGGAACTTGATGCGCTCGATCTCGCGCAGCGCGTTCTGCACCGGTTCGAGCAGGCGCAGCCCGTATTCGGTCGGGACCATGCCCGACTTGCCGCGCACCAGCAGCGGATCGCCGGTGATGTCGCGCAGCCGTCGCAGCGCGGCGCTGATCGCCGGCTGCGACTGGTTCAGCTTGACCGCCGCGCGCGTCACGCTGCGCTCCATCAGCAGCGTGTGCAGGACGCGCAGCAGGTAGGTGTCGATCGCCTCGCGTTGTTGGCTCATGTTTTCTCCGGGTTATATATATTCAGGCTGATCGATGGATCATGGGTATATACGATTTTTAATATGGACAGAAATGAGCGTCAAGCGGGCGTAAACCGCAGTAGAGCGGGATTTCGAGATATTCGAAGAGGAATAGTGCCGTGGCGGAATCGTCGGCGGCAGTGCGATCCACAAGCGCGGCACCTCGCCGTCGAGGTGTCGCGCGCAAGACCGCAGTGGCGAAGCAGCGGGGTTCAGTCGTCGAGGCGGACGCCGACCTTCAACGTGACCTGCCAATGCATGACCTGGTCGCCCTCGATATGGCCACGCGTTTCGATCACCTCGAACCAGTTCAGGCCATGCAGTGTCCTGGCGGCCTTGGCGATGGCGTTGCGGATGGCATCGTCGCACGATTTCTGCGACGAACCGGTGAGTTCGATCAGCTTGTAGACATGGTCGCTCATGATTCCTCCGGAGTCAGTGGACGCATGCGCGAGAGCCGGCAGCGCTGCCGAGCGCCCGCACATGTAGGAGTGATCGGTATGATGGGCGCCGAGTTCAATTCGATTGCGGGGAGCGACGTGGAAGCAGGATTTTGCGGGCCGGGACTGATGGGCGCGCCGATGATTCGGCACTGGCTGCGCGCGGGGCACCAGGTGCAGGTCTGGAATCGCACGCGCGCCAGGGCCGAGGTGCTGGCGGCCGAGGGCGCCAGCGTGGCGGATACGCCGCGCGAGATGGCCGGGCGGGTCGAGACGGTGATGCTGTGCGTGCTCGACGCGGCCGCGGTCGGCGAAGTGGTGTTCGGCGCGTATGGGCTGCTGTCCGGCGAACCGGAGCGGCGGCGCCTGCGCCGGATCGTCGATCATTCCTCGATTCCGCCGGCCGCCACGCGCGACTACGCGGCGCGCGCCGCGCAAGCGGGGGTGGCCTGGATCGACGCGCCGGTCTCGGGTGGCGTGCCGGGCGCGCAGGCCGGTACGCTCGCGGTGATGGCGGGCGGCCCGGCCGACGAGGTCGAGGCGGTTCGTCCGCTGATCGCTGCCTATGCCTCGCGACTTACGCACCTGGGCGAGGCCGGCGCGGGACAGACGGCCAAGCTCTGCAACCAGGCGATCGTCACCGCCACGGTGGCCGCGATCGCCGAGGCGGTCGGGCTCGCCCAGGCCAGCGGCATCGATGCCGCGAGGCTGTCCGAGGCGCTGGCGGGCGGCTGGGCCGATTCGGTGCTGCTGCAGACCTTCGTGCCGCGCATGACCTCGGCCGGGCACGCGCCGCTCGGCGCGCTCTCCACATTCAGGAAGGACGCCGAAACAATCGCCGATGCCGCGCGCGAGGCGGGCGCCGCGATGCCGGTGGCGGGTGCCGTCCAGCAATTGCTGCGCCTGGGTTCGGCGATGGGCCTGGCCGATGCCGACTTCTCGGCCTTCATCGATATCGTGCGCCCGGGCGGGCGCGCCTGAGGGACATCGCGCAAGGGGATGGCGGCGCGTCGCCGTCGTCGTGCTCGTCGCGCGGCGGGAGCGCCGGCTGGCGACCCGGATCGTCAGCCGATACGAAGCGGGCCGCGGTCCTGATCGACTCGCGGCCCGTTCAGGTCCGGCGGCTCAGAGCGAGCGGGGCGTGGTGTCGCCGGCGTTCTGCCGGCTCGCGCTGCGCTCGCCCGCCGGGCCGCCGGCGAATTCCGGCAGGATGCGGGCCCGCGCTCGGCTGGCGAACACCAGGAAACCGAAGCCGTTCGCCTCGTACCAGTAGCCGCCGTTCTCCAGCCCGTCGAGCGGCTGCTCGAGCGCGTGGCTGATCGACTCGACACAGCGCTTGCGCAGGTCGGCGATGGCGGGATAGGGCGGATGCGCACCGCGCACGGTGCAGAGCAGGACGTCCAGGCCCGGCAGCACGTGCGCGTACAGCACCGGCTCGTCCTGAGCCCTGGCGCGCGCGATCTTGGTATCGAGCTGGGCGAACGGTTTCGCATGGCGCAAGACGGCGAGAAACGACTCGTGACCGTCGTCCTGCCCGCGTCGGCGTTTTTTCGGAAAGGACATAAACACTCGCGTCAAAAACGATTGCAAGATTTGTGGCTTTGTCATGCGACCCACCCCCAAACCGGCTCGAGCGCCCGCATGCCGATCTTTTATAGCATACGAAAATGCCGGCTTCACGAAGTTCGACGCGACGGCTTCGAGCGAGCCGCGATACGCCGGACAGCTGAATGCCCACGATCGTCATGTCGGCGCTGTTTGCGCCTGTGTAATGTCATTGCTAGCTTCATGATAGTCCCGTGAACGCGGCGCGTGCAGGCCTGATTCATAAAAAAGCCTTGTTTCGGTGGCCGAATCGATGAGTGTTTTCCCGCGTATCGCCGCGCGATCTTCGCGTGCGCCGCACAAAAGAGGACGCAAAAAAGCCCGCGCTCGGCGGGCTCGATCGGGCTGGAAGCGCGGTGGGTGATCAGCGGCGTTTCAGTTCGTCGCGAATCTCGCGCAGCAGCATCACGTCCTCGGGCGTCGGAGCCGGCGCGGCCGGTTCGGCCACTTCCGGGCGGCGCAGCTTGTTGATGAAACGCACCATCAAGAAGATGATGAAGGCCAGGATGATGAAGTTGATCAGCACGGTGATGAACGAGCCGTAGCCGAACAGGGCGACGCCCGCCGCCTGCAGATCCTTGTAGGAATCGGGATTGCCCTTGAAGCTGGCGGGGATGGGTCCGAGCTGAATGAACTTGTTCGAGAAGTCGAGGCCGCCCGTGACCACGCCGATCACCGGCATGATCAGGTCCTTGACGATCGAATCGACGATCTTCGAAAACGCGGCGCCGATGATCACACCGACGGCCAGATCCATCACGTTGCCCTTGACGGCGAACTCCTTGAATTCCTTGATCATGCTCATAAGCGGGTTGCTCCAGGGAAGGGGGGATAGAAACGGGAATGTGCGGCGGCCAGGCCCGCACGGCGATGGCGGACATCATAACGAACCCGATCGGACACCGATAGTTCGTCTGAAAAATGTTAACAAAGTCCCGGCCTGTCGGCAGCCCATGAAAAACGGGCCGTCGCCGGCCCGTTCGATGTTGCTGCTGCGTGCTCGCAGCTCGCGTTGCCCGGCATGAACCCGGGCAGGCGCCCTCAGCTGTTGTTCCAGTCGTCGTCGTTGCTGCCCAGGTCGACGCTGCCGCTGTCGCCGCTGTCGGTGCTCCAGCTGTCGCCCTGGCCGACGTCGAAGCCAGCATCGTTCCCGCCGCCGTTGTTGCCGAGGTCGAAACCGCCGCCGCCCGAGCGCTGGCGCTGGTCGTCGACGATCACGTCGCGCTCGACCACGCGCTCGCGGCCGCCCGAGAGCGCCTCGCCGAGCAGCACGCCGGTCAGCAGGCCGCCCATCCCGCCGCCGAAGCCGCCGCCCTGCTGCACGATCACGGGCGGCTGCTGCGGTTGCGGCGGATACGGCGACTGCGGCGGATAGGGCTGGTACGACGGCGGATACGGCTGCTGTGGCTGGCTCAGGCGATCGGCCTCCTGAGCAAACACCGAACCCGAAGCGGCCGCCGGCGCGGCCGGTGCCGCGTTCGGATCGGGGCGGCCCTCGACGCGCGCCTTCAGGCTCGCGAAGCGGCGCTCGAGCTCCTCGACCTGGTACGGCGCCACCGGGCTCTTGCCTTTCGAGAGCGTCTCGACCAGGCCGAGCGCATCGCTCTCGACCGCCTCGATCTCGCCGGTCAGCGCCGACGCGCCCGGTGCCGTGGAGATGCGCGCATCGAGCTTGAGCGGGCGCACCTCGTTGAGCAGGTCGGTGGCGCGCTTCAACTGCGCGCGCCGTTCGTTGTCGGCTTCCTGGTTGCCGGCCGCGCGCGAACGGTTCAGCGTGCGGCGCAGCACCAGCACGACCACCACGATCACGGCGATCAGGCCGAGCCAGGCGATCATGCCGGGGCCGTGATGCGCGGGCTTGGCGGCCGGCGCGAGCGAGGAAGTCTGCATCGCGCTCGGCGGCGTGGCGCTCGGCATCAGCGCGCCGCCGGCGGTGGCCGAGCGACGTTCGCCCGAGGCGCGGTTCGCGTCGGCGCGCAGCCTGGACTCGGTCTGCGCGAAGGCGCTCGGGGTGGTGAAGTGCAGCGTCGGATCGAGCGAGCGGGCGCGCTCGATCGCGGCCAGCGCGTCGGCCGGGCGGCCTTCGCGGTCGAGCACCTGGCCATACAGATAGTGGGCGCGCGCGTTGTCGGGATGAGCGGCGATGACCTGGCTGAGCTGGCTGTCGGCGCGTTGCCAGTTCTGCTGGTTGATCGACTGGATGACTTGCTGGAGCGAGGGCACGGCCGCGAACACGCTCGCCGAGGCGACGAGCAGAGCGATGCCGGCGGCAGCGACGAATTTCTTCATGATGGACCAGGCGGCGAGCCTGCCTCCTTGAGGGGAGAGGCCGCGCGGGCGGGAAGGTCCCGGCGCCGCGCGGCGGCCGGTGCGCGTGTTACTGCGCCGGCGTGTTCAGTTGCTTCTTCAGCGCTTCGAGACGATCGTCGACCGAGGGGCCGCGGTTCAGCGCGGCGAGCTTGTCGTCGAGCGCCTTGCCGCTGTTGTTGTCGGCCGAGTTCAGGCGCGCGTCCGAGCGTGCGTTCGACAGCGCGACCTTGTCCTCCAGCTTCTGGAAGTCGGCCGACAGGTCCTTGCCGCCGATCCCGCCCAGCGCGGTGGCCGCAACGTCCTTGGCCTGCGCGATTTCCTGCTTGGCCTGCAGGATGTTCGAGCGCGTGTTGAGGTCGTTGCGGCGCTGGCGCATGTCGGCGATCTGCGCCTTGAGCTTGTCGACCGACGGCTCGAGCGCCTCGAGTTCGTGCGCGAGCGCATCGCGCTCGACCTCGGCGTTGGTCTGCGCCGTCAGCGCCTCGCGGGCCAGCGATTCGTCGCCCGATTGCAGCGCGCGCTTGGCGCCGTCCTCGTACTTCCTGACCTTGTCGGCGGCCGCGTCGCGCTTGCTGCGCTGGGTGGCCACCTGGGCTTCGATCTCGATCAGCGAGTTCTCGGCCCGGGCGATGCTGTCGTCGAGCTCCCGCACGATCTGGCGTGCGTCGCGCGACGGATCCTGCACCGAGTCGGCCGCGTCATTCAGCAGGCCCTTGAGCGTGCGCGAAACAGAGTCGAAAAGCGACATGAAACCCTCCATGGATGAAAAACGAAGTGGTCGGCGACCACCTCAGCCGCGCGGCGCGTTCGCGCCCGACATGCCGGCGGATATTACACCACCGGATCGCTTAAACGCCGCTTAAACACGGCGTTTTGCGGGGGAGCGCAGCTCGCTTCGCGCGACGGGAAAATACGGTCGAAGGGGGGCATTTCCAAGGGGGCGGAGACAGATGGATACAATACTTTCGCGACTGAAAGGCTCGTTATGCAGACCAGCGTGCTCGATGCGCCGAAGCGGGCCATCGAGATGGGCACTGAATCGCGTCGCGCGCCCCAGGACGGGGCAAATAGAGGAAATTCTTACAAAAAAACGCCGGGACGCCGGGGCGATTTCATTAAAATGCGCTGTCACGTCGCGGGAACGGATCCCTGCGTGCCGGGGTCTGTCGACGTGCTACGCTCCATCCTCATCGCGTAAAGCCTGACGTATCGATCCACACGCGCGTCACTGCAGTCCAACCGCGCACGCCCACGGTGCCGCAGCCGCGCCCGCCATTCCGACATGCCGATCATCAAACGCCCGTCCGACTCCGAACCCAATTACAAGTTACGCCGCTCGCCTTCCGGTGCGTTCTACGCGGATGAGTCCGATCGCCATGGCGGCGGCGACCGGCGCGACCGCGACCGCGACGATCGTGAGCCCCGCCGTCGCTCGATCGGCACGCGCATCGCGCTGTGGTTCGCCGGGCTGTTCGCGGTGGCCGGCGTGATCGGCGCGCTGATCGTCGGTTATGCGCTGGTGGTGATGGCCCCGCAGCTGCCCTCGCTCGACGCGCTGACCAACTACCAGCCGAAGGTGCCGCTGCGCGTCTACACGGCCGACCACGTGCTGATCGGCGAGTTCGGCGAGGAGCGCCGCAGCCTGGTGCGCTTCCAGGACATCCCCGACGTGATGAAGAAGGCGGTGCTCGCGATCGAGGACTACCGCTTCTACGAGCACGGCGGCGTCGACTTCGTCGGCATCCTGCGCGCCGGCGTGGCCGACCTGATGCACGGCGGCGCGCGCCAGGGCGCCAGCACCATCACCATGCAGGTGGCGCGCAACTTCTTCCTGTCGAGCGAGAAGACCTACACGCGCAAGATCTACGAGATGCTGCTCGCGTACAAGATCGAGAAGACCCTGAGCAAGGACCAGATCCTCGAGCTGTACATGAACCAGATCTACCTGGGCCAGCGCGCCTATGGGTTCGCCGCGGCCGCGCGCGTGTATTTCGGCAAGGACCTCAAGGACATCACGCTGGCCGAGGCGGCCATGCTGGCCGGGCTGCCCAAGGCGCCCTCGGCCTACAACCCGGTGGTCAATCCCAAGCGTGCCAAGGTGCGCCAGGAGTACATCCTGCAGCGCATGCGCGATCTCGGCTACATCACGCCGCAGCAGTACGACCAGGCCGTGAAGGAGGAGATCCACACGCGCACGCCGGGCAACCAGTACGCGGTGCATGCCGAGTTCATCTCGGAGATGGTGCGCCAGATGATGTACGCGCAGTACAAGGACGAAACCTATACGCGCGGGCTGACGGTCACCACCACCATCAACTCGGCCGACCAGGAAGCGGCCTACCAGGCGGTGCGCCGCGGCATCCTCGACTACGAGCGTCGTCACGGCTATCGCGGCCCGGAAGGCTTCATCGCGCTGCCGGCGCCCGGCGATTCGCGCGACGAGGCGATCGACGACGCGCTGGCCGACCATCCCGACAACGGCGACCTGCAATCGGCGGTGGTCACCGCGGCCTCGCCCTCGGCGGTGCAGGTGCAGTTCGTCGGCGGCGAGAGCGCCACCGTGAACGGCGCGAACCTGCGTTTCGTGGCGGCCGCGCTGAGCCCGCGCGCGAGCGACGCGCTGCGCATCAAGCCCGGCTCGATCGTGCGCGTCACCAAGGACAGCAAGGATGCCTGGCAGGTCTCGCAACTGCCGCAGGTCGAAGGCGCGCTGATCGCGCTGACGCCGCAGGACGGCGCGATCCGCTCGCTGGTGGGCGGTTTCGATTTCAACAAGAGCAAGTTCAACCACGTCACGCAAGCCTGGCGCCAGCCCGGTTCGAGCTTCAAGCCCTTCATCTACTCGGCCTCGCTCGAGAAGGGCCTGGGGCCGGCGACCATCATCAACGACGCGCCGCTGTACTTCCCGCCGAGCACGCCGGGCGGCACCGCCTGGGAGCCGAAGGACGACGACCAGCCCGACGGCCCGATGACGATGCGCGATGCGCTGCGCCGCTCGAAGAACCTGGTCTCGATCCGGATCCTGGCCTCGATCGGCACCAAGTACGCGCAGGATTACGTGACGCAGCGCTTCGGCTTCGATCCGGCCAAGACGCCGCCCTACCTGCCGATGGCGCTCGGCGCCGGGCTCGTCACGCCGCTGCAGTTGGCGGGAGCCTACTCGGTGTTCGCCAACGGCGGTTTCCGCGTCGATCCCTACCTGATCGCGGAAGTGGACGACGCGCATGGCCAGCCGCTGCAGAAGGCGCAGCCGGCGATCGCCGGCAGCAACGCGCAACGCACGATCGACGCGCGCAACGCCTACGTGATGAACAGCATGCTGCACACGGTGGCCACCGCCGGCACCGGCGCCGGTTCGAACGTGCTGGGCCGCGGCGACCTGCAGGGCAAGACGGGTACCACCAACGACGCCAAGGACGGCTGGTTCGCCGGTTACCAGCAGTCGCTGGTGGCGGTGGCCTGGATGGGCTACGACCAGCCCAAGAGCCTGGGCAGCCGCGAATTCGGCGCCCAGCTTGCCCTGCCGATCTGGGTCAACTACATGCGCACCGCCCTGCGCGGCGTGCCCGAGCAGCAGATGGCGATGCCCGACGGCCTGACCACCATCGACGGCGAGCTGTACTTCGCGGATCACACGCCGGGCAACGGCTTCGTCTCGAACGTCGACATCAACGAGGCCGGCAACCCGATCAATGCCAACGACGCGCTCGGCGCGGCGGGCGCGGCGGGTCTCACGCCGCCGCCGGTCACGCAGCAGGAACGGCAGCAGATCATGGACATGTTCGAGGGCAACAAGCCCTGACGAAAGCAGGTGCCCGCCGCGGCAGGCGGGCATCGCGAGAAATGACGAAAGCCCGGCAGATCCTGCCGGGTTTTTTTTCGTCCCGGCGGTTTGCGCGGAAGCAACGGGATGCAGCCGCGCGGCGCGGGACGCGATCAGAACGCCGCGCAGATATCCGTGACGAGCAGCCCGACCGATTGCTGCTGGAAGCGTTGCTTGTAGGCGTCGCGCACGTCGTCGAGCGCCTGGCGCGTGGTGGGAGTGGGCGGCGCGACCAGGCGGATCACGAAGGAGGCTTCGCGCACGATCGCGCCGGTTTCGCGATCGCGCCACTGGCCCTGCGTATCCCATTGCGTGAGGCCATCGGGGAAGCGCGGCGTGACGACCTCGGCGACGAAGGCGCTGCGCTCGGCATCGGTGAGCGGGCCGCGGCCGGCGATATCGCGGCCGAACATCAGTTCGGCCTGCCAGGCGGGATGGGTGCCGGCCGCATCGCAGGCGGGCGGGTTGTCGGGCGCGGCGCCGGCCTGCGAGGTGGCCGGCAGCGGCGCGCAGGCGGCGAGCCAGCCCGCGCTCGACAACACGGCGGCGAGGCGCAGCGCGCGGCGTGCCGCGGGCGGAGAAGACGAGGCCGAGTTTGACCTCGGGCTCGACGCGGAAACCGGATCACGGCGGGACGGCTTGACGAGCATCGCGAGACTCCTTTCTTTGGCGAAGGCTGGACGGCGATACCGGTTCGCATGGCGCGGCGCACCGGCTCGTGCTGCGAGTCTGCTCTCGCGCGGGCAGGCGGTCGACGGCCTCGACCGATGCTGCGCGATTTATCCACAGTTTGTGTTGAGATCCTTGTTGATAAGCCCGGGGAAGACGCCCCAAGCCCTTGAGCGCACAAGGAATTTCCGGCGAGGATGCGGCACGGGCAGGGGCCGCGTCAAGCGCGGCGCGAAACCGGCCGCGGCGGCGCCCTGCGCATTTCGTGACCGATTCGAGGCAGCGCGGCGAAAGCCTGACCGATCAAGCACTTGGCTCGCTTGTCAGGCGCTTGTCCACAGGTTCTTCAACACAAGCTGGGGATATCGTCGCGCCCCTGGTGCTCAGTGGCCGCGCCTTGCGTCCTCGAGATGCGCGGCGAAGCGCGGCGCCTCGATGTTCGAGCCGGCCAGCAGCACGCCCACGCGCCGGCCCTGCAGGGTTTCGCGCAGCGGCCCGAGCAGGGCCGCGATCGGCGCGGCGCAGGCAGGCTCGACGGCGGTCTTGAGATGCGTGAACAGGTACAGCATGGCCGCGCGCAAGGCATCGTCGTCGACCGTGACGAGCCGCTCCAGATGGCGCCGGCACAGCTCGTAGCTGTATTCCTCGGTGTGCGTGGCCGCAGCCAGCGCGTCCGCGATGGTGCGCGGCGCGAGCGCCTCGACCGGCCGGTTGGCCGCGAAGCTGCGGCTCATCACGTCGGCGCCGGTGGGCTCGACGCCATATACGCGTACCCGCGGATTGGCCAGCCGCAGCGCGGTGGCCACGCCGGCCGCGAGGCCGCCGCCGCCCACCGGCACGATCACCGCGTCGAGGTCGGGTGCCTGGGTGACCCATTCGTAGCCGAGCGTGGCGGTGCCGAGGATGGTGCGATAGCCGTTGAAGGGATGGATGAACTGCCGCCCTTCCTCGGCCTCGATGCGCCGCACCAGCTCGAAGGCGTCGGCGTGGCCGGCCGCGAGCACCACCTCTGCGCCGTACTGGCGGCACAGCGCGAGCGGCGCGGTGCCGGCGCTGTCGAGCATCACCACCTTGGCGCTCAGGCCGAGCCGCATTGCCGCGTAGGCGACGGCGGTCGCATGATTGCCCGAGGACACGCAGGTCACGCCGATGCGCTTTTGCGGCTCGCTCAGCGCCAGCAGGTTGGCGAAGGCGCTGCGCAGCTTGAAGCTGCCGCTGGCCTGCAGCAGCTCGAACTTGAGGTTGACGTGGGTGCCTTCCAGCGCCGGCAGGTCGGCACGCTCGAACACCGGCGTGCGCGAGACCCAGGGCGTCAGCGCGAAGTGCTCGGCGGCGATGTCGTCGAGCGTGGGGATCGGTTCGCCGTTGATGGCGGCGTGGGCGGTGGGGGGAGCGAGAGTCGACATGGCGGCGGGCGGGGCACCCGCCGCGAACGGCGAGTGCCGTATCGGGCGGATCAGGCGAGGGTCATGCTGTAGATGAACTTGCGCAGGAAGCGTTCGCAGCCGTCGAGCTGGGCCAGCTCGACGTATTCGTTCGGCTTGTGCGCCTGCTCGATGTTGCCGGGCCCGCAGACCACGCTCGGGATGCCGGCATTGGCGAACAGGCCCGCCTCGGTGCCGTAGGCGACCTTGCGCTGCGACTGGTCGGCGCTCAGCGCGCGCACCAGTTGCGTGATCGCGGCCTGCTCGTCGGCGTCGAGCCCGGGCGCCGAGGCGATCTTCGAGATCTCGATGGCCGCGTCGGGATGCTCGCGGCGCATCTTCGGCAGCAGCGTATCGCGCGCATAGGCGTCGATCTTCGCGAAGATCGCATCGGGATCGAGCGTCGGCAGGTTGCGGAATTCGAAGGAGAAACGGCATTCGGCCGGCACCGTGTTGATCGCGTTGCCGCCCTGGATCTGGCTGGTCTGCGCGGTGGTGAACGGCACGTCGTAGAGCTCGTCGAACGGGCCCTTGGCGCGGAATTCGTCGGCGATGTCGCGGATATGGCAGATCAGCCGCGCCGCGTATTCGATCGCGTTGAGCCCCTTGGGCGTCAGCGAGGAATGGGCGGCGTGCCCGCGCACGCAGCAGCGATAGGTGTTGATGCCCTTGTGGGCGATGATCGGGCGCATGCTGGTCGGCTCGCCGACGATGCAGCCGCTCGGGTTGAGGCCGCGCTGCTTGAGGTCGGCGATCAGCAGCGGGGCGCCCGCGCAGCCGATTTCCTCGTCGTAGGACAGCGCGAGATGGATCGGCTTGGCGAGCCTGGCGGCCTGCATCTCGGGCACCAGCGCGAGCGCCGCGCCGATGAAACCCTTCATGTCGCAGGTGCCGCGGCCGTACAGCCGGCCGTCGCGGATCGCCGGCTTGAACGGGTCGCTGTCCCAGTCCTGGCCGTCGACCGGCACCACGTCGGTGTGTCCGGACAGCACCACGCCGCCGTCGGTGGTGCCGTCGTGGGCGGGGATCGTCGCGAACAGGTTGGCCCAGCCCTCGCGCTTGTCGTGCGTCAGCGTCGAGGCGATACCGCGCTCGGCCAGCGCGTCGCGCACGGTTTCGATCAGGCCGAGGTTCGGTACGCGGCTGGTGGTGTCCATCGCGACCAGGTCGCGGACCCAGTCGAGGCTGATGGGGCTATCGGAGGCGGGAGCGGCGGTGTGGGCAGGCGGCGCGGCGGCGTCGACGGAACGCATGGTGAAACTCCGGATGGCAATACGAAAATCATACGTCAAAAACGCCGCGGCCCGCGTTCGCGGGCCGCCTTGCGCTGCAGCACGATTTTCGCCGGGCCGGCGGACGATCCGCCATTTCCGGCGCGGGCGGCGGGATCCGCCGTTCGCGCCGGGGCCCGTCGTCGCTCGCCGCCCGCCGCCGCGGATTCGCCGTTTCAGCGCGCGCCGGCTTTCTGCCCGCCCGAGGGCAGGCCCAGCGCGCGCAGCGTTTCCTTGACGGTCGACACGCGGATCGCCAGGTCGGGCGTGCGCGTCTCGATGCGCAGCTTGTCCTGGCCGGCGAGCTTGACGTGCTTGTGCTTCTGCACCATCTCGATGATGCGCATCGGATCGATCGGCGGGCTCGGCACGAACTGCAGGCCGATCACGGCCTCGCTCGCGTCGATCTTGCTGATGCCCAGCGGCTTGGCCGCCAGCCGCAGCCGGTGCGTCTCGACCAGCGCGTTGGCCTGCTGCGGCAGCTTGCCGAAGCGGTCGATCAGCTCCTCCTGGATCGCGTCGATCGACTCGCCGTCCTCGCAGTTCGCCAGGCGCTTGTAGAGCGACAGGCGTTCCTGCACGTCGGCGCAGTAATCGGCCGGCAGGATCGCCGGCGTATGCAGGTTGATCTCGGTGGTGGCCGCCAGCGGCGCGAGCAGGTCCGGCTCGCGGCCGTTCTTGAGCGCCTTGACCGCGTCGTTGAGCATGTCGGTGTAGAGCTGGAAGCCGATCTCGTGGATCTCGCCCGATTGCTTGTCGCCGAGCACCTCGCCGGTGCCGCGGATCTCCAGGTCGTGCATCGCCAGGTAGAAGCCCGAGCCGAGTTCCTCCATCTGCTGGATCGCCTCGAGCCGGCGCTGCGCCTGCTTGGTCAGCGACTGCGGATCGTGCACCAGCAGGTAGGCATAGGCCTGGTGGTGCGAGCGGCCGACGCGCCCGCGCAACTGGTGCAGCTGGGCCAGGCCGAACTTGTCGGCGCGGTGCATGATGATGGTGTTCGCGCTCGGCACGTCGATGCCGGTCTCGATGATGGTGGTGCAGAGCAGGACGTTGGCGCGCTGGCCGACGAAGTCGCGCATCACGCGCTCGAGTTCGCGCTCGTGCATCTGGCCGTGGGCGATCGCGATGCGCGCCTCGGGCACCAGTTCCTCGAGCATGGCCTTGCGGTTCTCGATGGTCTCGACCTCGTTGTGCAGGAAGTAGACCTGGCCGCCGCGCTTCAGCTCGCGCAGCATCGCCTCGCGGATCACGCTGTCCTCCTCGCGTCGCACGAAGGTCTTGATGGCCAGCCGCTTCTGCGGCGCGGTGGCGATCACCGAGAAGTCGCGCAGGCCTTCGAGCGCCATGCCCAGCGTGCGCGGGATCGGCGTGGCGGTCAGCGTCAGCACGTCGACCTCGGCGCGCAGCGCCTTGAGCGCCTCCTTCTGGCGCACCCCGAAGCGGTGCTCCTCGTCGATGATCACCAGGCCGAGCCGCTTGAACTGCACGTCCGAGGACAGCAGCTTGTGGGTGCCGATCACGATGTCGACGCTGCCCTCGTTGATCTGGCCGATCGCGGCATTGACCTCCTTGGTCGACTTGAAGCGCGACAGCTCGGCCACCCGCACCGGCCAGTCGGCGAAGCGGTCGATGAAGGTCTGCGTATGCTGCTCGGCCAGCAGCGTGGTGGGCGAGAGCAGGGCCACCTGCTTGCCGCCCATCACGGCGATGAAGGCCGCGCGCAGCGCCACCTCGGTCTTGCCGAAGCCGACGTCGCCGCACACGAGGCGGTCCATCGGCTTGCCGCTGGTCATGTCGCCGATCACGGCCGCGATCGCGGCGGCCTGGTCGGGCGTTTCCTCGAAGCCGAAGCTTTCGGCGAACTTCACGTAGTCGCGCGGCTCGAGCGCGAAGGCATGGCCCTCGCGCGCGGCGCGGCGCGCATACAGGTTGAGCAGCTCGGCCGCGGTATCGCGGATCTGCTGCGCGGCCTTTCGCTTGGCACGCTCCCATTGGCCCGAGCCCAGCGAGTGCAGCGGCGCGCTGTCCGGATCGGCGCCGCTGTAGCGCGAGATCACGTGCAATTGCGAGACCGGCACGTAGAGCTTGCTCTCGCCGGCGTATTCGAGATGCAGGAACTCGGTGTCGCCCTCGCCGAGATCCATCGACACCAGCCCCATGTAGCGGCCGATGCCGTGCTGCGTATGCACCACCGGATCGCCGACCTTGAGCTCGGAGAGGTCGCGCACCATCGCGTCGACGTTGCTGGCCTGCTCCTGGCGGCGCCGGCCCGTGCGGCGGCCGGTGGCGCCGTACAGCTCGGTCTCGGTGACGATCGCGTAAGCCTCGCCGGGCACCGCGAAGCCGCTGGTCAGCGGCGCCACGCCGAGCGCGAAACGCTCGTCGCTGGCGAGCCACGAGGCGTAGCTGTCGTTGCCGACCGGGCGCAGCCCATGCTCGGCGAACAGTTGCGCGATGGTCTCGCGTCGGCCCGCCGATTCGACCGTGAACAGCACGCGGTTGGGCGTGCTCGCGAGGTAGGCGCGCAGCGTGGCGAGCGGATCCTCGGCCTGGCGTTCCAGCGCCAGCGGCGGCAACGCGGTGGCCCAGCCGCCCGGCGCCTGGGCCGGCAGCACCACGCGCGCGAAGGGCTTGGCGAGCGTGTAGAAATCGTCGTCCGACAGGAACAGGCGCTGAGGCTCGAGAATCGGCCGCTCGCGGTCGTGCGAGAGGAAGTTGTAGCGCTGCTTGGTATCGGCCGTGAAGCGGCGGATCGCGGTGTCCAGGTCGCCGCTGAACACCAGGTGCGCGCGCGGCGGCAGGTAGTGGAACAGCGTGGCGGTGTCCTCGAAGAACAGCGGCAGGTAGTACTCGATGCCGGCCGAGGGCACCCCGTTGCCGATGTCGCGATAGATCGGCGCGCGGCTCGGGTCGCCCTCGAAGGTCTCGCGCCAGCGGCTGCGGAAGGCGGTGCGGGCCGCCTCGTCGAACGGGAATTCGCGGCCCGGCAGCAGGCGCACGTCGCGCACCGGGTAGAGGCTGCGCTGCGTGTCGGGATCGAAGGCGCGGATCGAGTCGACCTGATCGTCGAACAGGTCGATCCGGTAGGGCAGCGGCGAGCCCATCGGGAACAGGTCGATCAGCGAGCCGCGCACGCAGTATTCGCCCGGGCGCACCACCTGGCTGACGTGCTCGTAGCCGGCCAGCGTCAGCTGCGCCTTGAACCTGGCCTCGTCGAGCCGCTCGCCCTGGGTGAAGGCGAAGGTGTAGGCGGCCAGGAAGGCGGCCGGCGGCATCCGGTAGAGCGCCGTGGTGGCCGGCACCAGCAGGATGTCGCAGCGCCCCTCGCCGAGGTCGTGCAGGGTGGCCAGCCGCTCGGAGACCAGGTCCTGGTGCGGCGAGAAGGTGTCGTAGGGCAGGGTTTCCCAGTCGGGCAGGAGGCGCACGCGTGCGCTCGGCGCGAAGAAGCCGATCTCCTGCGAGAGCCGCTGCGCGTCGACGGCATTGGCGCAGATCACCGCGACCAGCGGCACCTCGCCCTGGTGCGCGGACAGGTAGCGGGCGATCGCGAGGGCATCGGCGGAGCCGTGCGCGCCGTCGAAGGCGAAGCGCTGGCCCGGTTTCACGAGTGCGACGGGGGACGACGGGGTGCTGGCGTTTTCTGGCATGGACGAGGCTGGAATGGCGTGCGCCGGGGCGCGGCGAGCGGCACGGCGGCCGAGGCGAAAGACCTATTATAAAATCCGTGCTTCGATTTCCCTATTACCGGCGTTCGCTCTCGTGACTCCCCGACTTTTCGCCCTGATTCCCTGCGCCGGCACCGGCAGCCGCTCCGGCTCGGCGCTGCCCAAGCAGTACCGCACGCTCGCCGGTCGCGCGCTGCTGCACTATACGCTGGCCGCCTTCGACGCGCTCAGCGAGCTCGCGCAGACCCTGGTGGTGATCTCCCCCGACGATCCGCATTTCGACGCGCGTCGCTTTTCCGGCCTGCGCTTCGCGGTCAGCCGCTGCGGCGGCGCCTCGCGCCAGGCCTCGGTGCTCAACGGGCTGATGCAGCTCGTCGAATTCGGCGCGACCGACGCGGACTGGGTGCTGGTGCACGACGCGGCGCGCCCCGGCATCACGCCGGCGCTGATTCGCACGCTGATTTCCACGCTCAAGGACGACCCGGTGGGCGGCATCGTCGCGCTGCCGGTGGCCGACACGCTCAAGCGCGTGCCGGCCGGCGGCGACGAGATCGCCCGCACCGAGGCGCGCGACGGGCTGTGGCAGGCACAGACGCCGCAGATGTTCCGCATCGGCATGCTGCGCGAGGCGATCCTCGCCGCGCAGCGCGACGGCCACGACCTGACCGACGAGGCCAGCGCGATCGAATGGGCCGGCCACGCCCCGCGCGTGGTGCAGGGCAACCTGCGCAACTTCAAGGTCACGTACCCCGAGGATTTCGACCTGGCCGAGGCATTCCTGTCGCGGCCGGCGAACGCCTCCTGATCCACCTTCACCACGAACCAGACCCAGCATGGACATCAGAATCGGACAAGGCTACGACGTACACCAACTGGTTCCCGGCCGGCCGCTCATCATCGGCGGCGTGACGATCCCCTACGAACGCGGCCTGCTCGGCCACTCGGACGCCGACGTGCTGCTGCACGCGCTGACCGACGCGCTGTTCGGCGCGGCCGCGCTCGGCGACATCGGCCGGCACTTCTCGGATACCGACGCGCAGTTCAAGGGCGCCGACAGCCGTGTGCTGCTGCGCGAATGCGTCAAGCGCGTGAACGCGGCCGGCTTCTCGATCCGCAACGTCGATACCACCGTGATCGCCCAGGCGCCCAAGCTCGCGCCGCATATCGACGCGATGCGCGCCAATATCGCGGAGGATCTGGGCCTGCCGCTCGACCGCGTCAACGTCAAGGCCAAGACCAACGAGAAGCTCGGTTATCTCGGCCGCGGCGAGGGCATCGAGGCCCAGGCCGCCGCGCTGCTGGTGCGCGAGGGCGACTGAGCCTCGCGCCCGGCCGGCATCGTGCCCCGCCCTGGTGCGCGATGCCGGCAGGCTTTCCCGCCGGCCGTCCACATTCCGCCACCCCTCATCGATACATGCCGGGATTCGCCGCGGCCAATTCACGCCTGATTTCGCCAGGGGCCGCCCAGGCCCGCCCGATCGGGCCGCGCGCCCGCTAGCTCACGCCTCGCCCGCCCGCTGGGCATCGAGGATCCGCAGGATCTCCTCGGGATTGCGTCCCACCTCGAGCCTGGCCACCGAGACATGCTGGATCGTGTTGTCCGGATCGACGATGAAGCTGGCGCGCAGCGCCACGCCGGCATCGTGGTCGCGCACGCCGAGCTGGTCGATCAGTTCGCCCTTCACGTCGCCGAAGGCGTGATGGTTGAGCCGGTTGACTGTTTTCATCGTGATGATTGAAGCCCGGCCGCGCGGCCGTGACCGTGAAGGCTTCGAGGATGTCGCCGACGGTTTTCATGCGCCTGCTCCTGCCGTGAGAGGGGCGCGCTGCCGGGGTGGCGCAAGCGTCGTCGCGGTGCCGTGGCGGCAGCGTGAATTACGACTTCAGTTCTATCGAACGACAATTCCATTAGAAATTGTCTATCGAGAGGCGAGAGGCGAGGGGCGTTGGCGGGGACGATGGCCGGGGCCCCGGCCATCGTCGTGAATCGGGCGCTCAGGCCGCCACGCGGGCGGCCTTGCCGGTCGGGAAGTCGATCGAGGCTTCCAGGCCCGGCTCCGGCGCGCGATTGCGCAGCTTCAGCGTGCCGCGGTAGCGGCCCACGATGCGCAGCACGATTGCCATCCCGAGCCCGGTGCCGTCGGCCTTGCTGCGCGCGGCGTCGACGCGGTAGAACGGGCGCATCACCAGCGGCAGCTGATCGTCGGGGATGCCCGGGCCCTCGTCGCGCACGATCACCTCGATGCGCGCATGCGAGGCGCGTGTCTCGACGGTGATGCGCGCGATGCCGTCGCCGCGGCTCAGGCCGTACTTGCGCGCGTTCTCCACCAGGTTGCCGATCACGCGGCGCATGTCGGTCTCGTCGGCCTCGATCACGGCGGCCGGCGCCAGCACGGTGCGGATCTGCACGCCTTCCTCGTTGGCCAGGCGCGCGGCCACGTCGTGGGCGACCAGCGAGAGATCGACCGGCTCGAGCGAACGCGGCTGCATCGGCCGCGCGTAGTCGATGAAGGCGGCGATGATGCGGTCCATCTGCTCGATGTCGTCGACCATCGCGTCCTTGGTGGCCTGGTCCGAGGGGCTCATCTCGGTTTCCAGGCGCAGCCGTGCCAGCGGCGTGCGCAGGTCGTGCGAGATGCCGGCCAGCATCAGCGCGCGATCGGCGTCGAGCTGCTCGAGATCGCGCACCATCTGGTTGAAGCTGCGATTGGTTTCGGCGGCCACGCCCATGCCGCGCTCGGGCAGCGGCTCGGGCATCTGCCCGGCGCCCACCTTGCGCGCGGCCAGCGCGAGCCGCGAGAAGGGCTGGTTCACCAGGCTGGTGATGAAGGCCGAGCCGAGCAGCGACAGCGCCAGCGCGAACAGGCCCCAGCCGGCCCATTGCAGGCCCGTGACGGTGTCGAGCTGGTCGCGGTCGAGCGCCACCCAGTAATCGTCGTCGTCGATCTTGAAGCTGATCCAGACGCCGGGGATGTCGTTGACCGACTGCGCGATCACGGTATCGTCGCCGAGCCGGCTGCGGATATCGTGCTCGATCAGGCGATTGAGCGATTCGTCGGGCTGGAGCTTGAATTTGTCGGTGGTTTCGCGCGGGTAGACGCGCACGCCCTCGTTGCTCTCCAGGTCCTGGAGCAGCGCGCGGCGCAGGTCCGGATCCGAATAGAGCAGGGCGGTGCGCGTGAGCTTGACCACCGCGACGAGCTGCAGGGCCACGCGCTGCGCGCGCGGCTCGCGCTCGATCACGCGGAAGCTCTGGAACCACGCGGCGAGGCTGACCGCGATCAACAGCGCGATCAGCAGGAAGGTGCGCCAGAACAGCCCGCCGAATACGAGCGTCAGGAGGCGCCGGTCAATGCGCATAGGGCGGACTGTCCAAGCAGGCAGGGCGGCGGGTTCCGGCACGCGCGAACGCGCGCCGGGACCACTCAGGCGGCGCCGTCGGGGATGAATACGTAGCCGAGGCCCCAGACGGTCTGGATGAAGCGCGGGCTGCCCGGATCGGGCTCGATCAGCTTGCGCAGGCGCGAGATCTGCACGTCGAGGCTGCGGTCGAACACCTCGTATTCGCGGCCGCGCGCGAGTTCCATCAGCTTCTCGCGCGACAGCGGCTGGCGCGGATGACGCGCGAAGACCTTGAGCACCGAGAATTCGCCGGTGGTCAGCGGAATCTCCTGGCCGGACTTGGTCAGCGTGCGGGTGGCCAGGTTCAGCGAGAACTCGCCGAATTCGAACACCTCGGTGGTTTCCGAGGGCGCGCCCGGCAGTTCGGCCGGCGCCTGGCGGCGCAGCACCGCGTGGATGCGCGCGACCAGCTCGCGCGGATTGAAGGGCTTGGGCAGGTAGTCGTCGGCGCCCATCTCGAGGCCGACGATGCGGTCCACGTCCTCGCCCTTGGCCGTGAGCATGATGATCGGCGTGCGGTCGTTGCTGCCGCGCAGGCGGCGGCAGATCGACAGGCCGTCCTCGCCGGGCAGCATCAGGTCGAGCACCAGCAGGTCGAAACGCTCGCGCACCCAGAGCTTGTTCATTGCCGTCGCATTTTCGGCGACATATACGTTGAAGCCCTGCTCGCCGAGGTAGCGGCGCAGCAGGTCGCGCAAACGGGGATCGTCGTCGACGACGAGGATTTTCGAGGGATTTTTGGTTTCCATGGACGGCATCTTATCTCGATTACGAAGGCGCGCACGGGCGCGGGATTTTGCGAGTAACAGTCAGTTACAAAATTTACCCGGGCTGCGATGCTGAGTAAAGACACTCGTTAGAGACTCCTTTACTTGGCGCGGAAATTCAGTGGATACTCCACCCACTCGATATTTCGTAGTTCGTTTGCCCGATATTCGCCGGGTTTGTTCAAGTACCAGAGGTTAGACGGTTGCCGCGTGACGAAGGGAACAAATCGACCAGAGAAGCGAGAACAGTGATGCGACCCACCCGGATTGCGTGCGCACTGACGATCGTGTTCGCCGGTCTCTTTGCATCGAACTTCGCCTGCGCCCAACGCCCCGAGCGGGGCGGGTCGTCGCACAAGGCCTCGCGTCCCCGCCTGCCGCCGCCCCCGCCGCGCGATGCGCAACTCGATCGCTTCGACGAGCCTGGCCGTTCCGCCGTTTCCCCCGATCTAGACCAGCGTCGCCGCGACGGCCACATGACGCCCGAGGAACGCCACCTGCTGCGCCAGCATATCGAGGACGCGGTGCGCGAGCTGTACAAGCGCTGAGCACCGTCTTTCGCTGTCTTCCGTTTTTTCTCCCCTGGCCTGGTTTCATGTCCCGCCGATGGCGGAATCATGCGCGCGCACGTCAACGTCGCGCGGGCGTGGTCCGTTGTTGAGGTTTGAACACCGCCGGGAACGATACGCATGTCGTATCTCTCGCCGGTTTCTTTCCAGGCAGCTTTCGGGAGCGGCGCGGCCATGCCTCGATTCGATACCGATGTCCCTCCCGCGCAGCCGCGGGCAGCGCATCGCGCGCATGGCATGCGTGCGCATGCCGGCGACGCATGGCCGAGCGCGATGCTCGCGCCGCTCGATGCCGACGACGCGCGTTTCCTGCTCGCGCGCACCGGCTTCACGGCGCCGCCCGCCGAGGTGGCGCGTTACGTCGGCATGACACGCGCGCAGGCCGTCGAGCGCCTGCTGGACGGCACGCATCGCGACAGCGTCACGCCGCTGCCGGCCTGGGTCGACGAGATGCCGCCGCCGCGCGCGATCCGCAATGCCTGGACGCCCGAGCAGCGCCGCGACGACCAGCGCCTGCAGGGCCAGCGCTACGACGCGCTGCGCGCCTGGTGGCTCGGCGAGATGCTGGTCACGCCTTCGCCGCTCACCGAACGCATGACGCTGTTCTGGCATCGGCACTTCACCTCGGGGCAGGACAAGGTGCCGTATGCGCGCACCATGGCGGTCCAGCACCGCCTGCTGCGCGGCGAGGCGCTCGGCAATTTCGGCACCATGCTGCACGCGGTGGCGAAGGATGCGGCGATGCTCCAGTACCTCGACGGCGCGAGCAATCGCAAGGGCCGGCCCAACGAGAACTTCGCGCGCGAGGTGATGGAGCTGTTCACGCTCGGCGAGGGCCATTACACGCAGCACGACGTGACCGAGGCGGCGCGCGCGCTGACCGGCTGGGGGCTCGATCCCGATACCATCGAAACGGTTTGGCATCCGAATCTTCATGACGATGGCGTGAAGACCGTGCGCGGCGTCACCGGCCCGCTCGATACCGATCGCGTGCTCGACGTGCTGCTCGCGCAGCCGGAAACGGCGGGCTTCGTCGCGGCGAAGCTGTGGCGCGAGTTCGTCTCCGATACGCCCGATGCGGCCGAGCTCGACGGCATCGCCGCGCGCTTTCGCGACAGTGGCTACGAGATTCGCGTGCTGCTGGTCGCGCTGTTCTCGTGCGAGGCGTTCTGGAGCGATCGCGTGCGCGGCCTGCATGTGAAGTCGCCGGTCGAGTTCGTGGTGGGCAACCTGCGCCTGTTCGAGATCGATTACGGCGATGCCGCGCAGTTCGTGCCGGTGGTGCGCGGGCTCGGCGAGAACCTGTTCGCGCCCCCCAACGTGAAGGGCTGGCCGGGCGGCACGCTGTGGATCAACAGCGCGACCCTGCTGGCGCGCAAGCAATTCGTCGAGCGCATGTTCCGTTCCACCACGGCGAGCATGAAGCCGACCGCGCGAGTTGCCGGGATGGCGGCGAAGCCGGCGACGCTGCGCTTCGACCTCGACGGCTGGCTCGCGCGCTTCGGCACGGCGCCGCAGGCCAGGCCCACGCTGTCGGCCGAGCTGCAGCTCCAGCACGCGGTGCTGCCGCTCTCGCCGGTGGCGGCGATCGATGCCGATGCGAACGGCGCGGCCTATCTGCGCGCGCTGCTGATGGACCCGGTTTACCAGTTGACCTGAAGCGCGCGAGCGGCGCGGCGAGGAGGGCGGCATCATGAAGCGACGCGATTTCCTGGGCCTGACGAGCGCGGCCGGCATGGCCGGCGCCGCGGGCCTGCCGCTGTGGACGCCATCCACGGCCTTCGCGGGCGAGCCCCTGGCGAACCCCGGCGCCGCGCACTACGAGCGCTTGCTGATCCTGGTCGAGCTGAAGGGCGGCAACGACGGCCTGAACACGGTGGTGCCCTACGACGATCCGCTCTACCGCGCGATGCGTCCCACCCTCGGCCTGCGTCGCGAAGCCGTGCTGCCGCTCGACCAGCACGCGGCGCTGCATCCCGCGCTGGCGCCGCTGCTGCCGATCTGGCAGGCGCACGAGCTGGCGGTGGTGGAGGGCGTCGCCTATCCGCAGCCGAACCTCTCGCATTTCCGCTCGATCGAGATCTGGGATACCGCCTCGCGTTCCGACGAGATCCTCGGCGAGGGCTGGCTCACGCGCGCCTTCGCGCATGCGCCGGTGCCGCCCGGTTTCGCGGCCGACGGCGTGGTGTTCGGCAGCGCCGAGATGGGGCCGCTCGCGAACGGCGCGCGTGCGATCGTGCTGGTCAACCCGGCGCAGTTCATCGGCGCCGCGAAGCTCGCGCATCCGGTCTCGCTGCGCGAGCGCAATCCCGCGCTCGCGCATTTGATCGACGTCGAGAACGACATCGTCAACGCGGCGGCGCGGCTGCGTCCGCGCGAGGGTGCCTTCGGCTTTGCCACCGCGTTTCCCGCCGGGCCGTTCGGCACCTCGGTGAAGACCGCCATGCAGGTGCTGTCGAGCTGCGAGTCGCCGCAGCGGCGCCCGCTCGCGGGGCAGGGCGTGGCGGTGCTGCGGCTCACGCTGAACGGTTTCGACACGCACCAGAACCAGGCCGGGCAGCAGGCCGCGCTGCTCAAGCAACTGGCCGAGGGCCTGGCGGCGATGCGCTCGGCCCTGATCGAACTGGGCCGCTGGAACGACAGCCTGGTGATGACCTATGCCGAGTTCGGCCGGCGCGTGCGCGAGAACCAGAGCGGCGGCACCGATCACGGCACCGCCGCGCCGCACTTCGTGATGGGCGGACGCGTGCGCGGCGGCCTGTATGGCGAGCGGCCCGCGCTGGCGCGGCTCGACGGCAACGGCAACCTGCCGGTGGCGGTCGATTTCCGGCAGCTTTATGCCACCGTGCTCGGGCCCTGGTGGGGGATGGATGCGGCGGCGGTGCTGCGCGGGCGTTTCGCGCCGCTGCCCTTGCTGCGCGCCTGAGGTGTGAATGCCGGCGCGAGCCGTTGCCCGCGCAGGCGCCGGGCCTGGGCTAGCGTCGTCGCGCGACGCGCCAGGCCAGCCACAGCTTGCGGATCGGCGTCAGCGAGATGCGCTGGTGCAGCACCTGGTAGTCCTCGCCCTCGATCTCGTCGAGCGTGGCCAGCGAGAGCGCGGCCAGTGCCCGCAGGCTGCGCTGCGCGCGCCGCTCGGCGGGGGGAATGGCTTCGAGCGCGGCATGCAGCGTCTCGCGCGCGCGCGTGGCCTGGAAGCGCATCAGTTCGCTGAAGGCGGGGCTATAGCGGCGGTGCATCAGGTCAGCGGCCGTCACCTCGTAGCGCTGCAATTCGTCGATCGGCAGGTAGACGCGGCCGTGGCGCGCATCGTCGCCGACTTCCTCGACGATCTGCGCGAGCTGCAGGCCCTCGCCGAGCGAGGCGGCCCAGGCCGGCGCGGTATCGGCGATGGCGGGGCCGGCCGCGGCGCGTGCCACCAGGCTCGTGAAACCGCCGCCCACGCGCTCCACGTAGCGGCGCAGGTTGGGCCAGTCCAGGTAGCGCGCCTGCTCGAGATCCATCGCGAAACCGTCGGCCAGCGCCTGCAGCGCGGCATGGTCGCGCGCGATGGCGCCGGCATGCCGGGCCAGTGCCTGCGAGACCGGGTGCGAAGGCTGGCCCTCGGCCAGCGCGGCGAGCTCCTTGCGCCACCAGGCCAGCTTGGTCTGGCCGATGGTCGGCTCGCTGGTCTCGCGCGTGGTTTCCTCGAGTTCGCGGCGCAGCGCGAACAGCGCGGTCAGCGCGCCCTGGCTGGCGAGCGGCGCCTGGCGCAGCGCGTAATAGACGCTGGAGCCGGGGGGCGCGGCCTTCTGCTGGCAATAGTCGTCGAAATTCACGGGCGGGATGGCGGCGAGTGGGTTCGCAGTGGTGGGGGCGGGCGGCGTTACCGCGTGGCGGGCGCCGCGTCTCGGGACACATGCGCAGGCAAATGCGCGGCGATTCTAGCACCGCCTCGCGATCGATGCGGCGGCTAGAGACAAGCGCGGGGAGATCGGTTAGAATCTCGCGCTCGCGCTTTCCGGCGGCCGTCCGACTCCAGGGATGGCGTGCTCGCGGAACGCGCCGGCCGCCTCGCGGCGGCGGCGTTCGCGAACATCGATGTGCGTGAGTGGCGAAATTGGTAGACGCACCAGGTTTAGGTCCTGACGCCCGCAAGGGTGTGCCGGTTCGAGTCCGGCCTCACGCACCACAGATCCTCCCAAGCATGTCTATGCTTGACCATAAAGCCCCGTCAGTCAAGGACTTGCGGGGCTTTTTGTTGCCATCCTTGCCCAAGGTTTCCCATTGACACCCACGAAATCAGGGGGCATCGTTGGGGGCAGTTTTCCAGACTTGGGGCATAGAAATGCCCCCGTGCCCATATGCCCCTTACCGACGTTGCAGTCCGCGCGGCCAAGCCTCGCGAGAAGTCATACAAGCTGGCCGACGGCCAAGGCATGTACCTCGAAGTCATGCCGAACGGCTCGAAATATTGGCGCTTAAAGTATCGCGTCGATGGTAAAGAGAGGCGGGTGGCGTTGGGGGTTTATCCTGCGGTGACCATTGTCGCCGCGCGTAAGGCTCGGGACGAGGTCAAGGAGCAGTTGCGCGCTGGGCTCGATCCGTCTCACGAAAAGAAGCTCGCCAAGTTGCAACGAGGCCTGGATCGAGCGAACTCCTTCGAGCCAATTGCTCGGGAGTGGCATGAACAACGGAAGGGCGCATGGAGCGATCGCCACGCGGAACGGGTAATGAAGCTTCTGGAGCGCGAGCTTTTCCCGTCGCTCGGTACCCGTCCGATTGGGCAAATTTCAGCGCCTGAGCTGTTGGCCATCATTCGTAAAATCGAGTCGCGCAACGCGCTCGAACTTGCCCATAAGGCCATTCAGGCTACCAGCCAGATTTTCCGGTATGCGATTGCGACGGGCCGTGCCGAACGGGATCCGGCTCCAGATCTGCGCGGTGCGCTGAAGACTCGCTCTGTTGTTCACATGAAACGCGTTAGCGAAGCTGAGCTACCGGGGCTGATGAGGAGTATCGAGGCCTACGACGGCGACCATCAGACGCGCCTGGCACTGCAGCTTATGTCTCTGACGTTTGTACGGACAAGCGAGCTGCGGTTTGCCGAGTGGGCCGAGATCGACACGAAGAAAAAGGAATGGAAGATTCCGGCCGAGAAGATGAAGATGCGCGCCCCGCACATCGTGCCGCTGTCGACCCAAGCGCTTGAAGTGATTGCGCAGCTTCGGGAAGTGAATGGGGCAGGGCAATACCTGTTTCCTAGCCGGTCCAGCCCCAAGAAACCCATGAGCGAGAACACGATCCTGTACGCGCTGTACCGGATGGGGTACCACTCCCGGATGACCGGACACGGGTTCCGCGGGCTCGCCTCGACAATCTTGAACGAGCACAACTTCAATCGGGACTGGATTGAGCGTCAGTTAGCCCACAGCGAGCGCGACGGCGTCCGGGCGGCCTACAACCACGCCGAGTACCTGCCCGAGCGCCGGAAGATGATGCAGTGGTGGGGCGACTATCTCGGACAGGCATCTCGAGCCGAGTGACGGCCCGACAGAATTCATACGCCAGCGCCAGAGCCATCATAGCTCTCGTTCGATCCGGCCAAATCACTGTATGTTTGTACAGTGGTTTGCCAAGGAACGGCTGGAAGGGTCAACGAATTTCGTGGCCGCGGAGGAACGCGAAAGTACCCACGTTATGACAGGCAACGGATCGATGCCAAAGTCCGACTATCAGTTCCCGCAAGCTTCAATATGGAAGTGACTTCCCGAATTCGTCCTTCCTCCGCATCGGAAGTGACTTCCGGTTAGGCACGGTTCGGCCCGGAAAGCATCTTTTCTAGTGAGCGAAAACACCTGAGCCACCTGCAACTCAGTTTTTCGCCAGCTTTTGATGGATATTGATGGCCGCGACGGACGGATGACGGAAGAGATACTAGGCACAGATCGCCAGCGCAAGACAGATGGATGGAGACGTTTAAACGGCGCGCTGCTTTGCCCAGAAAGGGAGTCAAGATTTTTATGAAAGACCACCGATCCTACTGGAATTATATTGGTACTACATTGGTGCCAGATTGGTCGATATCACTCAGCTGTCGAGCAAACAATTCGCGTTTGTCTGCAAACTCATTTGCGCTGTGATTCGCACCGGTGGTACACTCGACCCTAATGCGTGAATCAGTCACGTAAACGGACGAAACCCCGGCAAGCTTGGTAGGCAGGGCCGGGGTTTCAAAAGGATGGCAGGGACGTTTAACTGGCTAAGGCCAGCCCTGCTACTTGTATAGTCACACCTGTTTGGGGTTGCGACGTGGCATCCATTGTAGAGAAGTATGGTCCCTTCGTAAAGGACCAAATCACACACCAAGAGAAGCAGGCTGCGCGCGCTTTCGCTCGGAACGAAGAGGCAAAAGCAAAGGGCGCCCTTGGCCGCGTCGCACTCTTTCAGCAGCTCCTGTCCGACCTGATCACCCTCGAATCTGCCGGCAGGTCCAGTCCGATACACGATCAAGATCCGATTCGTCTCTCACCTCATGACCTCGATGGGCTTCCAGAAGAATTGCTTGCGGAGCTGAGTCTTAACGATTCGGACCGCAAAGACTTTCTGATCGTCGAGATCATCGACGACATCGGCGGCACCGCTTCGTTGGATCGAATTTTGGTGAACTTGTACAAGCGTACAGGTGAAATCGAGAAACGGACGAAGCTGGTATCTCGCCTTTACCGCATGGTGTCGAAGGATCTGATTTATCAGTCCCCTGACCGGAAGGGCGTATATACGACCTCCAAACCCAATGAAGAGCGCTATCAAGCCACGCTGACGATTGGGTATCCTGAAGAGGAGGACTCGGACCTGGCCTGAAAGAGGGAGCGGCCGGGAGGGAAGCCCGGCCGCGGTGCGACGAGGGGTCGAAAGTGGCCTCACGCCGACTTGCTCACTTTGCGAGTGATATGAAAGTTTACCATCTAGGTGGGGCTGACATGCAAGTCTTCAAAGCTGCTTTCCGCAGTATTTTTGGAGATTCGCATGATTGCATGCTCCTACCCCAAGGGCGTTCACGTGCGTCAGTACGTGCGCCTCCGCCGGGGCCGATTCGAGACGGTATGTGAACACTGCCGTTCCTGGCCCAACCGGTAATAGTCAAAGCAGCTTTTGACAGCGGCCCCGCCTCGAGCGGGGCTTTTCACATCTGGGCGCCGTTCCCGTGGCGCCCTACCTTCCTCAGTCGTACTTCCACCACTTCATCGTGGCCGCGACGATGCGCATCACAACGCCGATGAGCAGGCCAATCCCAGCCAGGTTCGTGTGACCCGGCACCGAGTCGGCAAAGATCATGAAGAACGATCCGATGATTAGCACCGTCGAGAGAAGCTTCAGCGTCTTCGCATCCTTCCCGGTCTTCTGAGTAGTCACCACATGCTTACCCCGCTTTTTCATCGGGTTCCCGCACTTCGGGCACGCCGAAGCCTGGTCGCTCACCGACGAGCTGCACTCCCCGCAATTTACTAAGGCCATGGTCACCTCGTTGTTTTGATGTGGCGGAAATATAGCACTGACCGATCTGTATCAGAAATCACTGTCATTCCAGCGCGCCTCGTGTGACGACCAACCCGTCTTCGCCCGTGCTCTACGTCGCGCAGCTCGACGAGTCTTTCTTCGACGAGTACCCGCACTGGCGGCAGTACATCGAGCAGTGAACTGATTTCGAAGGCAGTCCACCTGCGCGACCTTGGCGTTCCCGAGAAAGTGGCGCGCCGGCGAGGTCACCCTTGTTCGCGACGTTCTTGTCGGTTTAGAGATACCGATCCTCGATGCGCTCGAGCGATATCCGGAGCGCGCGGTTCAGATATCAACCACCGAACTTGAAGAGCGTCTTGTTCCCCCGCCACGAGCTCGTAGCTAGGCGTTTGCACACCGCTACTCTTGCCGTGCGCAAACACAACTCTCCGACTGTCTACACGATCCGCAGAAGGGCGTGAAGGTTGCAAACCTGGTCGCTGAAGTGCGTAGCATGAAAAACACCCGGGTAAAATTCACAATTTTACGTGCCGCCGGTCGAAAATGGAGTTAACCTAGGGAGGTTGACACCTTAACCGCGATCGGTTAAGTTAACCTCAGGTAGTTAATTGCCCACTAGGAGAACGAGATGATCAGTGCGTTTGGCGAGTTCGTAAGGGATCTGCGCCATAAGCATTCCGAGTTGCTTAAGGACATGGCGGAGAAGCTCACTGTTACGTCGGCCTTCCTGTCGGCAGTCGAAACGGGTCGCAAAAGCATCCCCGCGGACTGGTGCCAGAAAATCGCTGCCCACTATGCCCTGCCGAAGTCTCAAGTCACGAAGCTGAAGCAAGCGATCGACGAGTCGCAACGTAGCGTGACGATCGACCTCGACGGTCAATCGGCGGCCCGACGAGGTGTCGCAGTTGCATTGGCCCGGCGGTTCAACGAACTGTCCGACGAAGAGCTGATGCAGCTGCGGCAAAACATGTTTCTGCTTAAACCGAAGGGAGATAAGTAATGCATGAGTTTCGTGCGCTGCCGATGAAGCGTGCCGAAATCCGGGGGGTTGCCCTGGATCTTCGGCGCTCCCTCGGTCTCGAGGGACGGTTGTGGTTCCCGGTGTTGCAGTTGGTCGAGCACGCGTTTCCGCATCTCGACAAGCAGTATCACTTCGAAGTCGCAGAGTACGCTGAACTCGGCGAGTCGCACGGACTCACGGTGCGGGAAGGCGATTCGGTCTGTATCAAGATCCGTGAGGATATCTACGATCGCGCCTATGCTGACGAAGGGCGCGATCGTGGAACGGTAGCGCACGAAGCCGGGCACTACTTGCTTCACGCTCGGTCGCCCGCTCTGCACCGTCATTTCGGCGGCCCGCTGAAGTCGTACGAGGACCCCGAGTGGCAAGCCAAGGCCTTCCAGGGCGAGCTGTTGATTCCGAAACACCTCGTCAGCGGCATGAGCGTCTCGGATGTAGCCAAGGAGTGCGGAGTTTCGTATGACGCCGCCGAGTACCAGCTGAAGCTGTACGCGGCCGGCAAATGAAAAGCGCGCTGATGAGCTGCAACTCATCAACGCGCTTCCAGCAAAGGAACGCCAAACTGCTCCTGGCGATCCCTCGCGACTTACCTACGTGCGACCGGAATCTTAGGCGGTCAATTCCGGGTAGTCAAGTTGTGAGTTCCTATCGGGGCGCGCTTTTACGGAGGTGTCGCATGTTCAACCAGAACCTGCGTCCGAAAGTCGTCCGTGTGAGCAGCTACGTTCGTCGTCGGTTCGGCCGGCTCGAACATGTCTGCCAGCACTGGCGTTCAGCACCCAGCGTGTAACCCCATCGCCAAGCAACGGGTACCTAAGGAAAACCCGTTGCTTGGCATAACGAACGAGATCATCATGACTATTTACGCGAAAACGGCCGATCCTGCGGCTTTGCTCAAATCCATCAAGAAGCTCATCGACGAAAAGAAAATCGAGACGTGGGCTTACGATTCGGCTGGCGATTTTTACCATACGCCTACGCAATGGAGCCGCAAAGCTTGGCTTCGGCCGAGTGTCGGCTTCGGCACCCTCGAATTCCGTCTGATCCGGCGTAACGACGAGGACCTCACCAAAACGGTGTACGGCGTGTACCACGGTCGCTTCATCGAAATGCTGCTGACGCATTTCGATGAGACCTGCGACAGCGTCGAAGCATCGGCAGTGCAGCCGTCCTACTCTATCTGACCGGCCGATGCTTAACCTTTTTTAGTAGTTCCGATCGGCCGGCGGCAATTGGTCCCGCCGATGGTCGGCTATCGATGGGGACGTTATTTTGACGCTCCTGTCGAAAGCCCAAGCGACATTCAACCGGTACTGACAACGTCGTCGGGAGTTAAACATGACTCGAGCACTACTTCAGGAGTTCTACGAGGCGGAGGACCAGACGTATCCATTAGGCTCTCCTCGTGAATACGACGTTACCGACGATGAGTTGGAGGAATTTCTAAACGGTATTACATGGAGTGAGCGCCTGAACGGGCTCTTTGCTGCGGTGGATGAATGAAGATCAGATTGAACCTTTGGCTCGAGCGCGAATTTTTCCCACCTCCAGCGATGCGGACGGCTTCGCGATGGATCAAGCAGGGGAAGATCTACCCGCCTCCCATTAAGGTGGGTAACGCGTACTACGTCGAAGAGACTGCCATCTACCAGGACGGAAAGCGGCCGTTGAGATTGGCTGAACGCCTGGCGCTCCAAGATGTCGAGGAGAGGAAGAAGGGGAGCGGGACACGCTAGACGCTTCTAGTTCGACCGATGAACTGATCGCGTTCCTGAATAGCGTCGGCGCGACACATCGTCAATGTAGGGGGGGCGAGATCGATGATGGAGATCGCGGCGGCAATGGTGCGCGTTGCGTTCGAGGGGAGGACTGACGTGAAAGCACTACGAATAAAGGACGTCGCCGCCAAGATCGGCCTCGGGCATTCCACCATCTACCGCCTTGTCGCACAGGGTGCGTTCCCTAAGCCGTTCGAGATCGTGCCGAAGCGCAACGCGTGGCATGAGGAAGACATCGATGCATGGCTGGCTGAGCGTGCCGGCCGACATCAGCCAGCACCGGCCACCAATACGACTTCCGCACCGGCGGCGCTATTGCTTGACGGCGACACCCTGGCCGAGCTGGCGCGCCAGATCGCGACGCGTCTCGCGCCACACGCGCTATGGGACATGTCGGAGGTCGCCGCCTATTTGCACCAGACGGAGGAACACGCGCGGCAATGGATCGTATCGCAGGACGAGTTCCCACCGCGGATTCGGATTCCGTCGGCTAAACGGGCTGAGCGAGTGCGCTTCCTCTGGCGCGCGAAAGACGTCATCGCGTGGGCGGAGAGTCATGTCGAGCCATAATGGTGCTTCATCGACATGTCGGCCGATTCCATGGATAACGTAGACGAACTCGTGAGACGACTTCGAGCGCGCATGAAGGGTAGCGCTCGCTTGACTGGCGCGCCGCGGATGCGATTGAAACGCTGCAGGCTAGAGTTGTCGTACTTGAACAAGAGAAAGCATCAAGGTGCCTGTGACCAAGCGTAGATCCAGTCTCGCTCGTGGCGCGAGCGACCCATTCGTGCAGCGAATTGCTCAGCGCTATGCCGCTATGGAAGCGACTAGGCGTTGGGTGGGCTGGGAAGAGTATTTCACTACAGTCGGCGGTGCCGGGACGCGTCGAGCCGATAGCGCAGAAGCCGTACGTTGCAGCGAGTCAACCCGCGCGCGAGCGTTGCATATCTTGGATGTCATTCTGTTTGAAGTGAGGGCGCGAGGTTTCGAGGTCGCTATGGGTTATGCCTGCAGCCATATTGACCTCCGACGCGATAGAGCTAGCGTTCAAATACGCCTCGTCGAACTCGGGCGCCGCGAGACATCCGCGGACACCGACTCCAGCAAACACCTGGGGCACGGGATAACTGGTACCGGTGTTCTCGTGCTACTGATAGACGAGTATTCCAACGCTGTCCGGCGGTTCAAAGATGATGAACGTCACAATATCTTCGATCGACTTCCTCAGATTGTCGAGGCTGTCGAGGCCAGGCATGCAAATGCAGTAGAAAGTTTGCTTCTTGAGCACAAGCGAATGGCGGCAGTCGAGCTCGCTCGCGCGGAAGCCGCAGCTCAAGAGGAAGCCCGTCAAGCCAAAATTCGTCGTCGTGATGCACTACTAACCGAAGCAAAGCGATGGAGCGACGCGGACCTTATTCGTCGCTACGTGGCGTCATTGGATGCTCGAATCGGTGTAGGAGAGAGCTCAGCCAATGACTATCAAAAGTGGCGCGCTTTGGCTCTCGAGACTGCCGATGAGTTGGATCCGAGCGCGGCGCATTTGTCTCCCAAGAGTTAGCCACCGCGGCCCAAGTTTACAAATTCGCGCTTGACGACGGCTAGCCGGCTGGCTATTCTGAAATTGCCGCTGAGACAACAGTGGCCTGGGTTTAGCAGCCCGGGAATACGTAGGCGGACGACCGCCGCAGTGCGGTTTTTTTACGTCCGTAGTATCATCGCTCGCGCCCTTTTACGGGCGGGCCATGATGGGGAGGCGCTCGCGCCTGCCGGTTCCTACGTTCCGGTCTGCTAACCTCGTCATGTGCCTGCCCACCCGTTTAGCAGCGGAGGCAGGCTCTTACCCAACGTAGGAGTCGCCCACCATGTTGCGAACCGCTATCCCCGCTCGTCCGTCGAGCGGCGCGCCCCTTCGCTGCGCCGAGCCGCGCAGCCTTCTCATGCTTCACATCGTCTCAGACGCCGTGCGCGCCGCCGCGCTGGCGCCGTCCGATCGCGTTGCGCTCGACATCGCCGGCGACGCGCTGCGCCGCCTCGCCGACCTGGCCCGCGCCGAGGTGAGCCATGGCTGACCGTGCAAGCAGAGAGGAGGCTAACCGGGTCGCCTGGGCTGAGGCCTCCCAATTCTTCCAAGGCGCGAAGCACCTGTTCGCGGCGATCTCGGAAACTGATGAGACTGACCGTGCGGTGGCGCTCGCAATTATCGGGCGCGAGATGATGGCGACCGCTGAGCTGCGCGCCGACGACATGATGATGGGCCGGGCTGCGGAGGCGAACCATGGCTGACACTCGTGACGTTGAGGCGCTGCGGTACGCGCTCGCCAAGCAGGTGCCCGCCATGGAGCGCGGCTTCACGATCCAGACGGGCTGCGGCGAGTTGGCGATCGACGCCGAGGACGCTGGTCGGTTCGTCGCGCTGGTGCGCATGATCCTCACGCGCAAGGTAGAGGGCGCGCCGGCGCGGCCGGCGCACTTCGAGGCCGAGGCGCTCGCGAACAGCGCGGCGGCGCTGCGCCAGGCCGGCGCGATTTTCGGTGTCCTCGACTACTACGCGCGTGGCGGCGACATGGAGCGGTGCAATGTGGTCGATTTGGCCGAGATCGGAATCCAGATCACCAGCCGCGGCGCCGAGCACGCGGAAGATGCCGAAGTGGAGGTGCTCCATGGCTGAACTGCGTTGCAGGCCAGGTGACTTGGCACGGGTCGTCTACTCCACGAATCCGGCGCTGTTGGGGCGCACCGTGATCGTTGAGAGATGGGGCGAGTTCGACAGGTGGGATGTCACGCTGCTTGGCGCGCCGGCGTTCGGTCTAGAGTTCAGGACTGGGCGTCCAGTCGTGGGCAACAAGACAGCTTTCCGTGATTCGTCGTTGGTGCCACTTCGCGGCGACAGCCTTCAGGCGAAACAGCCCGAACGGGAGGCCGATCATGCGTGAGCTGCGCTGCAGACCCGGCGACCTTGCCCGCGTCGTGCGTTCGAAAAATCCTGCGCTTCTCCGGCGCATCGTCGTTGTCGATCGGCTGCGTTCGGCCGACTGCTGGGAGGTGAGTGTTCTCGGGCAGGCCGTGTTTGGCGTAGCAGCCGACGATCACGGGCCCATCCTCACGAACTACTACCTGTTTCCCGATTACGCTCTGGAGCCGCTGCGCGGCGACGGCGGCGACATCGAGTCGATGAGGACCGAGGTGCGCCATGGGTGATCGCTTGCGTTGCCGGCCGGGGGATCTGGCGATCGTGACGCGAGCCAGGAAAGTCGAGTACATCGGCTTTATGGTATTGATCGTCGCGCCCGCCGACAACGGCAAGCATGACTGGATTGCTGAGTTGGTCGGCCCCCCGGTCTACGGACTGGACGTGCGCACCGGCATCAACAAGTTCTGCACCGAGATGGCGTGCTTTGACTGGAACCTGACGCCTATCCGCCCCGACCTGCTCGACGCTGACATCGAGACGCACGAGGTGGACCATGCCTAACGCGCGTATCGATCAAGGTAAGTTCATCGTGTTCACACCGTCAGGGGAAGTCCTCACCCCAGCCGTATCACTGGACCAAGCGCGCGAACTAGTCGCTGCACGTGGTGGCGTGCTCGGTGAGGCTGGCTGGAACGCGTTTCCTGACTATCTTGCGGAGTCGTTCGATCTCGCAGCGATTCGAGATGCCGCAGACCGGAAGAAAGCCAATAGCTAGGAGGGGGCGCGCCAACTGACCTTCGTTGTCCGCGTTGCTACCAAGCCGGTATCGGCTTGGGCGGCCGTAAGCCGACCAGGTTACTTGGAACACTTTGGCATAATCAGCTCAACCGCGCCTAATCCTCGGGCCGAGGAGCCGGGATTGTTACCCGATTGGCGTGGCTTTTATCGTAGGGGGCGTGAGGCGCGCATGGGACATTTCGAGGACCGATTTATTAGCCGCGCCGAGGATCTATTGGCCGATCTCGTTGATATGACGGAAAGCGGTGAGGCAGGGAAATTAAATTCCATCGGGAGATTTGGATGGTTGCTAACCGTCGGCAGACATTATCCCGACGATGAGTTTCTTTGCTCTGAGGAAGTTGATCTCTTGGCTCAAGGAGAAGCTGCTTGGGCGAAGGGGGTGAAAATCAGTAATCCGCAGCTTGCTTTCGTCGATGCGTGGATAAATGCCGGGGAAATTGAAAGGGATATAGGTCTTGGTGTTTATTGTTGCATAAGGTTGCTGGTTTGTGATTTTCGTAGCGACGATGAGGCTATCGTTTTGTTTCGAGTGGCTAGTGAGCGATATGCGTTCTCGATTGCTAAATCCGGGTCGACTCAAAATCCAGCCTCACAGTTGGCGAGGTTGCGTCATGCGGAAAATCGAACTTTGATCAAGGATGCGGTAAAGCATTGGCGGGAAAGTATAGATCCGACACTATCGGCGCAGAAGGCTGCAACGGAGCTAACCAAAATCGTTCCGCTCTCTCATAAGAAGCTTGCAGAGATAGTTTCAAAGGCGAAAAAAGGTTTTTTTTGAAAATTGTTGATGATAAATTGACAATAAATTTCAATGAATGTGAGGTGAAGTATGGGGGATTTGGATTTTTCTGAGCTTATGCCGAGAAAGATGAGAACTCCTATAACCGTTGCGGGGAGTGTGATTTCGGAGGTCTGTGACGTTTTTGTCCGAGCATTAGGAAGTCTTATTGAGGGAAATGGAGAGGATGCTGAGGGGCATTTCTTTGAGAAAATATTTAAGGAGACTTGGGATGACGAGAAAAATGACGGTGATCGTCAGGAGAGGGATTTTTTTGATGAGTTTAAAAAAATCCCGATGAGGTAAGTAGGTTTGCGATGCTTCATGCAATATTGATTGCGATTTCATATTCTGTTCAGGCTATGAAGGCAGAGAAGAATAGTGCGCTCGCATGGAGTTATGCTTCTTCAGCGAGTTATTGGTGTGGAATTATCAAGGCGACGCCGTTTGGCTATAGGAGTGATGGGCTACATGCGGCATCTGTTATGGCAAGAAGAAGGCATGCGGAAAACTACGCGTTGGCCGAAATTGCAAAAAAGCATTGGAAGGATAATATTGATCCAAAGTTGTCTGCTCAGAAGGCTGCGTCTGAGTTGATAAAGGTTGTTCCGTTGTCGCATAAGAAACTTGCGGAGATCGTATCGCAGGCAAAAAAAGAAATGAGCCGAGATTGAATCTTTCCCGTCTGCGCATAGCGGAAGGTCTGCGCAAGTTGGAACCTATGCGTATACGTGTAGAAACACGGGCTAGTCAGAAATAGTATTCGTCCACCAACCCTACTAACGGTGGCGAACATGACGAATACAGCCGTAGCAAAGTCCACGAAAGAGCCGGCCGGCCCGATCCTCCCGGTGCTGCCGGCGATGGGCCTGTCCAAGTGGGCCCAGATTGCCCCCTTCATCCCCTGCTGCCGCGAGACCTGGCGCAAGCTGGTTCTCGCCGGCAAGGCGCCCCAGGCGATCCGCCTGTCCGACAACTGCACGGTCTACAAGAACGAGGAAATCCATAGGTACCTCGCGGACCCGGTCGGCTATCGGCAAGACACGGCGTGAGCCACCTCGAATTTCCCGATTTTCATGGGGATGTATATCAGCAGGCGCCGCCCAGAACATGTTTGCGAAAATGTTCTCGTAACGACGCTGAATACTGCGACGTCGACTGGTCCTCGGCGTCAAGCGAAGGGCACCCCGTTTCGGGGACTGAGGTAAGCCGATCCCTTCCGGTGAGCCGTTCCGCCTGACCAGCGGCAGTCCCCAAAGCGGGGTTTTATGTTGCCTAGTTAGCATTGCTTAGCAAGTAATGGGCAAAGGTGGGAAGCATGGGCACTCTCGAATTCGTTGTGACAGCAAGCTCCGAACGGCGGTACGTTCCGAGCCATAGGCGAGGTGAAGCGCGCACCCCGGATCTTCGCGCCTGGTCGATCCGGCAGGCTGACGTCGCCGAGGTTACCGGGCAGGCCCGGGAGGATTACGAGCGTGAGCTGCGTATCTCAGCGCTTGGCCAACTGCTCGAGTCGACCGCGGCGACGCCGTTGTGGCGCCGCATCTGCAAGCATGCGATGTACGCAGAAATCAAGGCTCGCAGCCTCGATCAGCGCCTCGTCATGGAGCTGGCGCTGCGGGAGGCATGCCGTGGCTGAGCGCGCCCCGAAGCCCGAGAAACGCGCGCGCTACCGCCGTATCGAGGTACGCATGTGGAGTGACGAATAATGCCGACGAAATCAGGCGTCCCCATGTCGTTGCGTCGAAAGGTATTCCGCGAAGAAGGCTATTGCTGCGCGGAATGTGGACTTGTCGGTTGGGAGGAGCGCTTTCCTCGAGGTGGCTACGGCTATTACACGGCTGTCACTGGCGTCTATCTCAGCATTGACCACATCGTGCCGCGGTCTCGGGGTGGGTCGGGCGATCGCTCGAATCTGCGCGTCCTATGCAACACCCGGAAGGGGACGAAGTTGCTGCCCGCGCCAGAGGTGGTGAATGCGTGATTACGCCAAAGTCGCACCGAAGTTTTGGACATCCGGAACCGGGAAAGAGATCCGTGCAAGGGGCTCCGAAGGGGTCATCGTTGCGCTCTATCTGATGAGTTCGCCTCACTCGAACATGCTTGGCCTCTACTACCAACCGAAGTTGTATATGGCGCACGAAACCGGATTGGGCATCGAAGGGGCATCGAAGGGGCTTACGGCATGTGTTGAAGCCGGCTTTTGTGCCTTCGATGAGGCATCGGAGATGGTGTGGGTTTTCGAAATGGCGTCCTACCAGATCGCCGATGAACTCAAGGCTGCGGACCGGCGCTGCGTTGGTATCCAGAAGGATTATGAAGCCCTTCCCAACTGCCCGTTTCTCGGTGAGTTCTTTGATCGCTATCACGAGGCATTTCATCTGAGAAGCAAAAGGGTTGTAGATGCCCCATCCGAAGCCCCTTCGAAGCCCCATCGAAGCCAGGAGCAGGAACAGGAGCAGGAGCAGGAGCAGGAGTATTCCGTAGCTAAAGCTACGGGCGTTCCGCCGGACCCTCGGCCGGACGATTCGCAAGGCGACCTGCTCGGCGATCAACCGGCGGGGATGACGGCGCAGGAGGCGGTGTGGTCGCTCGGCGTGCCGATGCTCGTCGCTGCTGGCCAAGCCGAGCGCAATGCCCGCAGCCTGCTCGGCAAGTGGTGCAAGGCGTACGGCGCGCCAGCGGTGCAGGCAGCGATCGTCCGTTGCGCGCAGGAGCAGCCGCTCGAGCCGGTGAGCTGGCTCATCGCTGCGCTGGGCGCTCCGAAGGCGGCGGACAGTGGCCAGGGGGCGCGCTCCGGTGGCTCGGCACCAGGCGGCGACTGGTGGGCGAAGGCCGGTTTCGCGAAGGAGTACGAGGCCACGAACGCCGGCTGCAGCGAGCGGTACGCGCACCTCTGGCGCAACGGCGAGCGGATCCCGGACGCTGAGCGTCGCGCGATGGCAGGGGTGCCGCGATGAACGCCCGCGAACTGGCCGCCCAGATGGGCGAGAACGCCGCGGCGATCGCCGAGCACCTGCTGCCGAACGGCAAGAAGCACGGCCGAGAGTGGAAGGTCGGCAGCGTCGACGGCGAGGCGGGAAGCAGCCTGTCGGTCTGCACGGCCGGCGCCAAGCGCGGCGTGTGGAAGGACTTCAGCACCGGCGCCGCGGGGGATATGCTCGATTTGTGGTGCGCGTGCCGCAGCGTGTCGATCGCGGATGCGATGCGCGAAGCCAAGCGCTACCTCGGGATTCGCGACGACATGCCGACCCGGGCAGCGCCGACGTACAAGCGCCCCGAGCGTCCGAAGGGCGCGAAGGTCGAGGCAGTGTCGCCGGTCGCCGAGTGGTTCGCCTCGCGCGGTCTGAGCGAGGAAACGCTCAAGGCCTTCCGCATCGCGGCGCAGTCGCGCAACGGCGCGCACTACGCGGTTTTCCCGTACCTGCGCGGCGAGCTCGAGCTGATCAACGTCAAGTACCGGAACGTCGCGGACAAGAAGGACATGCGCCAGGAAGGCGGTGCCGAGCCGTGTTTGTTCGGCTGGCACCTCGTGTCGCCGAAGCAGCGCTCGATCGTGATCGCCGAGGGCGAGCTCGACGCGATGGCGCTGTACCAGATGGGTTTCTCGGCACTGTCGGTCAACGCCGGCGCCGGCAATCACCAGTGGATCGACAGCGATTGGTCGAGGCTCGAGCAGTTCAGCGAGATCTTCCTCTGCTACGACAACGACGACGCGGGGAAGAAGGGCGCCCGTGAAGTGGCGAACCGCCTGGGCCTCGAGCGGTGTCACTGCGTGACGTTCGACGGCGCGAAGGACGCGAATGACTTCCTGCTGTCCGGCGCGACGCAGGAGGATTTTCAACGCTGCATGGATGCTGGCCGGACGTTCGATCCGGACGAACTGAAGTCGATCTCGGAGTTCTGGAGTGGCGTCAAGGCGCTGTTCTACCCGGCCTCTGACGACACCCACGACCCGTTCCTGTCGTTCTGCGGGCGCAATGAGCCGTGGTTCGAATTCCGTCAGGGCGAGATCACGGTTTGGTCCGGCTACAACGGGCACGGCAAGTCGCTGCTGCTCAACCAGGTTCTGCTCGGCCTGATGAACCAGGGTGAGCGGGCGTGCGTGTTCTCGGGCGAGATGACGCCGGTTCGGCAGGGCAAACGGATCGCGAAGCAACTGGGCGGCCTGGATCGACCGACGCCGGAATACCTCGACGCCATGGCCGAGTGGCTGCGTGATCGGATGTGGTCGTTCGCCGTGGTCGGCACCGCGTCGATCGAGCGCCTGCTGACCGTGTTCACCTACGCCTACAAGCGGTACGGGATCCGCCACTGCGTGATCGACAGCCTGATGATGACCGACGTCCAGTCAGACGGGCCCGGCGCCATCACCGCGCAGAAGGATGCCATGCGGATGCTGGCGAACTGGGCTCGAGCGAACGGCACGCACGTGCATCTCGTCGCGCACCCGCGGAAGGGGCAGGACGAGAAACACATTCCCGGGAAGCAGGACGTCGCCGGCGCTGGCGTGATCACCGATGCGGCCGACAACGTGTTCAGCGTCTGGTCGGCGCAGAAGCATGAGGTCGAGTACGGCGACGACGAGCCCGACGCCTACCTGCAGCTCCACAAGCAGCGGAACGGCGACGTGCAGCAGCGGAAACTCGCGTTGTTCTTCAACCGAGCCGCGCAGCAGTTCAGCACCAGTTCGTACCGGCAGCCGCACGTCTACCTGCCGTACCACAACGTTTCTGCGGGTTGCACTTGCTAGACCTCATTTTGAGATAGGAGGCAAATGATGGCGAAGATCGAAGTAACGCAATCGATGATTGCCGAGGCGATGGATGTTGGTACCCGGAGTGGTCTATTCGCGCCTAACCCGAAGCGCGAAGACGTGATCAAGATGATCCAAGGCGTCTTGTCGCTTGTAGGAAACCGCGACGCCGAGAGGTTCAACTGCCGCGTTCAATCTCCCGATGGAAAACAGGAGCTCAGAGGGTGGATCGTGGGGCCGTCCGATGAGGGACGGGGGCGTTTCCGGGTAGAAACGGAAGACGGCCGGCAGATGAGCGTTCATGGAAACGACATCTACCCTTACTCGACCTCGAAGCGGCGATAGTCCCGGACGGACACGATGATTAACCTTGATGATCGGCTTGAGAACTGGGCGAAGGCGCAGCGATACGGGTCTAGCGGGGGATCCTGCATCGGATCGGCCGAAGGACGTTATCGCGCTGGCAAGCTTGAGGGGCGCTCCGTCGAATTGATGCTCATTGACGAAAGGGATGCCGAGGAAGTCGAGCGAGCATGGGCGAGGCTATTGCCGTTTGACAAGGAGGTGCTCCGAATGCATTACATCCTCCGTATGGACCCGCGCGTAATATGTCGTAAGCTACGGATTCCGCATCGGCCGTCCAACACGTTTCAGATGGCACTAGCGCATGGCAAGCGCGAGATTGCAAAGGTGCTTGAGAAGATGGCCGAGACGAGGAGAATTCAGTTGGACCGTCAACGCGCCTATGATTCGCTACTTGAGCGAACGTAATTGCAGGTTGTAAACCCGGAAAAATAGGTGTATTCTGCTTGCCAGATGACCGACACCGCTTAAGTGCGAGACCTCTCCCTAGGGGAGAGGTATGTCAGATGAAAGCCCGCCCAGTTCGCTGCGCGGGCTTTTTCATTCCGTCGCGAGGTAACAACCCTGCGACGCAGTTATCACCGGAAATGCGTCTTTACAACCAGTCTCCACCGGATCGGTTGATTTGCCGGGTGCGGATGATGGCCTTGTGGTGGAAGAGGATGCCCAACAGTCGATACAGCGCTTCCACCGCATACTTCGCAACGGTAGATCCCGGAAAACGGGGTTGCAGCGCCAGGGTTGTGGATCTGATCAAACTCGTTTCCTTGCTGCTGCACGAGCTGGTTACCATACTTGTAATACGGCATTGCAGGTCTCCTTACGGTTAAAGTCGGCTCTCACCCGACGCATAATTTTACGATGTCGAGCAATACTTAAAGTGTGAACAAGTATGGCGGAGAACTGGGGAATTATGAATTGCAGGCGGAATGTTTGGGTGTCCGTCCTGCATCGCCCGATTTGCTGTTAGACGTGTCTAATTGGCTCTACCCCATCAAACAGGCGATGGGTTTGCCGAATGGGTAGCGGCCAACTTTCCGCCCGACGGCGGGGCACTGCAGAACCTCGACCACGAGCGCCAGAGCTACGCCGACATCGGTTCCCTTTGGGCCGCCATCTAGAAGTCGCGCCAAATGCGCCAGGTGAACGGCTAATAGGAGGATGTCGTGATCCGCACCCGGCTTGGGGTCGCGCGGGGCTTTTCTATTCTGATGATGCGATGCTCACGTTATCGGTGAAATCGGACGTGCGCGCGTTGTCGAAGAAGCTTGATGCGCTCGCCCGAAAGCAACTGCCGTTCGCCACCGCTCAGGCACTCAACGGGACAGCCGAGCAGGTGCGCGACGCGCAGCGCGAGAACATGCGGAATGTGCTCGATAAGCCCACGCCGTTCACGCTCAATTCGGTTGCGATCAAGCGGGCGTCGAAGTCGAACCCGGTTGCGCTGGTGTACGTGAAGCCGATCGCGGTGTCGTACCTTCTGCCCTATGAGATCGGGGGCAAGAACAAGCTAAACAGCTTGGCGCTTCTCAAACCCGTTGCCCAGAAAGTCAATCAGTACGGAAACTTGCCGCGCAACGCGATCAAACGTCTGTTGGCAAATCCGAACGTGTTTGCTGGCGCGGTGACTTTCAAGAAGAGCGGCCAGACGATCAACGGGATTTGGATGCGTCCCAAGGCTGGCCAACGCACGTGGGTACGTGGCAGGGACAAGCGGGCGTATGGATCGCTCGGCAATACACAGTTCAGAGTTGGTGGCGTCAGAACTGGCCTTCAGCTTCTGGTGAAGTTCGAGGATGCGCATGAAGTGCGCCAGAACCTCGACTACCGCGGCGTTGGCAAACGTGTCGTCGCCGTTGCGTTTCGGCGCGAACTCGACGCCGCGATGGCGAAGGCCCTGGCTAGCGCTCGGTGATGACTGGATTCAAGCGACTACGAATCCTATTGGTTTTGTGGGCTCCTCAGTCTTTATCTTTATGAACAGCACAGACGTTTGTGTGAAGTGCTGCACGAGACGCGCTGGGCTACCGTCATCAGTGATCCCGTCGAAGCAGAAGAACTGTCCTGACAAGCAGATATTGGAAATCTGTAACGTTATAGATTTGCCAAAGGACGCGAGCATTCCCCCAACGGCTTCCCCGCTGTTGAGAGACGCTTCGAACTGTTTCACTTCCTCTACGAGCGTTTCGAACGCATATTCGGACGGCGATCGCACTTCTGGCAGTTTGAGGGCGGCTATTTGATCAGCAATGCGCTTGTCGAATGGGGTGCTCAAAATTGGCTCCTAGTTAAGTGGCATACCGCAGCGTTGCCATTCTACGAGGTTTGTCCCGATGTCAAATGCGCGACGGTGCTTGGCTCTTAATCTGGACGGGTCCCCTCCCCCCGGGGGGAGGGGCACGGGCAATTGCGCGCCGCGTGTTTTGCCTAGCGCCAAGGTCTGAAATTTGGTTTCAGGTTTCATTTCTAGGTTTCATTTCCATGCTCGTCTCGAAAGCCGAATTCGCGCGCATGCACGGTGTTTCGCACACTGCCGTCGCGAAGTGGAAAAAGGCCGGATGGCTTGTCCTGCAAGGCTCGAAGGTCGATGTTGAGGCATCGAACGCGAAGTTGAAACAGTACCGAGATTCGACCGACGCGCGGGCCACGCGCTCGCGCGCCAAGGTTTCAGCCGAGGCGAAACCTGAAACCCAAAATGAAACCGAGGTTGAAACCGAAACCTCGGGCGCGGCCGGCGCCGCTGGCGACGCGTCGGCGGATGATGAGCAGCCGAAGCGGAAGGGCGAACGCATCGTCGTCGACGAGGTGATCACCCTGCTGCCCGGCGAGTCGGCCGAAGATGCTGCCGAGCGGCTGACGGCGGGGCTAGACGTCGACCTGAACATGCCGATCGAGGAGGCGAAGCGCATCAAGGAGGTGTATCTCGCGCTGCTCAATCGGCTCGAATACGAACAGAAGTCGCAGATGGTCATCGACCTCGACCTTGCGAAGTCGGTCATGTTCGATGTCTTCCGGGGCGCGCGCGACGCGTGGCTGAACTGGCCGGTGAAGTATGCGCCGCTCATTGCGGCTGACCTGGGCATCGAGTCGGATCGGTTACCAGACGTGCTAGCCGCCTATGTCCACAAGCAACTATCGGAGCTCGGAGAGCCCGACGAAGCGGAGTTCGTCCGAAAGCAAGGCTGACATTCTGCGGCTGAACGGTCGCAAGGGCTTCACGCCTCCGCCGCGGATCAGCGTGCCCGACTGGGCCGACCAGTTCCGCAAGCTGGCGAAGGAGGCCGGCAGCACGTCGGGCGATTGGTCGACGGCGACGGTGGAAGTGGCGCGCGGGCCGATGCTGGCCGTGACCGAACCAGGCGTTCACATCATTACGGCGATGGTCAGCACGCAGATGCTGAAGACCGCGCTGCTCGAGAACACCTTCGGTTATTTCGCTCACCTCGACCCGAGCCCGATGCTGCTGTTGCAGCCGAAGGAGGACGCAGCCGAGCAGTTCAGCAAGGAGCGCATCGCGCCGCTGATTCGCGTGACACCGGTGCTGCGCGAGATGGTCGGCACGTCGAAGATGCGCAATGCAGATGAGACGCTGCTGTTCAAGTCGTTCCCCGGTGGGTTTCTGGCGCTGGCCGGCGCCGGCAGCCCGGACAATCTCGCGCGCCGGCCCGTGCGCGTGATACTCGCCGATGAGGTCGACAAGTACCCGATCACCCGCGAAGGCGATCCGATCAGCCTGGCCGAAGAACGGACGGCCACGTTCGGAAACTGGCTGTCGATCCGGGCCTGCTCGCCGACCGTGCAGGACGAGAGCCGCATCGAAGCCAGCTACAACGAGTCGGACATGCGGCGCCCGAGCGTCGAGTGCCCGCACTGCGGCCACCGGCAGTTTCTCGACTTCTTCAGGCACGTCGAATGGGACAAGAAGAAGGACGCGCACGGCAACGTCGTGAGCCACAACACGAAAACGGCCCGGATCTACTGCGAGTGCTGCGGAGTCGGCTGGTCGGAGGGCGAGCGCCTGCGCGCGCTGCAGACGGCACGCTGGCATCAAACCCGGCCGTTCGAGTGCTGCGGCGCGCGACACCTGCCGCTCGACTCATACGAGCAGGCATGGCGCGATGCCGGGCAAGCCGGGAATCCTGACGCCGCCGTGACGGCGGTATGGGACTGGTGGAGTTCGGATCGGCACGCTGTCTACCGGGCGAAGTGCCCGACCTGTGGAGCGTGGGCGGTCGACAACGAGCACGCTGGTTTCCAGGCGTCCAAGCTGTACAGCCCGTGGCCGAAGGACCGGCCGCACCTGGTCGCGAAGAAGTGGATCGACGCGCAGAAGGACGAGACGAAGAAACAGACGTGGTGGAACACGCAGGCCGGGCTGCCGTATCGCTCGCATTCGGGAAAGAACCTTGACCTCGAGGCGCTCGCGAAGCGCGGCGAGCTCTGGCCGGCGCAGGTGCCGCCCGGGGTGGCGTTGCTCACCGCCGGCGTCGACACGCAGCCGGACCGCCTCGAGGTGGAGGTGGTTGGGTGGGGGCGCGACGAGGAGAGCTGGTCGATCGACTATCGCGTGTTCGAGGGCGACCCGAACGAGCCCGAGGTGTGGGCGACGCTCGACGCGTACCTGATGACGCGGTTTCTGCGAGCTGACGGCCGCGAGTTCGTTATCAGCGCGGCCTGCGTCGACACGGGCGGCGCGAACACGCAGAAGGCATACGAGTTCACGAAGGCCCGGCTGTCTCGCAACATTTTCGGCATCAAAGGCGAGTCTGCGAAGAACGGGGCGCGCTCGCCGGTCTGGCCGACGAAGAAGCCGACGCGCCGGACGAAGGCGACCTATCGCCCGGTGATCGTTGGTGTGAACACGGCCAAGGATGTGATCTACCGGCGGCTCGAGCGCGAGACGCCCGGTGCAGGTTTCATGCACTTCCCGGCCGACCGCGATCTGAACTACTACGCGCAGCTCACCGCCGAGCGTCGCGTGTTGAAGACGGTTGCCGGTCGCAGCTTCACGGTGTGGGAATTGCCGGCCGGCAAGGCGAACGAGGCGCTCGACTGCCGCGTGTACGCGTATGCGGCGCTGTGTGCGCTGTTCCACAAGGGCCTGCAGCTCAACCGCCTGGCCGACGAAGTGGGCGCGGCCTTTACGGCGAAACCCTACGTCGAGCCGAAGCAGGACGACGACGGCGACGCCCATGCGCCGAACGGCCAGCAGCCAGCACCGCCGGCCGTCGTAGTTGCGCGCGGGCCGATGGTAAAGAAGGTGGGCGGATCGACTACCGGCGGCGCGTCTGTCGCCAGCCGCCTTGCATGACGAACGGAGCGGTGTGATGGGTGCATACGACGGACGCAGCAGGGCGGACCTGCAAGCGCAACTGACCGCGCTGCTGAGCGCGTATGACCAGCTGGCCGCCGGTCAGTCGGTCGCGACTGCGAGCTACTCGCAGAGCGACGGCACGCGCTCGGTTTCGTTCCGCCCGACGGACCTCGGCATGCTCGACGGTCTGATCTCTCAGATTCAGGAGCGCCTCGGCATTGTTTGCCGGGCGCGCCGGCAAATTCGATTCGTGTTTCGCTAATGGACAATCCCGTGCAAATCCTCGGCGTCGACGGCAAGCCGCTGCCCGCTCGACGGGGGCGTGCCTCGATGCTGTCCGGCGCGAGTCAGACGCCCTACGACGCGGCGAACCTGTACGGTTCGCACGTTGAAGATTGGAATCCGTACCTGTGGTCTCCCGATGGCGAGATCAACATGTACAAGGACCGTATCACCGCGCGCGCGCGGGATCTGGTCCGAAACGATGGGTGGGCGACGGCCGCAGTCATGCGGACGCTCGACAACGTCATCGGGCCGGACTTCCGGCCGATCTCGAAGCCGGACCACGTCGCGCTGCGCGCGCTGACCGGCAACAAGGCGTTCGATCACGTGTGGGCGGACGAATTCGGCCAGCAGGTCGAAGCGAACTACCGCGCCTGGGCGAACGACCCCGGGTTCTACTGCGACGCCGAGCGGATGCTGCCCATGCCAGGGCTGTTTCAGGTGGCGTTCCGGCACAAGATCGTCGACGGCGACGGTCTCGGCCAACTGCACTACCTGCCGCAACGTGTGGACGTCGGCCGCGCCCGGTACGCGACTGCGCTGCAGGTGATCGACCCCGATCGCCTATCGAATCCGCAGTTGAATTTCGATCAGCAGGTGCTGCGAGGTGGCGTCGAGGTCGACGAGCTCGGCGCGCCGGTCGCGTATCACATTCGCGAGGCGCACCAGGGCGACTGGTTCAGCGCAGCGAAGTCGGTACGCTGGAAGCGCATACCCCGCGAGACGGATTGGGGGCGGCAAATCATCATCCACTCGTATGAGCACGATCGGGCCTCGCAGCACCGCGGCATCGGCTTTCTGACGCCAGTTCTGCAGCGCTTCAAGATGTTGATCAAGTACGACGAGACGGAGCTCGACGCGGCGATCATCAATGCGTTCTTCGCTGCGTACATCCAGAGCCCGTTCGACGGCGATCTGGTGGAGGAAGCGCTGTCCAGCGCCGACAAGCTGAACGCCTACCAGACCGAGCGCCGGCGGTTCCACGACGAGCGGAAGACCCGGCTCGGCAGCGTCGGCATGACGCACCTGTTCCCGGGCGAGACGATCGGCTCGGTGATGGCGAACCGGCCGAGCGCCAATTACTCCGCGTTCAACAGCGCATTCCTGCGCAGTTTCGCGGCGTCGACCGGCCTTGCGGCTCAGCAGATATCGCAGAACTGGGCTGAAGTCAATTACAGCGCGTATCGGTCGGCCATGCTTGAAGCGTGGAAGACGTTTCATCGGCGTCGCCTGGGCTTCGCTGCAACGTTCACGCAGCCGATCTTTACGGGTTGGCTCGAGGAATCGATGGAAGTCGACGACTACCCGATGCCAGCTGGCGACGTGCCCGACTTCATCGAAGCGCGGGCGGCGTACTCGCGTGCGAAATGGCTCGGGCCGGGCCGCGGCCTGGTCGACATCGTCAAGGAGCGGCAGGGCGCAGCGATGGGCGTCGCGGGCGGCTTCTCGTCGCTCGAAGACGAGTGTGCGGAGCAGGGCATCGATTGGCGGGAAGTCGCGCAGCGGCGGGCCGTCGAGGACACCTACTACCGCAACCTCGGCCAGCGCCCGCCCGCCACGCTCACCAGTGACAGCGTGAAGGAAGCGAGCGCAATTCCGGAGGAGGTTTGATGAAGTTTGCCCACATGGCACAGCGGCTGTTCAACGTGCCGCTCGCGATCCGCCGCGAGAAAGCCGAGGTGATCATGGCCGCGCTGATGGACCGGCTCGGCGTTTCGCAGATCGCCCGTCTGGAAGGTGGACGCCTCAAACCGATGGCCTTCGACGACTGGGACGACGACTACGACAGCTTCTCTCGCGAGGGCAGCGTGCCCGATCGCGGCTACGACATGATCCCGGAGACCGGCGTAGCGCTGGTTAGCGTTCAAGGGACGCTCGTGCAAAAACTCGGCACGCTGCGCCCGTGGTCGGGCATGACTGGCTACGACGGTTTGCGGCAGGCGATCTTGAGCGCACATGCCGATCCGAAGGTCAAGGCGATCGTGCTCAACGTGGATTCTCCGGGCGGTGAGGTGGCCGGGTGCTTCGACCTGGTCGACACGATCTACGAGCTGCGCGGCGACAAACCGATCTGGTCGATTTTGACCGAGTCTGCGTACTCGGCCGGCTACGCGATCGCAAGCGCTGCCGATCGCGTGATCGTGCCGCGCACCGGCGGCGTGGGCTCGATCGGCGTAATCGTGATGCACGTCGACTGGTCGAAGGCGCTAACGAACGCCGGCATGGCTGTGACGTTCATCACCTACGGCGAGCGCAAGGCCGACTTCCACCCCGAGATTCCGCTCTCGAAAGAGGCATACCAGGCCGCGCAGGCGGACATCAACACGATGGGCGAGCTGTTCGTCGCGACGGTCGCGCGTAACCGCCGGCTGTCGGCGGACGTTGTCCGCAAGACGGAGGCCGCCTGCTACATGGGCGACGCCGGTGTGAGCATCGGATTGGCCGATGCAGTGATGGCGCCCGACGAGGCGCTTCTTGCCCTGCTCAAAGAGCTTGGCTGATCTGACAACGAAAGGTGAATTGACATGAGCTCGAAACTCCTGGCGCCGTTCGCGGCATTCCTCAGCAACCGACCGCAGGCAGCCGGCGCGCGCCTGGAAGGCGAAGGCGGTGGCGACGACGACGAACGCAAGCAGCGCGACGGCGAGTCCGACGAAGACTACGCCAAGCGCATGGACGACCTCGACAAGAAGGAGCGCGCCGAGGAGGAGGAGCGCAAGAAGGAGGAGGACGCCCGCCGTGCCGAGGAGGAACGCAAGAAGGAAGAAGACGCGAAGCGCGCCGAGGCCGAAGGCGACGACGACTCCGAAGACGACGACGGTGACGGCGCCGACGCCAAGGCGGCCGCCGCGCGGCAGCGCGAGCGCGTGCGCTGCGCTCGCATCATGGCGCACGGCATCAAGCTTGGCCGCTCGCGCCAAGCCGGCGTGTTCGCCTTCGACACGAAGATGTCCTCGCGCGCTGCGATCGCCGCGCTGAACGCTGGTGTCGAGGATGCGCCGAGCGCGCCGCGTCGTGCGTCGGGCCTGTCGAGCCGCATGGCGACGACGAACATTCCGACGGCCGGCGCCGGCGGTGACGCGCCTCGCGCTCCGACCGCCGCGGAGCGAATCATCCACGCGAACAAGCGGCGCCTCGGCGAAGCCTGATCCGCCGGTCAACCAGTTTCCAGATAAGGAGAGAGAGTCATGACGCTTCCCGTCAACACGATCGGCGACAACCCGCAACAGCCCGGGATCTACGCTGAAACCTACATCCCGGATCAGCTGATCGCGGGTGCGCTGCAAATCGTCTCGCAACCGATCATCCTGGCCGCCGGCACGCTGCCGCGTGGCTCGGTGCTCGGCATGGTCAGCACGCTCAACGCGATCGCCGAGCCGGGCACCGCGAATGTCGGCAATGGCACGATCGGCGGCGTGACGGCGGCCGGCGCGCTCGCCGGCACCTATGTGCTGGCGGCCACCGCAGCCACCACCTTTTCGGTCACCGACCCGGAAGGCAACGCGCTGCCGCCCGCGACTGTCGGCACGGCCTATTCGCAGTCGGGCATCGGCTTCACGCTGACGGCCGGCTCGACGGCGTTCGCTGCCGGCGACTCGTTCACGATCGAGATCGTCGATGCGGTCGGCACCTACAAGCTGTCTGTGAAGACGGCGACGGATGGCAGCCAGATCCCGTCGGCGATCCTGGCCGACTATGCCGATGCCAGCGCCGGGCCGGTGACGGCCGGCGCGTACGTCGCAGCCGAGGTCAACGCGCGTGCACTGAATTTCGATCCGTCGTGGGACATCGCCTCGCTGCGTGCTGCGCTGCGTCAATACACGATTTTCGTCAAGTCCTCGGTCTCCGCTGCCGACCCGACTTAAAACCCGGCTCCGCTTCGAGGAACCCCGCTTCGGCGGGGTTTTTTGTTTCCGGCGCGCAATTCGTTTCAAGGAGATTGAGGGATGTCCACGCCCGCATCGTTCGTGTACGACACGAACACGCTGATTCAGGTGGTTCCGAACCTGAAAGTCGCGCAGCAATTCATGCTCGACAAATTTTTCCGGAACATTGTCAACGCCGATTCCGAGAAGGTATCGATCGACGTCGATGTTGGTGTGCGCCGTATGGCGCCGTTCGTCTCGCCGCTGGTCGAGGGCAAGCTCGTCGAGCAACGCCGCTACCAGACGAACGAGTTCAAGCCGGCATACATCAAGGACAAGCGTGCGCCGGACCTGCGCAAGCCGGTGCGTCGCATGATCGGTGAGCGCATCGGTGGCGAGCTCAAGGGCGTCGAGCGCGAGATGGCGAACCTCGCCGCGGAGATGACCGACCAGATCGACATCCTGAACCGCCGCCTCGAATGGATGGGCTGTTGCGCGCTGCGCACCGGCGTGGTCCGCGTCGAGGGCGAAGGTTTCGAGACTGTCGATATCGACTTCGGCCGCGATCCGTCGCTGACGGAGGCGCTCACCGGCGGCGAGAAGTGGACGCCGGCGAACGTCGTGGCCGGCACCGCGACGCCGGCCTCGAACATTGAGGCATGGCAGCACCAGATCCTGAAAAAGTCTGGCGCGAAGGTGACGGACATCGTGTTTTCGACCTCGGCCTGGGGCGGCTTCATCGAAGACCCGAAGGTGAAGGGCGCGGTGATCTGGCCGGCGATGAACCCGAGCGGGAACATCATCAATCCGGGCGCGCAGATCGAGCAGGGCGCGGTCTACAAGGGCCGTTGGGGCCAGTATGACCTGTGGGTCTACAACGACTGGTTCGTCGACGATGACAACGTCGAGCGCCCGATGCTTCCCGACGGCGAGCTCGTGATGAGCGGCCCGAGCCTGCTCGGCACGCGCGCGTTCGGTCAGATCATGGACCCGGCGTTCAACTACGAGTCGCTGTCGTATGCGCCGAAGACTTGGGTTCAAGAAGACCCGGCGCAGCGACTGCTGCTCATGCAATCGTCGCCGCTCGTGATTCCGAGCCGCGTGAACGCATCGTTCGGCGCCAAAGTCACCGATCCGGTGCTCGACTGATGTCGACGCCGACCACTCCCGAGGCCGGCGGTAAACCGGCCCGCATGGTGACGGCGATCGTCGCGCGCGGCCGCACGGTCAAGATGAACGGAAGGTCGGTGGCCGCTGGCAAAGAGGTCACGCTCCCGGCCGCCGAGGTCGCGCAGCTGCGATCGGCCGGCTACCTTGTCGACCCGAAGGCGTCGGAGGTGCCGCGCAACGATGGCGACACGATCGGGCCGCGCGTTATCACGAACTCCACTGTCCAGATCAAGCGAGGCTGACATGTTCGACTTCGACCAGCTGAACGTCGCGATCAACGGCGTGTTCGGCGAGTCGGTGTCGTACCAGCCGGCCGCTGGCGGTGCGCCGTTCGCAGTCTCCGGCGTGGTGGTCGACTCGTTCCGAACGCCTTTCTACAAGGAAGACGAAACGGTCGGCTACACCACCACCGCGCCAGCGATCGGTGTGCGCCTCGCCGACTTTCCCGCCAAGCCAGTCAAGAACGACACGCTGACCCGCCTGAAGACCGGCGACCGCTTCATGGTGGTCGACGTCCACAGCGACGGCATGGGCTGGTTGAACCTGATCCTCAAGGTGACGCAGTGACGACAAAATCCGATTTGCTCGCGGCGGCCCTGCAGGGGCTGGCTGGGCAGACGGCAGCCGGCGCGCGCGTGTACGGCGCGCGTGACCTCTCGACGTGGGACGACGAGTACCCGGTGCTGTTCGTCTCGATGCCGCTCGACGAGGACGGTGAATCGTTCGGTCGCAACGGCGCGCCGGCGTTTACGGTGTCCTGCAGCCTGATCGTCGAGGCGCGCGCGAGCGCCTTGGCGCGTGCCGACGACGGCGGCGCGCTGGATCTCGTCGGCCAGCTCGAAACGCTGCGCGACCAGGTCAAGCGCGCGGTCATCAACTACGGCCCGCTGATGAGCCAGATCCAGCAGTTCGCGTTCTTCAAGGTCCGGGGAAAACCCGGGCCGGGCGAGGGCGCCGAGCACGTTGGCGGCGTCGAGATCGAGATCGGACTCGAGTTCGTGCAGGACGCGAGCGACTTCCGGCAGTCCGATCCGCCGCCGCTCGAGGGAATCGGTGTCACGGTGACCATGCCAGAGGGTACGGTCGCGCCGACGTTCTCCATCCCGTTTGAACAATCCATTTCGTAGGAGCGCCGCATGCGCGTGAAACCTGCCCCGGGGCTGCAAGTGCGCGACCCCTTCACGAAGAAGCTGCTGGCCGCCGATGGCATCGAGGTGCCCGACGACAGCCCGGTTTGGAACCGGATCCTCAACGACGGCGACGTCGTGCGCGTGGAGCAGCCCGCAGCGGCCGCGCCGGCGCAGGCCCGCGCCGTAACCGGAGACGACAAGGCATGAGCACCATCCCGTTCAAGGTCATCCCGCAGAACTATCGGCTGCCGGGCGCCGTCTTCGAGCTCGACAACTCGCAGGCGAACACTGGTGCGAGCACGCAACGCGCGCTCGTCATCGGCCAGATCACCGCGGCCGGCACCGCGACGCCGAATGTGCCCATCATCTGTGGCAGCATCGGCGACGCGCAGGCGGCCGGCGGCCCGAACTCCATGCTGGCGAACATGGTCGCCAAATACCGCCTGAACGATTCGTTCGGCGAGGTGTGGATGCTGCCGGTCTCCGACGCCGCTGGCGCCACCGCGGCCACCGGCTTGATCACGTTCACGGCATCGCCATCGGTGAACGGCACGCTGTCGCTCTATGTCGGAGACCAGCTCGTGACGGTTCCCGTTTCGGCCGGCGATACGGTCGCGACCCTCGCCACCGAGGTGGCGGCGGCCATCAATGCCGTGGCCGGCATCCCGGTTACCGCTTCGGCCGCCGCTGGTGTCGTTACCGTCACTGCCGTGAACAAGGGTGCGTGCGGCAATGAGATCGCGCTCCAGTTCAACTACCGCGGCACGGTCGCCGGCGAGGTGCTCCCGGCCGGCCTGGCATACACGATCGCGGTGATGACGGGCGGCGCGACGAATCCGTCGCTGACGACGGCCTTGGCGAACCTCGGCATGACATCGTTCGACTTCATCGCGAACCCTTACAACGACGTCACGTCGCTGGACGCGGTGAAGGCGCTGCTGAACGACCAGACTGGCCGCTGGAGCTACCAGGAGCAGCTCTACGGCCATTCGTTCGGCGGTTTCTCGGGAACGTTCGGCGCGTCGACGACGCTCGGCCTGACGCGAAACAATCAGCACGAGACGTTGCTCCCTGCTGACAGCAGCCCGTCGCCGAGCTGGCTCTGGGCGGCGGCGCTGGCTGGCCAGGCGGCTGTGAGCGTGCGAGCCGATCCCGGTGTCCCGCTGCAGTCGCTGCCCCTGAACGGCATTCTGCCGCCGCCAGTGCCGAAGCGTTGGCAACCGTCCCTGCGCAATACGCTGCTGTTCGACGGCATGTCGACATTCACGGTGGCCGACGACGGCACCGTGATGACCGAGAACATCGTCACGACCTACCAGAAGAACGCGCAGGGCGTCGCGGACGACAGCTACCTGGAAGTCGAGACGATGTACCAGCTCATGCTGGAGATCCGGACGATGCAAGCGATGCTCTCGTCGAAGTACGCGCGCAGCAAGCTGGCCGACGACGGTTCGCGTCCGGCTGCCGGCTCGAACCTCGTCACGCCGAGCACGATCAAGGCCGACATCATCGCGCTCTACAACGAGCGCGCCGATGCTGGGTTCGTGCAGGGCACGGCCGCGTTCGCCGCCGCGCTCGTGGTGCAGAAGAACACGGTCAACCCGAACACCGTCGACATTCTCTGGCCGGGCACGCCGGTCAACCAGATGCGGACGTTCCGGACGCTGGTGCAGTTCCGACTGCAGTAACGCTGCTCGCAGTGCAGAGATGGCCACCCCGAGGGGCGGCCTTTTCATTTTTAGGAGAGAAATATGTCGGGTAGCCAACTGCTGGCCGGGATCGCGAACGCGAAAATCAACGGTCAGACGTACCAGCTCGAGGGAAAGGCCTCTTACACGCCGACGAAGGTCGAGCGCAGCTCGCTCGTCGGGCAGGATGGTTTCCACGGCTTCAAGGCGATGCCGAAGGTCGGCCGCATCAAGATGTCGCTTCGCGATTCCGGCGGCTTGACCGTCGCCGACTTCAATGCGATGGCGAACGAGACGATCGTGCTCGAGCTCGCGAGCGGCAAGATCGTGACCGGCCGCAACATGGGCCAAGTGGGCGACCTGGATGTCGAAACCGAAGACGGCACGTTCGACGTGACGTTCGAGGGTCCGGAAGTCGTCGAGCAAACCGTTTCGTGAGGCGGACGATGGAAGGCAACGAGAACAAGCCGCGCAAGGTGCAGCCGCCGGTGATCAGCATCGAGCTCGAAGACCCGATCAAGGTCAAGAGCAACGGCGAGGAAGAGGTCATCACCGAGCTGTCGCTCTGCGAGCCTACGCTCGACCAGATCGAGACGTTCCTCAAGGTGGCAACGTCGAAGGGGCCAATCAAGGCCGTCCGCGCGCTGATCAGCGAGCAGTCGAAGGTGCCGGAAATGGGCCTCGGCAAGATCAAGGCGCGCGAATACTACCGGGCACAGGAATACCTGATGTTCTTCCTCTCTCCTCAGGAAGAGGACGACCCCGAGGGAAACGCGGCGGGCTCCCAGTAGATTGGGAGCATCGGGTCAAAGTGGTTGAGCGCTGGTGGCGCTGGCAGCCTAGCGAGACGAAGCGGCTGACGTGGAGCGAAATTCGCAAGTACGAGTACCACGCTGGACTGATGCTGAAGAAGGAATGAGGCGATGGCCGAAGAGTTCGTAATCCGCATCCGCGCTGACGACGCGGCGACCGCGACGATCAAGAAGATCCAGGATGCGCTCGGCAAGGTGACGGCGCCGGTCGAAAAGGCGCAGAAGCGGTTCGCTAACGTCGGTTCGGTTGGCCTGCGCAGCTTCGAGAAACTGACCAAGGGCCTTGACTCTGCAGCACGCGCGGCCCACTCTCTCGTCGACAAGGTGGTGGAGCTGGTGCCAGGCCTGACCGCGATCGGCGCGGCCGGGACTGTGGCCGGCATCGTCGGGCTGACGTCGCGATTCGGCGCCTTCGGTTTCTCGCTGAACAAGACGTCGAAGTTGATCGGCATGAATGCCCAGGACCTCGCTGCCTGGCACGTTGCTGCGAAGCGCGCCGGCGTGTCGGCGGGCGAGTTCGATTCCGCAATCACGTCCTCGCAGGATGCTATCCGGGCAGCAGCAAACGGCGCAAATCCGGCTGCTCTGGTGCTGATGCAGAAGATGGGCGTGCAGATCCAGCGCAACAAGGACGGCTCGGTCGATTATTACAGCACGCAGATGCGCCTCATGCGTGCCATCGCGGGCCAACGCAGCGCTGTGACGCAGCGGGCTGCCGCAGATGCTGTCGGCATGGGCGGCCTGCTACCGATGCTGCAGCAAGGTACCTATGGCGCAGACCGGTCGCGCGCCGTGTTGAAGGGACTTGTTCCGACCGCCGAGGAGCTGACGCGCGCGACCCGCTTCAAGGAAGACATCAACGACCTCGAGGACTCCGTATCCGGGCTCGGGAACAGCATCGGCGCGCGCCTGGTCCCGATCCTCGATCCCGTAGTCAACGCCTTCGCGGCGTGGCTTGACAAGAACCGATCGGACATCGCGGACAAGCTTGCCGAGGCGGTCCAGAAGTTCGTTACGTGGCTGTCGAAAATCGACTGGAACGACGTGTCGAAGAAGGCGAAAGAGGTCTGGGACAACATCGGCGGTCTGAAAACGGTGCTGATCGCGATCGCTGGCATCAACCTGGTGACTCCGATCGCCGCGGTCGTCAGTCTGATCACGAATCTCGCGACGCTCACCACGGCGACGATTCCGGCTGCCGTCACGGCGCTCGGGACGTTGGGCGCTGCCGGCGTCGCGGCTTGGGCCGCGCTGAAGGTCGCCAAGATCGTCGGGCTGCCAGACGTCAACCAGAATGAGGGCGTGAACGACGTCCGCAACGGAGACTGGTTGATGGCGTCGATGCATCTGACTGCCGGCGACTTCGCTCGCGCCATGGCGGCGCGGATGCAGGGGAAGTCGAACGAGGAAATTGCGACCTGGCTTGCCGCTGGCGAAAACCCGTCCGACAACGCCAACAAGCGCCTGCCCCTGGGCATCCGCAGCAACAATCCGCTCAACATCCTGCATGACGGAAATGAGCGCACATATGCCTCGCCCGAGGAAGGCATCACGGCCGCTGTTCGGAATCTCCAGCGTAACTACCGAGGTCTGACGCTGACCGGCATTATGGACAAGTGGACCGGCGGCGCGCGGACGGGCAACACGCCTCAGCAGATGGCGAACTACGTGAGCCTGCTATCGAACGCGACCGGCCTTGGAGCGAATGACGTTCCCGACCTCAGCGACTCGTCGGTCGTCGCGAAGCTGATCAAGGGCGGAATCCGCGCCGAGAACGGCATGCAGCCCTATACCGATGCGCAGATAGCCGGCGCGGTGGGTGCTGGAATGGCCGGGGCGCCCGCCGGCGTGCCCGGTGCTGCTGGCAATCCTGCCACGCAAAACCAGACGGTAAAAATATCCGTCGATATGAAGGGCGTGCCGCAAGGCGCGCGTGCAGAAGCGAAAGCGGATGACGGTAGCTATCTGCCGACCCGGGTGGAGTACCGGCTCGACGGTATCTAAAGGAAGAGGGTTCAGTGGCATCGACGACAACCAACGCGCTTAGCGTGGTCGGCAGTATCGGAGGTCTGGCCTCGGCTGCCGACAGCATCGCGTCGCTGCTGACCGGGGACTGGTTCTCCACGCTGAAGACCGCCAGCTTCGGCGGCGTGCCGTTCGGCGTGTTCGAGATTCGGAATTCGGCAGGCCAGAACAAGGCCGTCCATACCTACCCGTTTCGCGACGATGTCTGGCCCGAAGACCTTGGCAAGAAGCCGCGCGCATTCGAGGTGATCGGGTTCCTGCTCGAAGGTGATTTGAAGACTGGCGCCGGATCGGTCATCGAGCAGCGTGACAATCTGTTTGCGGTCTGCGAAGGCCCTGGCAATGCCACCCTCGTGCATCCAACCTTCGGCACGATCGATAGCGTGGCGTGCCTCGGTGTCGAGGCGATCGAACGCGCGGACCTCGGTCCAGTGTTCGAGATCCGGCTCACGCTGATCAAGGCCGGTCCACGGAAGTTCCCTACGGCCACCGTCTCGACGGCCGACGATAGCGCGGATCAGGCGGCGAACGCTAAATCGAAATCGCTGCTCGACTATGCGACCGACATCGCGACGGACATCCGCAACGGCGCGGCCGTGGTGCAGAAGGCCGTCTCGACGGTGGTGGGCTGGTATCAGCTAGGTGTGACCGCGGTGAACGACGTGAAGCGCGTGATCGGCGCCGTATCGACGCTGTCTGGCAACTTCGGGCGGCTGTTCGGCGGCGGAAATTCCGGCTTCTCGTCGAGCAACACGAAGGCGCCGACGAGCACGACGCCAGCGGACCTGCTCGCCACGTCGGCCGCCGGCCGTGCGGCTGTCGTAGCGGCCGGCGCGACGTTGCAGGCCGCCGCAGCGAACCCCTCGGACACCGCGACGCTCGGTGCCGCTGTCGATGCGTTCGTGGCTGCAGTGGCCGCCTCGGCGAACGACCCGGCCGATGCGGTGCGGCTCGTCACCGGCCTGGTGCAGTACACCCCGGACGACGTAGTCGTGCCCGGCCAGATCGGCGCCTCGATGGGGGCGGTGCAGGTCGCGACGGCTGCGCTCCTTAGGCGGTACGCGCTGGCGCAGCTCGCCGTGACGCTCACGACATATCAGCCGTCGTCGCAACCTGACGCGGCGGCCATGCTGTCGAGCGCGCTGGCGCTGTACGACAGCGAGATCGACGTGGCCGGCGACTCGGGCGACGATGACACGTTCATCGCATTGCGCGCGCTGCGGCGCGCGGTGTACGCCGACCTGACTGCTCGCGGGGCGAACCTCGCGACGAATGCGTCGTTCTCGTTCAATGCGACGCTGCCGTCGCTCGTGCTGGCCAAGCGTATCTATGACGACGTGACGCGAGAGCCGCAACTGCTCCAGCAAATCGACCCGATCCATCCGGCATTTTGTCCGATCGCGTTTCAGGCCCTCGCGAAATGAACGACGACGTCACGTTGAATGTTGCCAGCTGCACGCCGAACCCACTGGCGCCATATGGTGCCAGAGACGTTCTGGAAGTCGAATAGTCGGACAATTACCGGTTGGACCGACGTGATTGTGTCGAGGGGCATCGAGCGGTGCCCGTCTGGCTTCGAAGTCAGCTACACCGAACCGTATCCGGCCGTTGGCGATATCCTTGCGCAGCCCGGAGATTGGGTTCAGGTAAAACTCGGTGATGATCTGGTCCTGACCGGGTTCGTAGATCGCTACATGCCGTCGTATAGCGGCAACCAGCATACGGTGCGCATCGCCGGCCGTAGCAAATGTCAGGATCTCGTCGACTGCGCCGCATACATCAACGGCAATCAGCTGTTGAACATGACCGTCGACAAGATCGCAGAGGCGCTGTGTGCGCCCTACGGAATAGGAGTGAGCGTCGCAGCTGGCACTGACGTCGGGAAGCCGATCGAGCAGGTGAACGTGCTGGTCGGAGAGACGTCATATTCCGTGCTCGAGCTGCTCTGCCGATACCGCGCGCTGCTGCTGTACGACACGCCGGCCGGCAACCTGGAACTCGCCGCAGGCGGAAACGCCAACCAATCCGGGCCGGTGGCGATCGGCACGCGCGTGGCATCGAGCGGGTTCACCGAAGGGATCAACGTCGCATCGGCGTCTCTGCTGCTCGCGATGGATGGCCGGTTCTCTCAATACGACGCGGCGTATCAGGGGCTAGACACGCTGCGCGACATCGGCGACGGCGGCAACATCATCGCGCACACCTACGATACTACGGTGCCGCGGTTCCGCTATCGCGCGATCATCTCCGAGAATGTGACCGGCGGCGTCGATGTCGCCTTGCAGCGCGCGCAGTGGGAGAAGGCTTACCGCCTCGGCCGATCGTTTCAGGTCCGGCTTGTGACTGATTCGTGGCGAGATTCGGCCGGCATGCTGTACGAGCCGAACGTGCTCGTCGACATCGACCTACCGTCGCTGAAGCTGACGCCGCGGCGGTGGCTGATCTCCGAGGTGACGTACAAAAAGGGGGCGCAGGGTACTTCGGCCGAACTGACGATCATGCCGCAGCAGGCGTTTTATCAAGAGCCGATCATCCTCAATCCTGTCGGGCCAGATATCACGCAGGTTTCGCAATGACGGGCATTTTGGATCGAATCCGCAACCTGTTCGGGCGCGGTCGCGTCACGCTGGTGGACGACAGCGGCCCCGTGCAAATCGTGCAGCTGCGCATGAATGGCCTCGAGGTGCCGGCCGGGCGCTTCCGCGTCCCCGAGTTCGGGTTCTCGTCGAATCCGCCAGTCGGATCGGACGCACTGGCGCTGCACGTTGCTGGTGACAGGTCTGCCGGCGCCGTGGTAGGCACGAACCACCAGGAATCGCGGCCGCGTGGCCTCGCGCCAGGCGAATCGATCCTGTACAGCCAGGATGGCAAGTGCATCTACCTGAAAGACGGCGTCATTGTCGTCGAGGCGAAGGGGCAGGACGTCGTCGTGAACGACGCTGCGAATATCACGCTGAACTGCTCCGGCGACTGCACGATGAATATCGGCGGGAAGCTCGATGTGGTCGCGCCTGGTGGTGTGAACTTCACGACTCCGCTGGTGGGGGCGACCGGGGACATGCAGGACAACACCGAGACCAACAACGAGACGATGAAGGGCATGCGCGAGCTGTACGACATGCACACGCACAATGTCCAGGAAGTGCAGGGTGGCGAGTCGACAGTTACCTCGAACGTCCCGAACCAGCAGATGTAGCGCAGCCGTGCGCCGCAATCATAGATGCCCGCTCCGGCGGGCTTTTTTTCGTCCGGACACATGCCTGACCTGACTTTCACATGGGATTCCGCGACCGCGCACGCCGACTGGGTGCTGGCAGGTGCTGACCTCGCCACGGGCAATGACCTCGCGAGCGCCGTGCTGATCAGCATCTTCACCGACCGCGAGGCGAGCGCCGACGACGTCATCCCCGACGGCTCGACGGATCGACGCGGATGGTGGGCCGACGACGAGGTGCCGATCGGCTCGCGGATGTGGCTGCTGAAGCGCGCCAAGCAGACGACGCAGACGGCGCAAAGGGCTTACGACTATCTCGCCGAGGCGCTGCAGTGGTTGATCGATGACGGCGTGGCAGGCCGGATCGAGATCACGACGCAGTGGGTGCGCCGCGGCGTTCTCGGCGCGTGGATCGTGGTGATCAAGAACGGCACCGTGCTACTCGACGGGCAATACACCTGGGCCTGGGAAGGAATCAACTGATGCCGTATCTTCGACCGACACTTTCTGAGCTGAAAGCCCAGGTGGCCGCCGATATCCAAAGCGGCCTGCCGGGTACTGACCCGCTGCTGCGCTTTTCCAGCTTCGGCATCATCGGCCGCGCGCTGGCCGGCCTGGCGCAGCTGCAATACGGATATACCGATTACATCGCCAAGCAGTCGAATCCGTTCACCGCGACCGACGAGTTCCTCGAGGCGTGGGCGGCGCTCAAGGCGGTCTACCGGGAAGCGGCCACGCAGGCTGGTTCGGTGACGCCAGGGCAGATTCAGTTCGCTGCGGTGGCTACCGCAGATCCTATCCCGGCCGGGACCTCGATCAGCCGTAGTGATGGCGTCGGCTACACGACAACGAGCGAGGGCACGGTCGCCAACGGTGTCGTAACGGTCGACGCCGTCGCGAATGCCGACCCGAGCGGGCTGACAGGCGCGTTCGGGAACTGTCCGGTCGGTACGGCGATGACGTTGGGCATTTCCATCGCAGGTGTCACGTCGACCGGAACGGTATCCGTTGCATTTACCGGTGGTGCCGATATCGAATCGGACGATAGCTTGCGCTCGCGCATGCTGCTCGCCTACCAGGATCCCGCGCAGGGTGGATCGCCGTCCGACTACGTCAAGTGGGCGCGGGAGGTCGGCGGCGTGACGCGGGCCTGGTGCAATCCTGTCGGGTTCGGACCCGGAACCGTCGTTGTCTACGTGATGCTCGACGAGGCGGAGGACGACAACGAAGGATTTCCGGTCGGGTCGGATGGGGTGGCCACCGACGAGAAGCGCGGCACGGTGGCGACCGGAGATCAACTGACGGTCGCGAATTGGATCTATCCGCTGCGGCCCGTCACGGCCCTGGTGTTCGTCTGCTCGCCAATCCGGACGCCGATCGACTTCACGATCACGGGCTCAGCCAACTTCACTGCTGCGCAGAAGGCAGCGATTGAGGCGGCGATCGAGGGGGTCTTCGTGCTGTACGGATCGCCGGTCGGCCCAGGCAACCTAAACGGCGCGGTCGATATGTCCTACATCAACTCGGCGATCGGGGCGATTACCGGCACGCAGGGCTTCGTCATCACCTCGCCGCTGCAGAACATCCAGGGCACGACCGGCCAATTGCCGGTGCTCGGCAACATCACCTGGCTCGCATAAATGGCCGCACCGAACTATTCGCCGTCCGACTTCGCGTCGGCGCTGAGCGCGCTATTTCCTCGCGGCTTGGCGTGGCCGCGCTCCCCTGACGCGGTGATGCAGCAGGTGATAGCTGCCCTGTCGCCAGTCTGGGCGCGCCATGTGGCGGACAACAACTATTTGCTCGTCGATGCATTTCCCTCGACGACAGTCGAGCTGCTGCCGGAGTGGGAGGCATCGCTGGGGTTGCCGGATCCGTGCGCTGGCGAGTCGCCGTCGCTTGCCGTGCGTCAGGCGCAAGTGGTGGCGCGCTTCACCAACACCGGCGGCCAGTCGATCGCCTTCTTCACCGCCTACGCGAAGAACCTCGGATTCACCGTCAGCGTGAGCGAGTTCACACCGTTCCGAGCGGGCCAGCAGGCGGCAGGTGACTCTTGCGGTGACGAAGGCTGGGCGCATACCTGGCGCATCAATGCGCCGCAGACAACGATCAATTACTTCCGGGCCGGCGCCTCAGCTGCCGGGGAACCGCTTGCTTCGTGGGGCAACGCGGTCTTGCTGTGCGAGATGAATACGCTCAAGCCGGCTCACACGCTCGTCATCGTTGCGAACCCTGGTTTCCTCGATATCGATTTCCGTCTCGACATAACGACGCTCGCGTAACTGGAGAAAAGATGTTTCGCATTGACCAAACGACAGCGGTAACGGCGCTGCCTGCGCCGTCGGCCGCCGGTACGCCGGGGTTTTTCACTGGCGGCAATCCGGCGACGGGGCAGGCGGCCACGATCGTTTCAGCTGATTGGCTGAACCTCGTTCAAGAGGAACTGATGTCGTTCCTCACGGAGGCGGGAATCGTGCCGTCCAAGACCTCATACGGTCAGGTCCTGGCGGCGGTGCAGCATCTGTTTGCCGCCTCGGCCGGCGACCCGACCAAGCTGTTTGAGGTTGAGACGCCTCCAGCTGGAGACAACAGCAACAACGCTGCGTCAACTGCGTTCGTGCAGGGCTTCGCCGGCGGCAGGAAAGTGGTCATCGTATCGATCACCGGTTGGACGGTACCCGCCGGCGTGACAGATATCTGGGTTTCCGGGTGTGCTGGGGCTGGAGGTAGCGCAGGCGCGCCGAACATTCCGGCCAACAACATCGTCGCTGGCGGCGGCGGCGGCGCGGCTGGGCAATTCGTGTTGCGCTACCACATGTCGGTGACGCCAGGGCAGGTACTGTCGTGCGTTCCGGGTGCCGGAGGTGTGGCGGGCGCTGTCGGCGGCCCCGGTGGAAACGGCAGCAACACCGTCATCGGAAGCCTGACGCTCACTGCAGGGGCCGGTGGCCAGGTGGGTAGCAGCGGCGCACCCACCCAGGCATGGCCCGGGCAGCCTGGCGGCAACGGTTTTCCGAACGGCGAGTATGGCCAAGACACGTCGCAGTACGGGCCTGGTGCCACAGGAGGTCGAGGCGGTGGTGGCCCATTTGGTGCGAGTGGCGCGCCGGGCCGCGGCGCTATCGGCGGCGTCGCTAATCTGATCCCGCCATCTCCGTCCTACGGCTACGGTGTCGGCGGCTCGGGTGCGGGTGGATGTTATGGCCCGACTACCGCGTCGGGGACGACATCGGGCACCGTCGGCGCTGCCGGCATGCCTGGGTTGATCATCATCGAATACTGAGGAGCGACACATGGCGCGCTATGCATATTTCGACAAGCAGGTGAAGGCAGTGTTGGGCTGGATCGATACCGTCGCCTACGGCTACACCGAAGACCCGACCAAGGCATTTCCGGCCGACCAGATGCTGCCGATCACGGACGACGCCGACTGGCATGCCAACGATGGGCGGAGTTGGTATGTCGTCGACTCGCAATTGACCACGACGGCGCCGGAACCGTCCTCCTCCTCGAGCAACTGATCGCAGGCGAACATGAAAATCGATATCAAGAGGATTGCTGGCGCACTGCTGCTCGCTGCGGCCTGCATTTCGAATGCCGCTTTCGCGCAGTGGGTTCCCGGCCAATTGGTGACGGCACAACTGCTGAACTCCGCGTTCGCCGCCGTCGCCGCGAACGCGTTGCCGGTGGCCGGCGGAACGTTGACCGGGCCGCTGCAGGGCACCGCGGCGACGTTCAACTCGGGGAGCTTCGCGAGCCTCGCGAGCAGCGGGCCGGTGACGTTCTCGACGCCCCTGGCGTTCGCTTCGGGGGGCACCGGCGCGACCACGGCGCTCGGCGCGACCAGCAATCTGCAGTTCCAGGCGTCGCTGTCAGGCGCTGGCGGCCGCTCTGTCGCGAGCAAGCTGAGCGACGTCGTGAGCATTCTCGATTTCCCTGGCTGCGATAAGACCGGTGTGGCCGATAGCACGGCGTGCATCCAGGCGGCGTTGAACTCGGGAGCGAAGACCGTCTATATCCCTGCGGGCCAGTATCGCGAGAGCGGGCTCACGCTGCCCCAGATCCAGGGCTTCACGCTCTACGGCGATGGCCCCAACAGCGTCCTGATCCAGACGGGTGGCTCGATCAGCTATCCGGCGATCGCGGGGGCCTTCACGTTCGATTCGCACTCGACGATTCGCGACCTGAAGTTTGACGGCACGGCCGGCACCGCGAACACGCTCGATACCACGTTCGCGCAGACTCTCGACCTGCTGAACCTGGCGTTCAACAACGTCCCGGTCGGGTATTCGTCGATCAAGATCGACGGTAACCCGACGGCGTCGGTCTACATGCACGACGTGCGTCTGAAGAACATCCGTATCTACTCGACGACTGCAGGGAAGGCCGGGATCGAGTTGGGGGCGTTCGCATCCGACTCGACGATCGACGGCTTCATCATGAACGGCGGGTTCGTCGTGAACTACTGCATCTACGCCAACCCCGGCGCGCAGACCACGATGATCCAGAACTCGCATCCCTACAACGCGTCGATCAACGTCGTGCGCCTGGCAGGGAACAACAACGACTTCGGGTTCTTTGGCAACACGATCGACAACGCGCTCGGCGACGTCTTGTACATCAAGAACTCCGCATACACGCGTATCGCATCGACGTGGATCGAATCGATCAACAGCCTTCAGCGCGGCCTCGTGCTGGATGGCTCGTCGAACAATACCGCCATGGGGCTCGGCTGCCAGACATACGGGGTGACGAACGCAACATCGTGCGTCGCCGAGATCAACGGCGCTGCCGGAAACCAGATCTTCGGCGCGCAGCTCGACAGTGCGTCGAACTACTCGACGCCATTCAATCTCACGGGCGCCAGCAGCTTCTACCAGTCGGTGAACAGCGGCAATTCGCTGAGCCCGATGAGTGCGGCAGCCGGCTCGTCGCCGGCGCTGGCCGCCATCGGCTCGGACGCTACGATTCCCGTCACGCTCAGCCCGAAGGGCGGCGGCGCGGTGCAGATGAAGCTTAGCAACTCGGCCACGGCGAGCTTCTATTCCGACACTGCATCCGAGCTCGCAGTCGAGGCGTACAACTCGGCGTCGGCGGGGACGAAGTTCAACATCAACCTCACGAAATACGGCGGCCGCCTGCTCGTCGGCGGCACGGACGACGGTACGAACAAGCTGCAGGTCGGCGGCTCGGCTGCCATTTACGGGAACCTGGCCGCGACCGGCACCGGCGCGATGCCTTTGTACTCGACGGCCGGCGCGGCCACCAACGCGCCGCACATGATGAAGGGGACGGCGACGCTTGCCTCGGGCGCGGCCACGATCACGCTCTCGGGCGCAGCGGTCTACACCTCGTCGACCAGCTATACATGCACGGCGACCGACACGACGGCAGCGAACGCTGTGCGTGTCTCACAGACGTCCGGGACCTCGTTCGCTTTGAGTGGCACGGGAACCGACGTGGTGCAGTTCCTGTGCGCTGGTAACTGATTACAAGCTGGTGTCAAGTCCTGAAATAGGTTGACAGTGTTAGACGCTAGAACGCCCGATGCACCGCATCGGGCGTTTTGTATTTGAGGGCGCTATGTGGCCGCTC
>NZ_VIUM01000013.1:0-260462 GCF_007828315.1 Burkholderia sp. SJZ089 | reverse complement strand
CTGCAGGCCAAGAAGATCACGGGCAAGGCGGCGGAAGCGGCGCTGGGCGCGGCGCACATCACGGTGAACAAGAACGCGATCCCGAACGATCCGGAAAAGCCGTTCGTGACCTCGGGCATCCGCCTGGGTTCGCCGGCGATGACCACGCGCGGCTTTGGCGCGAAGGAAGCCGAGATCGTCGGCAACCTGATCGCCGACGTGCTGGATGCGCCGGAAGACGCGGCCACCATCGAGCGCGTGCGCGGCCAGGTGGCCGAGCTGACCAAGCGCTTCCCGGTCTATCGCTGATCGACCATGCGCTGCCCGTTCTGCCGGCATGACGACACGCAGGTAGTGGATTCCCGCGTGTCCGAGGACGGCGCCGCGATTCGTCGGCGCCGCCGCTGCTCGGCCTGCGACAAGCGTTTCACGACGTACGAGCGGGTCGAGCTGGCCTTGCCGGCGGTGGTCAAGAAGGACGGCAGCCGCACCGAATTCGACCGTCGCAAGATCGTCGCGAGCATGCAACTGGCGCTGCGCAAGCGGCCCGTTGCAGCGGACGCGATCGACGCGGCGGTCGCCCGCATCGAGTACCAACTGCTCGCCACCGGCGAGCGCGAGGTGCGCAGCGAAAAGCTCGGTGAGCTCGTGATGAACGAGCTGCGCGAGCTCGATACCATCGCCTATGTGCGCTTCGCCTCGGTTTACCGGCGCTTCGAGGATGTCTCCGAATTCGCCGACGTGATCGAGGAATTTCGCCGCACCGTGCCCCCGAAGCCGGTCCGCAAACGCTGATCCCACGCTTCCCCGCTTCATTCCCGACCTCCTGAACTCGATTCCGTCGCGACGATTGTCACCGGCGGTGTCGACGCGCGCCATTCGGCCGTTCGGCCAATGGCGCGCTCGCGCTCGTCTCGCTACAGTCCTCGCATCACGGTGATGCACGGGAGCAGACGATGGGCAGGGCACGAGGAATGGCGGGCGTCACGCTGATCGAATCGATGGTGGCGGTCGCGCTGATCGCGATCGTGGCCGCCTATGCCGTGCCGCCGTTCGTGGCCTGGCGGCAGCGCGATCGTGTCGAGGCGCGGGCCGCGTCGATGCTGGCGGCACTGGCCGCCGCGCGCATCGAGGCGCTCACGCGCGGCGTGCGCGTGGTGCTGTGCCGGGGCAACGGCGAGCCGCCCTGCGACACGGCCGGCAGCGCGTGCGGGCAAGCAGGCGACGGGGCCTGGTCGTGCGGATGGTCGGTGATGGCATTCGATGCTTCCGGCGGCGGCGGCACGCTGCTGCGCCGGATTCCCGCCGATCGGGACGTGCGTGTCGATGGCGCGGTGGCCGACGTGGTATTCACGCCGCCGGTCGGGCAGGTGATGGGCGGATTCCGGCGCTTCGAATTTTCGCCGCGCGCGGCGATGGCCGATGTCGAGGCCAGGCGTTTCTCGCGGTGCATCCGGATCGCCGCCGGTGGTCGAGCGCGCATGTCCGCCGGGCCTTGCGGAGCGCAACCATGAGGCGTGCCCGTGCCAGCACCGGCAGCTCCCTGCTCGAGGTCACGATCGCTCTGTTGTTGCTTGCGAGCGCAACCATCGCCGTACTCGGTGCGCAACTTGCCATGCGTGCCGCCGCGGCGGATTCGGCCGCGCGCGCCACGGCGCTCGGCTTCGTGGATTCATGGGCGGAACTGGCCGGTGCCGGTGGCACGACGATGGTCGATTGGGAACGGGCCTCGACCGTGCTGGTCGATCCGCGTTTCAAGCAGACCACGCGCGATGGCCTGGCACACGTCGAGCTGCGCTGGTCGCGCGGCTCGACGGCATCGCCGCAGGACGCCACGTGTGAGCCGGCTGTCTCCACGGCGGTCCGCGCACCGCGAACTTGCGTCTCGCTGGCGTTCTCCGGAGGAGGCGAGCGATGAGCCGACGGCGGCGCTGCCGCGCCCACACGCTGGTCGAGGCACTGGTGGCGCTGGTGCTGGCCGCGCTGGTGATGACGACGGCGCTGTCCTTGTACCGGACCCAGCGCGCGGCACATGTCAGCTCGATCGAGGCCGTGCGAGCGCGCGACGCTGCTGCCACGGCGCTGACCCTGATCGCCCGATCGGTGCGCATGGCGGGATTCAGCCCGCTCGACGCCAGCGGCGGCGCACCGTTCGCGCCATTGTTCGGTTGCAGCGCCGGCCGTCCATCCGGCGAAGCGCTGCGGCCGGGCTGTGCCGGGGCCGGCGCGAGTTCCGACGGCCTGCTGGTGCGCTACGTCGGCGACACGATCTCGACCTGGCCGACCAGCGGCGGGCTTGTCACCGATTGTCTGGGACAGGGTATCGGCGACGGCAGCTCGGCGCCGCTGGTGGTCGATCGCTACTTCGTGCGGGCCAGCAGCGTGACCGGCGAGCCCGAGCTGTATTGCGAAGGCAGCGGCCACAGCGGCACGGCCCAGCCGCTCGTCGAAGGTGTCGAGCGCTTGCGTGTGCGTTACCGCCTGCGTGGCCGCGCGGCATGGGACGAGGCCTCGTCCCTGGTCGACGACGCGTGGCAGCGGGTGCAGGCCGTCGAGGTCTGCGTGCAGGCGCGCGGCGCGGTCGGTTCTAGGATGCGCCGTTACACCGATTGCGATGGCCGCAGCCAGCCGATACACGACGGCCGGGGACGCTGGATCTCGCGCCGCTGGCTGGCGGTGCGCAATGCGGCTTTCATGGACGGAGGCGACGGATGACGACATACACATGTGCCGCGCATTCGAGTCCCGGTCGCATCGTCGTGAAGCTCCGGAAGGGGCGCGCCCGGGCGCCGCGCGAATGCGTGTCCGGGGCGGCGCTGCCCGGCGTGCTGGTGCTGATCTCGGCCCTGCTGGTGGCCAGCGCGGCGGGGTTCGAGATGTCGATGTCGGAAGCGCGTTCGGTGGCGGCATTCGCATCGCGCAGCATCGCGTTCCATGCGGCCGAGGCCGCGCTCGCCGTCTGCGAGCGCAGTCTCGCGGAGCGCGTCGCGTTTGCCGCCGAGCCGACGCGGGCCTCGCTGTCGTCCGGCGGCGAGGTTCTCGCGGTGGCGGGCGAGCCGGAAGGCTGGCGTCAGCCAGGCGCCCTCGAAGGGCCGGCCGCCTTGCATCCGTTCGCGTATTGGCAGGGTGCCGCGGCCGCGCCATCCTGTCTGATCGAGCGCTGGCCGATCGCGTCGCGGCCGCGCTGGCAGGCCTATCTGCTGACCGCGCGCGGCACCGGCAGCACGCGGGCCACCACGGTCTGGCTGCAGTTGCAGCTCGCCTTCGAGGACGGACGCCAGGTGGCGCGCCGCTGGCGGCGTGTCGCGGCGGCGCCGTGGTGAGCGGGGACGAGGTGGCGATGCAAGCTCCAAAGCACCCGGTATCTCGTCCGGGGACGATCGAGCGCCCGTTGCGCAGGCGCGGCTTCACCTTGATCGAATTGATGATCGCGCTGGCCGCGGCGGCCCTGATCGCGGCGTTCGCGGTGCCTTCGTACCGGCGCCAGATCGATCGCGGCCATCGTCTCGGCGCGGTCACGGCGCTGTATCGCGTCGCGCAGGATCTCGCCGAGCGCGATGGCTTCGAAACGACAGGGCAGGGGGAAGGGATGGAACTCGGCACGGCGCCGGAGCAGGGGCCGCCCGTCTATCGGCTCGCGGCGGAGCCGGCACCAGCCGGGGGCTATTGGCTGAGCGCGACACCGGTGCCGAACGGGCCGATGCGCGACGATCCCTGCGGCACCTATCTGCTGCGTGCCGATGGCCTGCGCGGTAACCGTCCGCCGGGAGCGAGCGGCCCGGGCGTGCCGCGCCCCGAGTGCTGGACGATGCGCTGACGCGGTCGCGCGCGGCAGGCGGGGACAATAAGGCGATGAGGCGAATGCGGCCGAAACAGGCTAAGCGCGCGAGGTATCGCGCAGCCGGCGCGTGCCGGCTGCCAGCGCGCTAGTCCTGCTTCCCGACGCCGGCTTTGGCGCCGGTCGCCGCGCCACCCACCCTGATCGCCTCGGCGGCGGCTTTCTCGCGCTGGGCGCCCTTCCAGATCTGGTAGGCCTCCCAGACCGCGAAGCCGATCGACCCCCACTTGACGGCGGGGCCGGCGCCGCGCGTGACGAGCGAGCGCACCGGCTTGGCGAGCACGGCCGAGGCGAGCGAGCTGACGAGCGGATATTGGCTGACCAGCGAGCCGAGGCTGGCATTGAGCCCCTTCGCCGACTTGCTGAGCGAGCCGCCCGAGAAACCGGGCATCAGCAGCTTCAGCCAGCGGAAGTGGGTCAGGGCTTCGCGCAGTTCGCCGCCGGCCTGGGCGAGTTCGAGGCGCTCGACGTCCGAGCGCAGGATCAGCAGTTCCTTGCGCAGCGCGCGGTACTGCGTGGCGCTGAGCTTGCGCCGCGAACGCGGCTGGCGGAACAGGTCGTCCGATGCGGGTTGGTTCATGGCGCGTGGGTGCGAAAGGTACGGCGGGTTACGGGACCCGGGATTCAGGGCTTGCCGCGAAACAGTTCGCGGTCCTTTTCGAGCTCGTGCAGGGTGGCCTCGAAGACGCTTGGCGCCTCGCGCAGGCCGGCGCGGGCCTTCAGGCCGCAGCCGAGCGCGCCGATCGCGTAGACCGCCGTGATCGCGGCCAGCGACTGCCAGCGGTAGCTGTCCCAGAAGGCGATCGCGATCAGCACGGTCAGGCTGATCAGGGCCATGGTGGCCAGCATCATCGCGGCGAGCCCGAGGAACAGCACGCCGATCAGGCGTTCCTTCTCCTCGGCGAGTTCGATCCCGAGCAGCTCCAGCCGGGTTTGCAGCAGCGCGAATACGGAACCGAGCAGGCGGCGCAGAGGGCCGTGTGCGGGATGAGGCGGTGGCGTATTGGTTGTCATGTTTGGAGCGCTTGCGCGTGCAGGGGGTGACCGGAGCCGGCCGGCGCGGTGCGCCGGCGGGCCCGGCGGCGGGACGCGGCGCCGCTCGCGGGCGCCGCGGGGCGACGCTTACTTGCGGTTGATCAGCAGGCCGATCAGCACGCCCACGCCGGCGGCGACGCCGATCGAGGTCCACGGATGCTCGTGGACATAGTCGTCGGTCGCGCGTACCGCCTTCTTGCCCTTCTCGACGACCACCACCTGGACGTCGGCCGCCTTTTCCTTCGCCTGCTTCAGGCGCGAGAGCGCCTTCTCGCGAAGCTCCGACGCACGGTCACCGGTGGTGGCCGCGGCTTGTTTCAGCAGGTCTTCCGCATCCGCGAGAACGGTTTTGATATCCGACATCAGTTTCTCCTTGTTGACTTCCGACATTGCAACTCCCTTTGTGCAGAGGTACCGCGTAGCCGACATCCTAGCGAAACCCGTGCCCGCTGGCGAGCGGAGCGCCGGATCCGGCCCGGGCCTGCCGGACGGCATGCCGGGCCATGGTAAACGACTTGGCGATTGTAAGGAGGGAGTGAATCGCCGACGAAAAAGTTTCACCAAACTTTCAAGCGGCAGGGAAAAAATGACAATTTCTCATGACGATCTGACGGAATAATCGTTGTCCGGACAGCCGCTTGTCGTAAGCTTGAGGTTTGGCCGCGCGCGTGCCGTGCGCGGTGCCCACCACCGGTTCATTCATCCAGGAGGAGCAACATGAGTCTGCGTCTTGGCGACATCGCCCCCGACTTCGAGCAGGATTCGAGCCTCGGCCGCATCAAGTTCCACGAATGGCTCGGCGATAGCTGGGGCGTGCTGTTCTCGCACCCGGCCGACTACACGCCGGTGTGCACCACCGAGCTGGGCCTGACGGCCAAGCTCAAGGGCGAATTCGAGAAGCGCCACGTGAAGGCGATCGCCCTGTCGGTGGACAGCGTGGAATCGCACAAGGGCTGGATCAGCGACATCAACGACACGCAGTCGACCAGCGTGAACTTCCCGATCCTGGCCGATGCCGATCGCAAGGTCTCGCAGTTGTACGACATGATCCATCCGAACGCGAACGAGACGCTCACGGTGCGCTCGCTGTTCGTGATCGACCCGAACAAGAAGGTGCGCCTGACCATCACCTACCCGGCCAGCACCGGGCGCAACTTCGACGAAGTGCTGCGCGTGATCGACTCGCTGCAACTGACCGACAACTACAAGGTCGCCACGCCGGGCAACTGGAAGGATGGCGAGGACGTGGTGATCGTGCCGTCGCTGAAGGACGAGGAAGAGCTCAAGCAGCGCTTCCCGAAGGGCTACAAGGCCGTGCGTCCGTACCTGCGCCTCACGCCGCAGCCGAACAAGTAATGGCTCGGGCGCCGCGGCGCGCCTGAATGCAAAAGGGCATCGCGAGTGATCGCGATGCCTTTTTTACATGGCGCCCGGCGTTCAGAAGAAGGCCTGGATGCCGGTCTGCGCGCGACCGAGGATCAGCGCATGGATATCGTGGGTGCCTTCATAGGTGTTGACCACCTCGAGGTTGACCAGGTGGCGCGCCACGCCGAATTCGTCCGAGATGCCGTTGCCGCCGAGCATGTCGCGCGCGAGCCGCGCGATGTCGAGCGCCTTGCCGCAGGAATTGCGCTTCATGATCGAGGTGATCTCGACCGCGGCCGTGCCTTCGTCCTTCATGCGGCCCAGGCGCAGCACGCCCTGCAGCCCGAGCGTGATTTCGGTCTGCATGTCGGCGAGCTTCTTCTGGACCAACTGGTTGGCCGCCAGCGGCCGGCCGAACTGCTGACGATCGAGCACGTACTGGCGCGCGGTGTGCCAGCAGGATTCGGCGGCGCCCAGCGCCCCCCAGGCGATGCCGTAGCGCGCCGAATTCAGGCAGGTGAAGGGCCCGCGCAGGCCGCTCACCTCCGGCAGCAGGTTCTCCTCGGGCACGAACACCTCGTCGAGCACGATCTCGCCGGTGATCGAGGCGCGCAAGCCGACCTTGCCGTGGATCGCCGGCGCCGACAGGCCCTTCCAGCCCTTCTCGAGGATGAAGCCGCGGATCGTGTCCTTACCGTCCTCGTCGAGCTTGGCCCAGACCACGAACACGTCGGCGATCGGCGAATTGGTGATCCACATCTTCGCGCCCGACAGTGCGTAACCGCCCGCCACCTTCTTCGCGCGCGTCACCATGCTGCCCGGGTCCGAGCCGTGATTCGGCTCGGTTAGGCCGAAGCAGCCGATCCACTCGCCGCTGGCCAGCTTCGGCAGGTATTTCTGCTTCTGCGCCTCGGAGCCGAATTCGAAGATCGGCACCATCACCAGCGAGGACTGCACCGACATCATCGAGCGATAACCCGAATCGATGCGCTCGACCTCGCGCGCGATCAGCCCGTAGCTGACGTAGTTGAGGCCCGGGCCGCCGTATTGCTCGGGAATGGTCGGGCCCAGCAGGCCGATCTCGCCCATCTCGCGGAAGATCGTCGCGTCGGTGCGCTCGTGGCGGAAGGCCTCGGTCACACGGGGCGCGAGCTTGCCTTGCGCATAGGCTTGCGCGGCGTCGCGCACCATCCGTTCGTCGTCGGCGAGCTGCTGGTCGAGCAGCAGCGGGTCATCCCAATGGAAGGCGGCAGCGCCCATGAGTCTTCTCCTTGCTTGACTGAGGTTCCGCTGTGCGGAACAATGTTTTGCAAATTGGCGTCCAGTGTAGCATCGTATGCATCCTTCCCGTCCCGATCCCACCACCTACGACGAGCGCCGCTTCGTCACCGCGCTGGCGCGCGGCCTGGACCTGCTGCGCGCCTTCCGTCCCGGCGAGACCCTGCTCGGCAATCGCGATTTCGTCGAGCGCACCGGCCTGCCGAAGGCGACCGTGAACCGCCTCGCCTACACGCTCAGCGTGCTCGGCTACCTGCGCCTGGACGAGGCGCTCGGCAAGTACGCGCTCGACGCCGGCGTGCTGTCGCTCGGTCACGCGCTGCTGGCGGGCAGCGGCGCGCTCGATCTGGCGCGGCCGCACATGCAGGCGCTGGCGCGCGAGATCGGCGCGGCCGTCTCGCTCGGTTGCCGCGACGGTCTCGACATGATCTACCTGGAGACGATCCGCAGCGAGACCGCGCTCACGCTGGGTCTCGCGCCCGGCTCGCGCCTGTCGATGCTGACCAGCTCGATGGGGCGCGCCTACCTGGCGGTGCAGCCGGCCGAGCAGCGCGAGGCCTTGTTCGCGGAACTGCGGCGCGGCGTGAGGCCGGCGCGCGCGGCGGCCGCGCGCGTGGCCGCGGCCGCGCGCGCGCTGGCCGACTACGCGAGCGAGGGCTGCTGTTATTCGTTCCGCGACTGGCACGACGACGTCAACGCGGTGGCCGTGCCTTACCGCGAACCGCGCGAGCGGCGCTGGCTGATCCTCAGTTGCAGCGGGCCGGCGTCGTCGATGGGGGAGGAGGTGTTTCGCAGGCGCATCGGCCCGAAGCTGCGCGCGCTCGCGCAAAGGCTGGGCGAGCCGGGTTGAGGCCGGCCGGTGCTCATCTCGGGGCGGGCGGTGCGCCCGCCGAGGCGTCGCTCGAATCAAACGTGCGCCGGCTGCGCGAACACCGGGCCCTGCATGAGCCGCACGTCGTACTGGCGCAGCAGCGAGAACTGCGTCTCGTCGGCCACCTGGTCGAAGATGATCGGGATCCTCACGCGCAGCGCGTAACCCACCAGGGCCTTGACCATGCCGTCGCGCAAGGCGATCGCGGCATCCATCTTGATGTAGTCGGGGCTGGCCATCTCCGATTCGACCGCCAGGATGCGGCCCGGATCCGGCAGCTTGTCGGCGACCTTGAAGCCGTGATGCTGGTAGCTCTTGGTCAGGTAGCCGAGGAAGGTCTTGTGCGCGACCGCGGCGGCCGGCAGCTCGATCACGATGCGCTCGGGGCTCAGGCCGAAGTGGCGCAGCACCGAGGAAAAATGCTTGCCGTGATCGTACTTGACGCTCTTGAGCAGCCGCTCGTGCACGCGCAGGAACAGCAGCCCGTGCCGTTGCGCGCCGAAGAAGTTGATCGCATGCAGCGCCCGCGAGAGCCGGTCCACCGCCACCAGCGTCGGATCGTCGGTGAGCGCCTCGAACGGGTCGAAGGGCGCGCCGTCGGCGCGCAGCACCGCCTGGAAGCCGAGCTCGTCGCCGTAGCGCTCGATCGCGTCGGCCAGTGAGGAGGATTGCGGCGCGCCCGGCATCGTCACGTCGTAGATCGGTTGATAGGCACTGCCGAGCGTCAGCTCGTGCAGGCGCGCCACGGCCAGCTCGCCTTGCGCGGCCAGGGCGATGTGCTCGCGCAGATAGGGCAGCTTGCCGGCTCGGTCGACCAGTTCGGGGATGGTGGGCGGGATCATGGATTCGTCGGGTGGGCGAACGGCCGTCGTGCAGCCGGATTACCTCAAGCATAGTAGCAGCGGGCACGATACGCGTTTCACCGTTTTGCTCATATGGATATCGGCCCGGATTGCCGACTCAGGGTATACGGCGATTACGATATCCATAATTGGTTTTACTATTCGTAACGCTCGACGCGCCGGCACCTTCTTCCGAACCCGCCTTGCGCGCGCCCACGAGCCGCCGCCGGGCCGTGGTGCGCCCGTCGCCGAACTGGAGCCGCCCTCGATGCCATCCCTGTCCCCGATCCCGATCCTCCCGCCGCCGCGCTATCTCCGAAACATCGTTTCAGGGAGCACGCGATGAGCGCGCCGCAGGCAAGCCCGGCCGAGGCCGGCGCGGCGGTGCTCGAGGTCGAGCGCGTGCTCGACGAGACGCACCGGCCCGCCTTTCACGCGATGCTGCTGGTGCTGTGCGGCGCCTGCCTGGTGATCGACGGCTTCGACGCGCAGGCGATGGGCTACGTCGCGCCCAGCGTGATCGCCGAATGGGGCGTGGCCAAGGCCTCGCTCGGGCCGGTGTTCAGTGCCAGCCTGTTCGGCATGCTGCTCGGCGCGCTCGGCTTGTCGGTGCTGGCCGACCGGATCGGCCGGCGGCCGGTGCTGATCGGCGCGACGCTGTTCTTCGCGCTGAGCATGCTGGCCACGCCGCTGGTCTCGACCATTCCCGCCCTGATCGCGCTGCGCTTGGTCACCGGGCTCGGCCTGGGCTGCATCATGCCGAACGCGATGGCGCTGGTCGGCGAGTTCAGCCCGCCGGCGCGGCGCGTGCGGCGCATGATGTTCGTGTCCTGCGGCTTCACGCTCGGCGCGGCGCTGGGCGGCTTTCTCAGCGCCGCGCTGATCCCGGCCTTCGGCTGGCGCGCGGTGTTCTACGTCGGCGGCGCGGTGCCCTTGCTGCTGGCGCTGGCGATGCTCGCCTGGCTGCCCGAGTCGCTGCAGTTCCTGGTGTTGAAGGGGCGCCTCGAGCGCGCTCGCGCCTGGCTGGCGGCCTTCGCGCCGGCGCTGCCAATCGACGCCGGCACGCGCCTGGTGGTGCGCGAGGCGGGCGCCGAGGGCGCGCCGGTGGCCGAGCTGTTCCGCGCCGGGCGCCTGCCCGTCACCCTGCTGTTGTGGTCGATCAGCTTCATGAACCTGATCGACCTGTACTTCCTGTCGAACTGGCTGCCGACCGTGATGCGCGAGGCCGGCTATTCCGCCTCGATGGCCGTGATCGTCGGCACCGCGCTGCAGACCGGCGGCGTGATCGGCACGCTGTTGCTGGGCAGCTTCATCGAGCGCTACGGATTCGTGCGCGTGCTGTTCGTCTGCGCGGCGGTCTCGGTGGGTGCGATCGGGCTGGCCGCGGCCTCGCTGCCGTGGCTGCTGCTGGCCGTGTTTGCCGGCGGCTTCTGCGTGGTGGGCGGGCAACCGGCCGTCAACGCGCTGGCCGGCCAGTACTACCCGACGGCGCTGCGCTCGACCGGGATCGGCTGGAGCCTCGGCATCGGCCGCATCGGCTCGGTGCTCGGGCCACTGGTGGGCGGGCAGCTGATCGCGCTGAACTGGAGCAACGAGGCGCTGTTCCATGCCGCGGCGCTGCCGGTGCTGGCCTCGGCGCTGTTCGTGCTGGGGCTCGGCGCGGCCACGCGCGGGCGTGACGGCGCCGCGCGCCGGGCCGCCTGAGACACGCGCCGGCGCCCTGGTCGGACCGAGTCGGGCCCGGTCGCTTGCCGGGCCGCGTTCAGGGAAAGGAACCGGAGCGGGGTTCGATGGGCGGCGCACGAGCCGGCAAGCCCCGCCCGCCGGCCGCTCAGGCCTCGCCGCGCACGCCGCCTTCCGGCACGCGCCGGCGCTCCCACAGCGCGGCCAGCACGAAGGCCAGCGAGGCGGCCACCATCACGCCGACCAACGCATCGCTGCCCCAGGCATTCATCAGTGAGCCGGCCAGGATCGGGCCGCCGAAGCTCGCCGCGCTCCAGGAGGCCGACACCATCGAGCTGGCGGTGACCAGCGCGGCGCCGCGAAAGCGCTCGCCGCAGGCCACGATCGACAGCGTGTAGGTGCTGCCGGCCGCCGCGCCGATCACGAACAGCAGCGGCCAGCACAGCCAGGGATCGGTGATCACGAAGGGCAGCAGCGGCAGCAGCAGGGTGACGACGATGCCGGCGCCCAGGTGTACGCGGGCGCGGCCGAGCCGGTCGGCGAGCCAGCCGATCGGGAATTGCATGGTGGTGTCGCCGAGCAGGGTGATCGAGGCCAGCAGCACGGCCACGCCGGCCGCCACGCCGCGCTCGATCGCGTAGATCGGCAGCAGCGACAGGGCCAGGGTGTCGAACAGCGCGAAGAAGGCGGTGCCGACGATCAGGGCCGGCATCAGCGGCAGCACGCGGCGCCAGTGATCGTGGCTCTCCTCGTGATGCGGGCCGCCCGAGCCGGGCGGCCGGCGGATCGCGGCCAGCGTCGGCAGGGCCAGCAGGAAGAGGGCGCCGCACAGCGCGAAGCGCGTGCCGTGCAGCTCGGCGACCTGGCTCACCAGCACCGGCCCGGCCATCTGGAACAGCGTGAAGTTGGTGGCGTAGATCGCCACCACGCGGCCGCGGGTGGCGTCGTCGGCGAGCTCGTTGACCCAGGCCTCGCCGATCGTGAACAACAGCATCAAGGCCGCGCCGCACAACGCGCGCAGCACCGCCCAGACCACCAGGTTGTCCAGCACCTGCATCGCGGCAGTGGCCGCGGCCACCACCAGCACCGACACCACGATCGACTCGCGCGCGCCGTAGCGGCGCGTGAGCCAGGTCACGAACGGCACGATCGCCAGGCCCCCGCCGGCCTGCGCGGCCGTCAGCATGCCGACCACGCCGGTGCCGTGGCCGGCCTCGGTGAGCGCCAGCGCGGTCAGCGGCAGCGTGGCGCCGGTGCCGAGGCCGACCACGGCGACGCTGAGGATCAGGGCCAGGAAATCGCGGGTGAGGATCGTTTTCATCGGCCGAGATGCTACACCGGGCCCCGGTTCGGGGCCATGACGGGCGTGGAGGCCGGATGGAGGAACGATGGAGAGGTGCGGCGCGCCGGGCGGGGCACGGCGCGAGCTGACGCGGTCGGGATGGAATCGTCGCGCATCGATCTGAATTGATGCGCGCGAGGAGGCAATCGAATCGATGCGGCTTGGCGCTCGACGGGCGCGGCGCGCGTCAGGCCCGCGCCAGCGAGCCGCCTTAAGCTCAGGCCAGCGTCGAGGGCCCCGCGAACGGCCGCCGCTCCAGCGAGGCCGACCACAGCGTCAGCGCCAGCGCGCCCACTGCCATCGCGACGCCGACCCAGGGCAGTTGCGTGAGCGGCACGCCCGCGCCGATCGCCATGCCGCCGAGCCAGGCGCCGGTGGCATTGCCGAGGTTGAAGGCGCCCTGGTTCAGCGTCGAGGCCAGGTTGGGCGCCTCGATCGCGCGGTCGACGATCAGGATCTGCGCGATCGGCACGATCGCGAAGGCCAGCACGCCCCACAGGAAGATCGTCACCAGCAGCGGGATCGGCAGGTGCATGGTGCCGGCGAACACCACCTGCACCAGCCCGATCAGCGCCAGCGAGGCGATCAGCGAGGGCATCCGGCGCCAGTCGGCGAGCTTGCCGCCGAGCGTGCCGCCCACCGTCAGGCCCAGGCCGAACAGCAGCAGCACCAGGGTGACCTCGTGCGGCGTGAAATGCGTGACCTCCTCGAGGATCGGCGTGATGTAGGTGAACACCGAGAACAGGCTGGCCGAGGCCAGCACGCTGATGCCGAGCACCATCAGCACCTGCGGGTTGCGCATCACGCGGAATTCGCGCGCGATGCTGGTCTGCGGCATCTCCAGTTGCCGGGGCAGGCACAGCGCGAGCGCGCCGGCCGCCAGCACGCCGATGCCGGTCACCGCCCAGAACGTCGAGCGCCAGCCGAAGGCCTGGCCGAGCGCGGTGCCCAGCGGCACGCCCAGCACGTTGGCCAGGGTCAGGCCGGTGAACATCAGCGCGATCGCCTGCGCGCGGCGATTGGGCACCACCAGGCTGCTGGCCACCACCGAGCCGATCCCGAAGAAGGCGCCGTGGCAGAACGCGGTCACCACGCGGGCGGCCATCAGCAGGCCGTAGCCGGGGGCGATCGCGCACAGCAGGTTGCCGGCGATGAACACCCCGATCAGGCCGAGCAGGGCCTGGCGGCGCGGCATTTTCGCGGTGACGACGGCGAGGATCGGCGCCCCGATCGTCACGCCCAGTGCGTAACCGGAAACCAGCAGGCCGGCGGCCGGGATCGAGACGGCGAGATCGCGCGCCACGTCGGGCAGCAGCCCCATGATCACGAATTCGGTGGTACCGATACCAAACGCGGCGATGGCGAGGGCGAACAGGGGCAGCGGCATCGGGGAAGTCCGGGAGAAACGGGCCGGGTCGGGGCGTCGCGGGATGCGGCGCGCGGGCGGCCGGGCGGGGATAGGCGCGATTCTATCTCAGTAAAAACCCGAATGAATGGGGCCCGATTACTTGTTGCTTGCGGGCGACGCGCGGGCGCCGCGCAGCCGGGATCGAACGGCAGGCCGCGGCGCGCCACGGGGCGCTCAGGGCTGCGGCTCGGCGGGCCCGGGCGGCTGGTTCCAGCCGTTTTCGTAGAGGCAGTCCTCGAGCGGCAGCCGTTCGGCCCAGCGTGTCTCCTCGAGCATCGGGCGCGCATAGAACGCGTCGACGTGGCCCAGGCAGAGCACGGCGATCGGCTTGGCGCCCTCGGGCATGCCCAGCAGGCTGCGCAGCGCCTCGACGTCGAACAGCGAGACCCAGCCCATGCCGAGCCCCTCGGCGCGCGCGGCCAGCCACATGTTCTGGATCGCGCAGGCCGCCGAGGCGAGGTCCATTTCAGGCAGGGTGCGGCGCCCGAACACGTGTCGTTCGCGATCGTCGCCGAGCGCGACCACCAGGATCTCGCCGCATTCGCGAATGCCCTCCACCTTAAGGCGCATGAATTCGTCCTGGCGCTCGCCAAGCGCCTCGGCGGTGGCGCGGCGCTCGGCCTCGACGATCGCGTGGAGGCGCTCGCGCAGCGCGGGCTCGGTCACGCGGATGAAGCGCCACGGCTGCATGAAGCCGACGCTCGGAGCATGGTGCGCGGCGCGGATCAGGCGCGCGAGCACGGCCGGATCGACCGGCTCGGCGGTGAAGTGGCGCATGTCGCGCCGCTCGAAGATCGCGCGATAGACGGCGGCGATCGAGGAATCGTCGAAACGCATGGGAAAGGGACGCAGGCTGCCGGGCGCCGGGGGGCGGCGACCGAAGCCCGCAACGATAGCAGACCCTCGCCGCGGCCGCGTCGGCGGGCGGGGAACGGTTCCATCGGCGGGCAGGGATGGCAGGGCGCCGTCGCGGCGGCGCGCGGGCGCTGGAAGCGGCGGCCGGAATACCCGGCCGCCGCGAGGCGCGGACTTGTCGATCCGCGCCGATCGGGGCCGCCACCGGGTCGTCCGCGGATGACGGAAGGCGGGACGGCGGCCCCGATTGCGGCTATTGGCCGCATCCTGGGGCAGCGAGGACGGTGACGGCGCGCGGGCGCCGGCCGTCCTCGCACGCGATCACTGCAGGCCGGTGGCCACCTCGCTGCGCTCGCCGATCGCGTCGTGCACGTAGCCGTAGCGGCCGTTCGAGCGCGCGCCGAAATGGTAGAGCGCGTGCTCGACGAAGCTGCGCGTGCGCGCCGGCACGAACTGACGGTTCGGATAGACCACCGCGAGCTGCGCGTCGGTATCGTCGATCCGATAGTCGGCCAGCAGGCGAACCAGTTCGCCGCGCGAGATCGCGTCGGCCACGAAGCTCTCGGGCAGGATCGCGATGCCGGAGCCGGCCATCACGGCGGCGCGAACCAGCCAGGCGTCGTTGATGGTGTAGGCCGGCTGCAGCGTGACCAGGTGCGCGAAGCGGCCCGCGTCGACGAAGCGCCAGGCGAAGCCGTGCGAGTCGAGCGGCAGCGTGACCGCGGCGTGGCGCGCGAGCTCGTCCGGGCGATGCGGCTCGCCGCGCTGCTCGATGTAGGCCGGCGAGGCGACCGCGACGAACGGATCGGGGGCGAGCGCGTGGCTGACCAGTGCCGCGCCGTCCTCGATCTTGCGCCCGGCGATGATGGCCGCGTCGTAGGCGGTGTCGAGCCCGTCGATCGGGCCGTCGGCGACGGTCAGTTGCACGCGCACCTTGGGGTACTGGCGGCGGAAGCCGTCGACCAGCGGCGTGAGCCGCTGCGGCGACAGCGAGCCCGACACCACGATCCGCAAGGTGCCGACCGGCTCGCGAATGGTATGCGCGACCGAGGCCTCGAGATGATCGAATTCCTCGAGCAGGGCGCGGCAACCGTCGAGATAGCGGGTACCCGCCTCGGTCAGCGACAGATTGCGCGTGGTGCGATGGATCAGGCGAGTGTTCAGATGCGTTTCCAGCATCGCAATCGACCGCGTGACGAGTGCGTTCGACACGCCGAGCTTGCGCGCGGCCTGCCGGAAACTCTGCAGTTCGGCGACGCAGACGAACACCCTCATGGTTTGTATCTGGTTCATAGCTTGTCGGCCCGTTCGATGATTTTGCTTGTGTAATTGCCGTGTTGCGAGCACCCGTCGAACGCTGTCGGATCAGCTTCGGGTCGGAATTATGTAATACCCACGGCGCGGTAAATTGTTCAATAAAATCGGGAACCCAGTCAACCGAATAATGAGAAGATTTAGCCTGTATTTTTAACAGGTTTGATGAAGTGAAACGCGGTTTCGGAATTCGAATGAGTGCTTTATCGCCTTGTCTGGTGGGCTTTTGCGGGAAATTCAAGGGATTTTGAGGGGGCTTGGAGAATTTTGGATTTTTGTGATGCCGCGAATGTCGAGGGGGCGCAATTCCGAATGAGGTGGCGCGCAAAAGAATCAAGCGAGGTCCTTCGCGGATCGATGGCGCCAGGTAAATAAATGAGTCGGCACCCATTTCGATAATCGGGAATCGGTACCTTGGCGCGCGAACGCGCCGGCGCGGGGCGCGCCGAGCCGCGCGCGGCGGGGCTGCCGGCCGATCGGCCCGGCTCGGCGCGCCCCGCGCGCGGCGCCGCGTGGATTCGCGCCATGCATACGCAGGCATTCGCGGTGCGCATGATGGTCCTGCATCGATTGCATGAAGCCGGCCGGCGCCTCGCCCGCCGCGCGCCCGGAAACGGCGCGCGCCGGCACGGGGCTTGCACGCGGGCCCGGTTCGCGGAATGATCGAAGGTTCCGGCGCGCCCGCGCCATGTTTCCCTCGTTCCTGCCGCTCAACGCCCATGTCCCATAACGATTACTCGCCGATTCCCTGCCCCGTGGTGGTCCCGCTCGACGCGATCCTGCCCGAGGAACCGCTCCTGATGATGGGGGCCGGCCCCGTGCCGATCCCGGCCGCGGTCGCCAAGGCGAACGCGATCGTGATCAACCACCTCGGTGCGACCATGTCGAAGATCATCGAACAGGTCAAGGAGATGGCGCGCTACGTGTTCCAGACGCGCTCCAAGTGGGTGCTCGGCGTGGCCGGCCCCGGCTCCGCCGCGATGGAGATGGCGATCTCGAACCTCGCCTGGCGGGGCACGCGCGTGCTGTCGATCCGCAACGGCTTCTTCAGCGCGCGGATGGCCGAGATGGCCACCCGCATCGGCGCCGAGCTCAGCTACCTCGACGTGCCCGATCGCGAGGCCGCGAGCCTCGAGGCGGTGGCCGCCGCGATCGCGCGCGAGCGTCCCGAGATCGTCACCATCGTCCATGGCGAGACCTCGAACACGGTCTGGAACAGCCAGTTGAAGGAGATCGCGGCGCTGGCCAAGGCGGCCGGCGCGCTGGTGGTGGTGGACGCGGTCTGCACGCTGTCGACCATGCCGCTCGAGATGGACGCCTGGGGCATCGACGCGGTGATCACGGGCGGCCAGAAGGGGCTGTCCTCGATTCCCGGCGTGTCGCTGGTGGCCTTCTCCGAGGATGCCTGGGAGCGCACCAAGCAGCGCCCCGAGCTGAACGCGCACTGGTGCCTCGACATGTCGCTGGCCGAGAACTTCTGGCACAAGGCCGGTTATCACTACACGGCGCCGGTCTCGGGCGTGCTGGCGCTGCACGAGGCGCTGCGCCTGGTCTGCCAGGAAACCCTGGAAAGCCGCTACGCGCGCCACCAGCGCTGCTCGCTGGCGCTGCAGGCGGGCGTCACCGCGCTCGGGCTCGAACTCTACGCGCCCGAAGCCTGCCGGCTCAATTCGGTGGTCGGCATCCGCGCCCCGGAAGGGCTCACGCCGAGCCTGATCTGCGGCCATATCTCCAAGCAGTACCAGGTCGAGATCTCCGGCTCGTTCGGGCCGCCGATCGTGCGGATCGGCCAGATGGGCGAGCAGTGCCGCGAACACAACCTGTTCCGCACGCTGCATGCCTTCGGGCGCACCATGGTCGACCTGAAGGTGCCGGTGGATCTGTCGGGCGGCGTCGCCGCGCTGGAGCAGGCGCTGTCGAACCGCCTGTAAGCCATGACCGGAGCCGGCGCCTGCGGTAAAGGGGGCGGCGCCTGCCGCCCCGCGCGTCGATAAAAAAACGGCGGCGAGCCCTTGGGGCCGCCGCCGTTTTTCATGCCCGCCCGCCGCGTCAGGCGGTGGCGCCGGTTCGTGCGCCGGGACGCGCCTGCCGCTGGTAGAGCAGGATCGACAGCGCCACGCCGGCTGCCGAGGCCACCGCCGCGAACAGGAACACCTGCGGATAGCCGAATTCGCCGGCCACGTACCCCGCCAGCGGCCCCGTCACGCCCAGCGAGAGGTCGAGGAACACCGAATAGGCCGACAGCGCCGCGCCGCGGCTGGCCGGCGGCACCAGGGCCACGGCCTCGACGCCGAGCGCCGGGAAGATCAGCGCGAAACCGAAGCCGGTCAGCGCGGCGCCGGCCAGCGCGACGTGCGGCACCGGGGCCAGCCAGAGCAGCAGCAGGCCCAGGCACTCGACCACGAAGGAGACGATCGCCACCCGGAAGCCGCCGTAATTCTTGATGGTGTTGGCGAACAGCAGGCGCGAGCCGATGAACAGCAGGCCGAACACGGTCAGCGACAGCGCCGCGTTGGGCCAGTGGCGCGCCGCGTAGTAGAGCGCGATGAAGGTGGAGATCGAGCCGAAGCCGGCCGAGCCGAGCGCCAGGCCGATGCCGTGCGGCAGCACGCGCGTGAACACGCTGGCATAGGACATGCGCTCGCCATGCACCACGGGCACCGGCGCCAGGCGCAGCGCGAACCAGTAGCCGAGCGCGGCCAGCGCCACCATCAGCACGCCGAGCAGGGCCGCGTTGAGCGTATGCGCGATCGCCACGCCCAGCGGCGCGCCGATCGCCAGCGCGCCGTAGGTGGCGATGCCGTTCCAGGAGATCACGCGCGCGTTGTTGCTGACGCCGACGCGGCCGATGCCCCACAGGATCGCGCCGGTGCCCACCAGGCTCTCGCCGACGCCGAGCACCAGGCGGCTGGCCACCAGCAGCACCAGGCTCACCGCCGGCCAGTGCGCGAACAGCAGCGCCACCAGCAGCAGCGCGCCGCTCGCGCCGCAGCCGAGCAGGCCGCGCAGCACCGTGCGCTTCGGGCCCAGCGTGTCGGCGCAGCGGCCCGCCAGCGGCCGCGAGGCCAGCGTCGCCAGGTACTGCACGCTGATCGCCGCGCCCGCGATCACCGCCGACAAGCCCAGCTCCTCGTGCACGAAGCCCGGCAGGACCGCCAGCGGCAGGCCGATCGTCAGGTAGCAGACGAAGGTGAAGGAGACGACGGAAAGGATCTGCAGCATCGTCGAGGCGCCGCTGCGCGGGGTCGAAGCAGAATCGGATGACATGTGGGTGGAATCCAGCGGGGAGGGACAGAACAGCGTGTCCGTATAAACCCGAATTGTTGCATGGAACCGATCCCGGCGCATGGACCGTTTAGTTACGTCCGTCCCGGCTGTGGCGCGATCGCTGCGTCCCGATATTGGCGCGACAGTATGAGCCGCATGCGTGTCGCGCTATGGGTTGCGAATTTCGGCGGTGATAGCTTGCGGGGCATAGACTCGGCAATGGCGCCACCGCCTTGCGGCCCGGTCCGGGCCGCCCGAGATTCCCCGCGATTCCAACCCAGCGACACCCGATGAGCCAGCCGATCCGTTTCTATCATCGCCAGGCGATCCGCGAAGTCAGCGGCGCCGACGTGACCCGCACCGTCCTGCAGTACCTGCGCGAGGATGCGCATTGCACCGGCACCAAGGAGGGCTGCGCCGAAGGCGACTGCGGCGCCTGCACCGTGGTGGTCGGCGAGCTGAACGCCGCCGGCGGCGTCGAATTCAAGGCCGTCAACGCCTGCATCCAGTTCCTGCCCACCCTCGACGGCCGCGCGCTCTACACCGTCGAGGACCTGCGCCAGCCCGACGGCTCGCTGCACCCGGTGCAGCAGGCGATGGTCGACTGCCACGGCTCGCAATGCGGCTTCTGCACGCCCGGCTTCGTGATGTCGATGTGGGCGCTCTACGAGAAGCACGGCGGCGCGGCGCGTGGCTGCGGGACCGCCGGCGGCGCCTGCGCGGCGCCCACGCGTACCGAGATCGCCGACGCGCTCACCGGCAACCTGTGCCGCTGCACCGGCTATCGGCCGATCGTCGATGCCGCCGAGCGCATGTTCGAGATGGCACCGCCCGCGGCGCCCGTCGACGAGGCCGCGTTGGCGCGCACGCTGGCCACGCTGCGCCGCGACGACACCTTCCACTACGAGCACGCCGGCCGCAGCTTCGACGCGCCGCGCGAGCTCGACGCGCTGGCCGCGCTGCGCGCCGCCAGGCCCGAGGCGCGCCTGCTGGCCGGCAGCACCGACATCGGCCTGTGGGTCACCAAGCAGTTGCGCGACATCGGCGACGTGATCTACCTCGGGCAGGTGGCCGAGCTGCGCCGGCTGGAGGCACGCGACGGCTGGCTGGAGATCGGTGCCGGGGTGAGCGTCGAGCAGGCCTATGCCGCGCTCGCCGGGCACTATCCCGAACTGACCGAGATGTGGAAGCGCTTCGCCTCGCTGCCGATCCGCAATGCCGGCACGCTGGGCGGCAACGTCGCCAACGGCTCGCCGATCGGCGACTCGATGCCGGGCCTGATCGCGCTCGGCGCGCGGGTGGTGCTGCGCGGGCCCGAGGCCTCGCGCGAGCTGGCGCTGGAGGACTTCTACCTCGCCTACCAGAAGAAGGACATGGCCGCCGACGAGTTCGTCGCCGCGCTGCGCGTGCCGCTGCGCAGCGGCGAGCGCGAGCGGCTGCGGTTCCGCACCTACAAGCTCTCGAAGCGCTTCGACTCGGACATCTCGGCGGTCTGCGCGGCCTTCGCCTTCATCGCCGACGGCGAGACCATCCGCGAGCCGCGCATCGCCTTCGGCGGCATGGCCGCCACGCCCAAGCGCGCCGCCCACGTGGAGGCGGTGCTGGACGGCGCGCTCTGGCACGAGGCCAGCGCCCAGGCCGCGATGCAGGCCTTCGAACGCGATTACGCGCCGCTGTCCGACATGCGCGCCACCAACAGCTACCGGCTCGAGGCCGCCCGCAACCTGCTCTACCGCTTCTGGCTGGAGACGCGCCCGGACGCGCCGCTCGCGCCCGAGGCGCTGAACGTGCGCTGCGTGGCCGCCGCGCCGGCCGGCGCCTGAGCCCGAGGATACGGAGACTTCATCATGAATCAGCAAGCCGAACCGTTCCTGCAGGATCTCGATTTCCGCCAGGTCCATGTCTCGCGTCCGCACGAATCCGCGCACCTGCACGTGAGCGGACGCGCCACCTATACCGACGACATCCCGGTGGCCGCCGGCACCCTGCATGCCGCGCTCGGGCTCAGCAGCCAGGCCCACGCGCGCATCGTCTCGACCGACCTGGAGGCGGTGCGCGCCACCCCGGGCGTGGTGGCGGTGTTCACCGCCGACGACATCCCCGGCGTCAACGACTGCGGCCCGATCCTGCACGACGACCCGGTGCTGGCCGACGGCCTGGTGCAGTTCGTCGGCCAGCCGATCTTCATCGTGGTCGCCACCTCGCACGAGGTGGCGCGGCTCGCCGCGCGGCGCGGCAAGATCGAATACGAGGCGCTGCCGGCGATCCTCACCGCGCAGGAGGCGCGCGCCGCGCAGTCCTACGTGCTGCCGCCGATGCGCCTGGCGCGCGGCGATGCCGCCGCCAGGGCCACCGCGGCCGCCTTCCACGACGCCGGCGAGATGACGCTGGGCGGCCAGGAGCAGTTCTACCTGGAAGGCCAGATCGCCTACGCGGTGCCCAAGGACGACGACGGCATGCACGTGCACTGCTCGACCCAGCACCCCAGCGAGATGCAGCATCTGGTGGCGCACGTGCTCGGCGTGGCCTCGCACAACGTGCTGGTGGAATGCCGGCGCATGGGCGGCGGCTTCGGCGGCAAGGAATCGCAGTCGGGCATCTTCGCCTGCTGCGCGGCGGTGGCGGCCTGGAAGCTGCTGTGCCCGATCAAGCTGCGTCCCGACCGCGATGACGACATGATGATCACCGGCAAGCGGCACGACTTCCATTACCGCTACGAGGTCGGCTACGACGTGAGCGGGCGCATCGACGGCGTGTCGGTCGACATGACCTCGCGCTGCGGCTTCTCGGCCGACCTGTCGGGCCCGGTGATGACGCGCGCGGTCTGCCATTTCGACAATGCCTACTGGCTGCCCGACGTGACGATCGCCGGCCATTGCGGCAAGACCAACACGCAGTCGAACACCGCGTTCCGCGGCTTCGGCGGCCCGCAGGGCGCGTTCGCGATCGAGTACATCATCGACAACGTGGCGCGCTCGCTGGATCTCGATCCGCTCGACGTGCGCTACCGGAACCTCTACGGCAAGGACGCCAACAACGTCACGCCCTACGGGCAGACCATCGAGGACAACGTGCTGCACGAGCTGCTCGGCGAGCTCGAGGCGACCAGCGGCTATCGCGCGCGCCGCGCCGCGGTGCGCGAGTTCAACGCGGCCAACGCGGTGCTGAAGAAGGGCATCGCGATCACGCCGGTCAAGTTCGGCATCGCCTTCAACGTCGCGCACTTCAACCAGGCCGGCGCGCTGGTGCATATCTATACCGACGGCTCGATCCTGGTGAACCACGGCGGCACCGAGATGGGCCAGGGCCTCAATACCAAGGTCGCGCAGGTGGTGGCGCACGAGCTCGGCGTCGCGTTCGGCCGGGTGCGGGTGAGCGCCACCGATACCAGCAAGGTCGCCAATACCTCGGCCACCGCCGCCTCGACCGGCTCGGACCTGAACGGCAAGGCCGCCCAGGATGCCGCGCGCCAGTTGCGCGAACGGCTGGCGAGCTTCGCCGCCGAGAAGCTCGGCGAGGGCCGGCTGGCCGCCTCGGAGGTGCGCTTCGTCAACGACGCCGTCTGGCTCGGCGACACCGCGCTGCCGTTCGGCGAGGTGGTGGCCAAGGCCTACCTGGCGCGCGTGCAGCTGTGGTCCGACGGCTTCTACGCCACGCCCAAGCTGTACTGGGACCAGGCGAAGCTGCAGGGGCGGCCGTTCTTCTACTACGCCTACGGCGCGGCCGTCAGCGAGGTAGTGATCGACACGCTGACCGGCGAGATGCGGGTGCTGCGCGTCGATGCGCTGCACGACGTGGGCGCCTCGCTGAACCCGGCGCTCGACAAGGGGCAGGTGGAGGGCGCCTTCATCCAGGGCATGGGCTGGCTGACCACCGAGGAGCTCTGGTGGAACGCGGGCGGCAAGCTGATGACGCATGCTCCCTCGACCTACAAGATCCCGACCGTCAACGACACGCCGCCCGAGTTCAAGGTCGAGTTGTTCCGCAACCGCAACGTCGAGGACAGCATCCACCGCTCCAAGGCGGTCGGCGAGCCGCCGCTGCTGCTGCCGTTCTCGGTGTTCTTCGCGGTGCGCGACGCGGTGGCGGCGGTCGGCGACTATCGCGTGCAGCCGCCGCTGAACGCGCCGGCCACCGGCGAGGCGATCCTCAAGGCGGTGCAGGCGGTGCGCGCCGCGCGCATCGAGGCCGAGGGAGCGCGCACATGAACCCGTCCGCTCGCCTCGCGACGCCGGCGCCGCTGGCCGGCCGGCAGCGCGGCGCGGCAGCCCGCCCGGCGCCGATGCACGTGGTATTGTTCGGCGCCGGCCATGTCGGCCATGCGCTGGTCGCGCTGCTCGCGCACCTGCCCTGCCTGGTGCAATGGATCGACACGCGCGACGAGTGCTTTCCCGACGAGGTGCCGCCCAACGTGCAGCCCGAGCCCACCGACACGCCCGACGCGGTGGTCGACGCGGCGCCGCCGGGCAGCTGCTTCCTGGTCATGACGCACAACCACGCGCTCGATTTCGCGCTGGCCGAGCGGATCCTGCGTCGCGACGACTTCGCCTACTTCGGCATGATCGGCTCGCGCACCAAGCGCGTGAGGTTCGAGCGGCGGCTGATCGATCGCGGCGTCGCGCCCGAGCGCGTGGCCGACATGGTCTGCCCGATCGGCGTGAGCGGGATCGTCGACAAGGCGCCGCCGGCCATCGCGGTGGCGGTCTGCGCCGAGCTGCTGCAGGCCCGCAATGGCGCCGCGCGCGCCTGGCGCAAGCCGGCGGCGGCCGTTCCGGCCGACTTGTCAGGTGCCTTGCTGCTCGGCGATATCTAGGGCGGCGCCCGGGCCGGCGCTTGCCATCCCGGCGCAGCCGCCCCTTTTCAAACCGGCGCATTTTCGCGAAGATAGCCGGCACCTTTTCCAGACACGGCCCCGACGGCTGCTTCCGACAACAATGCCCAGACATCCCGATTCCCCGCGCGGCCGTGCCGTGCCCGCTGCTCTCGCCACGCTGACGCTGGGCCTGGCCGCCGCCCTCGGCGGTGCGATCTCCCCCGCCGGCGCCGCCGAGCTGCACGTGATGAATTCCGGCGGCTTCACCGCCGCCTACCAGCGCCTCGCGCCGAAATTCACGGCCGCCAGCGGCGACACGCTCGACATCATCTACGGCCCCTCGATGGGCGAGACCCCGCAGGCGATCCCGAATCGCCTCGCGCGCGGCGAGCCGGCCGACGTGGTGATCATGGTCGGCTACGCGCTCGACAAGCTGATCGCGGCCGGCAAGGTACGCGCCGACTCGCGCGTGGAGCTGGCCGATTCGCGGATCGGCGCGGTGGTGAAGGCCGGCGCGCCGGTGCCCGATGTCAGCACGCCCGAGGCGCTCAAGGCCGCGCTGCTGGCCGCGCCCTCGGTGGCCTACTCGGACAGCGCGAGCGGCGTCTATATCGAGCGCGAGCTGTTCGAGAAGCTCGGCATCGCCGCGCAGATGAAGCCCAAGGCGACCAAGGTGCCGCGCGTGCCGGTGGCCTCGAAGGTGGCCGACGGCACCTATGCGCTGGGCTTCCAGCAGGTCGCTGAATTGCTGCCGGTGCAGGGCGTGAGCTTCGCCGGGCGGATTCCCGAATCGCTGCAGTCGGTGACCCGCTACGCGGCCGGCATTCCGGTCGGCGCGCAGCATCCGGCCGAGGCGCGCAAGCTGCTGGAGTTCCTCGCCTCGCCGGCCGCGCGCGCCGACGTGGAGGCCACCGGGCTCGATCCGGTTGCCGCGCACTGAGCCGAGCGCAAGCTTCGCCGCATTCCTGCTATCGTCTGTCGTACCTTCAACCCCAGGCGGCCGCCTCGCGCGGCCGCTTGTCTTTTCCGTGGACTGCCGATGCGCGATTGCGCTTCCTACTTCGACATGATCGCGGCGAGCTGCGCCGAGATCGAGGCCTGGCTGGCCGGCACCGATCGCGGCGAGGCCGCGCTCGACGCGCTGATGGCGCGCTTCGCGCCGTCCTTCACGATGATCGGCACCGACGGCTCGCAGCTCGACCGGGCCGCCACGCGCGCGCTGTTCGCGCGGCTGGCGGGCGTCAAGCCGGGGCTCGCGATCAGCTTCTCGGCGATGCGCGTGATCGCCGCCTGGGACGGCGGCGCGGCGATCGGCTATGACGAGCACCAGCGCGATGCGAGCGGCCCGCTGCGCTCGCGGCGCTCGACGGCGGTGCTCGCGCGCGAGGCGGGCGACGGATCGGCCGGCAGCGAGATCCGCTGGGTCCATCTGCAGGAAACCTGGGTCACGGCCTGATTTTCGGCCTGATCAGGCCTTGGCGCGCGATGAGCGTGGCTGGCGCGGTTTGCGCGCGGCGGTCAGCGAATCGGAGACCGATTGCACCAGGGCGCGCAGCCAGGCGAGATCGGTGGGCCGGTCCGGCTGCGGATGCGCGAGCTGGTAGCACTGAATGCGCGGAAACGGGATCGGCGGCTCGGCGATCACCAGCGGCAGCATCTGCGCGTAGTGGGTGGCGAAGCGGCGCGTGGTGGTGAAGATCAGGTCGGATTGCAGCAGCACCTGCGGCACCACGCCGAAGTAGGGCAGGGTCGCGACGACGCGGCGCTCGAGCCCGGCGCGCGCCAGCCCGATCTCGATGGCATTGCGCGCCGCGCCGGTATAGGGCGTGGGCGCCAGGTGCGCCGCCGCCGCGTAGGCTTCGCGGGTGAGCGGCGCGTCGGCCAGCGGGTGCGTGTCGCGCATCAGGCAGACCACCGTGTCCGAGAACAGGCTGCTGCGCACGAAGCGCGGGTCCGGCCGCGGCCAGTTCGCGATCACCAGGTCGAGCTCGCCCGAGTCGAGCGCGGCGGCGTGGTCGAGCGCCGGATTCAGCGAATCGATCTCCAGTTGCGCGAGCGGCGCCGCCTCGCGAAAGCGCGCGATCAGGGTCGGCATGAAGAAATCGTTCAGGTAGTCGGGCGCGGCGATCCGGAAGCGGCGGCGCGAGCTGGCCGGATCGAACTCGCCATGCGGGGTGGCGATGAAGTCGACCTCGCGCAGCGCGCGCTGCGATGCCTCGAGCAGCGAGGCGCCGTATTCGGTCGGCACCATGCCCGACTTGCCGCGCACCAGGATCGGATCGTTGAGGATCTCGCGCAGCCGCCGCAGCGCGGTGCTGACCGCCGGCTGGGTCTGGTTCAGGCGCAGCGCCGCCTGGGTGACGCTGCGCTCCAGCAGCAGGGTGCGCAGCACCCGCACGAGCCAGATGTCGAGCGAGGCGGTGCGGCTGTCGGCGGTATCGTCGTCGGGAGGCATCGGCGGGGGAGCGGGGGGCGTCGCACCTACGATACCGGAGCCGCTCGCGCGCGCGGTCAGGCGCGCGCTATGCGCAGTATCAGGGCGGCGCGCTTGGGCGCGCGTGCGTCAGCGCCGGCCGGGCGGCAGCGTGCTGATGCGCTTCACTTCCTTCGATTCGAGCCAGTTCGGCGTGCGCGCGCAATACAGCACCATCGGCAACGCGTCCTCGCCCCAGAACAACTGGCGGTTCATCCAGAAGGTCGGCACGCCGAACACGCCGAGCGCGATCGCGTCCTGCGTATTGCGCTCCAGTTGTTCGCGGGTCTGCGCCGAATCCAGGTGCGGATCGTCGGGCGTCACGCCCACCCGTTCGCAGAGCGCGGCGAAGCCCTCCTCGCTGGTCGGGTCGCGCCCTTCGCGCCAGATGAAGCGGAACATCTCGCGCACCGTGGCGAGATCGGCCGAGATCGCCACCGCGAGCCGCAGCGCCTGGGTCGAATCGAAGGGATGCGCGGGCGGCATGCGGAACGGGATGCCGAGCTGGTCGGCGCGGAACAGCGCGTGGCGGTAGGTGAACACGCGCTTGGCCGGCACGTCGTACATCGGACGCTGGCCCCAGTGATGCTGCAGCACCGGCAGCGAGACCGGCACCGGCTCGAACGGCATGCTCGGCCACTTGTCTTGCTGCTCGAGCAGCAGGTACGTGAACGGCGACAGGAAATCGTAATACCAGCGCGGCTGGCTGGCGTCGTGGCCCACGGTCATCTAGCAATCTCCTGTGCAAAGGCGCGGGGCCGCTGGGCCCACGAGCCGTCATGGTACGCAATGGCGAGCGCGATTGCAGCAATCGCGGCGGGATGGCCGCTCAGGCGTCGCCCCGTGCCGGGCCCGGCGCGGCGGGGAAGGCCGGCACGGCATCGCGCGCGGGGCCGGCTTGGGAATCGACCGCGGAATCGGCCTCGGGTCTCGCCGTCGTTGCATCCGGCTGCCCGGCGGCGCCCGCCGCGCCGCGCGTGTCGTCCTGCGAGAGCAGGCGCTCGCGCACGAAGCCGATGTGCTCGCGCAGCACGTAGAACTGTCCCGCGTAGGCGAGCGGCATCTTCATGCGGTTGACCGAATCCTCCACGTCGTCGAGCTTCTCGAGCAGCACCAGCCGATCGCGCGGCGACAGCTCGCCCAGCGCGCTGCGCTCCAGCGTGATCAGCGCGCCGTACCAGCGGTAGATCCGCGAGCGCACGCGCCAGCCGTACAGCAGTGGGACGAAGCGCAGGCCCGGGATCAGCACCACCACCAGCGGCACCACGATCACCAGCAGCCGGTCGACCAGGCTCGCCACCCAGAACGGCAGTTGCCGGTACAGGAAGGTCTTGCCCGACTTGTAGTAGCGCGCGGCGTCGTCGGACAGCGGGATGCTGCTGTGCGTGACGGGCGAGGGGAATTCGCCGGCGCGCTGCAGGATCGTCGAATGGCCGTGCACCTCGCGCGCGGCCTCGATCAGCAGGTCCGACAGCGCCGGGTGCAGCGAATCGCGCGCGATCAGCTCAACGGTCGGCGAGAGCGTGTGGATGTTGGTCGAGGGCAGGTTGGTGCCGGGGTCGTAGACGCCCATCGGCAGCGTGATGTCGGTCAGGTAGGAGAGCCGGCGCGCATAGGCCTCGGCCTGGGCGAACGAATAGAAATGGATGCCGGGCGCGCGGAACAGCTTGGCCATCACCGGGATCTGGGTCGAGTCGCCGGACAGGAAGGCCGCGTCGATGCGCCCGTCGAGCAGCGCGTGGGCGGCATCCTCGCCGGCCAGCGGCAGCAGGCTGGTGGCGCCGCCCGGCACGATGCCGTTGAGCTTGAGCAGGGCCAGGCCGAGCTCGTGCGAGCCGCTGCCGTCGGGGCCGAGCGCGAGACGCTTGCCGCGGAACTGCGAGAGCCGCTCGATCACCGGGCCGCGGTAGAGGATCGCGATCGGCACGTAGCCGACGCTGCCCAGCGACACCAGTTGGTCCGACTGCCCCTTCTGCTCCACGCCGCTCTGCACGAAGGCGACGTCCACGTGCCCGGCCGGATCGAGCAGGCGCTGCAGGTTCTGCGCCGAGCCTTCCGAGGGCAGCACCTCGAGCGTGATGCCGTTCTTGGCGAGGATGTGCTTGTACTTCTGCGCGGCCGACCAGTTGGTGCTGCCGGGCGGGCCCGCCGAGAGCGTCAGGTGGGTGGGCGGGGCCGGCTGGATCAGCCGGATCGCGAGCCAGATCGCCGCGGTGCCGAGCAGCAGCGCGGGGCCGAACGACATCGCGAGGTCGCGCCACGACACCGCGACGAAGCGGGCCAGGATCCGGTGCGGGCGACGGGAGCGGGGCGAACGGTCGTTCATCGGCGTGGATGCGGGGGCGGGATGGCGCGACGCGTCGCGACGCGCCGGAATGGCTGCGATGGTACCCGAGTTCGCCGGCGCTGCGGCACGCCCGTGGCGGGATTCGGGAAGGTCCGGATGGCCCGGCGGGGCGGGGTTGATCCGGAGCGCAAATCCTTTGCGCTTCGCGTGCCGCTGGATTACATTGTGCGTCGCAGCCGCACCCTATCCGTCGCGGCGCGACCCGGCGTGAAATTCAAGCAGACCGGGCGCGCGTCGGAGCCGGTCCGGCAGTCCGGCCCGCCGCGCGCGCCGGGCGAACGCAGCGCCTCTCGCATGCTCCGTGAAAACGTCGGCCGACGGCATTCGTCGCCGGCCGTTGACTGGGGGTAGTGCGGCCGCCTTTTCGGTGCGGCCGTTTCCGGAATCACAAGGAGAAAACATGAAGTCGATCGTGTGGAAGGCACTGGGTAGCGCGGTGGTGGCAGCGCTGGTTTGCGGCAATGTCTATGCGCAGGCGAGCGATGCCGCCGCCGGCGCCTCGACGCCGGCCGCCGCGAAGGCCGCCAAGAAGGCGGCGCGCAAGGACAACCGCAAGCTCGGTTACGCGGTGCGCAAGGCCATCACCAAGGCCGGCGGCATCGACGTGTCGAACATCACCGTCCGCTCGAAGGGCGGCGCGATCTCGCTGCAGGGCACGGTGCCCGACGCGTCGCAGATCGACAAGGCCGGCGAAGCCGCCAAGGGCGTGGCGGGCGTCACCTCGGTCGACAACAAGCTGACCGTGCAGCAGCAGTAAGCCTCCCGCGCGGGGCGGCCGGGCCGCTCCGCCTGCGCATCCGGCGCCGTGCCCGCCTGGGCTGGCGCCGGCTCTCATTCGGGCCTCGGCCTTCCCGGCAGTTTTCTTTCCGCTTGATCCCTTCGGGGCACGGTTGCCGCCCACGCTTCCCGCCTGGTTTCCCCTTGCTTCCTTCCCGCCAGCCTTTCGCTTGCCCGCGGACGTTCGCGCGCCTTGCCGCCTGCCGTGCCTGGCTCAGGACGTCACCAGCTTGAGCCCGACCAGCACCAGCGTGGCGGCCAGCACGTTGCGCAGCAGTCGCTCGGGCGCGCGCGCCGACAGATGGCTGCCGGCCACGATGCCCGGCAGGGAGCCCAGCAGCAGCGAGACCAGCATCGACCAGTCGACCGAGCCGAGCAGCCAATGGCCCATTCCGGCGACCAGGGTGAGCGGCACCGCGTGCGCGATGTCGGAGCCGACGATGCGCGTGGTCGACAGGGTCGGGTAGAGCAGCAGCAGCACCGTCACGCCGATCGCGCCGGCACCCACCGAAGTCAGCGAGACCAGCACGCCGAGCACCACGCCGGTCAGCACCGTCAGCACGACGGTGCGCAGCGGATTGGGGGCGAGCGCGTGGCGCGAGGCGAAGGCGGCCAGCTGCGGGCGGAACACCAGCGCCACCGAGGTCAGCAGCAGCGCGGCGCCCAGCACCACCTGGATCAGCCGGTTGGTGGAGGCCGCGCCGAAGCCGTGCGCGTGCAGCATCCACAGCGTCACGGCGGCGGCCGGCACGCTGCCCGCCGCGAGCCGGCCGGTGATGCGCCAGTCGACCGTGCCCTTGGCGCCGTGCACCAGGGTGCCGGTCGCCTTGGTGGCGGCCGCGTAGAGCAGGTCGGTGCCGACCGCGGTGGCCGGATGAACGTTGAACAGCAGCACCAGGATCGGCGTCATCAGCGAGCCGCCGCCGACCCCCGTCAGGCCGACCAGGAAGCCGACGAACAGGCCGGAGACGGTGTACAGCAGATCGATATGGGGAAACGACATCGGCGGGGCTCGGAAGGTTGTGCGCGGGTCGGAACCCGGCATTGTCTCAAAACTGGCGCGTCGGCGTGGGAATCTCCGTCGCGGCGGCGGGGCCGGACCTGCATGCGCGCGCCGTGCATCGTCGCGGCCGGCTGCTATGCTGGTTTGACGATCGTCGCGGGAGGGCATCTCGATGGACCGTCTGAGCGCCATGGAAACATTCGTCGCCGTCGTCGAGGCCGGCTCGTTCGCGGCGGCCGCGCGCCGGCTCGGGCTTGGCCCGGGCGCGGTCTCGCGGGCGGTGACGGGGCTGGAACGGCAGGTCGGCGTGGCCCTGCTTGCGCGCGGCCCGCGCGGGCTCGCGCCGAGCGAGGCCGGCCAGCATTATTACGAGCGCGCGCGCCGCCTGCTCGACGACGCGCAGGAAGCGGAGCAGGCCGCGCGCGGCGTCGGCGGGGGCCTGACCGGGACGCTGCGGGTGCTGGTGGCGGGCAGCTTCGCGCGCCTGCACGTGCTGCCCGCGATCCAGGGGTTCCTCGACGATCACCCCGATCTCACGGTCGAGCTGCTGCTCGACGATCGTCATACCGACCTGGCCGTCGAGCGCGTCGACGTCGCGTTGCGGATCGGCCATGCCGCGGGCGACGGCATGGCGGCCTCGCGCAAGATCGGCGAGAGCCCGCGGCGGGTGGTCGGTTCGCAGGCCTATCTGCGGCGTGCCGGGCTGCCGCGCACGCCCGAGGATCTGGCCCGGCACCAGGTGGTGGTGCTGGACCGGCGCGCCGGCGGCGCGACCTGGAAATTCCGGCGTCACGGCACCGAGTTGGCGGTGGAGACCTCGGGCCGGCTGCGCGTGCGCGAGGCCGAAGGCGTGCGGGCCGCCGCGCTGGCCGGGCTGGGCCTGGCGATCGGCTCGGAATGGCTGTTCGCCGACGCGCTGCGCGACGCTCGCCTGCTTAGCGTGCTGGATGACTGGACGCTGCCGCCCGTCGAACTGTGGGCCGTGTTTCCGGCCGGGCGTCTCGCACCATCGCGCGCGCGGGCCTTCGTCGCCTTCGTCGAGGCGATGCTCGGCGTGGCGGCCGCCTCGCGTGCCGCCGCCTGAGTGCTTCGCGCAAGGGCGGGCGGCTTTATTGATCCGACGATAACGTTGGAAGTTTAAGAAAATTCAATTCGCCGATTTGAATTGGCGGAGCCTGATCGCGTCGATTATCGTGGTTGAGATGGTGGCGATGATTGAAACGTATGTTCGGTGGTTTATTTTAAAAATAATTCTATTCGGTCACGTATTTTTTATTGATGAATGAACTGCGATCGCATTGGGCGGGCGCTCGGGAGATGGCGGCTGGCATAGATGCGGAGCGGGCCAAGCCTCGTGCATGAGCAGATCTTGATGAATTATTTGTGAGAATTCCGGGAAAAGACCTGTGATTTCTTACGGGAATTTGGCCGATCTGGATTCGAATCGTTACGCACGCCGGGCGTAACGTTCCATTGGCTTGTTACGTTACGCGAACGATTTCTCGATGCGTCGCGCAAGGCCTGTTCGTCGTCGCGAATTTGCTCTGACGATATTTGGCAGTCCAATCCCGACAATTTGTTCGACGAAACGCGCTGTTGTCGATTGCGCCGGTGCGTTGGCACGGACCCTGCAGTGCAGTCTGCCGCATGACCGCTTTACCCGACGGCAAGACCAACTGACATGGGGTCACAAATGAAACAACACTTCAAGTTGTCGAGCATCGCGCTTTCGGCGGCGACGGCATTCGGTCTCGCGGCGGCAGCGCCGGCGATGGCCGATGTCGGCAACATCGTCACCGGGCTGGGGGCCAATCTGAATCTGAACAGCTCGCTCAATGCGAGCGGTGCTTCGCTGGGCGCCCTCGGCAGCCTGGCCGGCACCTCGCTGGGCGTGAATGCCGCGCTCAATCCGAGCGTGGGCGCCGAACTCAAGCTGACGGCCAATGGCGCCACCATCCTCGACCTGTCGCTGGGCAACGCCATCGGACCGCTCAAGTCCTCGCTCGGCGGCCTGGTGAGCACGGTCGAGGGACTCGCGCAGAACACGCCGCTGGCCGGCGTGATCAGCGGACTGCAGACCGTCGTGACGAATCCCGCCGGCGCGTTGACGGGCGTGCTGAGCACGGCGACCGGCGCGCTATCGACCGGCGCGGGCGCCCTGACGGGCGGCCTCGGGGCCGTCACGAACGGCCTCGGCACGGTGACGAGCACGGCGGCCGGTGCCCTGTCGGGCGGCGCCACAGCGCTGGCCGGCGGCCTCACCACGGTGGCCGGCACGGCCACCGGCGCGCTGACCACCGGGTTGGGCACCGCGACGGGGGCGCTGTCGAATGGCCTGGGCGCCGCGAGCGGTGCACTGTCGGCCGGTGCGGGCGCGTTGGCGGGTGGACTCGGCGCGGCCTCGGGCGCGCTCGCTTCGGGCGCGGGTGCGCTGGCCGGCGGCCTGGGGGCGGCGGCGGGCGGCTTGAACGCGGTCGCGGGCACGGTCGTCAGCGGCCTGTCGACGGGTCTGGGCACGACCACCGGCGCGCTGACCACGGGCCTCGGCGCCGCGACGGGCGGCCTGTCGAATGGCCTGGGCGCGGTGTCGGGCGCGCTGGCATCGGGCGCGGGTGCGCTGGCCGGCGGCCTGGGTGCCGCGACGGGGGGATTGAATACGGTGGCCGGGACGGTCGCGGGTGGCCTCGGTGCGGCATCGGGCGCGTTGGCATCGGGTGCGGGTGCGCTGGCCGGTGGCCTGGGTGCCGCGGCGGGTGGTTTGAATACGGTGGCCGGCACGGTGACGAGCGGCCTGTCGAATGGACTGGGTGCCGCCACGGGCGCGTTGTCGAGCGGTGCAGGCGCGTTGGCAGGCGGTCTCGGCGCCGTCGCTGGCGGCCTGGGTTCGGCGACGAGCGGCCTGAATACGGTGGCCGGCACGGTGACGAGTGGCCTGTCGAATGGCCTGGGCGCCGCCACGGGCGCTTTGTCGAGCGGCGCGGGTGCGCTGGCAGGCGGCCTCGGCGCCGTCGCTGGCGGCCTGGGTTCGGCAACGAGCGGCCTGAACACGGTGGCCGGCACGGTTGCTGGCGGTCTGTCGAATGGCCTGGGTGCCGCGACCGGTGCGCTGTCGAGCGGCGCGGGTGCGCTCGCCGGTGGCCTCGGCACGGTGTCAGGCGCGTTGTCGAGCGGCACCGGTGCGCTTGCCGGTGGTCTCGGTGCAGTTGCGGGCGGTCTCGGGTCGGCGACGGGCGGTCTGTCGACGGTGGCGGGCACGGCAGCCGGCGCGTTGTCGAGCGGTGCGGGCGCCCTGGCCGGTGGCCTCGGCGCGGCGACCAGCGGCCTGGGCGCGGTGACCGGCACGGTGGCCGGCGCGCTGGGCACCGGCGCCACGGCGCTGAGCGGCACGGCCGGCGCACTGGCCGGCGGCCTCGGCACCGGCGCGACGGCGGTTTCGGGCGCGCTCGGCGCCGGCGCGAACGCGTTGTCGGGCGGCGTCCAGGCAGTCGCGGGCGGCTTGGGAACCACCACCACGGCGATCACCGGCCTGGTCGGCAGCGTCAATCCGGCCTCGGCCGTGACGGGCGTGCTGGGCGCTGCGACCTCGGGCCTCGGCAATGCGACCACGGCGCTCACCGGCGCCCTGGCCTCGGTGCCGACGGCGGCGGTCACCGGCGTGGTCAACGCGGCCTCGTCGGGCGTGAGCTCGGCGGTCGGCGGCCTCGGCACGGTGGCGGGCACGGTTGCCAGCACCGCGCCGGCGGCGGTGACGGGCGTGGTCAACGCGGTCACCGGTGTGGTCGCGAGCAACCCGATCGCCCCGATCACGGCGCTGGTCGGCAACCTGCAGACGGCGCTGCCGGTTTCGACCGTGACGGGCGCGGTCTCGACGGTCGCGAACACGGTGACGGGCACGCTGTCGAGCGCGGCGCACACGGGCCTGGCGGCCACCACGGCGCTCGGCACGGTCGGCGCGACGCTCGCCTCGACCACCGGCGCCACGCTCGGCAACGTGGCGAGCACCGGCGCGGCGACGCTCGGCACGGTCGCCAACACCGGCGTGAGCACGGTGGCGGCGGTCGGCAACGTGGCGACGCAGACCATCGGCGCGGTCGGCGCGGCCTTGCCGGGCATCGCGATCACGCCGTCGTCGGGCGGCGCGTCGGGCTCGGGATCGGGTACCGGCACGGGCGGCGCGGCGGGCGTCGGCACGCTGCTCTCGCCGGTGACCTCGCTGGTCACGACGCTGGCCGGCGTGGTGCCGCACAAGTAAGCGGGCGGCCTGCCGCCAGGGCGGGCCGGCGCGTCGAGGCAGGCGCGCATGGCTCGACCGTCGCGGCGGATATCGGCAACAGGGACGGCACGACTTCGGTCGTGCCGTTTTTTTTGCGCCCGCGTGCCATCGCTGCTGCCTGTCATCAGGGGAACTCGCCGCCGGCGCAGCTTACGAACCGGCGTAAGCCGACGTTTGTACGGCACCGCGCCGCGTGCGAACGTCCTATAGTGACGCACGCCCGCGCGAGCGCGGCCCGTGGCGCACCCGAGCCCGGGCGCCGCGCAGCCCGCATGCGCTCCCCGCGCCGACCCTGGAGACGAACGGGAGCGAGACTCCCGGAGGACCTGCCGAATGAAGAAGCTGATCAACGATGTCGAACACGTGGTGCCCGACCTGCTGAACGGGCTGGTCGCGCTCAACCCGCATCTCGCCCTGCTCGCCGGCCGCACCATCGTGGTCCGCGCCGACGCGGCCGAGGCCGCCTCGCGCGGCGAGGTCGCGCTGATATCGGGCGGCGGCGCCGGTCACGAGCCGGCCCATGCCGGCTACGTGGGCGCTGGCATGCTGAGTGCGGCAGTGGCGGGCGAGGTGTTCACCTCGCCCTCGGTCGACGCGGTGCTCGACGCGATCCGCGCGGTGGCCGGGCCGGCCGGGGTGCTGCTGATCGTCAAGAACTACACGGGCGACCGGCTCAATTTCGGGCTCGCGGCGGAGATCGCGCGTGCCGAGGGGATCGACGTCGAGACCGTGATCGTGGCCGACGACGTGGCGCTGGCCGCGCGCGGCGAACATGCCGGGCGGCGTGGCCTGGCCGGCACGGTGCTGGTGCATCGCATCGCCGGCGCGGCCGCGGCGGCCGGGCTGCCGCTGGCCGAGGTGGCGCGGCAGGCGCGCGAGGCCGCCGCCGCGCTCGGCACCATGGGCGTGGCGCTGTCGCCCTGCACGGTGCCGGCCGCCGGCACGCCCGGTTTCACGCTCGGCGAGCGCGAGATCGAATGGGGGCTCGGCATCCATGGCGAGGCCGGCGTGGAGCGCGCCGAACTCGAATCGGCCGAGGCGGTGGCCGCGCGGCTGATCGCGCGCATCGCCGAGGACCTGGCCCTCGAGCGCGGCGCGCGCGTGGCGCTGCTGGTCAACAATCTCGGCGGTACCCCGCCGGGCGAGCTCGATATCGTCGCCGACGCGGCGCTGCGGGCGCTGGCCGCGCGCGGCGCGGTGGTGGAGCGCGCCTGGGCCGGCACCTTCCTGAGCGCGCTCGAGATGGCCGGCATCTCGCTGAGCTTGCTGCGTGTCGACGAGGCGCGTCTTGCCGCGCTCGACTCGCCGACCGAGGCGCCGGCCTGGCCGGCGCGGGCCGGCCGCGTGGCGCCGCAGGAGAGCCGGCCGGTGCCGGCCGCGCCGGAGGCGGCGCGGCGCACGCAGGGTGAGGGCGCGCGGCTCGCGCGCGACGCGGTGCTGCGGCGCGTGATCGACGCGGTCTGCCTGAAGCTGCGCGAATCCGAGGCGCTGCTCACCGAGATGGACCAGCGGGTCGGCGACGGCGATCTCGGCATCAGCCTGTCGCGTGCGGCGCAGGCGATCGAGGCCGAGGCCGGCGGCTGGCCCGACGCGGCGCGCCCGGGCGCGGTGCTGCGCGCCATGTCGGCGACGCTGCGGCGCGTGGTGGGCGGCACCTCGGGCCCGCTTTACGCGGCGATGCTGATGCGCGCGGCGGCCAGCCTCGACGCGGCCGCCCGGCCCGATGCCTCGGCCTGGGCCGATGCCTTCGTGGCGGCGGTCGAGGGCGTCAGCGAGATCGGCGGCGCGCGGCCCGGCGATCGCACCATGGTCGACGCGCTCGACCCGGCCGCGCGCGCGATGCGCGCCGCGCTCGACGCGAATGGCGGCAACCTGCGGCAGGCGCTCGACGCGGCCGCCGCGGCCGCGATCGAGGGCGCGGCCGGCACCGCCACGCTGCTGCCCCGGCGCGGCCGCTCCAGCTATCTCGGCGAACGCGCGCTCGGCCATCCCGATCCCGGTGCGCATGCGGTCGGCCTGTGGCTCGCGGCGATCCGCGACGCGCTGCGCGACTGAGTTCGAACCCGATCCCGGCCCGCCCGTGCATGGTCAGGCCGGCCCTGGCGAGATCGCGCCCGGGCCGGCCCGCCGGCAGCCGCGCGACCGAGCCGCGCAGGGCGCGTCGGGCGCGCATGCGATAATCCGCGGCTGTCTGCTGCCCTTCGCGCCGCGCGCGCCTGTCCGCCGTGAATCCCTTCCTTGTTCCGCTGTCCCGCGTCGACGAGTTCGACGAAATCATCGACGTGCGCACGCCGCTCGAGTACGCGGAGGACCATATTCCCGGCGCGCTGAACGCCCCCGTGCTGAGCAACGACGAGCGCGTGATCATCGGCACCATGTACAAGCAGGTCTCGCCCTACGAGGCGACGCGGGTCGGCGCGGCCTGGGTGGCGCGCAACATCGCCGCGCACCTGGAAACCACCTTCGCCGACCGGCCGATCAACTGGCGCCCGCTGATCTACTGCTGGCGCGGCGGCAAGCGCTCGGGCTCGATGACGTCCTGGTTCAACCTGATCGGCTGGCGCGCGCGGCAGCTCGACGGCGGCTACAAGGCCTATCGCCGCTGGGTGGTGGATGAGCTCGACGAACTGCCGGCGCGGCTGCGCTACATCGTGCTGACGGGGCGCACCGGCAGCGGCAAGACGCATCTGCTCGGTGCGCTGGCCAGGGCCGGCGCGCAGGTGCTCGATCTCGAGGGCCTGGCCGTGCATCGCGGCTCGCTGCTGGGCGCCTTGCCGGGCGCCGAGCAGCCCACCCAGAAGGGTTTCGATACCTCGCTGGTGCTGGCGCTGCGCGGCTTCGATCCGGCCCGGCCGGTGTTCGTCGAGGCCGAGAGCCGCCGCATCGGGCGCATCACCTTGCCGGATCCGGTGCTGGCCGGCATGCACGCGGCGCGCTGCGTCGCCGTCGAGACCGCGCGCGAGGATCGCGTGGCCCTGCTGCTGCGCGACTACGGCCATCTGTTCGACGATCCCCTGGCGTTCCGGCAGCAGCTCGCGCGCCTGACCGAACTGCACGGCCACGCGCGGATCCGCGACTGGCAGGCGCTGGCCGAGGCCGGCGCACGCGGCGAGCTGTTCGAGTCGCTGATCGACCAGCATTACGATCCCGCCTACACGCGCAGCAGCCACGCTGCGTTCCGCCAGATCGCGAGCGCCACCGCCTTTGCGTTCCGGCCGATGGCGGCCGAGGACGAACTCGCCGCGCAGGCGCGCGCGCTGCTCGAACTGCTGGACTGATTCCAGCCATGTGGTGAGCCTGGTCGACGGTTCGCCGACGGCGTGTCACGGGCGATGGACCCGTCCAGTCGCGAGCGAATGACGTTTCGGTTTCCCTACCGATCGAGCATCTCGATCAGGCATGGCGACGTGCTCAGCCCGCGCGACGCGGCAGCGTGCCCGCCAGCTCCATCAGCGCGCGGGCGCCGTGCTCGCCGAGTTGAGCCTTGGCGCGTGCCTGCGCCGCTTGCCAGGCCGAGGCGGCCTCGCGCAGCAGCGCGTTGCCGCGCTCGGTCAGCGACAGCAGGCGGATGCGGCGGTCGCCCGCCTCGCGCGTTTCCTCCACCCAGCCCTGCGCGATCAGCGGCTGCAGGTTGCGGGTCAGCGTCGAGCGGTCGTGCTGGTTGCTGCGACCCAGATCGGAGCGCGTGAGCGGGCCGAGATCGACGATCAGCACCAGCAGCGAGAACTGCGGCGCGTTGATGCCGAACGGCCGGAACGCGTCGTCGTAGATCGCGGTCAGGAAGCGGGAGAGTTGCCGCGTGCGCGTAAACAGGCAGTCGCGGGCGATCTCGCTGCTGATTGGGCCGGCGGGGAAGGCCGGGGAGAGCTTGGGTTCCGTCATGATCGAGTCCGTAGGGCGAGCGACGGCGCATGCCGCGCGATCGATGACGGTATTGGAGCGCGCCGACGTATCCGGCTTGTGCCGGCGAGGCGCGTTTTCTGTATGGCCGTGTGTCTGGCGCCCGCGCCGGATACGTTGTGATACAAAAGCCGGGCGGTTCGCGGCCGGCGGGAGGGCGCGGGGCGCGGCCGGGCTATCCGAAGGTAGGTATTGCCATGGCCGTTCGTATGGGCGCGGGGCACCGAAGGTTCGATGGAGCGGGGACGGGCGGCGCCCTATGCTGTCTACCAGCGCGAATCGGCCTCAATGGGCCCTACGCGCGACGTACCACGCCATTACAACCCACCGCAGGTCCATTCACAGGTGATTGCCATGACCCTCAGCAAACCGATCCTCGCCGGCGCCGTCGCCGTACTGATGATCTCCTCGACCGCCTTCGCCCAGTCCGGCGACGCCACGACGCCGACGCGCCAGCAGATCCGCGCCGAGATGAAGGCCGAGAAGGCCGCCAATCACGCGCTGGCGAAGAAGGTGCGCCAGGCCTTCGACAAGTCGAGCGACCTGAACGACACCGAGATCGTGGTGTTCTCGAAGGCGCGTACCGGCAAGGTGATCCTCGCCGGCATGATCATGGATCCGTCGCAGGACCAGATCGCGCAGGACATCGCCGCCAAGGTGCCGGGCGTGCAGTCGGTGGACAGCAAGCTGAGCGTGTACGAAGCGCACTGAACACGCGGCCGGCCAGTCGGCTCGACTCGAAACCGACGGGCTTCTGGCCGGCCCGCCAACTTCGTTTCCTCGAACGGACGCGATTTCCCTGCCGGCGGGTGCCGGCGATAGCCGTGCCGCGCAGCACCACGCAGCGCCGGAACCGGCGCCCGTCATGCCTCCTCTCAATGGGGCGCGATCGATGCGGGAAAAATATTCTCCACATCGTTAAATGTTTGCATAAAAAAACCTCGCTCCCCCGTTCTTGAATTTGTCAAACCTCGTCCATATAATTAGCACTCGCTGCACGAGAGTGCTAACAATTCGCCGGCGGGCGGCAGCCCGCCGGCATCCTTGTGTACTTCAGTCCCATTCAAGAAAGAGAGGAGTGAACATGAATCTTCGTCCTTTGCACGATCGCGTGATCGTCAAGCGCCTGGATCAGGAAACCAAGACGGCATCGGGCATCGTGATTCCGGACGCCGCCGCTGAAAAGCCGGATCAAGGTGAAGTGCTGGCGATCGGCCCGGGCAAGCGCGACGACAAGGGTGCCCCGATCGCGCTCGACGTGAAGGTCGGCGATCGCGTCCTGTTCGGCAAGTACGCTGGCCAGACCGTCAAGGTCGACGGCCAGGAACTGCTCGTGATGCGCGAAGAAGACATCATGGCCGTGGTCAACGCGGCGTAAGCCCGCGTAACGCTTCCCAGCGAATCCATTCCAGAATCCAAGGAGTTAGAAGATGGCAGCTAAAGACGTCGTGTTCGGCGATTCCGCCCGCTCGAAGATGGTTGAAGGCGTGAACATTCTCGCCAATGCAGTGAAGGTCACGCTGGGTCCGAAGGGCCGCAACGTGGTCCTCGAGCGCTCGTTCGGTGGCCCGACGGTGACCAAGGACGGCGTGTCGGTCGCCAAGGAAATCGAGCTGAAGGACAAGCTCCAGAACATGGGCGCGCAGATGGTCAAGGAAGTCGCTTCCAAGACCAGCGACAACGCCGGCGACGGCACGACGACGGCAACCGTCCTCGCGCAATCGATCGTTCGCGAAGGCATGAAGTACGTCGCATCGGGCATGAACCCGATGGACCTGAAGCGCGGCATCGACAAGGCCGTCGCCGCCGCGGTGGAAGAGCTGAAGAAGATCAGCAAGCCCTGCACCACCAACAAGGAAATCGCGCAAGTCGGCTCGATCTCGGCGAACAGCGATTCGTCGATCGGCGATCGCATCGCTGAAGCGATGGACAAGGTCGGCAAGGAAGGCGTGATCACGGTCGAAGACGGCAAGTCGCTGGCCGACGAGCTCGACGTCGTCGAAGGCATGCAATTCGACCGCGGCTACCTGTCGCCGTACTTCATCAACAACCCGGACAAGCAAGTCGCCGTCCTCGACAACCCGTTCGTGCTGCTGCACGACAAGAAGGTGTCGAACATCCGTGACCTGCTGCCGGTCCTGGAACAAGTCGCGAAGGCCGGCCGTCCGCTGCTGATCATCGCCGAGGACGTCGAAGGCGAAGCGCTGGCCACCCTGGTGGTCAACAACATCCGCGGCATCCTGAAGACCGTCGCCGTCAAGGCTCCGGGCTTCGGCGACCGTCGCAAGGCGATGCTGGAAGACATCGCGATCCTGACCGGCGGTCAAGTGGTTGCGGAAGAAACCGGCCTGACGCTCGAGAAGGCCACGCTGGCCGAGCTGGGCCAGGCCAAGCGCATCGAAGTGGGCAAGGAAAACACCACGATCATCGATGGCGCCGGCGAAGCCGTGAACATCGAGGCACGCGTCAAGCAAGTGCGCGCCCAGATCGAGGAAGCCACCTCGGACTACGATCGCGAGAAGCTTCAAGAGCGCGTTGCCAAGCTGGCAGGCGGCGTGGCCGTGATCAAGGTCGGTGCCGCGACCGAAGTCGAAATGAAGGAAAAGAAGGCACGTGTCGAAGACGCACTGCACGCCACGCGCGCAGCTGTGGAAGAAGGCATCGTGGCCGGTGGCGGCGTCGCGCTGATCCGCGCTCGCACCGCCATCGCCGCTCTGACCGGCGCCAACGCCGACCAGAACGCCGGCATCAAGATCGTGCTGCGCGCCATGGAAGAGCCGCTGCGCCAGATCGTCACGAACGGCGGCGAAGAAGCCAGCGTCGTGGTCGCCGCGGTTGCCGCCGGTTCGGGCAACTATGGCTACAACGCCGCAACGGGCGAGTACGTCGACATGGTCGAGGCTGGCGTGGTCGATCCGACCAAGGTCACGCGCACCGCGCTGCAGAACGCCGCTTCGGTGGCCGGCCTGCTGCTGACGACGGACGCAGCGGTTGCCGAGCTGCCGAAGGAAGATGCTCCGATGCCCGGCGGCATGCCCGGCGGCATGGGCGGCATGGGCATGGACATGTAATCGACTTCGGTCGATCGCATCGACGGGCGCGCAGCGATGCGCGCCCGGTCCTGCAAAACAAAAAACCCGCAGCGATGCGGGTTTTTTGTCGTTGACGGCCGGGGTCGGCGGCTTGCGGTGCCCGGGCGGGGCCGGCCCGCCCTCGGCCTCAGTGCCGCGAGGCGCCGAACGGCGGCGCGGCCGGCGCGGCGGGCTGGGCCTGCGCGGCCTCCTCGTTGCTGCGTGCCCAGAAGAAGCGGTCGGGCACCCAGGCACCCATGCCGGGCCGGAACGCATCGCGCGCGGCCTGGTAGAGATATTCCTGCGCCTCGCGCACCGCCTCGGGCGGCTCCTGCCCGTTCGCGAGCAGCGCCGCGATCGCCGTGCCGAGCGTGTCGGTCACGCCCATCAGCCGGTGCGGCGTGCGTTCCCAGAGATCCTGGCGGATTTGCCCTTCCTCGCCGTACAGCGTATTGACCAGCCGGTGCGTGCCGGTCTCGGTGGCGAGGATGTATTCGCAACCTTGCGAGAGCAGGTGGGCGATCGCCGTGTCGAGATTCGGCGCCTCGGCGTCGCCGTCGGGCTGGGCCAGCGCGATCAGGGTGGCGTGGTCGGCCACCAGCAGCGTGGTCTGCGGCGCGAGCAGGTCGGCGATCGATTCGCGCAGGTCGTCGGCGGCCAGCACGTGCTCGTCGTCGAGCGTGAAGTCGGGGGCCAGCACCAGCGGCACGCCGTCGTAGTCGGCGACCACCTCGGCGATCGCGCTGACCACCTCGGCGCGCGCAGTGGCGCCGATCTTGAAGGCGGCCACCGGCATGTCCTCGAGCAGCATCCGCGCTTGCGCGACCACCGTGTCCGGGTCGAGACCGGTCACTTCATCGCAGGACGCCGAATCGCGAACCGTGTAGCCGGTCAGGACCGTGGCGCCGTGGCAACCCATGCTCGCCAGCGTCAGCAGGTCCGCCTGCAGGCCGGAGCCGCCGGTGGGATCGGACAGGCCGAAGGTGAGAACGATCGGAGGGGCGTTGCTGGACATGAAAAATCGGGGAAAGAGAAGAACGATCGGGCGGCGCACCAGGTGGGGGCGCCTTGCCGGTCATTATGCGGTGGAAACCTGTGCGTGAAGTGGTTTTTTTAACGCAATGCAATGTGTGGCGGGCGTTTGCGGCGGATCGAGACGCTTGCGCGCGCATCCGTGCAAGGATCGCGGCGATCGTGCCGCGCGGCAGTTCAATCGGGTGCGGATCGGGGATCTCCACAGCGGTGGCGGGAAGGGCGCTGTGAGCGGTGATGGCGTGCCTGGCCATGGCGATGCTCCGGCGATCGATCCCGAGCGAGCGCCCGGACAAGAAACCGGACAACCCGCTGGACAGAACGTCGCGGTCCCGGCTAGAGCCGCGGTGCTAGGCAGGGCGGCCGTCCGCACGTTACCATCACGTCTCCCCAAACAATGGTTTTTTCCCCTGCGCGGCAAACGATGGAATACAAAAGCTGGATGTGCCTGATCTGCGGCTGGATCTACGACGAAGAGGCGGGCTTGCCCGACGAGGGCATCGCCCCCGGTACGCGCTGGGAAGATGTGCCGATCAACTGGACTTGTCCGGAATGCGGCGCTCGCAAGGAAGACTTCGAGATGGTGCAGATCTGAGCGGGATCTGAGCGGGATCTGAGCGGTTTCCGCGGCACGTCCCGAGGCCGCCAGCCGGCGCGTCCGACGCGGCGCCGGCGCGCCGGTCCGTCACGCGGTCCGGCCGCGCGGCGTTCGAGCTCTCCGCGTCGACGGTTGCGTGCCCATGACGACGTCCCCGACCGTAATACCGATCCCCGACGCCCTGCCGAATCCGCGTGGCGGTGCCGTGCTGCTGGCGGAGGCGACGCTCGCCGAGGCCAGCACGGCTTCGGGCGAGGCGCTGCCGCGGGCCCTGCGCACCGTCGCGGCGGCCTTGCGCGACGCGGGCTGGCTGGCCGGGCTGCGTTACGCCGAGGCGCTGGCCGCGGTGGCGGGCGAGGGCGCGGCGGGACAGCTTGCGATCACCGCCGAGTTTCGCCAGGCCCTGCGCGACTTCCGCGGGGCGGTCGCCCGTCGCAACCTGCGCGAGCTGGCCTGCTCGCCGGTGCTGCATGCGCATTACGACGCGCTGCGCCGGCTGGCCGGCGCGCCCGCCGCCGAGGCCGCGCCGTTCGAGGTGCTGGCACTGGCCGGGCGGCCGGTGCCGCCGGCCACGCTCGCCGCGCTGCCGGCCGAGCGGCTCGCGCATCTGCGCGCGGCCTACGAGGCGGCCTTGCTGGCCGTGCTGCGCGAGCCCGAGGCGCCGCCCGCGGCGGCGCTCGAGGCGCTCGACAATTGCCTGACCGCGCTGGCCGGCCCCGATCCCTATGACTACTGGCGGCTCGCCCGCGCCTGCCTGCGGGCGTTGCAGGGCGCGCCCGGCACGTCGCCGCGACGCTGGCTCGCGCGCGGCAACCTGGTGCTGCGCGAGCAGATGGGCGGGACGCGAGTCGTCGCCCCGGCGCTGGTGCGCGAGACGCTGGCGCTCGTCTGGCGTGATTTCGCGCTGTACGGCGCGGCCGCCGAGGATGCCGCCGAGGTCGAGCTGCTCAACGATTACGGCTTGACGGTCGACTGGCACGTGGCCGGCTCGCAGGCATCCGAGATGCTCTGGGAAGTCGACGCCGCGCGTGCCGAGGCCGATGCGCTGCGCGACGCGGCGGCCACGCGCCAGCTCGGCGTGGTGACCGTCAACGGCCATGCCTACGAGGACTTCCTGCAGACCGCCGACGCCTCGATGGCCGAGCTCACCGGCGAGCCGGGCGCCGTCGATGCCGGCCAGGCCTGGCGCGCCGCGGCGGCGGCCTATCGCGTCGGCTCGGCCGCCGCCGCGCTCGGGCTCGGCCAGACGGCCCTGATGGCCGACGCGGTGGCGCTGGGCTGGCGCCGCATCACCCACGGCCTGCCGCCCGACGACGGCGGCGCCGCGCTGGCGGCCGGCTCCGATGCGCTGCGCGCGGCGCTCTACAAGATCGCGGCCGGCGTGGCGCCGCCGGACCTGGCGGCCGCGCGCGCGGCCCTGGGCGCCTCGCTCGAGGCGGCGCGGCCCTGAGGTGCCCGCCGAGCCAAACCGGCCCGGCACGCTGTGGCTCGATCGCGTCGGACCCCATCGGCTCGCCCGGTCCGCCGTTCGCATCGGGTTGCGGCCATCTGGCCGGGTTTCACAACCGATTCGAACACATCGCGGACAATGGCCATTTTGTGACTGCGCCCGTGCCCGGCGCGTCGTCCCGGCCTCGCACCCAGCCTGCCGACCGGCCCCGCTCGCGTGATAGAGTGCGACGTGATCCGTCTTATCGACCCTCGCGGGCTGCGTCCCGCCGCGAGGTCTTTGCTAAAATTCACACCATGTCAAAGAGTTCCGATCGCATCAATCTCACCAACCAGTTCCTGATCGCGATGCCGAGCATGTCGGATCCGACCTTCTCGGGAACGGTGGTCTACCTTTGCGATCACAGCGAACGCGGTGCCTTGGGCCTCGTCATCAATCGTCCCACCGACATCGACCTCGAATCGCTGTTCAATCGCATCGACCTCAAGCTCGAGATCGAGCCTCTCCTGCATATCCCCGTCTACTTCGGCGGTCCGGTTCAGACCGAGCGCGGCTTCGTGCTGCACGAGCCGGTGGAGGGCAGCAGCTACAGCTCCTCGATGACGGTGGAGGGCGGCCTGGAGATGACCACCTCCAAGGACGTGCTGGAGGCGGTCGCCTCGGGCAGCGGGCCCAAGCGCTTCCTGCTCACGCTCGGCCACGCCGGCTGGGGCGCGGGCCAGCTCGAGGACGAGATCTCCAAGAACGGCTGGCTGACGGTGGCCGCCGATCCGCGCGTGGTGTTCGACACGCCGGCCGAGGAGCGCTTCGAGGCCGCGCTCGGCCTGCTCGGCGTGTCCTCGACGATGCTCTCGGGCGAGGCGGGCCACGCATGAGCGGTGTCCCCGCGCGCGAGGCCACCCTGCTCGCGTTCGACTATGGCGAGAAGCGCATCGGCGTGGCCGTCGGCAATACGCTGACGCGCACGGCGCGCGCGCTCGTCATCGTATCCAACCTGAATCGCGAATATCGTTTCGAGGCCGTCGGCGCGCTGATCGCCGAATGGCGGCCGGACGCGCTGGTGGTCGGCCTGCCGATGCACCCGGACGGCACGCCGCACGAGATGACGCAGCAGGCCAAGCGCTTCGGCAATCAACTGAACGGCCGCTTCAACCTTCCCGTGAGCTGGATCGACGAGCGCTATTCGTCGGTCGAGGCGCGCGCCGGCTTGCGCGCGCGCGGCGCGAAGGCCGATGCGGCCATCGACGCCGAGGCCGCCCGCGTGATCCTTCAACACTATCTCGACCAGTTGCCTGACCATCATGAGTTCCATTGACGCCGAAGCGCTCTACCGCGAGCTGCTTGACCAGATCCGCGGCGCCTACGGCGACGCCGCCTTCGCGGCCAGCGACGGCCCGGCGATCGCCGGCATCCACAGCGGCGGCGCCTGGCTGGCCGAGCGGCTGGCGCGCGACCTGAAGGCGCCGGGCTTCGGCGTGGTCAACGTGGCCTTGCATCGCGACGACTACGCCAAGAAGGGCCTGCACAGCCAGGCGAGCCCGACCTCGCTGCCGTTCGCGGTGGAAGGCCGCCGCATCCTGCTGGTCGACGACGTGCTGTACACCGGCCGCACCGTGCGCGCGGCCCTCAACGAGCTGTACGACTACGGCCGGCCCGCCGCGGTCGAGCTCGCGGCGCTGGCCGATCGCGGCGGGCGCGAGCTGCCGGTGGCGGCGCGCTTCCTGGGCGGCACGCTCGAGGTGCCGGCCGAGGCGACCCTGGTGCTGGCCCGCGACGCCGACCTCCATTTCACCTTCGAACTCGAGGCGCGCGAGCACTGAGCGCGCCTCGACCGGCGCCCGCCGCGCGTGTTCGCGCGCGGGCGCTGCCCCGGCAACACCTTGGATTCACGTACACCATGACCACCGACACCTCCGGCCGCAGCGGCGCCCAAGCCGCGGCCGCGCCCGCCCAACGCTTCCGCCCCGGCTTCCTGAAGGGCAACCCGCAGCTCACGAAGAACGGCGAGCTCAAGCATCTGCTGTCGATCGAGGGCCTGCCCAAGTCGATCGTCACGCATATCCTCGATACCGCGGAGCAGTTCGTCAGCGTGACGGACCGCGAGGTGAAGAAGGTGCCGCTGCTGCGCGGCAAGTCGGTGTTCAACCTGTTCTTCGAGAATTCGACGCGCACCCGCACCACCTTCGAGATCGCCGCCACGCGCCTGTCGGCCGACGTGCTGAACCTCAACATCAACGCCTCCTCGACCAGCAAGGGCGAGTCGCTGCTCGACACCATCAACAACCTCTCGGCGATGCACGCCGACCTGTTCGTGGTGCGCCATGCCTCGAGCGGCGCGCCCTACCTGATCGCCGAGCACTGCGCGCCGCACGTGCACGTGATCAATGCCGGCGACGGGCGCCATGCGCACCCGACCCAGGGCCTGCTCGACATGTACACGATCCGCCACTACAAGCGCGACTTCACGCAGCTGCGCGTGGCGATCGTCGGCGACATCCTGCACTCGCGCGTGGCGCGCTCCGACATCCACGCGCTGACCACGCTGGGCGTGCCCGAGATCCGCGCGATCGGCCCGCGCACGCTGCTGCCGGGCGGGCTCGAGCAGATGGGCGTGAAGGTCTATCACAACCTGGACGAAGGCCTGAAGGGCGTCGACGTGATCATCATGCTGCGCCTGCAGAACGAACGCATGAGCGGCGCGCTGCTGCCCTCGGCGCAGGAGTACTTCAAGAGCTGGGGCCTGACGCCCGAGCGTCTCGCGCTGGCCGCGCCCGACGCGATCGTGATGCACCCGGGCCCGATGAACCGCGGCGTCGAGATCGACTCGCAGGTGGCCGACGGCCCGCAGTCGGTGATCCTCAACCAGGTCACCTTCGGCATCGCGGTCCGCATGGCCGTGATGGGCATCGTCGCGGGCAACAGCGACTGACCGGCCCGGCCCGGCGCCACGCCGGCCGGCCATCGAATTCAACGCATCCAACGCATTCGCAGGCAGCACATGAAGATTCATATCAAGGGCGGCACGCTGGTCGATCCGGTCGCCGGCACCGAACAACAGTCCGACGTGTTCATCGCCGCCGGCAAGGTGGTCGCGATCGGCGCGGCGCCGGCCGATTTCCAGGCGGCCAGGACCATCGACGCGAGCGGCCTGATCGTCGCGCCTGGCCTGGTCGACCTCTCGGCGCGGCTGCGCGAGCCCGGCTACGAGCACAAGGCCACGCTCGAATCGGAGATGGCCGCGGCGGTGGCCGGCGGCGTCACCAGCCTGGTCTGCCAGCCCGATACCGACCCGGTGCTCGACGAGCCGGGCCTGGTCGAGATGCTGAAGTTCCGCGCCAGCAAGCTGCACCAGGCGCACGTCTATCCGCTCGGCGCGCTGACGGTCGGCCTGAAGGGCGAGGTGATCACCGAGATGGTCGAGCTGACCGAATCGGGCTGCATCGGCTTCACCCAGGCCAACGTGCCGATCCGCGACACCCAGGTGCTGCTGCGCGCGCTGCAGTACGCGAGCACCTACGGCTACACGGTCTGGCTGCGCCCGGTGGACGCCTTCCTCGCCAAGGGCGGGGTCGCCGCCAGCGGGCCGCTCGCCTCGCGGCTGGGCTTGTCGGGCGTGCCGGTCTCGGCCGAGACGATCGCCCTGCACACGCTCTGCGAGCTGGTGCGCGTGACCGGCGCGCGCGTGCACATCGCGCGCCTGTCCTCGGCGGCCGGCATCGAGCTGGTGCGCCAGGCCAAGGCCGAGGGCCTGCCGATCACCTGCGACGTCAGCGCCAACCACCTGCACCTGATCGACCTCGACATCGGCTACTTCGACTCGCAGTTCCGCCTCGATCCGCCGCTGCGCGCCGAGCGCGACCGCGCCGCGATCCGCGCGGCCGTCGAGGACGGCACGATCGACGCGATCTGCTCCGATCACACCCCCGTCGACGACGACGAGAAGCTGCTGCCCTTCGCCGAAGCCACGCCCGGCGCGACCGGCCTGGAGCTGCTGCTGTCGCTGACCGTCAAGTGGGCCCAGGAGGCCGGGCTGCCGCTGGCGCGCGCGCTGAACCGCATCACCGCCGGCGCGGCCGACGTGCTGAAGCTGCCGGCCGGGCGCCTCGAGCCGGGCGGCGTGGCCGACCTGGTGGTGTTCGATCCGGCCGCGCACTGGCAGGTCGAGCCGCGTGCCCTGAAGAGCCAGGGCCATAACACGCCCTTCCTCGGCTACGAGCTGCCGGCCCGGGTGTGCGCGACGCTCGTCGCCGGCCAGGTCGCCTTCGAGCGTCGTTGAGCGGGGCGGGCATCATGAGAGCCTTGCGCAAGCTGCGCCTGATCGTGCATCTGCTGCACGGCATGGCGACCATCGCCCTGCGGTTCGGCGGGGCGAGCCCGGCGCGCCGGCAGGAACTCACGCGTCGCTGGACCCTGAAGATGCTGGCGCTCTGCGGCATGCGCCTGGTCGTGCATCACGACGAGGCGCGGCTCGACGCGGGGGCGCTGGTGATCGGCAACCACGTGTCCTGGCTGGACATCTACGTGATCAATGCCTGGCGGCCGACGCCCTTCGTCTCGAAGGCCGAGGTGCGGCAATGGCCGGTGGTGGGCTGGCTGGCCGAGAAGCTCGGCACCATCTTCCTGCAGCGCGAGAAGCGCAGCGAGGCCAAGCGCATCATGCACGAGCTGGCCGAGCGGCTGCGCGGCGGCGAGCTGATGTGCGTGTTCCCCGAGGGCACCACCTCGAACGGACTCGAGCTGCTGCCTTTCCATGCCAACCTGTTCCAGGCGGCCGTCGAGGCCGGCAGCCCGGTGCAGCCGGTCTGCATCATGTACGAGGACGGGCAGGGCAGGCAGTCGCTGGCGCCGGCCTATACCGGCAAGATGTCGCTGGGCAAGTCGCTCGATCGCGTGCTGCGCGATCGGCCGCTGGTCGCGCATCTCTACGTGGGCGCGCCGATCGAGGCGGGTGAGGATCGTCGCGGGTTGTCGGCGCGGGCTCGCGCGGCGGTGGCCGATGCGCTGGCCGAGATGCAGGCCGGGTGCGCGCGGCCGAGCGCCGAGGCGCTCGCGCAACTGGCGATCGACGAAGTGCCGGCGGGTGGTGAGGCAGTCGCCGCGCCGACCGCCTCGACCGAGACCGCCGAGGCTGCCGTGGCGTCCACGGTGGCGGCGAATGCCGCGGGCGAGACCGAGCCGGTCGCGCGTCGCGACGCCTGAAGCCCGATCGGGCAGCGCGAGGCCGGGGCGGCATCGATGCGCCTCGCCTCGCGCGATCCAATCACGCGCGAGGCGCCGTGCCCGGCGCCCCCCTTCCTCAGTCCTTGCCTGAGCCGCAGCGCTCGCAGGCCACCTGCGTGACGCGTCGCGCGGCCGGATCGTTGCTCAGTTCGACGGCCGACAGGCGATTGCCCCACACGCAGCCCGAATCGAGCGCGACCAGGTTGTCGCGCAGCATCAGCCCGAGCGCGGCCCAGTGGCCGAACACCACGGTCACGTCGGCGCTGCGCCGCCCGGGAACGTCGAACCATGGCAGATGACCTTCCGGCGCCGAATCGGGGCCGCCGTTGCCGCGAAACTCCATGGTGCCGTCCGGCGTGCAGAAGCGGATCCGCGTGAAAGCGTTGAAGGCCACGCGCAGCCGCTCTGGCTTCGACAATCCCGCCTTCCACTGATTCGGCTCGTTGCCGTACAGGCCGCGCAGCGTCTCGCGCCAGTCGGGCGCGCGCAGCGCGCGCTGCAGTTCGTCGGCGAGTTCGAGCGCGAGCGTGACATCCCATTGCGGCAGCAGCCCCGCATGCACCATCAGCTTGCCGTGCTCGAAATGCGCGAAGGGCCGCTGGCGGACCCATTCGAGCAGGGCTTCTGCGTCGGGCGCCTCCAGGATCTCGGCAAGCGTGTCGCCCGCCTTCAACTGGCGGATGCCGGCCGCGGCGGCCAGCAGGTGCAGGTCGTGGTTGCCGAGCACGGCCACGCGCCGCTCGCCCAGCGCGATCACCTCGCGCAGCGTGGCCAGCGAGGCCGGGCCGCGGTTGACGAGATCGCCGGCGAACCAGAGCGGGGTGTCGTCCGAGGGTGCCAGGCGGGACAGCAACTCGACGAGCGGGGCGTGGCAACCCTGGAGGTCGCCGATGGCGATCGGCACGGGGCCGGGGGCAGAGGTCATTGCGGGTTGGATGTGGTGCGATTTAACGATGTTTCGCAAGCTTCCGACGCACGGTACCACAAGTCGCTCAGGGCTTCGGTTCCCGCAGCATGCGAAGGGAATATCCTGCGAATTGGAATTTTCTTAGAATGAAATTCGCATAAAACTCCGATTTATCGACATTTGTCAAGCTGTTGCAAGATGTTAGAGGCATGTTTTTTAGGCCGGCACAGGCCTTATAATTGCGTCCCTATGGGTTGATGGCGGGGCCGCTCGCCAGATGGCCGAACAACAATAGATATACGCGATTCACGGCGCACATTCCGAGGGGGGCGGCGGCAAATTCCGCTCATCGGCTCGATCAGACTCCGTTTTTCGACAAGGGAATCCCATGATATTGGTGACGGGCGGTGCCGGCTTCATTGGCGCCAATTTCGTGCTGGACTGGCTCGCGCAATCCGACGAGCCGGTGCTGAATGTCGACAAGCTCACGTACGCGGGCAACCTCGGCACGCTGAAGTCGCTGCAGGACAATCCGAATCACGTGTTCGCGCGTGTCGACATCTGCGATCGCGCGGCGATCGACGCGCTGCTGGTCGAACATCGTCCGCGCGCGATCCTGCATTTTGCTGCCGAAAGTCATGTGGATCGCTCGATCCACGGTCCAGCCGATTTCGTGCAGACCAACGTGGTCGGCACCTTCACGATGCTCGAGGCGACACGCCAGTATTGGAACACGCTCGATGCCGACGCGAAGACCTCGTTCCGCTTCCTGCACGTCTCCACCGACGAAGTGTTCGGTTCGCTGTCGGCCACCGATCCGCAGTTCTCGGAAACCACGCCGTACGCGCCGAACAGCCCTTATTCGGCAACCAAGGCCGGCTCCGACCATCTGGTGCGTGCCTATTTCCATACCTACGGGCTGCCGGTGCTGACCACCAATTGCTCGAACAACTACGGCCCGTATCAGTTCCCCGAGAAGCTGATCCCGCTGATGATCGCCAATGCGCTGGCCGGCAAGCCGCTGCCGGTCTATGGCGATGGCCAGAACGTGCGCGACTGGCTGTATGTTGGCGATCACTGCTCGGCGATCCGCGAAGTGCTCGCGCGCGGCGTGCCCGGTGAAACCTACAACGTCGGCGGCTGGAACGAGAAGAAGAATCTCGACGTGGTGCACGTGCTGTGTGACCTGCTGGATGAGCTGAAGCCGAAGGCGGGCGCCTCGTATCGCGAGCAGATCGCCTTCGTCACCGACCGCCCGGGGCATGACCGCCGCTACGCGATCGATGCACGCAAGCTCGAGCGCGAGCTGGGCTGGAAGCCGGCCGAAACCTTCGAGACCGGCATGGCGAAGACGGTGCGCTGGTATCTCGACAACCAGGTCTGGGCCGAGGAAGTCGCTTCCGGCGAGTACCGCAAGTGGGTCGAGATGAACTACGCGCAGCGCGCGTGACGAGGAGCAAAACCATGGCACGCAAGGGCATCATCCTCGCCGGCGGCTCCGGCACGCGTCTGTACCCGATCACGCACGCGGTGTCGAAGCAGCTGCTGCCGGTGTACGACAAGCCGATGATCTACTATCCGCTGTCGACGCTGATGATCGCGGGGATTCGCGATGTGCTGATCATCTCCACCCCGCAGGACACGCCGCGCTTCGAGGCGATGCTCGGCGACGGCTCGCAGTGGGGCATGAATATCCGCTACGCGGTGCAGCCGTCGCCGGATGGTCTGGCGCAGGCGTTTCTGATCGGCCGTGAATTCATCGGCAGTGATCCGTCGGCACTGATCCTCGGCGACAACATTTTCTATGGCCACGATCTCGTCAAGCAGCTCCATCGTGCCGATGAGCGCATCGAAGGCGCGACCGTATTCGCCTATCACGTGCATGACCCCGAGCGTTACGGCGTGGTGGAATTCGATGCGGATTTCCGTGCGCTGTCGATCGAGGAAAAGCCGGCCAAGCCCCGTTCAAACTATGCGGTTACCGGGCTCTACTTCTACGATAAGCAGGTGTGCGACATCGCTGCCGAAATCAAGCCTTCGCCGCGCGGTGAGCTCGAGATCACGGATGTGAATTCGCGCTACCTGCAGGCCGGCAGGCTAGATGTCGAGATCATGGGGCGCGGTTATGCCTGGCTCGATACCGGCACGCACGACTCCCTGATCGAGGCGGCGACCTTCATCGCGACACTGCAGAAGCGCCAGGGGTTGGTGGTCGCGTGCCCCGAGGAAATCGCCTACCGGCATCGCTGGATCGATGGTGAGCAGGTTCTCAAGCTTGCCCAGCCGCTCGCGAAGAACGCGTATGGGCAGTATCTGAAGAATCTTTTGACGGAACAGGTGGCATGGCAATCCAGGTAAGCGAAACGGCGCTGTCGGAAGTCAAGATCATCGAGCCGAAGGTGTTCGGCGATGCGCGCGGCTTCTTTTACGAGAGCTTCAACGGCCGCGAGTTTGCAGAAAAGGTCGACCCGCAGGCGGTGTTCGTTCAGGACAATCATTCACGCTCGGCGCGTGGCGTACTGCGTGGGCTGCATTATCAGATCGAGCATGCACAGGGCAAGCTCGTGCGCGTTATTGCAGGTGAGGTGCTGGACGTTGCCGTCGATATCCGCAAGTCCTCCCCGAATTTCGGTAAGTGGGTTGGCGTGCGCCTGAGCGCAGAGAATGCCCGCCAGCTATGGGTTCCGCCAGGCTTCGCGCACGGTTTCGTGACCCTGAGCGAATCAGCCGAATTTCTCTATAAGACGACCGACTACTGGTACCCTGAATTCGAACGCAGCATCGTCTGGAACGATCCGGCGCTCGGGATCGACTGGCAGATCGATTTCGAGCCGCAACTCGCGGCAAAGGATGCGGCCGGCTCGCGGCTGGCCCAGGCCGACGTTTACGCCTGAGTTCGACCATGACAAAACCGCAACGTACGATCCTGCTGACCGGCATCAATGGCCAGGTCGGCTACGAACTGGCCCGCAGCCTGCAAGGGCTGGGGCGCGTGATCGCGCTGGACCGGCAGGCGCTCGATTTATCCGAGCCGGAGTCGATTCGCCGCGTGGTGCGCGAGATCGAGCCGCAACTGATCGTCAACCCGGCGGCCTATACCGCCGTGGATCAGGCGGAGACGGACGTGGCAGCCGCCACGCGCCTGAATGTCGAGGTACCGGCGGTGTTTGCCGAGGAGGCAAAGCGCCTCGATGCCGCGCTGGTGCATTACTCGACCGACTACGTTTATGCCGGCGAAGGCGAGCGGCGCTATGTCGAGACCGATCCCGTCGGGCCACGGAATGTCTATGGGCGGACCAAGCTCGATGGCGAGCGGGCCATCGTGGCATCCGGTTGCCGTCACCTGATCCTGCGTACCAGCTGGGTGTACGGCATGCGTGGGCGCAACTTCCTGAAAACCATGCTGCGCCTGGGTGCCGAGCGCGACGAATTGAACGTTGTGGCCGATCAGATCGGCGCGCCGACTTGGTCGCGGACCATCGCCGACCTGACGGCGGCGATTCTTGCGCAATCGGTCGCGACGGGCTGCACGTCCGACGATTGGTGGACAAACCACTCCGGTATCTATCACCTAGCCGCGGCAGGGGAGACCTCCTGGCATGGTTTCGCCGAGGCGATCTTCGCGGAGTCGGGCGGCGAACGTCGACCGCTTGTTCGACCGATTCCCGCTTCCGCCTATCCGACCCCGGCAACGCGCCCCTCGAACTCGCGGCTGTCGATGGACAAGCTCGAACGCAGTTTCGGCTTGACCGTGCCGGATTGGCGAGAGGCGTTGCGCTTGTGTATGAGGACGGATTGAGCGGCTCGGTGCCGATGCCGCCGCGTGTCGGTGCGGTGGTGGTGTTTTATCGTCCCGATGCCGCCTGTGTTGCACGCGCTAATCGTCTCGCGGCCGACCTTCATTGCGTGGTCGTCGACAATTCGGAAACGGTGGCTGATGCCGTCGCGCTCGGTCTGGACCCCGCCATCGAATATCTGCCGAACGGTGAAAACCTGGGTATCGCGCTCGCCCTGAATCAGGGAGTCGAGAGGTTGATCGAGCAGGGCTTCACGATGGCGATGCTGTTCGATCAGGATAGCGAGCCGACCTCGAAGCTCCTGAGCGAACTGCCCGCCGCAGTGGCCGCGGCCGATACGACGCAGCGTCCGGTTGCGCTCGGCGGCCCTGCCTACGAGGACGCTCGCCTGCGCGGCGTGGCCCCGTTCGTACGCTTCGGCTGGGGACGTTTCCGTCGGATCGCGCCGATGGGCGAGGTGCCGATCGACGTTGATTTCCTGATTACCTCCGGTTCCTGCGTGAACCTGCGTTATTGGCGTGAGATTGGTCCGATGGATGCCGCGCTGTTCATCGATTTTGTCGATCTTGAATGGTGCGTGCGGGCCAAGCGGGCCGGTTATCGCGTGATCGGCGTGCCCTGGCTGCGTCTGAGTCATGAACTCGGCGGCGAGCCGGTGCGCGTGCTTGGACGTAACTATCCCATGCACGGGCCGATCCGCCATTACTACCAGTTTCGCAATATCGTTGCGCTTGCCATGCGCGGATCGATGCCACTGTCCTGGAAGACGGCCGAGCTGGTCAAGTTGCCGGTGCGTATCGCCATCTACTGCCTGTTCCCCGATCGCCGTCGCGAGCATGTGCGAATGGCCTGGCAGGGTTTCGTCGACGGCTTGCGGGGCAGGCTCGGGGCCTATCGGCCGCGCTGAGCGGGCAGCGGCGGTACTCGTGTCGGTGGCTCAGTCGAGCATGCCGATGCGCGGTGGCTCGGCGAACGAGAATGGCGGCATATCGCCCGCGAGCGAGAGATTCGGGTTATAGGCAGGCTCGTGCGGTAGAGCGTCGCCCCAGCGTTGTTTCATCCACCGGGCCTCCTCCGCGAAGCGGGCCTGCTTGTCGGGCGACATGTCCGACCCGCGGCTCGCCGATTCATGATGTCTGAGTTCGGCGAACGGCGTCCATGCATTGCGATAGCCGATCGCGCGCAGCTTCAGGCAAAAATCGACGTCGTTGAATGCGACGCGCAAGGATTCCTCAAAACCTCCCACCTCCTCGTAAAGTGCCTTGCGTACCAGCAGACAGGCCGCCGTGACGGCCGAGACGTTCTGGACCGACACGGCACGATTCACGTAACCGAACTGGCCGCGGTGCAACAAGTGGTGCAGATGGCCGGCAATACCGTTCAGGCCGAGCAGCACGCCGCCATGCTGGAGCCTGTTATCGGGATACCAGAGTGCGGCACCGACCGCGCCTGTCCCGGGCAGGGCAGCGACACCGACCATCTCGTCGAGCCAGTGCTCGTTCATGACCTCGGTGTCGTTATTGAGCAGGCACAGGTAGCTACCGCGTGCGATCGCGGCGGCGCGATTGTTCAGCATGGAGAAGTTGAACGGAGACTCGTCGCGGAGGACGCGAACCGACGCTTGCTGCGTGAGCGACTCGAGATAGGCGAGAGTCGCCGGCTCGGTGCTGCCGTTGTCGACTACGATGATTTCCAGGTTTGGGTAGCGTGTGCGATGCAGCAGGCCGTCGATGCATTTGCGCAGGAAGACGACGCCGTCGCGTGTCGGGACGATGATCGAGACCAGCGGCGCGGGCTTCGGTACCGGATAACGCACGCGGATGATGCCGACCTCGGGATGGACCTCCTCGACCGTCGCATCGGACAGGCCCACGCGTTGCAGGTGCTCGAGCAGGGCACGGCGAGCAGCAATCTCTGCATAGGGCTTGGCGGAACGACCGCCAGCCGTGCTGCCGGGCACGATTCGCCAGTGATAGAGCACGTGCGGGATATGGACCACGCAGTGGTCGCCTGCCAGATCGATGCAGCGCAGCGCCAGGTCATAGTCCTGGCTACCCTCGAAACCCTTGCGAAAACCGCCCGCCTCGCGGACCAAGGTGGTCTCGAACACGCCGAGGTGGGAGAACATGTTCTGCGAGCGAAACAGCAGCGGATTCCAGTCCGACTTGAAGTAGGGTGCGGTACGTTCGCCCCGCTCGTCGAGCTTGTCTTCGTCGCTGTAGAACAGCCGTGCCTGGGGGAAGCGGTTGATGTATCGCGCCACCATGAACAGTGCATGCGGCGGCAGGATGTCGTCGTGGTCGACCAGCACCACGAAATCGCCTGTCGCCAGCGACAAGGCGCTGTTGCTTGCTTCCGAGATATGACCATTGGTCTCGCGATAGAGTACGCGGATGCGCGCGTCGCGCGCCTGGTGAGCGTCGAGCGCCTGGCGTACGGCCGGCGAAGGCGAGGCGTCGTCGGCGATGCACAGCTCCCAGTGTGGATACACCTGCGCCTGGATCGACGCGATCATCGCGTCCAGCAACGCGATATCGCTGTTGTAGGTCGGCACGACGATCGAAAAGCGCGGCAAGGTCGGCATGGTCGAGATGGCGGCGAGCGCCGCTTCCCTCTCGGCATGACCGAAGCTGTCGTAGCGAGCGACCCAGTCGCGATAGCGCGCGCTGACCGGCAGGCGACTCAGGCGGCTGGCGAAGCCGGCGACACCTTCTCGACGCAGGGTGCGTATGCAGTAAGCGAGGGCTCGGCCGTAGCCGCCGTGGGTTCTGGCCTGGCGGCGCGCGGTTCCGAGCGCGAGCGGCAGGATCGCGGCGAGCCGCTGCAGTTTGCCAGGCGCATGCTCGGCGGGAGGATCAAACGGATCGGGCGGTGTGACGTCGGTCATGATGCGATCGGGACAGGCGTGTGTCGGCCTCAGGCTGGCTCGGTCGGCTCGTCGATGCCGAGCGTGATGGCGGTCATCGGCGTGCCGGCGATCCCGGTTGCCAGGTGGGCGGATTCGGATTTGACGATGCAGGCGTCGTGCAGGCAGTCGACCACGCGCGCAGTGCCGTCGACCTTGGCCAGCACGTACGCGCTGATCGCATAGTCGCCCGGCGGCAGCAGCGGCATCGCAAAGCGAAATTCGGCCAGCCAGCGATCGCCCGCGGCAGCCTCGCTTGCCGGTGAGAACGCGGTATCGTCGCTAAAGATCGCCTGGCCTAGCCGGTCCTTCACGATGAATCCGACACAGGGCGGTGTGTCGACCTCGGGAGCGCACAACACGATGCGCAGCGTTACCGCGTCGCCGCCGGTGATCCAGGAGATCGGCTTGCCCGACTCGCCTAGCAATGAGACTTCGTCGATCAACTCGTGCTCGCGGTGGGCCGGCAAGGCTTGGGGATCGAGGTCGCTACCACCAAGCGAGGGGGCGGGTATCGCGGGCCGCGTCGTGACTTTCTCGCGCTGGTCGGTGGCGGGCAGGCGTCGCCGCGCGCCGTGTGTTCGTTTGATGTGTCCTGCCTGCTTGTCCCAGGCAAGCCCTTCGCCCTGCTGCTGCCGGTAGAAGGCCTCGAAATAATGGGTGCAGACGGACTTCGAACTACCGTTTTCCCGCAGTACCCCGCGATCGAGCCAGATCGCGCGATCGCAGAGACTACGCACGGCGCCCGAATCGTGACTCACGAACAGCACGGTGCCGTGTTGCTGGAAGCGGCGCAGGAAGCGCATGCACTTCTGCGTGAAGAAGGCGTCGCCGACCGCGAGTGCCTCGTCGATCACCAGGATGTCGGCATCGACATGCGCGATCACCGCGAATGCCAGGCGCACGAACATCCCGCTCGAATAGGTCTTGACCGGCTGGTCGATGAATTTGCCGATATCGGCGAATGCGATGATGTCGTCGACGCGGGCCCCGATTTCATCACGTGTGAGACCGTGCAACTGACCGTTGATGTAGATGTTCTCGCGCCCGCTGTACTCGGCATCGAATCCCGAGCCGAGTTCTAGCAGTGCAGCGATGCGCCCGTGTGTCTCGACCGTGCCTCGGGTTGGCGCGAGCGTGCCGCAGACGATTTGCAGCAAGGTGCTTTTGCCTGAGCCGTTGCGGCCGATGATTCCGATCGTCTCTCCGCGCGCGATTTCGAAATCGACCTCGCGCAGCGCCCAGAACATCCGCACGCAATTATCCGCCCTGGTTTGCCAGGCACGCCGCAGCGCGGGCAGCGGCGTGACGGCCGCCAGTAGCGAATAAAGGCTGCGTTTGAGGCGGTCGGCAGGCATGCGATACGACTCGAAGCCCTTGGCGACGCCGGAGATGCGAACCGCGATCTCAGATGACATCGGCGAAACCCCGGCGGGTTTTCTGGAACCACGCGAAGCCGATCCAGGCGACGACCACCGCCATCAGACAATACGGTCCCCAGCGGCTCCAGTCGATGGGATTGCCCCACACCAGCACGTCGCGGCTCTGTTCGATCGGATAGGTCATCGGATTCAGGTAGACCAATTCCTGGAATCGAGCCGGTAGTGAAGACACCGGGAAAAACACGGGCGAGAGAAACATCAGCGCCGTGATCGCGATGCCGACAGTCTGGCCGATGTCGCGCAGGTAGACGCCGGTGGCTGCCAGCAGCCAGCTCAGGCCCATGATGAACACGCAAAGAGGAGCGAGTACCAGCGGGAACAGCAGCGCGGTGATCGGCACATGGCCGCGGATCAGCCATTCGGCGACCAGCAGGATCAATGCGCTGACGCAGAGGTGAAACAACCCGGAAAGCAGTGTCACGCAGGGCAGGATTTCGAGCGGGAATACGATCTTCTTCACGAAATTCGTATTCGAAAGAATCTGCGAGGGTGCGCGGTTCGCGCATTCCGAGAAGAGATTGAACATGATCATGCCGGCGAACAGCACCACGGCGAACTCGCCCTTCGAGGCAGACGGCGAGGCGCCACCCCAGCGTGATTTGAAGACTTCGCTGAACACGAAGGTATAGACGCTCAACATCAGGAGCGGGGTCAGCAGAGACCAGAAGATGCCGAGGACCGAACCCTTGTAGCGGCCGACCGCGTCGCGGCGCGCCAGGTCCAGCAGCAGACGGCGATTCCGTATCAGCGACGCGGCAAGGGCGCGCGGCGAGGTGCTGAAGCTTTGCATAGTATCGAGTGAAGAATATGGCCGGAGGCGGCAGGTGCCGCGGCCGCGAACGCAAGTGTCGCCGCGTGGGCGCGATCGGGCTGGCGGGTACCTCGGAAGCGCCGGGCGATCTTGGAATGGAGGCGGCGCGTTCGCAGCGTGCTGAATTATGTCATACGACGCCAGCGGTTCGTTCCTTGCCGTTGTTTTCACAGCGTCGTGCAAGTGTGTCCAAGTGTAAATACTGCAATTGGGTAGATTGACAGGGCGCGATGTCGAAGCGGGGGCGGGCGGCGAGCGGAGCGGATTTTGAGCGAGCGCGCATGGCTGAAAACTGTATCATCTCGCATCGTGAAAAAAGTAAAACGAGGTAGAATCCCGTAACTTTTACAACGAGCTAGTCCGCTTAGCCGCACCTCACTCCGCGCCGTCGGTGTCGTCGTGTAATTCCGAGGTCGAGGGCGGGCACATAACAACCGGTATGTCTGAAGTCAGCGCAATCGAAGCAGTCGGTATCACCAAGGGTTTTGCCGCGTACGAACGGCCGTCGGAGCGGCTCAAGCGCGGCATGCTCAGGGTGGCGTCCCGCTTCGTGGGCGCGGCGCCGGCCACCGCGCCGGCGGCTACTTTCTGGGCGCTGAACGGCGTGTCCCTGTCGGTGCGTCGCGGCGAGACGGTGGGGATCGTCGGCCGCAACGGCTCGGGCAAGAGTACCTTGCTGCAAATCGTCTGCGGCACGCTCGCGCCTACGGCCGGGAGTTTGAACGTCAACGGCAAGGTCGCGGCCCTGCTTGAGTTGGGCTCCGGCTTCGACGTCGAATACAGCGGACGAGAGAACATTTATCTGAACGCACAACTTTACGGCCTTACGCGCGCACAGATCGATGCTCGCTACGAATCGATCGCAGCCTTTGCCGATATTGGTGAATTTATCGACCAGCCGGTCAAGACCTATTCGAGCGGGATGTTCGTGCGCCTGGCATTCGCGGTGATCGCGCATGTCGATGCCGACATCCTGGTGATCGACGAGGCGCTCGCGGTCGGAGACGCCTTCTTCAATCAGAAGTGTTATCGCTTTCTCGAGGGGTTCAAGCAGCACGGCACCATCCTGTTCGTTAGCCACGATACCTCGACAATCCGCAAGCTGTGCACCAGCGCGGTGTGGATCGAGGCGGGACGGGTGATCGCGCAAGGCGCACCTGCCGAGGTCTGTGCCGCTTATCTTGAGGCGCGTTACAACGCTGGCGCGTTGGCGCCGGCGCCAACGCCCGAAGGCAGCCGGTCCATGGGCGCAACTACTCAGCGGCTCGATGTGCGTCGCGACACGATCAATGCGTCCCCGCTGCGCAACGATATCCGCGTGTTGCCTTTCAATCTCGAATCGCAGGCATTCGGTGCCGGCGGCGCCAGGATCGTCGACGCGGCGCTGGTGAACGCCGAGCGTCACCCGCTCTCATGGGTCGTAGGTGGCGAGCCGGTCACGCTGCGGGTGACGATCGAAGTCGACGACGAACTGTTTTCTCCTATCGTGGGTTTTTATATCAAGAACGAGCGGGGTCAGGAACTCGTCGGCGCGAACACCTATGCGGCTTACCTTGGGGATCCCGTCATGTGCGGCGCAGGCGATACGCTGAGTGCGGAATTCTTGTTCGTGATGCCCACCCTGCCTATCGGGCAGTTCTTCATCAACGTCGCGGTGGCCGAAGGCACGCAGTACGATCACGTGCAGCTTCACTGGATTCATGACGCGCTGCCGCTCGAAATCAGCAGTTCGAGGGTGCGCCATGCGCTGGTCGGAGTGCCGCTGACGGATGTCAGGCTATCGCCGCTTTCGCATTGACGATCTCGCCGGCCCGATGACGGCTGCCGACGACAGGGGGCGCAACGCCCTCACGCCATCAGTATCAGCAGGATCTTTAGACATGACAAAAACAGTTCGGACATTTCGTTTCAAGGGTGCGGAAAACGGCCACGAATTCACCGGAGAGCGGTATCTGCCGGGGGTTGGTGGTCCGATCCAGTACGAGCATTATCATCGCTACCTGTTTTCGACGGAGCTCGTCGCCGGTAAGGATGTGCTCGACATCGCGTCCGGGGAAGGCTACGGATCGGCACTGCTGGCACAGGCGGCGCAGTCCGTGGTCGGCGTCGACATCGATGCCGCGGCGGTCGAGAAGGCGCGCGTGCGCTATGCCGAGCATACCAACCTGCGATACGAGCATGGCAGTGCGACCAGCATTCCGCTGCCCGATGCCTCGGTCGACGTGCTGAACTCGTTCGAGACGCTCGAACACTTTCACGAGCACGAGGCCTTCATGCGTGAGGCCAAGCGCGTGCTGCGCCCGAACGGGCTGATGATCATCTCCACGCCGAATCGGCCGATCTATTCGCCGCCCGGTTCGCCGCCGAACGAATACCACGTGCGCGAACTCGATCGCGACGAATTCACGGCCTGGCTGTCCAGCGGCTTCCGCAACTTCGTGCTCTACGAGCAGAAACCGTTGGCGGGCTCGTTGCTGCAGCGCGAGGGTCGCGAGGGCCAGCGCGAGATCAACTGCTGGGCCGAGCGCACGGTGGGGGAATATCAGTCGACTTCGGGTATGGTCGATCCGGTCTATTTCATCGCGATCGCTTCGGACGGGGAATTGCCGACTCCCGACGACGACATGCTCGATGGAGGCGTCTCGTTCGCGCGCTACGACCATGATCGCAATACCAAGCTGGGCGAACAATTGGTGGAGATCGTGCGCCTGACGACCGAGACGATGGGGCGTGGCGAGGAAATCGGTCGATTGACGGCCGAGACGGTGCGGCTCACCGAGGAGACGCTCAAGCGAGATGTCGAGATCAGTCGCCTGGCTGCGGAATCGAAGCGCCTGAGCGGATTCGTCGCCGAGCGCAACGCCGAGGTCGCCCGCCTGCGAAGCGACGTGGCACGCCTGGAGAGCGAGTCGAAGAAGCATTCGCGCGACGGTCGTCAACGTGACGAGCGCTCGGGTTCGGTGGCGGACGTGCTGACACGTCTTGGCGAGCAGAAGCAGATTTCCTCCAATCTGGTACGTCGCATCGACGACCTGGCCGCGCGCGTGCGCGTGGCGTTCAGCGAAGGGCGCGCAACGTCGCGTGCGCCCGTTGCGGGGCCGTCGCAGGCTGCCGTGGACGAACTGCTGCGAGAGAATCATCAACTGCGTGAGCAACTTGACCTGATCAAGCGCTCTTTGTCGTGGCGCGTGACGCGGCCGCTGCGCGCCGCTGCGCGCCGCGTACGCAAGCTTCGCCGCGCCACCGTGGCGCCTGCGCAAGTCTCGGCTGGCTACACGACGAGGCTCGCCAACGCCGGCGATACGCCGATGCCGCTCGCGCAGAGCGATGCGCCGCGCGCCTCCATCATCGTGTTCCCGCGTAGTGCGGCGGCGACCGCACAATCGCTCGCCGGCCTTGCCGCATATACCTCTGACGTGCCGTATCGCGCGGCTCTGCTCGGCGATGCGCATCCCGATCTGGTGGCCAGGACGGGGATCGACGTGATCCCGCGTGTCGAATCTTCGCTGCATTGTCTCGAAATGCCCGATCTCGCGGGTGATTTCGTGGTGCTGATGTCGGCCGACCTGGTGCCGCAACCGGGCTGGATCCAAGCCTTCGACGAAGCGTTTCGCCGCTTCGGCGCGAGTGCCGTCACGGCCCTCGTGCTGGCAAGCGACGGCTCGGTGCAGGCGGCGGGCGCGCGTATCGACGCCACCGCGCAATTGATGCCGGACCAGACGGGGGGGGATCCCGCTGACGAGCGCCTTGGCGCCGTCGAGCGAGTGAAGGCACCGAGCCCGGGAATCGTCGCGATCCGACGGGATCTGTGGAGCCAGGTGCGCAACGAGGTCGGGACCTTGGCGGGCGACGGGCTCGACCTGACAGCCGCCGCGCTGGAACTGACTTCACGCTCGCAAGGGGTGCTGCTTCAGCCGTTTGCCCGCTTCGTCCAGGCACCGGCCGCCGAACAGGCGCCGGTCGAGGACGAATGGGAGATGGCGCATGCGCGCTGGGCGGTGCGCCAGCGCTACGAGCGCCTGTTCCGCAGTGATCGGCCGTTCCTCGATGTGCTGGAGTTGCCCGCGCGTCCGAAGATCGTGGTCGCCGATGCATTCGTGCCGAAGCCCGATCAGGATTCCGGATCGAACGACGTGTACTGGTATCTGCGGATTCTGCGCGAATTCGGTTTCGATGTCAGTTTCCTGGCGGCCTATGAGCCGGCGGTGGCGGTTGACGACCCCTATGCCAACGCGTTGCGCCGATGGGGCATCCGTGTGCGCATCGCCAAGGACCCGAAGTCCTTCCACGATCTGTTGATCGAGGAAGCGAGCGATGCCCGCGTGGTGATCGCGCAGCGCATCATGGTGGCACGACACGCGCTTGAGGCGCTGCATGCCGCGGCCTTGCCGGCCAAGCTGGTGTTCGGCACGGTCGACCTGCATTACCTGCGCGAGGAGCGCGCGGCGCTGCTCGATCGGTCGCCCGAGGCCCTCGATGCCGCGATGATGCTCAAGCGCGCGGAGCTACAGGCGGTCGCCAATGCCGACGCGACGATCGTCGTCAGCCGCATCGAGGCCGATATCCTGCGCGACCTGGTGCCGGCAGCGAATATTCACCGGATTCCGATCCCGCGCATGCCGAACCGTTCCGCGCGTACCTTCGCGGAGCGTTCCGGCGTGCTGTTCGTGGGTGGTTTCGCGCATCGCCCGAACGTCGACGCGGTGCTGTTCCTGGTCAAGGATATCTGGCCGATCGTCCGGCGTTCGCTGCCCGATGTCGAGTTGCGCATCGTGGGCAGCGGTGTGACCCCCGAGGTCTCGGCGCTTGCCGATCCGGCGCAAGGCGTCGTGATCGTCGGCTTCGTCGAGAATCTCGACACCGAAACCTCGTTGGCGCGCCTGTCGGTGGCGCCGTTGCGGTTCGGCGCCGGTATCAAGGGCAAGGTGGTGTCGAGTCTTCTCGCCGGGCTGCCGTCGGTACTCAGCGGGGTGGCCAGCGAGGGTATGGGCCTGGTAGCTGGCGAGCAGATGCTCAGCGGCGATACCGCCGACGAGATTGCCGCGGCGATCGTGTCTCTCTATCAGGACCCGGCGCTGTGGCAGCGCATCGCCGACGCCGGCTTCACGGCTGCTGCGACCGAATACTCGGTCACTTCGGTGGCGGCCCGTCTCGCGACCCTGCTCGATTCGATCGGCGTGAACGAGGGTACGCGCGAGTTGCGCGACGGCGTGTTCGACATCCAGTGACCTATTGCCCCGAATTCCGGATCCATCATGCTGCAATCTCTGTTTTCCCTGTTCCGTAAGGCGCCGCCCGAGCGCCGTCGTCGCACCGACGGCAAGCTCGGAGTGGTGATCGAGTTGGCGTCGTTCGACAAGGGCGGTCTCGAGAAGGTGGTACTCGACTCGGCGATTGCCTTCGACCGTTCCCGTTTCGATGTGACGATTGTCACGCCCGGCAAGGTCGGGCATCTGGGCACCGTAGCGCGCGATGCAGGCCTGCGCGTGGTCGGTTTGCCGGCCGGCAACGCGCGGCCTGCCTACGAGCGTGTGCTGGCCGAGGACGGCATTGACATAGCGATGTCGCATTTCTCGGACACCGGCTATCCGCTGTTCGAGAAGTTCGGGATTCCGAACGTCACCTATATCCATAACGTCTATGCCTTCTTCTCAGAGGCGCAGGCGCGCGCGTTTGCGGACAACGATCGCTACGTGGAACGCTACGTGTCCGTGTCGCGCAATGCGACACGCTTCGCGGTCCACAATCTTGGCGTGCCCGAAGCGAAGGTCGAGACCATCCCCAACGGCCTGATCCTTGCGGAGCACGAGGCACGCGAAAAGCTGACGCAAACGCTGACACGCGCGCAACTCGGGCTTTCCGATACCGACTACGTGTTCGCCAACGTGGCGTCCTACAACCTGCACAAGGGCCATTATCTGATGGCCGACGCGATGCGCCACCTGCTGGCGCGTCGACGCGACGTGAAGATCCTTTGCGTCGGCAATGTCGTTTATCCGCCGCACGTCGATGCACTGCGCGCCTATCTCGACGAGCAAGGCCTGTCCGGTCATATCCTGATGCCCGGCTACGTCGCCGATGTCGCCGCGGTCCACCGGATCGCCGACGCGTTCCTGTTGCCTTCGTTCATCGAAGGCTGGAGCATCGCGATGAACGAGGCAATGTTCTATCGCAAGCCGATGGTGCTCAGCGATACGGGTGCCTCGGCCGAAGTGATCGAGCAGGACGACATCGGCATCCTGGTGCCGAACGAATACGGTGACACTATCGAGCTGAATTCGAAGCGGCTCGACGAGCTCGCCTACGCGCCGCATCAGTACCGGACCGCGCCAGTCCTGGCCGACGCGCTGGAGCGCATGGCGTCGAATCGCGACGAGTGGCGCGAACGAGGCGCGCGAGGCCGCGACAAGATCTGCGCACACTACGACTTCACCGAGATCGTAGCCCGCTACGAGGCTTTGATCGAGGACGTGGTCCGGGCTTCGGCGCGGTGAGGGAACTGTCATGCTATCTAGGCTGAAATCGATATATCGTTTCGTCCGCTGGCGCTTCAAACCGGCGGTATGCTTCTACCTCGGCAATCACCTGTTCATGAACTACATGCCGTACCGGGTGCGGCATGCGTTCCTGCGGCGTTTCTGCCAGGTGCGGATCGGCCATGATTCGAGCATCGCGATGGGTTGCTTCGTCACGGGGTACCATATCTCGATCGGCGACAACACGGTAGTGAATCGTTACACCTATCTTGACGGCCGTGTGCCGCTGACGATTGGCAACAATGTCAACATCTCGCACTACACGCTGATCCAAACGCTCACGCACGATCCGCAGAATCCCGACTTCGTCTGCCTGTGCAAGCCGGTGGTGATCGAGGATCACGTCTGGATCGGTGCGCGCGCCATCATTTGCCCGGGGGTGCGCATCGGCGAAGGTGCCGTGATCGGCGCCGGCTCTGTGGTGACGCGCGACGTGGCGCCCTACACGATCGTCGGCGGCAATCCGGCGCGCTTCATCAAGGAGCGTTCCCGCGATCTGCGTTACCGGTCGCGCTACTTCCCGTTTTTCGACACGGATATCCAGTGACGGGCACTCGAATCCGTCGGTTCGTCTCATGTCTTCACGGTTGACTCATCATGTCCCTATTCCCGTTTCGTCGTCGCTCCTTCCAGGCCGCCGGCTCACATCCCACGGGCGTCGACGCGGCGCCGGCAGGCCTGAGCGTGCCCGACACGGGTGAACTTTCAGGCGCGACCCTGTCGGTCGTGATCCCGCTCTATAACCACGCGCGCTATATCGAGGGCGCCTTGCAGAGCGTGTTGTCGCAAAGCTCGGCCGCCGACGAAATCATCCTGATCGACGATGGTTCGTCGGATGACGGATTCTCCATTGCACAGCGCATGCTCGCTTCGATGCCCAATGTCAAGGTGTTCCGTCAGGAAAACGCCGGTGCGCACAACACCATCAATCGCGCGATCGGTATCAGCCGCGGTGAATATCTCGCAGTGCTGAATTCCGACGACATGTTCGCGCCGGGTAAGCTCGAACGTTGCCGGCGCGTGCTCGCCGCCGCGCCCGAGATCGAACTGATCGCGGGCGAGATCGGCATCATGGACGATCATGGCACGCGTCTTGACAGCGGCGTGACGATCGACTGGTTGGCGCGCGCACGCGCGTACCTCGACGAGACACGCCTGCCGCAGCTCGCGCTACTCAACGAAAATTTCGTCGGTACCACCTCGAACATGGTGTTCAGCCGTCGCCTGTGGGAGGCGGCTGGCGGCTTCCAGCCGCTGCGCTATTGCCACGATCTGGATTTTTTGATGTTTGCCTATGCGCATGCGGTGGTGCATGTCGATCGTGGTCACGAACACATCGTCTACCGCGTCCACGAGCGCAATACGATCAAGGAGGATCTCGGCAAGGTGCGCATCGAGATCGCGGCCGTGATTGCTCAGGCGCTCGAGATGAGCGGCCCAACGCTGTTCTCGGCAGGCCTTGGCACTGAAGATGTCGTCGCGTTTCGTCGTTTCCTCGCCAACAAGAACCTGTCGGAGCTGGTGCTGTTCCTCCAGACCGTGGCACGTGCGTTTCCGACGCGCGCCGCCTTCTATGACTACGCGAATGAGCCGCGCCATGCCGAAGCGTTTCGGGCCGCACTCGGCTGAGGCGGGCATCGACCATGCCATTTCCGGATCGAGCTTCCCAAGAGGTCAGGGCGATGGAGCCGCTTGAGCGTGCAGCGCCTGCAGCGGCGCACCTGAGGGTATCGATCGTGGTTTACCGGCCCGACATACCGGTGTTGGTGCGCACCATCGAGCGGCTAGTCGCAGCGATCGTGCAGGCGCGCGCGAGCCGTGGTGCGCTGTCGGCGACCGTCGTGCTGGTGGACAACGGCGGTCTGGGCGAAGCTGCAGCCGGGTTGCTTCGGCAGATCGACGGGGCTGGCATCGAGACGCGCGTGATTGCCGGACATGGCAATGTTGGTTACGGCTGCGGACACAATCTTGCGATCGTTCCCGACGCAACCGGGTTCCACTTGATCCTCAATCCCGATATCGATCTCGCGCTGGATGCATTGGCGCAGGCCTTCGCGTTCCTCGATGCGCACGCCGACGTCGGATTACTGTCGCCCTATGTGGCAGGGCCGAGCGGAGCCATGGAGTATCTCTGCCGGCGCCCGCCCACGGTGCTCAGCCTGTTTGTACGCGGTTTCCTGCCGGCGCGCCTGCGCGCACTGTTCGCGGCCCGCCTGGCAGACTACGAGATGCGCGATCTGATCGACGGCGAGCATGTGTTGTTCGATCCGCCCATCGTCAGCGGCTGCTTCATGCTGTTCCGAGCCGAGATCCTGGCCGCGTTGGGCGGTTTCGATTCGCGCTACTTCCTCTATTTCGAGGATTACGATCTGAGCCTGCGCGCGCATGCGCTGACACGCATTGCCTACGTGCCGTCGGTGCGCACCGCGCATTACGGTGGACAGGCAGCACGCAAGGGCTGGCTGCACATCCGCCTGTTTGCTGCTTCGTCGTTCCGCTTCTTCAACCGCTTCGGCTGGCGGTGGTGGTGATGCGCATCGTCGTGACCGGGGCGAATGGTTTCGTCGGGCGCTCGCTGGTGGGCACGCTTGCCGCGCAGAGCGTCGAGGTGCTGGCCCTGCTGCGTCGGCCCCAAGGCAACCTCGGCAAGATACAGGAGTGGCTGCATCCCGCTGCGGATTTTGCCGGATTGGGTGAGGCGTCGACGCCCTTCCCCGAGGGCGTCGACGTGGTGATCCACGCGGCCGCGCGGGTGCATGTGATGCGCGAATCGGAACCGGGGCTGGCCGAGCAGGCGTTCGAGGCCAGCAATGTGGACGGAGCGCTGCGTGTGGCGCGTGCCGCGCGAGAGCGAGGGGTACGCCGTCTGGTGTTCGTGAGCAGCATCAAGGCGCTGGCAGAACGGGACGCCGGGCAGCCCCTTGACGAGCAGATGCCGCCCCATCCCGAGGATGCGTACGGACGCTCGAAATTGCTGGCCGAACGGCGCTTGCGTGAGTACGGCGAGAGCAGTGGCCTGGAGATCGTCATCGTGCGGCCGCCGCTGGTATACGGGCCCGGGGTGCGGGCGAATTTCGAGAGCATGCTGCGCGCCGTGGCACGCGGCATACCGTTGCCGCTGGGCGCCATCGAGGCGCGGCGCAGCCTGGTCCATGTCGACAACCTAGCCGACGCGCTGGCGCGCTGCGCGCTCGATGCGCGTGCGGCCGGACGGTGTTTCCACGTCGCGGACGACGATCCGATGACGATTGCCGAATTGTTGCGTGCTATCGGCCGGCACCTGGACCGGCCCGCGCGCCTGCTGCCGGTTCCGGTGCCGGTGTTGCGCATGATCGGGCGCCTGATCGGGCGCGGCGCCCAGATTGACCGTCTGACGCAGAGCCTGCGCGTCAGCACTGCGTCGCTTGCCGGCACGCTCGATTGGCGACCTCGCCTGAGCACTGACGAGGGCCTTGCGACCACTGCCAAATGGTATCGATCCACCACCATGAGTCACGAGTAGAATCCCCATGTTCCCGCTTACCTATCTGGACTGGTGCGGCGCCCTGGCGTTTGCTCTGATCGCGGGTGCCTGCAGCACGCTGATCCTGCGAGTGCTGTTACGCACGGGCCTTGCCTGGCGCCTCGCGACCGACGTCCCCAATGAACGTTCGCTGCATGAGCGGCCGACACCGCGGGTGGGCGGCTGGGGCCTGGTGCCGGTGGCAGTCGCCTTGATCGCGCTGGCCACGCCGCCGCTCGCGCTGGTTGGCTGGCTGGCGCTCGGCCTGGCGGCCATGTCGCAGATCGACGATCGGCGAGGGTTGCCGGCGCGGGTGAGGTTCGGCGGGCACGTCGTGGCGGTGACGGCGCTGCTGGCCGTCTATCCGGCACCGGTGCCGGCGTGGATGTTGCCCGCCATCGCGATCGCTCTGCTGTGGGTGATAAACCTCTACAACTTCATGGATGGAGCCGATGGGCTCGCGGGCGGGATGGCGGTATTCGGCTTCGGTGCGTATACGATCGCGGCACTCGGGACGTCGGCGGCACCGACGCTGGGCGCGGCATCGGCGGTCGTGGCGGGTGCGGCGGCCGGCTTCCTGCTGCTTAATTTTCATCCCGCCAGACTGTTCCTGGGCGATGCCGGTTCGATACCACTCGGTTTCCTGGCCGGTGCGCTCGGTTATTGGGGATGGTGCACCGGGACATGGAGCGCCGCATTTCCGTTTATTGTATTCGGCCCCTTTATTTTCGATGCCTCTGTGACATTGTCGAAACGTTTGTTACGCGGTGAGAAATTCTGGCAGCCACATCGCGAGCATTATTATCAGCGTGTCGTCAGAATGGGAGCAGGACATGTTCGCATGGCTTGCGGCGCCTATCTGATAATGGCGGCCGGCGCCGTTGTCGGGGCGAGTTCGCTGTCGCGCTCCGCGCTCACGTCCTGGCTGATCGCTTTGGTGTGGTACGCGATGCTCGGCGCGCTGGCGCTGACTATCGATGTTCGCTGGCGGCGTCATGTTTTGGCGCAATCCCAATTCCAATAAGGTTCGCTCTCCATGGTTCGACTCAAATCGTCGTGGCTCTCGCTGAGCGCGTTCCTGTTTGATCTGCTGGCTGTTGCGGGCGTCTGGCTGGTTGCCTACGTGATCCGCTTCAACGGCATGATTCCGCACGACTTCCTCGATGGTGGCGTGTTCGCGCTCGCCTGGGTGTTGCCGGTCTACGGCCTGATGTTCTGGACCTTCGGCCTTTATCGCGGCCTCTGGGTATTCGCCAGCCTGCCGGACCTGCTGCGCATCTCGAAGGCCGTGGTCGGCGGCGGCGGCATCGTTATGGCCTGCGCGGTGATGTTCCAGCCGATGCCGATCATCCCGCGTTCCGTCCTGCTGCTCTCCCCCATGCTGCTGTTCCTGATCATGGGCGGCGCGCGCGCGCTCTACCGCGCCACCAAGGAGTTCTACCGCTACGGCGGCCTGGTCGGCCAGGGCAAGCCGGTGCTGGTGCTGGGCGCCGGCGGCGCGGGCGCGAGCCTGGCCCGCGAGCTGTCGCGTTCCGGCGAATGGCGCCTGGTCGGCCTGCTCGACGACGAGCCGGCCAAGCGCGGCCGCGAGGTCTATGGCTACAAGGTGCTCGGTCCGATCACCGAACTCGCCCACTGGGCCGAGCTCACCAAGGCCGAGCACGTGATCATCGCGATGCCGTCCGCCTCGGTCGAGGTGCAGCGCCGCGTGGCCACGCTGTGCGTGCGCGCCGGCGTCAACGCGATGGTGCTGCCTTCGCTGACCACCATGCCGCAAGGCCAGGGCATGCTCTCGCAGGTACGCCAGATCGACCTGGAGGACCTGCTGGGCCGCGACGAGGTGAGCATCGACACGCCGCACGTCGATGCCTTGCTGCATGACCGCGTGGTGATGGTGACCGGCGCCGGCGGCTCGATCGGCTCCGAGCTGTGCCGCCAGATCCTGAAATTCTCCCCGGCGCAACTGATTGCATTCGACCTGTCCGAATATGCGATCTACCGCCTGACCGAGGACCTGCGCGAACGCTTCCCCGACAGCCACGTGGTGCCGATCATCGGCGATGCCAAGGATTCGCTGCTGCTCGATCACGTGATGGCCAGCCACACGCCGCACATCGTGTTCCATGCGGCCGCCTACAAGCACGTGCCGCTGATGGAGGAGCTGAACGCCTGGCAGGCGCTGCGCAACAACGTGCTCGGCACCTATCGCGTGGCGCGCGCGGCGATCCGGCATGGCGTGCGCCACTTCGTGCTCATCTCGACCGACAAGGCCGTCAACCCGACCAACGTGATGGGCGCCAGCAAGCGCCTGGCCGAGATGGCCTGCCAGGCGCTGCAGCAGACCAGCCCGAACACGCAGTTCGAGACCGTGCGCTTCGGCAACGTGCTGGGCAGCGCCGGCAGCGTGATCCCGAAGTTCCAGCAGCAGATCGCCAAGGGCGGCCCGGTGACGGTCACCCATCCCGAGATCACGCGCTTCTTCATGACCATCCCGGAAGCCTCGCAACTGGTGCTGCAGGCCTCGAGCATGGGGCAGGGCGGCGAGATCTTCATCCTCGACATGGGCAAGCCGGTGCGCATCGTCGACCTGGCGCGCGACCTGATCCGTCTCTACGGCTTCGACGAGGATCAGATCCGCATCCAGTTCACCGGCCTGCGTCCGGGCGAGAAGCTCTACGAGGAACTGCTCGCCGACGACGAGACCACCACCCGCACGCCGCATCCGAAGCTGCGCACGGCGAAGGCGCGCGAGGTGCCCGACAACCTGCTCGACGAGTTGCTGCCCTGGCTGATGCAGCACCGCGTGCTCGGCGACGACGAGGTGCGCCGCGACCTGCGCCGCTGGGTGCCGGAGTATCAGCCGGCCGTCAAGCCGACCTTGCAGAGCGTGCCGGGGCGCGCCAAGGCCTGAAGCCCTGAAGCTCCGAAGCCCGTGGCGAACATGCCGGCGATGCGCAAAAGCGAAAGGCGTCCAGTGGACGCCTTTTTCATGGCCGCGCGCGGCGCCTCAATGGCGATGCTGCTGCCGCGCGCGCGTCTTGCGCACCACCATCCAGCGCGGCGCGCGAAAGCGCACGATGCTGACGTAGAGCCACACGTAGGTGAAGGCGAACACCAGCACGAAGGCGAACAGGTGCACCGTGTGCCGCCAGAACAGCGTGGCCGGGATCACCGCGATCAGGCACAGCAGCCACAGATAGGGCGAGGTCAGCGAATTGCGGCGCGTCAGCTCGTGCGCGACCTGGGTGCCGACGGCCCAGCGCATCAGGCGCTTGTAGACCAGCATGTGCAGGTGCACGCCGTCGGGGATGCCGGGCGAGATGCCGCGGATGAACTTCTTCCGGTAGATCGAGAAACAGGTCTCGAAGATCGGGTACATGAACAGCAGCACCGGGTACCAGGCCGATACCTCGCGATGCCGCATCACCAGCAGGATCGCCAGCTCGCCGAGCATGAAGCCGATGAAGTAGGCGCCGCCGTCGCCGAGGAAGATCAGGCCGGCCGGGAAGTTCCAGATGAAGAAGCCCATGATCGCGCCCATCATCAGCAGCGAGGCCGACAGCACCACCGGCTCGCCCACCTGGAAGGCCACGTAGGCCAGCGAGGCCAGCATCATGAAGGCGACCATCGAGGCCAGGCCGTTGAAGCCGTCGATGATGTTGACGGCATTGGCGAGCGCGGCCACCGCCAGCACCGTCACCACCGCCGAGACCGCCGTGTAGCCGAGCAGGAAATCGAGCGGCGGCACGCTGATGCGCGTGATCGCCACGCCCACCACGCCGAACGCGATGGCGGCGGCGGCCATGGTGCACAGCAGGCGCGCGCGCGGCGAGACCTTCTTGGTCAGGTCCTCGATCAGTCCCGAGGCGAAGGCCGGGATGCCGCAGGCGGCCAGCCCGGCGATGCTGCCGGCCACGGTCGGGTAGCGCAGCGCGAGCGGGATGCAGCCGATCAGCAGGCCCGCGACGATGCCGAGGCCGCCGACGCGCGGCACCGGATGGGCGTGGAATTTCTGCACGCCGGCGAGATCGCTGTCGATCGAGAATTTCTCGTGCAGGTGCGCATAACGGATGATGAGCAGCGTGACGAGCAGGGAGGCGACGAACGCAACGGCGAAGCTGAGCATGGACGGGCCGGAAAACGGGACAGCGGATTATACCGGAGCCGGGTTCGTCCCAGAAGGCGGGCGAGGCGGGTATTTCCCTTGCCGGACAAGGACTTGCGAGAGGCCTTGCGGCGCCGCGGCAAGGCTTTCGAAGCGGCTGCGGCGGCGAGCCGCGCCGGGCGGCGGCAGGTGCGTCGCGCGTGCCGCCGAGGCTTGCCGGCCGGGAAAGCGGCAAGGCCCCGCCGGGGCGGGGCCTTGCCGGATCGATCCGCCGCCGGGCCTCAGGCGAAGCCGCGCGGATTGCGCTCCTGCCAGCGCCAGTGGTCGGCGCACATGCGCTCGATGTCGTACTCGGCCTGCCAGCCGATCAGCTCGGCGGCGCGCGCCGGGTTGGCATAGCACTCGGCCACGTCGCCGGGGCGGCGCGCCACCAGCTCGTAGGGCACCGGCCGGCCGCTGGCCGTCTCGAAGGCCTTGACGATGTCGAGCACGCTGTAGCCGCGCCCGGTGCCGAGGTTGACCACGAAGCTGGCGTCGCGCCGGCGCAGCGCGTCGAGCGCCTTCAGGTGGCCGCGCGCCAGGTCGACCACGTGGATGTAGTCGCGCACGCCGGTGCCGTCGTGGGTCGGGTAGTCGTTGCCGAACACGCGCAGCTTCTCGAGCTTGCCGACGGCGACCTGGGCCACGTAGGGCATCAGGTTGTTCGGCAGGCCGGCCGGGTCCTCGCCGATCAGCCCGCTCTCGTGCGCGCCGACCGGATTGAAGTAGCGCAGCGTGGCGATGCGCCACGACGGATCGGAGATCTCGAGGTCGCGCAGGATCTGCTCGGCCATCAGCTTGGTCTGGCCATAGGGATTGGTGGCCGACAGCGGGAACGACTCGTCGATCGGCGAGCGCTCCGGCACGCCGTAGACGGTGGCCGAGGAGCTGAACACGACGTGCTTGACCTGGCGCTCGCGCATCACCTTGAGCAGGGCCAGCAGGCTGTCGAGGTTGTTGCGGTAGTACTCGATGGGCTTGGCGACCGATTCGCCGACCGCCTTGAGCGCGGCGAAGTGGATCGCGGCGGTGATCGGATGCGCGTCGAACACGCGGGCCAGCGCGGCTTCGTCGCAGGCGTCGACCTGGTGGAAGGCCGGCGCGCGGCCCGCGATCCTGGCGATCCGGTCGACGGCCTCGCGCTTGCTGTTGACCAGGTTGTCGACGATCACCACGTCGTAGCCGGCGCCGAGCAGTTCGACGGCCGTATGCGAGCCGATGAAGCCCGCGCCGCCCGTCACCAGAATCGTGCCCTTGTCGCTCATAGCGCTCATTGTCATGCCCTCCTCAGAGTGCCGTGCCTGTCAGCGCACGGATGGTTTGTCGATAGCGCTCGACGACGTTCGCCTCGTCGAATTCGCGCAGTACCTTCTGGCGGCCGCGCTCGCCCATCGCGCGGCGCGCCTCGGCCGGCATGTCGAGCATGGCGGCCATCTTGCCGGCCAGGCTCGCGCTGTCGCGCGCGGTGCAGAGCAGGCCGGTCTCGCCGTCGTCCACCACGTCGCGGCAGCCCGGCACGTCGGTGGCGACGATCGGCCGGCACATCGCCGAGGCTTCCATCAGCGTGCGCGGCACGCCCTCGCGATAGGAGGGCAGCACCACGCAGTCGGCCGCCGCGATATGGGGGCGCACGTCGTGCGCCTCGCCGAGATAGTCGATCACGCCCTCGCGCACCCATTCGTCCAGGTAGGTCTTCGATACCGCGCTGGGGTTGTCGACGCCGACCGGGCCGAGCAGGGCGAAGCGCGCTTGCGGATAACGCGCCTTGAGCGCACGCGCGGCGTCGACGTACTCGCGCACGCCCTTGTCCCACAGCAGCCGGCCGATCAGCAGGAACTGGAAGCTGTCGCGCTCGGGCAGCGGGGCGGGCGCGAACTGCTCGATATCGACGCCCTCGCCGTGCAGCAGCCGCGCGCGATCGGGATGCGCGAGCAGGCGGCCGGCCTCGAAGGTGGCGAGGTCGTCGCGGTTCAGGAACCAGACCTCGCGCGGGAAGCGGAACGCGAAACGGTAGAGCCGCTTGGCGATGCTGGCGGCGCGGCTCTCGCGGATGAACACGTAGCCCAGGCCCGTGGTGACGGCCACCGAGGGCACGCGCGCGAGCCAGGCCGCGATCGAGCCGTAGATGTTCGGCTTGATCGTGTAGTGGAACACCAGGTGCGGGCGCAGCTCGCGATAGTGGCGGCGCATCGCGGCGAGCATGCGCAGGTCCTCGAGCGGATCGGTGCCCTTGGAGGCGACGCGCAGCTCGAGATAGCGGCAGCCCATCGCCTCGAGCGGCTCGACCGTGCGATCGCGCGGGGCCAGCACGATGACCTCGGCGCCGCTGGCGACCAGCATGCGGATCAGGCCTTGACGATAGGTGTAAATCGCCCAGGCGGTGTTGCAGACCAGGACGATGCGCAGCGCGGAAACAGGACTCATGTCGAAGCAGTGGACGGGAAGCGGGACGAAGCGCGTCAGGCCGGCGGGCGCTGCGCGAACGAACGGCGTTTCAGCTTGTGCAGCAGCGAATACGGCGTCACGAGATGAAGCAGGTACTTGGCGAGGCCGCCCCAGTCATACGGGTTGCGCGCATCGAAGTAACGGAGCACCAGCGCGAGCGTCGAGCGGATCTGCCGGCGCCGACGGGTGGCGCTGATGCCGCCTTCGTTCAGCTCGTAATATAGGCCGAGTTCGGGCAGGTTCGCGCAATCGTAGCGTTCCATTAAGCGCAAAAAAATGTCCAGGTCCTCGGCGGCCGGATATTTGATCCGATAGTTGCCGACCTCCAGTACCCGCTGGATATCGAGCATCACCGAGGGGTGGACCAGCGGCGAACGCAGGAAGCGGGTGCGGCGCAGCCGGGCCGGATCGGCCGGCGGCGTCAGCATGAACAGCGGGCGGCCGTCGCGCGACACCACCTGGGTCCAGGTGCCGACACAGGCCACGCGCGGATGGGCGGCCAGGAACGCGCGTTGCTTGGCCAGGCGCCCCGGCACCGCCAGGTCGCCCGCGTCGAGCCGGGCCGCGTAGCGGAAACCGCGCGCGGCCAGCGCCTCGATGCCGGCCGCCAGCGCGCGCTCGATGCCGCCGTTGCGCGGCATGCGCAGCACCTCGATGTCGAGCCCCGCGCGCGGCGCCGGCGCGATCGGCGGCGTGCTGCCGTCGTCGACCACCAGCACGTGCACGGGCGCGGTTTCGGCCAGCGAGGCGAGGCTGCGCGCCAGGTCGTGGTGGCCGTTGTAGGCCGGGATCAGCACCGCGACCTCGTCGAGGGCGCCGGCGGGGGCGAGGGAGGAGCTCATGTGCGCAGCTTCAGGCGGATGTAGGTGAAATTGACCGCGGCGGCGGCCAGGTAGCCGGCGGCCAGGCCGACCAGGGCGCCGTACAGGCCGAGCGCGGGGATCGCGATGGCGTTGGCGATGGCCGCCACGGCCAGCGCCAGCAGCCACTTGGCCAGCAGCACGAACCTGGCCTGGAACTTCAGCACCACCAGGTTGCCGATCGCCTCGACGCCGGCCGGCACCGAGAGCCAGACCGCCCAGCGGAAGATCGAGACCGATTGCTCGTAGCCGGGGCCGAACACGCGGCCGATGATCAGCGGCGCGAGCAGGTCGAGCACGGCGGCGCCGCCGATCATCAGCGCGCTGGTCATGGCGATCAGGCGCCAGACGTTGCGGCGCAGCCGCGGCAGCTCCGAGACGCGGTAGACGAAGGCCGGCGCGATGGTCTGGGCGAGCAGCAGGGCCAGCGTGATCCAGTTCTCGTTCAACTGCTGGGCGGCGGCGTAGCGGCCCAGCTCGGCGAACGAGACGTGCCGCTCCAGCATCAGGCGGTCGAGCTTGAGGAACAGGTACATGCAGACCAGACCGATCCAGAACACCGTGCCGGCCGAGGCGAAATGCCGGAACAGCGGCGCTTCCACGCGCCAGCCGAGCCGGCCGCCGTGGCGGCGCCGGTAATAGAGCATCAGCGCCAGCGCGATCGCGCCGGCCTCGAGTGCCCACAGCCAGCCGTAGCTGGCCGGCGCGGCGGCCGCGCGCACCAGCAGCCACACCAGCAGCGCCTTGCCGAGCGCGGCGAAGATGCTCGCGATCAACTGCGGCTTGCTGTAGGTCATGCTCTGCAGCCAGGCGTTGATCACGCCGACGAAGGGCTCGCGCAGCACCAGGGTCACCGCCAGCCCCGCCAGCATCGCGCCGACCAGCGGATCGACCAGGCCCGCCGCGATGCCGGCCCAGGTCAGCGCGAGCGCGACGATCGACACGGAAAAGCGCAGCGCGAAGGCGCTGCCGAGCACCGCGCCGAGTTCGGCCGGGGCGCGCTGCACGATGGTCGGCACCAGGATCTCGGCGCCGCAGACCCAGGTCAGCGGCGCCAGCACCAGCAGCAGCGTGTTCGCGTACTGCCACTTGCCGAAGGCGTCGGGGCCCAGCGCGCGGGCCAGCAGGCCGCTGATCACGATCGCGACGCCGATCTGCGTGAGGCGCTCCAGGCCGAGCCAGACCAGGTTGGCGGCGGCCCGGGCGACATCGGGGTTGGCGATGCGCGTAAGCTTCAGCATGAAAAAATTCGAAAAAAAAGGGCTCGGCGCCGATCCGGCCGCCGCGCCGATTTTCTAATTTGCGGCGCTGCAACCTGCACGCATTAGAATGGGCGGCTCGTGGGCGATGCCTGCCGCACCGACCGGGCGGGTCGAAACCAGCGATTATAAGTTGTCCGGGTCCGAACCCGACATTCGCGCAGGACGCGCCACCCGGCCGGCGTGCGAGGCCGCGGCACCCTTTTCCATGTACGACAGAGAGTGAATCGATGATTTCCCAATCCATCTTCAAGGCGTACGACATTCGTGGCGTGATCGGCAAGACGCTCGATGCCTCGGTCGCCCGCTCGATCGGGCAGGCCTTCGGCAGCGAGGTGCGCGCCCAGGGCGGCGACGCGGTGGTGGTCGCGCGCGACGGCCGGCTGTCCGGCCCGGATCTGATCGCGGCGCTGGCCGACGGGCTGCGCGCGGCGGGCGTGGACGTGGTCGACGTCGGCATGGTGCCGACCCCGGTCGGCTATTTCGCGGCCAGCGTGCCGCTGCCGCTGGCCAGCGGCGAGCGCCGCGTGGATTCCTGCATCGTGGTGACCGGCAGCCACAATCCGCCCGACTACAACGGCTTCAAGATGGTGCTGCGCGGCGCGGCGATCTACGGCGAGCAGATCCAGGCGCTGTACCGCCGCATCGTCGCCCAGGATTACGCCGAGGGCAGCGGCAGCTACCAGCAGCACGACGTGGCCGATGCCTACCTGCAGCGCATCGTCGGCGACATCAAGCTGGCGCGCCCGCTGAAGATCGTGGTCGACACCGGCAACGGCGTGGCCGGCGAGCTGGCGCCGCGCCTGTTCAAGGCGCTCGGCTGCGAGCTGGTCGAGCTGTTCACCGAGATCGACGGCAACTTCCCGAACCACCACCCGGACCCGGCGCATCCCGAGAACCTGCAGGACGTGATCCGCGCGCTGAAGGAAACCGACGCCGAGATCGGCTTCGCCTTCGACGGCGACGGCGACCGCCTCGGCGTGGTCACCAAGGACGGCCAGATCATCTACCCGGATCGCCAGATGATGCTGTTCGCCGAGGAAGTGCTGTCGCGCAACCCGGGCGCGCAGATCATCTACGACGTCAAGTGCACCCGCAACCTGGCGCCGTGGATCCGCGAGAAGGGCGGCGAGCCGCTGATGTGGAAGACCGGCCATTCGCTGGTGAAGGCCAAGCTGCGCGAGACCGGCGCGCCGCTGGCCGGCGAGATGAGCGGCCACGTGTTCTTCAAGGATCGCTGGTACGGCTTCGACGATGGTCTCTACACCGGCGCGCGCCTGCTCGAGATCCTCGCGCGGGTGGCCGATCCGAGCGCGCTGCTCAACGGCCTGCCGAACGCCGAGTCGACCCCGGAGCTGCAGCTCAAGCTCGAGGAAGGCGAGAACGTCGCGCTGATCGAGAAGCTGCGCCAGGACGCCAAGTTCGAGGGCGCCGACGAGGTCATCACGATCGACGGCCTGCGCGTCGAGTATCCCGACGGCTTCGGCCTGGCGCGTTCCTCGAACACCACGCCGGTGGTGGTGCTGCGTTTCGAGGCGAATTCGGCCGAGGCGCTGGAGCGCATCAAGGGCGAATTCCGCCGCGCGCTGACGGCCGCCAAGCCCGACGCGAAGCTGCCGTTCTGAGGCCGCGAGGCCTGGCGGGCCATGAACGGCCGGCCGGGCCGAGGGCCTGGCCTTGCACGACGACGCGCCGGCAGGTCCGGCGCGTTGTTCCGTCGGGCTTGCCGGCGCCGCGCGCGACCCCGGGCCGCCCGCCCGCCATGTCCGCCGGCGCCGCGCTCGACGGCACCGGCCGCCGCATGTCACCTCCCGCCGCTCCCGTTTACGGGATAAGCCCGCCGACGCGATAAAATCGCGTCTTTTGGTCCGTACCGGCCTTTCGTCGGTTTTTCTCAGCGTGCAAAAAATTCTGATCGTGCGCGTCTCGTCGCTCGGCGACGTCGTGCACAACATGCCGGTGATCGCCGACATCCACCGGCGCCACCCGGATGCCCAGATCGACTGGCTCGTCGAGGAGGGCTTCGTCGAGCTGGTGAAGCTGGTGCACGGCGTGCGCAAGGTGCTGCCGTTCTCGCTGCGGCGCTGGCGCAAGTCGCTCGGCAGCGCGCGGACCTGGCGCGAGATCCGCGCGTTTCGCCGGCAGATCGCCGACGAGCATTACGACCTGGTGATCGACTGCCAGGGGCTGATCAAGAGCGCCTGGGTGGCGAGCTGGGCGCGCGGCCCGCTGACCGGCCTGGCCAACCGCACCGACGGCGCCGGCTACGAGTGGCCGGTGCGCTTCTTCTACCGCCGGCGCGTGCCGATCGCGCCGCGCACCCACGTGGTCGAGCGCACGCGCCAACTGGTGGCCGCGGCGCTGGGCGACCCGGCGCCGTCGCCCGACGACGCGCTCGATTTCGGTCTTGACACGCATCAGGCGGCACGCGCGCTGGCGGCTGCCGACCTGAATCTTCCGGTACCGTACGTGGTCTTCGTCCACGCGACGTCGCGCGCCGACAAGCAATGGCCCGACGCCGCCTGGATCGAGCTCGGCCAGTCGCTGGTGCGGCGTGGCGCGTCGCTGGTGCTGCCCTGGGGCAGCGAGGCCGAACGCGCCACCAGCGAGCGGCTGGCCAGGGAGTTCGGCGCGGCCGCGATCGTGCCGCCCAGGCTGTCGCTGCCGGCCGTGGTGGGGCTGGTCGACGGCGCGGCGGCCACGGTCGGTGTCGACACCGGCCTCGTGCACATCGCGGCGGCGCTCAAGCGCCCGACGGTCGAACTGTACAATTTCGCCACCGCATGGCGCACGGGCGGTTACTGGTCGCCGAACGTCGTCAATCTCGGCACGGCCGGCGCGCCGCCCTCGCTGTCCCAGGTGAAGGGCGCGCTCGCGTCGTTCGGCCTCCTGTAACGGTGCGATCATGAGCGAATCCCAGATCCTCGAAGTCCTCTCGGCCGACTGGCACGGGCAGCAACTGTCGATGCCGCGCGAGCAGTTGCTCGCCGCCGTCGAGACCGGCAAGGTGCTGTATTTCCCGAACCTGCGCTTCGCCATCGAGGGCGGCGAGGAAGCCCTGCTCGATCCGGCGCTGGCCGATCCCAAGCGCAAGAACATCAGCCTCGCGCCGAACGGTGGCGCGGTGGCGGGCGTGCTCGGCGACGCGGTCACGCAGTCGGCCGTGCGCGCGCTGGTGGCGCGCTACCAGCAGCAGGCGGCCTCGCTGGTCGACGGGCTGTTCCCCGAGTATCGCGGCCGCATGCGCGTGGCGCCCACCAGCCTGCGGCTGCGCCAGGTCGAGACGCGCGAGAGCTCCTGGCGCAAGGACGACAGCCGCCTGCACGTCGATGCCTTTCCCTCGCGACCGAACTACGGCGAGCGGATCCTGCGCGTGTTCAGCAACGTCAACCCGGCGGGCGTGCCGCGCGTGTGGCGCGTCGGCGAGCCGTTCGAGGAGGTCGCCCGGCGCTTCCTGCCTGGGATTCGCCCGCAGTTGCCGGGCGCGGCCTGGCTGCTGGAGCTGCTGCACGTCACCAAGTCCAGGCGCAGCGCCTACGATCACCTGATGCTGCACCTGCACGACGCGATGAAGGCCGACCTGGCCTACCAGCGGGACTGCCCGCAGCAGACCATGCCGTTCCCGCCCGGCAGCGTCTGGATCTGCTTCTCGGACCAGACGTCCCATGCCGTCATGTCGGGCCAGTTCATGATGGAACAGACCTTTTTCCTGCCGGTCGAGGCGATGGCGCGGCCGGATCGCGCGCCGCTCGGCATCCTCGAGCGGCTGCAGCAGCGCGCGCTCGTCTGAGCAGGGCGCGCAGGCACGGAGCAAACCACGGTGGTGTCATGTTGAGAGCGGTGTATCGCGCGCTTTGGTGGATTGTCGCGCCCGCCGCGGTAGTGCGGCTGTTCTGGCGTTCGCGCAAGGAGCACGGCTATCGCGAGCATATCGGCGAGCGCTTCGGCCAGCTCGCGCTGGCCATGCGCGCGCGACGCGGGCCCGACGACGCGGCGCCGCTGATCTGGGTGCATGCGGTCTCGGTCGGCGAGACGCGCGCCGCGCAGCCGCTGATCGAGGCGCTGCTGGCCGCGCGGCCCGACGCGAAGCTGCTGCTCACCCACATGACGCCGAGCGGCCGCGCCACCGGCGAGCAGTTGTTCGGCGCGCGCGTGCTGCGCTGCTATCTCCCCTACGACATGCCGCACCTGGTGCGCCGCTTCCTGCGCGCCTGGCGGCCGACGCTCGGGCTGGTGATGGAGACCGAGGTCTGGCCCACGCTGATCGACGAGTGTCGTCGCGCCTCGGTGCCGCTGGTGCTGACCAATGCGCGCATGTCGGCGCGTTCGTTCCGCCGCGCCTCGCGTTTCGGCCCGGCGGTGCGCGAGGTGTTCGGCGGTTTCTCGCGGGTGCTGGCGCAAAGCCCGTCCGATGCCGAGCGGCTCGGCGCGCTCGGCGCGCGCAACCTGGCCGTGCTCGGCAACCTGAAGTTCGACATGAGCACGCCGCCGGAGCTGGCCGCGCGCGGCCGGGCCTGGCGCGAGGCGATCGGCTCGCGGCCGGTGTGGGTGGCGGCCAGCACGCGCGAGGGCGAGGAGGCGCTGGTGCTGCGCGCCTTCGCGGCGCTGAACACGCCGCATGCGCTGCTGATCCTGGTGCCGCGTCATCCGCAGCGTTTCGACGAGGTGGCCGCGCTGGCCGCGCGCGAGGGGCAGGCGGTGGTACGCCGCTCGGCGCTGTGGGCGGCAGGCGCCGCGGCGGCGGGGCAGGCCCATGCGGCGCTGGCGGCCGACAGCACGGTGCTGCTGGGCGATTCGATGGGCGAGCTCGGCGCCTATTACGCGGCGGCCGACGTGGCCTTCATCGGCGGCAGCCTGCTGCCGCTGGGTGGGCAGAACCTGATCGAGGCCTGCGCGGTGGGCGTGCCGGTGCTGATCGGCCCGCACGTGTTCAACTTCACGCAGGCCACGGCCGATGCGGTGGCGGCCGGCGCGGCCGCCCAGGTCCAGGATCCGGAAGAGCTGGCGACGACGCTCGATGCGCTGTTCGCCGATCCGGCGCGGCGCACCGCGATGGGCGCGGCCGGCGCCGCGTTCGCCGCGCGCCATCGCGGCGCGACGGCGCGTACCGTCGACGTGCTGACGGCGCTGTTGCCGCCGCCTGGTGCCGCCGCGCGCGACGAGGCCGAGCCGGCCTGAGCGCGCGCCATCGGAGGGCGCATCGCCCCGAGCGAAGACGGCCGGCATTGCCGGCCGTTCGCACGTCTACGCGCTCAGCAAACCCTTCTTCTCGATGAAGGCGATCACCTCGGCCACGCCTTCCAGCGCCTTCAGGTTGGTCATCACGTAGGGACGCTCGCCGCGCATCTTGCGCGTGTCGGAGGCCATGATCTCGAGGTTCGCGCCCACCAGCGGCGCGAGGTCGGTCTTGTTGATCACCAGCAGGTCCGACTTGGTGATGCCGGGGCCGCCCTTGCGCGGGATCTTCTCGCCGCCGGCCACGTCGATCACGTAGATCGTCAGGTCCGACAGCTCGGGGCTGAAGGTGGCCGCGAGATTGTCGCCGCCCGACTCGATGAACACGATGTCGGCATCGGGGAAGCGGCCCAGCATGCGATCGACGGCCTCGAGGTTGATCGAGGCGTCCTCGCGGATCGCCGTGTGCGGGCAGCCGCCGGTCTCGACGCCCATGATGCGTTCCTCGGGCAGGGCGCCCGCCACGGTCAGCAGGCGCTGGTCTTCCTTGGTGTAGATGTCGTTGGTGATCGCCACCAGGTCATAGCGCTCGCGCATCGCCTTGCAGAGCATCTCGAGCAGGGTGGTCTTGCCGGAGCCGACGGGGCCGCCGATGCCCACGCGCAGCGGCGGCAGTTTCTTGGTACGGCGGGAGGAAGCGGAAGGCGTGTTCATGGTCGTGCGTTCAGGAGCGGAACAGTCGGGAGTACTGGGTTTCGTGCCGCGCCGACAGGATGCCGAGCAGCGGCGCGAAGGTGTTGATCGCCTCGGGCGGCGTGGCCAGCGCGCGGCGCACTGCGGCCGCGATGGTGCCGCGCAGCGAGACCAGGATCTTCTGGCCGGCGAGCTGGCCGAGCGGCACCGCCTTGAGCGCGGCGGCGGCCTGGTTCTCGACCCAGCCGAAGGCATAGGCGGTCAGCGTCGCGTCGGGCGCCGCATCGTGCGCGGCGGCCGCGAAGGCATAGGCGGTGGGCAGCGCGATGGGGCGCATCGCGGCCAGCGTGGCGCGCTGCGCGGCGTCGCCCCATTCGAGCGAGCCGCACAGCTGGGCGAGCGACCAGCCCATCTGCTCGGTCTCGCGGCGCAGTTCGGCCGATTCGCGGCTGGCGATGAATTCCGCATTGGCGTCGAGCAGCGCCTCGGTGTCGTGCCGGCACCAGCGTTCGAGCTGGTGCGCGACCAGCGGCAGCTCGCCGAGCGCGAGCACGTCGGCCAGGCCGCTGGCGATCCAGTCGCGCGCGCTGTCGGCGTCGCGGATCAGCTCGGCGTCGAGCGCGGCCTCGAAACCCTGCGAATAGCTGAAGGCGCCGATCGGCAGGGCCGGCGAGGCCAGGTGCAGCAGCGCGACGAGTTCAGTCGTGTCCATGGTCGTGGCAATGCTTGCAGTCGTCGCCGTGCCGGTGCTCGTGATCGTGCCGATGTTCGTGCGAATGCGCGTGCGAGGCCGCGCCGTGGGCATGTTCGTGATCGTGCGAATGCGAATGGGCGTGGCCATGGCCATGCTGATGCGTGTGCGCGCCGTGCGCATGCGCATGATCGTGCCCGTGCGCATGTCCGTGATGCTCGCCATACACCTGCTGCGCGAGCGCGTAGTCTTCCGCGAAGCTCGCGTCGTGGCCGTGCCGATGACCGCCGCCATACGCGCCCGCCTCGGGCTGGAACGGCGCCTCGACGCGTTCGACGCGCGCGCCGAGCCGCGTCAGCATGTCGGCCAGCACCGGATCGTATTCGAGCTTGAGCGTGTCCAGGCCGATCTCGACCGGCGTGTGGCGATTGCCGAGGTGGTAGGCCGCGCGCGTGAAGGTCAGCGCATCGGGCGCGCGTACCCGCATCACCGCCTCGGCGGCGGCCACCACGCGCACCAGCGCGCCGTCGTCGGCCACCAGCACGTCGCCGTCGGCCAGCACGGTGCCGCGCGGCAGCACCACGGCCAGCTCCTCGCCGCTGTCGAGCGTGGCCGCGAAGCGGCTGCGGCAGCGCGCGTCATAGGCCAGTGTGAGGGTTGGCGCGCGGGCCACCAGCGAGGCGGCCAGCTTCACGTTCGGGGCAATGCGTTTGTCGAGAGTGCGCATGATACGTAATCGGAATCCGGTCAGAACAGGAAGTAGCGCTGCGCCATCGGCAGCACCGTGGCCGGCTCGCAGGTCAGCAACTGGCCGTTGGCCACCACGTCGTAGGTTTCGGGGTCGACCGTGATGCTCGGCCGCCAGGCGTTGTGGATCATGTCGGCCTTGGTCACCGTGCGGCAGCCGCGCACCGCCACCACCTGCTTGGCCAGCCCGTAGCGCGCGGCCACGCCGCGATCGGCCGCCAGTTGCGAGACGAAGGTCAGCGAGGTGCGCCCGAGCGCGCCGCCGCGGGTGGCGAACATCTCGCGGAAATGCACCGGCTGCGGCGTCGGGATCGAGGCGTTCGGGTCGCCCATCTGGGCCACCGCAATCATGCCGCCCTTGAGGATCATGGCCGGCTTCACGCCGAAGAAGGCCGGCTCCCACAGCACCAGGTCGGCCCACTTGCCCGGCTCGATCGAGCCGACCTCGTGCGCGATGCCGTGCGTGAGCGCCGGATTGATGGTGTACTTCGCGACGTAGCGCTTGGCGCGGAAATTGTCGTTGCGCGCGCCGTCCTCGGGCAGCCGGCCGCGCTGCACCTTCATCTTGTGCGCGGTCTGCCAGGCGCGGATGATCACCTCGCCCACCCGGCCCATCGCCTGCGAATCCGAGGACATCATCGACAGCGCGCCGAGGTCGTGCAGGATGTCCTCGGCGGCGATGGTCTCGCGGCGGATCCGCGATTCGGCGAAGGCCAGGTCCTCGGCGATCGACGGATCGAGGTGATGGCAGACCATCAGCATGTCGAGGTGCTCGTCGAGCGTGTTGATCGTGTAGGGCCGCGTCGGGTTGGTCGACGAGGGCAGTACGTTCAGCTCCGAGCAGACCTTCAGGATGTCGGGCGCGTGGCCGCCGCCGGCACCCTCGGTGTGATAGGTGTGGATCGTGCGGCCCTTGAAGGCGGCCACCGTCGATTCGACGAAGCCGCCCTCGTTGAGCGTGTCGGTGTGGATCGCCACCTGCGTGTCGGTTGCGTCCGCAACCGTCAGGCAGTTGTCGATGGCCGCGGGCGTGGAGCCCCAGTCCTCGTGCAGCTTGAGGCCGATCGCGCCGGCGGCGATCTGCTCCTCGGCCGGCTGCGGCAGGCTCACGTTGCCCTTGCCGAGGAAGCCGATGTTGATCGGCCAGCCGTCGGCGGCCTGCAGCATGCGCTCGATATGCCAGGGCCCCGGCGTGCAGGTGGTGGCATTGGTGCCGGCCGCGGGGCCGGTGCCGCCGCCGATCATGGTGGTCACGCCCGAGGCCAGCGCCTCGTCGATCTGCTGCGGGCTGATGAAGTGGATGTGGGTGTCGATGCCGCCGGCCGTGACGATCATGCCCTCGCCGGCGATCACCTCGGTGCCCGCGCCGATCGCGATGGTCACGCCGGGCTGGATGTCGGGGTTGCCGGCCTTGCCGATCGACTGGATGCGGCCGTCCTTGATGGCGATGTCGGCCTTGACGATGCCCCAGTGATCGAGGATCACCGCATTGGTCACCACCGTGTCGGCCACTTCCGCCGCGACGCGCTGCGACTGGCCCATGCCGTCGCGGATCACCTTGCCGCCGCCGAACTTCACTTCCTCGCCGTAGATCGTGCAGTCGCGCTCGACCTCGATCAGCAGTTCGGTGTCGGCGAGGCGGATGCGGTCGCCGGTGGTCGGGCCGAACATTTCCGCGTACGCGCGGCGGCTCAAGCGTAGTGTCATGGTGTCGAATCCTTGGGGCGCCCGGCCGGGGCCGGGCTGCGAACGATGGGAGGGCGCGGGGGCCGGCCTGGCGGGCTCAGAGCTTGCCCATCACCTTGCCCTGGAAGCCGTAGACGATGCGATCCCCCGCCAGCTCGACCAGCTCGACGGTACGCGTCTGGCCGGGCTCGAAGCGCACGGCGGTGCCGGCGGCGATATTGAGCCGATAGCCGCGCGCGGCGGCGCGATCGAAGGACAGCGCGTCGTTGACTTCGTGGAAGTGGTAGTGCGAGCCGACCTGCACCGGCCGGTCGCCGGTATTGGCGACCGCCAGCGTGAGCGTGGCGCGGCCGACGTTGAGCTCGTGCTCGCCGTCGTCGGTGAGGATTTCGCCGGGGATCATGGTGGGCCTCAGGGAATCGGGTGATGGACGGTGACCAGCTTGGTGCCGTCGGGAAACGTCGCCTCGACCTGGATGTCGGGAATCATCTCGGCCACGCCGTCCATCACGTCCTCGCGCGTGAGCAGGGTGGTGCCGTAGTGCATCACCTCGGCCACGGTCTTGCCGTCGCGGGCGGCTTCCATCAGCGCCGCGGTGATGAACGCGACCGTCTCCGGATAGTTGAGCTTCAGCCCGCGGGCGCGGCGGCGCTCGGCCAGCAGCGCGGCGGTGAAGATCAACAGCTTGTCCTTCTCTCGTGGGGTCAGCTTCATGAAAGCCTAATGTTTAGCTAGACGTAATGATTCGAGCGTGTGTTGCAGACATGGCAAGCGATCCTAGCATCGCGACCGGTGGCCCGCATGAGGTTCTGTCTGAATGCAAGCCGTGTGCCATGCGGTAGTGCGTTGCGCGGCCCGTTTGCGTGCGTGCGCTCACCGCGCCGGTGCGCGGGGCCGGTGCGGTGCATCGAGATGGTGCGGGGAAGAGGGGGGAGGGGGAGGAGAGCCTCAGGTCTGCCAGAGCCGCAGCGGTTTCGCCTCGACGCCGTGCACCACCGGGCGCAGCCGCGTCCACTGCTCGACGAACAACTGCTGCAGCGCCTCGACCGAGCCGGCCAGCGCGCGCACCAGCATCACGCGCGGCGCGACGCAGGTGGCGCCGGCGCGCAGCGTGTCGGTGAAAGGCAGCGTCGGCGCCAGCGATTCCGCCAGCGCGTCGGTGCAGGCGTCACCGATCGCCCACAGCGTGCCATACACGGGGAAGCCGGCCAGCCCTTGCGGTGTCTCGCGCAGCGGCTCGGTCGCGCCCAGGTGCGCGCGCTCGACCCAGAGCGGCTGTCCGTCGGCGCCGACGATGCGCGCATACGAGGCGATGCGCCCGACCGACCAGGTTTCGCCGGCGGCCTGCCTGCCCAACTGCGAGACGTCCCAGCCGATCACGCTGGCGCGTTCGCCGAGCGTCAGCGAAAACTCCAGCGAGGCCTGCGCCGCGTCGAAGAACAGGTTGTTCTGCGGCAGCCAGTCCAGGCGTGCGTCGTCGCCCACTTCGATGGCGATGCGCTGCCGCGCGTCCAGGCCGTTGGACTTGTACCACTTGGTGGCGCCCGGCGTGGTGATCACCGCGTGCGAGCCGGCGCCGACGCGCACCGCGATGTCGAGCCGGTCGCCGCCGGCCACGCCGCCGGGCGGATGCACGATCACCGCGTGGCAGATCGCGTCGCCTTCGGGATAGAGCGGGCGCTGGATCCGCAGCGGCCCGTCGTGGCGGCGGTGTACCAGCGCCGTGCGCTGCGCGGATTGCCGCTCGAAGCCGAGCTCGAGCGTGGCGCGCCAGGATTTCTTCGCGGCGGCGCCGGTGGTGGCGCTATCGGGTGAGGCGGGGGCGTGCGGATCGTGAGCGGACATCGAACGAACGGAAAGGCATCGGGCAAGGGACCGGGCGGGTGAGCCGCGCGATCCGGACAATCCGGAACCGGCGGCCTGGCTGCTGCGCTTCGACTGCGTTCCGGCGCGGCTCCTGCCGCGCGCCGACATGCTACCTCAGGCGACCATGCCGGCGCGCGCGGATCAATATTGCGGCCCCGGCTCAGCCGCGTGCCGGCGACGCGCTCCAGCGATCGCCGAGCAGCGCGCGGTAGCTCGCGTACATGCCCAGCACGACCAGCGCGGCCAGCAGCGGCGTGACCACCAGGGCGCGCAGGGCCACCGGCAGCCACGCCGCGGCCAGCGCGTCGGCGCCCAGCGCGAAGGCATAGACCAGCGCGATCGGCAGGTTGCGCAGCACGGCGCGCGCGCTCGCCAGCATCGCCTCGCCGGCCGATGCGCGGCGCAGCACCACCAGGGCCGGCGCGAACCAGAACAGGGCGAGCGCCAGCGCGTAGCAGGGCAGCGCCACCAGCAGCGCCAGCGCTTCGGCCTCGAGCGGGTCGGCGGGCATCAGGTGCGACTGGCGCAGGCCATGCGCTGCCGCATAGCCGGCACCGGCGATCGCGGCCGTCGCGCAGCCGATCGTGAACAGTGTGCTGCGATGCTCGGCCACTGCCAGCCAGGCCTCGCCGAACGACCAGGCTCGCGCATGGGTGGCGCGTTCCTGCATCAGCACCAGCACGGCGGCCGCCAGCGGCGCGGCCATCGGCGCGAGCAGCGCGAGGCGCGGCGCGAGTTCGAACAGGGTGGCCGCGTCGGCGCAGGCGAGCAGCGCGAACAGCCACCAGACGGGCCGCTGGCGCGCGATCGCCAGCCCGTGCGCGAGCCAGCCGGGCAATTGGCGAATCGATACGCCGCGCGGCGTGCCGCGGCGACGCGGATCGTAGGGGCGCGCGACGGCTGCCGCGCTGGAAGCGATGTGCCGGTTCATGACCGTTTCCTCTCGATGAAAAAACACTGCATGAGTCAGGGGGATGGCGCGCCGTGTCAGGCCGCGCCGGTGTCGAGTCGTTCGGTGATGCGTTCGGTCTGGCGGCGCACGTAGCGCACCAGGCCGCGCCAGGTGGCGCGTGTCAGCAGCAGGCAGAGCCAGAGGCCGAGCAGGCCGCTGACCAGCATCGCGAAGCCGTAGAGCAGGGTGCCGATGCGCTCGCCGTGCGAGCCGACGATCACCAGGCGATCCTTTCCGCTGCCGAGCGCGACGTGGTTGCGGTCGATCTCGATCGAGTCCTCGCCGCTCTTCAGGCTCAGGTGCGGGGTGTCGCCCGCGACGAAGGACATGCTGCCGTCGCGGTCCCGGATGTCCCAGGCCATCGACTCGGGCTTGCTGCCCACGCGCGCGGCCGAGACCTTGTCGCCCTGCTTGTTGCGCAGCTCCAGCGCCACCACGTCGACGCGCCGGATCGACCAGCTTTCGCCCTCGACGGTGAACAGCGCGCGCGAGCCGCCGACCGCCTCGACGCGCAGCTTGCCGTCGCGATTGTTCAGCTCGAGGGGCCCCGCCGTGGTGACGATCGATACATGCGTGCCGGCTTGCGGGCGCAGCACGAAGCGCTCGCCGTCCACCCGCAGGTCGGGCACGTTCAGGTGCGCCAGCAGCGCTTCGGTGCTCGCCGCGGCGGTGCCGGCCTGGCTCGCCGTCGGTGCCCCGGGGGCGGGCGGAGCCTGCGGCGCGCTCGCGGCGGCGGATTTCTCGTCGTCATCGTCGTCGTCTTCATCCACGTCGCGACCGGCGGCCGCCTTCGCGCCGGTCTTGCCGTCGTCGGAGCCGGCCTCGATGCTGAACGGGATGAAGTCGGCCGAGGGCCAGCCGAACAGGTGATGGCTGCCGAGCATCAGCACGATCGCCAGGCCCGCGGCGAACAACCCCGCCGACAGCGTATAGGCGGCGGTGAGCAGCAGCAGGTAGAACATGAAGGGCACCAGCAGCAGCAATTGCAGCAGGCCCAGCCCGGCGATCGAGGCGAACACGCGCATCAGGTTGCCGAACGAGCGGCGCGTCTCCCACTGGCGGAAGTTGGCCTGCGCGCGCAGCTCGCGGGCGAGCTTGGCGGGCTCGCCCAGCGCGGCCACCACCTCGGCCTCGCTTCGGCCGGCGGCCAACGCGTCGCCGATGTACTCGCGGTAGTCGGCGACGATCTCGTCGACCACGTGCTTCGGCAAACTCCGCAGTTCATGCCGCAATTGCTCGATGAATGCGTCCTGCGTCATTGCTGCTCCCCTGTCGCGGTTGGCACGTCGGGCAAGCCGAGCACGCCGTTGACTTCATTGACGAAACTGCGCCATTCCTGTTCCATGCCCGCCAGGCTGTTGCGCCCCGCGGCCGTCAGCGAGTAGTACTTGCGCGGCGGCCCCGAGCTCGACTCGACGAAGTAGGTCGACACCCAGGCCTCGGCCTGCAGGCGTCGCATCAGCGGGTAGATGGTGCCCTCGCTGATTTCCATGGTTTCCGACAGCGTCGAGACGAGTTCGTAGGCGTAGCTGTCCCCGCGTGCCAGCACGGCCAGCACGCACATGTCGAGCGTTCCCTTTTTCAACTGGGTCTTCATGCGAATCCGTCTGCTTTAGTGTGCATTGCAGGGTACCTTGCAATGCACGATTGTTGGCGGGACTTGTTCCGTCGAGCCATGGGCTGCAATGTAGCAGCCGGTATTGTTTTATGCAAGGTACTGTTTCATGCACGACAGCGGAGGCGGGAAAAACCGCGCCCGGCAAGCGGGACGGCCTTGCCGGGCGGGCGAGGGAAGAATACGGGGGCGCGATGGCGGGCATCGGGCGCCGCCCGCCATCGGGGTGACCTGCACGGCGCCGGCGGCCGGGAGCCGGCCGGCCCCGTGCCGATCGGAGCCGATCAACTGCCGGACAGGCTGAAGGTCGGCGAGCGGTAGCCGATCCCGGCGCGCCCCAGCTTCGGCAGTTCGCGCTGCTTGAGCACGGTGGCGAAGCCGGCCCAGTCCTGGTTCAGCGCGTCCTTGTCGACCAGGTGCGTGTCGCCGAGCTTGTAGCGCACGCCGGCCGCGTACGGGCGCTCCCAGTCGGCGCGATGCCAGGCGCGTTCGGCCAGTGCCAGCAGGCGCGGATACACCATGTACTCGAACTCGCTGTCGTTGCGCATCACCTCGCCCCAGGCCTGGCCCTGCACGCCTTCCAGGCGCGGCGCGGCGCCGGTGCCGGTCACCTCGAACGGATTGCCGTCGCGGTCGCCGATCACCTCGGCGTTCTGCGGCAGGTTCTCCGGCGCGAACGAGAACACCTTGTACTCGTCGGTCGCGTGCGAGCCCCAGTAGTAGCCGCGCTCACGCGGGTTGGTGGTGTAGGGGAAGTCGAAGTAGAGGTAGTCGGGCAGCGCCAGCACGGTGCGATAGCCCTTCGCGCTCCAGTCCCGCGCGCTGTCGGCGGCGCCCCAGAACAGCGTGTCCCACAGCGTCACCATGGTGTTGCGGGTGCTGAAGTCCTGCGGGCCGTCGGCGTGCTTGAGACCGTCCTGCCAGGCCGCCATGGTGCCGATGCCGTTGGCCGCGACCTGCGCGCTGACCTGCTGCGCGAAGCGCGTCGGCAACTCCTCGGTCGACTTGATCTCGCCGCGCTGCAGCAGGGCGGTGCACATCGGCGAGCGGGCCCAGGGCAGGTCCTGCGCGGCCTGGTCGACGCGGCCCTTGTTCGGGTCGGTGCCGTTGAGCGGCTGGAAGCCGGCGCCGAGCAGGATGTTCTTGGCCTCGTCGCCGCCGAAGTGCCAGATCGGCAGCGGCGCCTGCGCATCGGCGTACATCGCGGCGATCTCGCGGATCACCTTGGTGGCGAACTTCAGCGAGCCGGGCGCGCAGGGGTTGAGGTAGCTGCGGCGGTCGTAGAACTGCACCGACAGCGTGTTCGAGGTGTCCTGCGGATCGATCAGCCGGTATTCGCTGGCCTCGCGCTCGCGGCCGAGCGCGTGGAACAGCCGGTAGCGCACCTCCATCGACTGCACCGCGGCGCGCGCGTGGGCCGGCATGTCGATCTCGGGGATCACGTCGACGAAGCGCTCGGCCGCGTAGCGCAGCAACGAGACGTATTCGTCGCGGCGCAGGTAGCCGCCGCCCGAGCGGTTGTCCGGCCCCGAGCCGAGCTGCGGCAGCAGGCACAGCGTCTCGCTCGGATCGTGGCAGCGCCGCGAGCCCACCGCCGTCAGCTCGGGCAGGCCGGGGATCTCGATGCGCCAGCCCTCGTCGTCGGACAGGTGCAGGTGCAGGCGGTTGAGCTTGTAGGCGCTCATCTGGTCGATCAGCTTGCGCAGCGTGTCGGCGTGTTTGAAGTTGCGCGCCAGGTCGGCGTGCATGCCGCGATGCGGGAAGCGCGGCGCGTCCTCCACCTGCATGGCCGGGATCCGGCCGCCGCCGGCCGGCGTCAGCGAGAACAGCGTCTGCACGCCGTAGTAGAGGCCGGTCTGGTCGTAGGCCTCGATGTTCGCGCCCTGGCGCGTGATCGAGAGCCGGTAGCCGCCGGGGATCGCGATATCGGCGGGCAGTTGTTGCGGCACGATGCTGCCGCGCACCGGCAGGCCCGAGCCGCCCAGGCCCAGCTCGCCGGCGCGCTCGCGCAGGGCCGCCACGTGGTTGGCCGCGAGGCCGGTGAGTGCCAGCTGCACGCCGCGCAGCTCCACCGTGTCGTTGCCGAGGCGCTCGCGCTTGACGCTCGGCAGGGCGCGCGACGCCACCGGCTGGACCGTGGCAGGCGGCGCGTTGCCGGTCGAGCTGCTCTGCGCGTCGGCCGGCAGCGAATCGACGTAGCGCGTCTCGTCGTCGGTGTCGTTGTGGCGCAGCACGGTCGGCAGCGCGCCCGAGACGATCACGTAGGGGCGCGGCAGCAGATCGCTGTAGCGCAGGAACCAGTATTCGGCCACGAAGGGCACGGTCAGGCGCGCGCCGGGCGCGAGCGTGACCGCGCCGGGCTTGGGCGTCAGCTCGTAGAGGTCGCCCGTCAGGTGGCGCAGCGTGAAGCCGGGATGGTCGATGCGCAGCAGGCGCCGGATGCTGTGCAGGTAGAGCTTCCAGCCGTCGCCGCTGATGCGCGCCTGGCCGCGATTCTCGAGGATCAGCCGGCCGGTGGCGCAGCTCGCCGAATCGGCGCCGAGATCGGCGCAGGGCACGCCGGCCGTGTTCGCGTTGTTGTTGTCGATCGCGTAATGCAGCATCAGGTCGCGGCCGAGCTGGGCCGACAGCAGGAACGGGCTGAGGATGCCGCCGGGCGGCCGGGCCTGCGCGCCGGGCGTGGCAGGTGCGCCCGGCATCGGCGCGTTGAAGGTCTGGGCGGATTGCGCGCCGGCGGCGGCCGGTAGCACGGCGGCCGCGATCAGGGCGGCCGTCAGGAGCAGCGTTCGGTTCATCGGATTTCCCCAAGAGGATGCGGCGAATCAAGGCCCGGGAGCCCGGGATCGTGACGGCCGGTGTGTCCAGGAAACGGGCGCGCGACGGCACGCGCGATGGCCGATGGGCATCGCGGATCGGTGGCGCGGCAATCGTCAAACGGGTGCGGCGGATGCAGCAGGTGCTGAGGCGGGCTGGACGCCGGGGCGCGCTCGCGCGCGTGCCGGCGGCAGCGGAACTACGGGAATGGCGTGGGGCAGGGTCGGCCGCCGGCATGTCGGCAAGCCTGGGGCGCAACGCGGCGCGCCGAAGCGGAATTCTTCATGTCTCCCCCTCTCAGTGGGACGCGGCCTGTCGTCAGCCTTGCGCGAAATATTACGAAATCTCCAATTGGTGTTCAAGTGGTATTGATTTGGAATTGAACTGGCATTAACCCGAATGCCTGGGAAGGAATCGGGGCGGGGAGGCGACGGGCAAGGGGGAAGCGGGCGGGGCCGCGGCCGGCGAGGCGCTCGCGATCGGCGGGCTTGTCGTGGAAATCCGGGGCGCGGGGGGGCGCCCCGGGAGCGGGGGAAGGCGGGAAGGCGGGGCAGGCTCAGACGGCAATCAGCTCGCGCACGCCCTTGGCGTCCATCTCGTCGGCGGCGCCGCCGGCGACGATCTCGCCGCGGCTCATCACCCAGTAATGATCGGCGATCGACTTCGCGAAGTCGTAATACTGCTCGACCAGCAGCACGGTCATCCCGGTTTCGTCGACCAGTTGCCGCAGCGTGCGGCCGATGTCCTGGATGATCGAAGGCTGGATGCCCTCGGTCGGCTCGTCGAGGATCAGCAGTTGCGGCTCGCTCATCAGCGCGCGGCCGATCGCGAGCTGCTGCTGCTGGCCGCCGGAGAGATCGCCGCCGCGCCGCGTGCGCATCTCGCGCAGCACCGGGAACAATTCGTAGATGCGATCGGGCACCTTCGAGGGCGCCTTGCGGCTGGCCGCGCCCACCAGCAGATTCTCCTCCACGGTCAGGCGCGGGAAGATATCGCGGCCTTGCGGCACGTAGGCGAGCCCGGCGGCGACGCGCGCATGCGGCGCCAGCGCGTCGAGCGGCTTGCCGCGCCAGGCGATCTGCCCGTTCTTCGCGGCCACCACGCCCATCAGGCAGCGCAGCAGGGTGGTCTTGCCCACGCCGTTGCGGCCGAGCAAAACGGTCAGCTTGCCTTCCTCGGCGCTCAGGTTGACGTTGCGCAGGATATGGCTGCCGCCGTAGAACTGGTTGAGGGAATCGATCTTCAGCATGAACAGGTTGTCCTTCAGATTCGTCAACGGCCGAGGTAGGACTCGATCACGGCCTCGTCGCGCTTGACCTGCTCGAGCGTGCCCTGCGCGAGCACCGCGCCTTCGGCCATCACGGTCACGCAGCCGGTCTCGCCGGCCAGCGCCGCGACGAATTCCATGTCGTGCTCGACCACCATCATCGAGCAACTGCCGCGCAGCGCGTTCAGCAACTGCGCCAGCTCCATGGTCTCGTGATCGGTCATGCCGGCCGCGGGTTCGTCGAGCAGCAGCAGGGCCGGCTGCTGCATCAGCAGCATGCCGATCTCAAGCCGCTGCTTCTGGCCGTGCGAGAGCTCGCCGGCCAGGCGGTAGGCGCTGTCCTCGAGCTTGATCAGCGCGAGCGTCTCCTCGATGCGGCGCTGCGCCGAGCGGTCGAGCCGCGCGCGCAGCGAGGCCAGCCAGCCCTTGTCGGTCTTCATCGCCAGCTCGAGGTTCTCCCAGACCGGGTGCGCCTCGAACACGGTCGGCTTCTGGAACTTGCGGCCGATGCCGGTGCGCGCGATCTCGGGCTCGCTCATGCGCGACAGGTCGAGGGTCTGGCCGAGGAACACCTTGCCCGCGTCGGGCCGCGTCTTGCCGGTGATCACGTCCATCATGGTGGTCTTGCCGGCGCCGTTCGGGCCGATCACGCAGCGCAGCTCGCCCGCGTCGATCGACAGCGACAGCTTCCTCAACGCGCGAAAGCCGTCGAAGCTGACCTCGATGTCCTCCAGGTAGAGGATGGTGCCGTGCGAGGTGTCGATCGCGCCGGGCTCGACCACGCGCGCCATCGAGGCCACGCCGCTGAGGGTGAGCGCCTCGGCGCCGCCGTCGGGCTGGGCCAGGTCGGGCATCATGCCGTTCTCGTTCATCGACGCGCTCCGCGTTTGATCAGGGAATCGACCAGGCCGACGATGCCGCGCGGCATCAGCAGCGGCACCAGCACGAAGATCAGGCCGAGGAAGAACAGCCAGTATTCGGCGAAGTAGGCGGTGAAGAAGCTCTTCGCGCCGTTCACCGCGAAGGCCCCGACGATCGGCCCGATCAGCGTGCCGCGCCCGCCCACCGCCACCCAGATCGCCATCTCGATCGAGTTGCCCGGCGACATCTCGCTGGGATTGATGATGCCGACCTGCGGCACGTACAAGGCGCCGGCGATGCCGCACAGCACGGCCGAGACGGTCCAGATGAACAGCTTGTAGGCGAGCGGGCTGTAGCCGAGGAACATCAGGCGCGTCTCGCCGTCGCGCACGGCGGTGACCACCCGGCCGAGCTTCGAGGTGACGATCGCGCGCGCGGCGAGGAAGGCCAGCACCAGGGTGGCGAAGCTCGCGAGCAGCAGCACCGTGCGCATGCCGGGCGAGGTGATGCCGTAGCCGGCGAGGCGCTTGAAGTCGGTGAAGCCGTTGTTGCCGCCGAAGCCGGTCTCGTTGCGATAGAACAGCAGCATCGCCGCGAAGGTCATGGCCTGGGTGATGATCGACAGGTAGACGCCCTTCACGCGCGAGCGGAAGGTGAAGAAGCCGAACACCCAGGCGACCACGGCCGGCACCAGCACCACCAGCGCGAGCGCCACCGCGAGGTGGTCCGAGCCGCTCCAGTACCAGGGCAGCGACTTCCAGTTCAGGAACACCATGAAGTCGGGCAGGCTGCTGCCGTAGACGCCGTCGTGGCCGATCTCGCGCATCAGGTACATGCCGATCGCATAACCGCCGAGCGCGAAGAACAGGCCGTGGCCGAGGCTCAGGATCCCGCAGTAGCCCCACACCAGGTCGAGCGCGAGCGCGCCGATCGCGTAGCACATGAACTTGCCGGCGATCGTCATCGCATAGGCGGATAGATGGAAGGCGCTCGATTCGGGCACCACCAGCGCGGCCAGCGGCACGCCGATGCCGATCGCGATGCACAGCGCGATCAGCGCGAGCCAGGCGCGGCGCGACAGCAGCGCCGCGCGCGGCGGCAGGCCCAGCGCGAAGCCGGGCGCACCGTCCGCGACGGGCGTGGGCACCGTGGCCGGCGCCAGCGAGGAAGAGGAGGTGATCGAGGTCATGGTTCAGGCCTCCGCGCTGCGGCCCTTCAGGGCGAACATGCCTTGCGGGCGTTTCTGGATGAACAGCACGATCATCACCAGCACCGCGATCTTGGCGAGCACGGCGCCCCAGAACGGCTCGATCGCCTTGCTGACCAGGCCCAGGCCGAAGCCGCCCACCACGGTGCCGGCGATCTGGCCGACGCCGCCCAGCACCACCGCCATGAAGGAGTCGATGATGTAGTTCTGGCCGAGGTCGGGGCCGACGTTGCCGATCTGCGAGAGCGCGCAGCCGCCCAGGCCCGCGATGCCGGCGCCGAAGGCGAAGGCATAGGAATCGACGCGCGCGGTCTTCACGCCCACGCAGGCCGCCATCCGGCGGTTCTGCGTGACGGCGCGCACGAACAGGCCGAGCCGGGTCCTGGTCAGCACGCCCCAGGCGATCGCCACCACCATCAGCGAGAACACCAGGATCGCGATCCGGTTGTACGGCAGGATCAGGTTCTGCATCAGGGTCACGCCGCCGCTCATCCAGGACGGGTTCGAGACCTGCACGTTCTGCGCGCCGAAGATCATGCGGGTGGCCTGGATCAGGATCAGGCTCACGCCAAAGGTGGCCAGGAGCGTTTCCAGCGGGCGGCCGTAGAGATGCTTGAGCACGGTGCGCTCCAGCACGATGCCCACCAGCGCCGCCGCCACGAAGGAGGCCGGCACGGCCACCAGCGGGTACCAGTCGAAGGCGCCCGGCGCGTAGCGCTGGAACAGCGTCTGCACCACGTAGGTGGCGTAGGCGCCGATCATCAGGAATTCGCCGTGCGCCATGTTGATCACGCCGATCAGGCCGTAGGTGATGGCCAGGCCCAGCGCGGCCAGCAACAGCACGCTGCCGAGCGAGAGGCCGGCGAACAGGGTGCTGGCGATCTCGCCGCGCTCCTGCAGCGAGTGCAGCGCGTCGAGCCCTTGCTGGGCGGCGGCGCGCACCCGCGCATCGGGCTCGGCGTAGCTGCCGTCGGCCTGCCTGGCCACCAGCGGGCGCAACTGCTCGATCATGTCGAGGTCGTGGCGCGCGGCCACCAGCTCGACCGCCTCCAGCCGCTTGGCGGGGTCGGCGTCGTGCAGCGCGGCGATCGCCCACAGCGCGTCGAGCCGGCGCTTGAGCGTGGCGTCGCTCTCCCTGGCGCGGGCCTTGTCGATCAGCGGCTTGAGCGAGGCATCGGGATTCTTCAGCAGCGCATCGACGGCGGCCGTGCGCGTGGCGAGATCGGGCGAGGCCAGGTCGAGGCCCGACAGCGCATTGGCGACCTTGCTGCGCAGCAGGTTGTTGAGCGTCACCGGCTGGGCATCGCCGGGCTGCACGGCGGCGCCCGACAGCGCGTCCTTGGTGCTGCCGTCGTCGGCCTGCAGCAGCAGCTTGCCATCGTCGCTGGCGAGCGCGGTGCCGTCGGCCAGCGCGTGCAGCAGGCCGACCGAGGCGGCGTCGCCGGCCGCGGCCAGATGATCGATCGCAGCCAGTTTCGCATCGAAGTCGTCGCCGGCCAGCGCGGCCGTGTCGGCGGCGTCGAGGGCGAAGGCGGCGGGGCTGCCGAGCGCGAATGCCGCGCAAACCAGCAGCATCCGCAGGAAGGGGCGCAGTGTCATGGGAGGGATCCGTCGAGCGAGGACATCGCGGGGCATGAGCGGCACGAGCCGAGCCTCATGCCCCGGTACGGCGAATTACGCCAGCGCGGCGGCGCGGCGGCGGCGCAGGAAGTCGCCGATCGAGCTGACCACGTCGGGCTTGCCCGCGTTGCCCGGGATATACGGGCTCCACGGCTGGGCGCGCACCGTGGTCTTGGTGCGCCAGACCACGTTGAACTGCCCGTCGGCGCGGATCTCGCCGATCATCACCGGCTTGTGCAGGTGGTGGTTGCCGTCCATCTCCAGCACGAAGCCCGAGGGCGCGTTGAACTTCTGGCCGACCATCGCCGTGCGCACCTTGTCGACGTCCGTGCTCTTGGCCTTCTCGACCGCCTGCTTCCACATGTGGATGCCGACATAGGTCGCCTCCATCGGGTCGTTGGTCACGCGCTTGGCGCCGCCGGGCAGGTTGTTCTTCTTGACCCAGTCCGCGAACATCGCCTTGAACTTGGCGTTCTCCGGATTGCGCAGCGACATGAAGTAGTTCCAGGCGGCCAGGTTGCCGACCAGCGGCTTGGTGTCGATGCCGCGCAGTTCCTCCTCGCCCACCGAGAAGGCCACCACCGGCACGTCGGTGGCCTTGAGGCCCTGGTTGCCGAGCTCCTTGTAGAAGGGCACGTTCGAGTCGCCGTTGATGGTCGAGATCACGCAGGTCTTGCCGCCCTGCGAGAAGGTGCGGATGTTCGAGACGATGGTCTGGTAGTCGCTATGGCCGAAGGGCGTGTAGACCTCCTGAATATCCGCGTCCTGCACGCCCTTCGACTTCAGGAAGGCGCGCAGGATCTTGTTGGTGGTGCGCGGGTACACGTAGTCGGTGCCGAGCAGGAAGAAGCGCTTGGCGCCGCCGCCCTCGGCGCTCATCAGGTATTCGGTGGCGGGAATCGCCTGCTGGTTCGGCGCGGCGCCCGTGTAGAACACGTTGCGCGACATCTCCTCGCCTTCGTACTGCACCGGGTAGAACAGCAGGCCGTTGAGTTCCTCGAACACCGGCAGCACCGACTTGCGCGACACCGAGGTCCAGCAGCCGAACACCACCGCCACCTTGTCCTGGGTCAGCAGGCCGCGCGCCTTCTCGGCGAACAGCGGCCAGTTCGAGGCCGGGTCGACCACCACCGGCTGCAGCTGGCGGCCCATCACGCCGCCGGCCTTGTTGATCTCCGCGATGGTCATCAGCGCGGTGTCCTTCAGCGAGGTCTCGGAGATTGCCATCGTGCCGGACAGCGAATGCAGCACGCCAACCTTGATCGGCCCCTTGTCCTCGGCGTTGGCCAGCGGCAGGCGCCCCGCCAGCGTGAGTGCACCGGCCATCGATCCGATCTTCAACAGACTGCGACGCTTCATCGAGTTCCCCTTGACGTGTTGGCATGGTTGCGCCGGGCCGGCGCTTCGAGGAGCGATAACGCAAGGCATGTGCCAGCGTGCCCGGAATCCCCAGGCGACGGGGCTCGGCAGGGCTTTTTGTTCGCCGGGCGAGCCGTCGCGGTGCAGGCGCGCGGCACGCCGATGAGCCGCGGCGGTGCAAGGGTGCGGCCGATCGTGGTGCATCGGCGGGCGATGCACAGCCGACGATCATGCGTGTGCGCGATGCGTGCGGCGTCCGCACGTTCGGGACGCATCGCACGCACCGCGATGTATCGGGAAGGGGGAGAGGCGGGGCGGCGCCCCGCGCGCGGGCATCGGCGGCGCACAAAAACGAACGCCGCTGCCTGGGGCAGCGGCGTTGGGGAGCGAGGCGCTCGGGACGGCTTGCCTGAAGCCCGCGAGGGGGGCCTGCGCTCGCCTGGCGGATCAGTAGCGCGGCACGGCCGGATCGACGTCGCGCGACCAGGCGTCGATGCCGCCCTGGAGGTTGTAGAGCTTCGTGAAGCCGCGCGATTCGAGGAACATCGCGACCTGCGCGCTGCGCATGCCGTGATGGCAGACGCAGACGATCTCGGCTTCGTCGTCGAGCTCCTCGCTGCGCGCGGGGATCTGCTGCATCGGGATCGACACGCTGCCCGCGATGCTCGCGGTGGCGATCTCCCACGGTTCGCGCACGTCGAGCACGAGCGGCGCGGGGCGGGACGAATCGGCCAGCCAGGCGGCCAGGGCGGGGGCGGTCAGGATCTGCATCGGCATGAGGATATCGGGGTGGCGTGGCTCAGAACTTGAAGCGCGACGGCTCCATGGCGTTGACGAGGTGGTCGACGTAGGTTTCGAACACGTCGGCGACGCGGAACTGCTTGTCGTCGATGCGCGTGATGATCTGCGCCTTCATGACCGGGCGCGAGCCGACGAAGGCGGCCAGCCGGCCGCCCACCTTCAGCTGCTCGAGCAGCTCCTGCGGCACCACCGGCAGGCCGCCCGAGACGCAGATCACGTCGTAGGGGCCCTTCTCGGGCAGGCCGCGCGCCGCGTCGGCCAGTACCACCTCGGCATTGCTCACGCCGTTGTCGCGGAGGTTGTCGGTGGCGAACTGCACCAGGGCCGGGTCGATGTCGACCGTCACCACGTGCTGGCCGCGATGGGCCAGCAGGGCGGCCATGTAGCCCGAGCCGGCGCCGATCTCGAGGATGCTCTCGTGCTTCTTGACCGCCAGCTCCTGCAGCATGCGCGCCTCGACGCGCGGGGCCAGCATCTTCTGGCCGCCCGGCAGCGGCAGTTCCAGATCGGCGAAGGCCAGATCACGGTAGACGCTCGGCACGTACAGCTCGCGCTTGACGACCGACAGCAGGCTCAGCACCTCAGGGTCCAGCACTTCCCACGGCCGGATCTGCTGTTCGATCATGTTGAAACGCGCATTGTCGATGTTCATGGTGGTCTTGCCGCAGGGCGGCCGTCAGCGGGGAAATTGAGTGACCGATTGTACCAAACGCCTCGCCATCGCTGCGCCCGGACGCGGCGGTGGGATGCCGTCGCGCAAGGCCGCGCGGCGCCCGGGACGGCGGGGAGCGAGGAAGACGGGCGGCGCTGCCGTGGCCCGCCACGGCGGGCCGGCATCGCGCCGCGCCATGGATCGGCAGGGCGCCGGCGGCGGCCGTCTCAGCCCTTGGCCTTGCGGATCTTGTCCTCGAAGGCCTCGTCGAGCTTGCTGGCCTTGCGCGGCGCAGGCGGCGACAGACTGTTGACGAAGGCCACGAACTCGTCGGGCGGCAGCGGCGCGCAGAGCTTCTCGAGGCGGCCGCTGGCGCGGTCGGTCAGGTAGAACAGGTCGCCCGGCACGCTGACGGCGGCATAACGCGGATTGCCGGTGCGTGTCTTCAGGCGTTCGACCGCGTGGGTCGCTTTGGTCGTGCGCATGGTGGGACGGCGAAAAGCGGGAAACCGCCACTGTAGCGCAGATGGCGGGCGGCCCGCCGGGCCCGGTTCAGAGCGTGCGCGAGCAGCGGCCGGCCATCGCGTCCGACAGGTAGGCATCGAAGCACATCGCGATATTGCGCACGAACGGCCGCCCGGCGGGGCGGATCGTCAGGCAACCGGGTTCGATCGCGACCAGGCCGTCGCGCTCGAATTCGCGCAGCGCGGCCAGTTCGCGGGCGAAGCGATCGGCGAAGCGGATCCCGTAGGTGACCTCGATCTCGGCGAAGGGCAGGGTGGCGTGGCACATCAGGCGCATGATCACGTCGCGGCGCAGCCGGTCCTCGGCGCTCAGCCGCCGGCCGCGCGCGATCGGCAGCCGGCCCGCGTCGATCGCCGCGCCCCAGGCGGCGAGATCCTTGGCGTTCTGCGCGTAGACGTCGCCGACCTTGCCGATCGAGGACATGCCCACGCCGATCAGGTCGGTGTCGGCGCGCGTGCTGTAGCCCTGGAAGTTGCGCTGCAGCGTGCCCTTGCGCTGGGCGGCGACCAGCTCGTCGGACGGCCGCGCGAAATGGTCCATGCCGATGTAGATGTAGCCGGCATGCGTGAGCGTCTCGATCGCCAGGCCCAGCAGGGCCACGCGCGCGGCCGGCGGCGGCAGGCCGGCCGCGTCGATGCGGCGCTGCATCTTGAACAACTGCGGCAGGTGCGCGTAGCCGAACACGGAGATCCGGTCCGGCGCCAGCTCGATCACGGCGGCGAGCGTGCGCGCGAAGGTCTCGACGGTCTGCTTCGGCAGGCCGTAGATCAGGTCGACGCTGACCGAGCGGTAGCCCACCAGGCGCGCGGCCGAGATCAGGCTGGCGGTAAGTTCGATCGGCTGCTCGCGGTTGACGGCGCGCTGCACCTCGGGATCGACGTCCTGCACGCCGAGGCTGAGCCGGTTGAAGCCCTGCATGCGCAGGTGGGCGAGGGTGGCCGGCGTGGCGGTGCGCGGGTCGACCTCGATCGAGATCTCGGCCTCGCTATCCGCGGCGATCGGGAAATGGGCGCGGGTGGCGGCCATCAGCTCGGCCATCTGCGCGTCCGACAGGAAGGTGGGCGTGCCCCCGCCCCAGTGCAGCTGCGTGATCACGCGATCCGGATCGAAGCAGCGCGCCTGCAGCGCGAGCTCGCGCTTGAGGCGGTCCAGGTAGGGGCGCGCGTGGGCGCGGTTGCGGGTGGCGATGCGGTTGCAGCCGCAATAGAAGCAGGCCGTCGCGCAGAACGGGATGTGCACGTACAGCGACAGCTCGCTGGAGGCCGCGCCCGGGTCGGCCGCCGCACGCTCGTAGTCGGCGATCCCGAAGGCCTCGTCGAATTGCAGCGCGCTCGGGTAGGAGGTGTAGCGCGGGCCGTTCGCCGTGTATTTCGTCAGCAAATCGGGACGGAACAGGGGGGAGGATGAGCAGGACGTCATGTAGGAATCGACAGGCGACGAGCGACGCGGTTCAGTCTAGTGGCTTCCCTTCTTAACGAGATAAGCCGATCTGGGCGAAGTTTGCGATGGCACAATGCGGGTTCGCGCGGCGGAGCCAGTCTTGGGGCCGGCCCTCGCCGCCTGGTTGAATCAGTGCGGGTTTTTCGACGTGAACGTAGCAGTCAAGCAAGGGGCGGATGCCGCGCATGCGTGCCGCGAGGGATGCGGCGCCTGTTGCATCGCGCCCTCGATTTCGAGCCCGATCCCGGGCATGCCCGACGGCAAGCCAGCCGGCGTGCCCTGCGTGCAATTGGGCGAGGACCTGCGCTGTGCGATCTTCGGCCGGCCCGAGCGGCCCGCGTGCTGCTCCGGGCTGCAGCCGCAGGCCGAGATGTGCGGCGCCTCGCGCGGCGAGGCGCTGGCCTGGCTGACCCGGCTCGAGACCGCGACGCGCCCCGCCTCATGAGCAGGAGATCTGGCATGACCCCATCCCGTGCGAACGGCCGTCGTCGTTTCGTGACGGCCGCGCTCGCGGCCATGGCCGTATCGGCGTCGCTGGCCGCCTGCGGCGCGACGCCCACCTTTCCGTTCATCCCGAACCACTACACGTTCTCGAAGAACGACGTGCAGCGCGCGGTGGCGCGCAAGTTCCCTTACCAGCGCACCGTCTCGCAGGTGTTCGACGTGGCGCTCGCGAACCCGGCGGTGGGGCTGCTGCCCGAGCAGAACCGCATCGCCGTGCAGCTCGACGCGCGTTTCGCCAGCCCGTTCCTGCGCGAGCCGGTGAACGGGACGTTTACGGTATCCGCGCAACTGGCTTACGATCCGGCCAGCCTGTCGGTGGTGCTGCGCGCGCCGGCCGTGGACAGCGTGAACCTGCAGGGCGACGCGCAGGCCTATGCGCCGCAGGTCGGGCAGGCCGCCGGGCTGCTCGCCACGCAGGTGCTGACCAACTATCCGATCTACACCTTCAAGCCCGAACAATTGCAATTCGCCGGGGTGAACTACGAACCCGGTACAATTACGATCCTTACAAACGGCATACGCGTCGAGATCGTCGAGAAATGACGGCATCGAGCGCGCGGCCGGCCGGGTCGCGTGCTGGATCGACGGGGGGCGACCCGTTTCTGCAACTCTGACGAACGGGCGAAGGATGGACTGGATACTGATCTGCAAGGCGCTGATACTCGGCGTCGTCGAAGGGCTGACGGAGTTTCTCCCGGTGTCGAGCACCGGCCATCTGATCGTCGCCGGCAGCTTCCTCGACTTCAACGCCGAGCAGGAAAAGACCTTCGACGTGGTGATCCAGTTCGGCGCGATCCTCGCCGTGTGCTGGGAATACCGGCGCCGGATCGGCACCGTGGTGGCGGGGCTGCCGACGCGGCCCGAGGCGCGCCGTTTCGCGCTGAACGTGGTGATCGCGACGCTGCCGGCGATCGTGCTGGCCCTGATGTTCGAGAAGGCGATCAAGCGCCTGCTGTTCTCGCCGGTGCCGGTGGCCTTCGCGCTGGTGGCCGGTGGCCTGGTGATCCTGTGGGCGGAGGCGCGCCAGCGCGATCGTAGCGAACCGGCCCGCGTGATGTCGATCGACGCGCTGAGCCCGCTCGACGCGCTGAAGGTCGGCATCGCCCAGTGCTGCGCGCTGATCCCCGGTGTCTCGCGCTCGGGCTCGACCATCATCGGCGGCATGCTGGCCGGCCTCGACCGGCGCGTGGCGACCGAATTCTCGTTCTTCCTCGCGATCCCGATCATCTTCGGCGCGACCTTCTATGAAACCGTGAAGGACTGGCACGCGTTCTCGGTCGATTCGGTCGGGCTGTTCGCGGTGGGGATGGTGGCGGCCTTCGTGAGTGCCTTCGCCTGCGTGCGCTGGCTGCTGCGCTACGTGGCCTCGCATGATTTCACGGCGTTCGCGTGGTACCGGATCGTGTTCGGGCTGCTGGTCCTGCTGGTCGGCTACAGCGGCTGGCTCGACTGGAGTTGAGCCGGCTCTTCGGTTGCCGCGCATGAAAAAGCGGTCATGCATCCTGTCGATGCATGACCGCTTTTTTCGTTCGGGCTCCTCGCGATTCGAGGGGCGGGCGCCGGGATGAAGCTCAGCCGGCGCGCTTGCGGAACACCAGGTCCCAGACGCCGTGGCCGAGCTTCAGGCCGCGTCGTTCGAACTTGGTGACCGGGCGATAGTCAGGGCGCGGCGCGTAGCCCTCGGCGGTGTTCTCGAGCTGGGGCTCGGCGCCGAGCACTTCGAGCATCTGCTCCGCGTAGTTCTGCCAGTCGGTGGCGCAGTGCAGGTAGCCGCCCGGCTTCAGGCGCGCCACCAACTGCGCGACGAAGGGCGGCTGGATCAGGCGGCGCTTGTGATGGCGCGCCTTGTGCCACGGATCGGGGAAGAAGATGTGGACGCCGTCGAGGCTGTCCGGCGCGAGCATGTTCTCGAGCACTTCCACCGCGTCGTGCTGGATGATGCGGATATTGCTCAGATCCTGTTCGCCGATCAGCTTCAGTAGCGCGCCGACGCCGGGCTCGTGTACCTCGACGCCGAGGAAATCGTCGTCGCGACGATGCGCGGCGATCTCGGCCGTCGAGCCGCCCATGCCGAAACCGATCTCGAGAATGCGCGGCGCCTGGCGGCCGAACACGGCGTTCCAGTCGGGCTGCTCGGGCTGGTAGGGCAGGACATAGCGCGGGCCGAACTCGTCGAGCGCGCGGCGCTGGCCCGTCGACACGCGGCCGGCGCGCGTCACGAAGCTGCGGATGCGGCGCAGGTGCAGCGGGTTGACGTCGTCGGACGGCGTGGCGGAAGCGGCATGGCTGCCGTCATCGTCGGGCGTGCCGTCTTGCGGCAGGCCGGTGTCGTTGGGATCGTGGATCATCGTGTTCGGAATGGACGAGTCGCGCGCTGGCTGCCGATGCGAGGCGCAGCGCGGCGGTGTGCCTGGTTCGTCGCGTGGTTCGTATCGCCGATCGCCGGCTTGGGCCGAGGCTCGGGAGCGCCGGCCCGGTACGAAAAAGCCGCCTTCATGAGGCGGCTTCGCGCGCGCTTCGGGCTATTTTATCTGTTGCCTGGTGCCTGACAGAGAGCCGCGAAGCGGTACGTAATCTGGAGCGGGCGATGGGAATCGAACCCACGTCATCAGCTTGGGAAGCTGAGGTAATGGCCATTATACGACGCCCGCAGAGCGGGGGATTGTACAGGGAGGTGGGTGGGGAGGGCAAGGGGGATCAGGCGGGGGCAAGGGCGGGGAGTTTTGCGGTTCGTGAGGTTCTTGTGGCTGGGGGGTGTGGGGAGGGCGGCATGATCGAAGCGCGCGATATTCTTATGGAGATGTCGTAATTGCATGAATGGATTTCTTGGCATTGTCACCTAGCTGATCGAGTTGTTCCTGATCTTCGTTATCGTGAAAATAAGAATCCAGGCTGCCGTAGTTGGGCTGGCCCCATGAAAAACCGATTTCGATACTTGTCAGACGCTCAGCAGGGGCAGTAGATGGATGCCTTGGCCAACCATGACCTCGCAATTCCGACAGGGACGTATGAATGTCATGTTTTGTCAGAATGGATTCTGAATGTTCCCCTGCGCTGCTAACGCGCAATCAAATTCTCTTCGCTTGCAATATGATGGCGGCAGGTATCAGTGGCCGGTTTGCTGCTTTGATCGCTGGCAGTGGATTATTAAAAAAGCCTTTCGATACTCAGAGGGTGGCTGCGACGGCCCTAGCGGCCGCCCTCGCCATTGCAGAGCAAGGGGTGTGGGCATCCCTATGAGAGAAAGAGCCTCGTCGGGCTTGCCGTCAACAAGAACCGGGTAGCACATGAACCTGACCGATTTGATTCAGTCACTGCAGGGTGGGCTGATCCAACAAGATCGTCTCTTGAAGACGGACATTCCGTCGTTGCCGGATAACGCGCTCGTGCCTCGTCGCGCCGTGAGCTATTCCGAGCTCGGCCGTGATTTTCGCGTCACTCTGGATATGGTGTCGACGGCCAGCGACATCGAGCTGAAAACGCTGATCGCGCAGCCGATGACGCTTTGGATATTGCAGGCAGACAAGTCCTATTTGCCAATCAACGGCTACATCCATACGGCTCGCCGACTCGGTGCTGAAGGCAGCCAGGCAAGCTATCAGCTGACGTTCGCTTCCTGGATGCACTTCCTCAAATACCGTCGTGACATGCGGTATTGGCAAGATCGAAGCGTCGACGCGATCATCGCCGATGTGTTCAACGCCCATCCGCAGGCGAGCGGGCAGTTCCAGTTTGCACTGTCGAAGCCGCTGCCATCGCGTTCGTATTGTCGTCAAAGCGAATCCGACTGGAATTTTGTCCATCGGTTGATGGAAGAGGAAGGTCTGTTCGGTTTCTGGCGGCAGAACAAGGATGGTAAATCGCATACCTTGATCGTGACCGACGACGTTCATTCGCTCGATCAGATACAAAGCAATCCTGTCGAGTTTTACAGAGCCGGCGCTGGCAGTGAAGTGGATGCGTTCACGCAGTGGGCGGGTTCGCGGACTTTGCAGAGTTCGGTGCATACAACCCGCACGTTTGACTACAAGGCGCCGTCAGTGGGTGCCAATCCCAAGGGCACGACACTGCCGACCATGGCTGGGCAGGGCAATCTGCCCGAGCAGACCGAGGTCTACGAGTACACGGGGGCCTACACCTACGATCGACAGGATCGAGGCGAGCATCTTTCCAAAGTGCATCTGGAAGAATGGGAATCACGCGCCAAGCGTTTCACCGGAGCGGGTGGCGTGCGCGGCATCGATGCGGGTTTGCGATTCGAATTGAGCGGTCATCCGGAGCATGATCGCGATCCTGCCAGCCAGCGAGAGTTTGCCGTGATCAAGGCATGGCGCTACATCGAGAACAACCTGCCACTGTCGGATCAGGAGGCCGGTTTCCCGCACAGCTTGCAGGATGAGTTGGCTCGGGCAAAAGCGGAATTCTCAGGAGTCGTCGTCAATCACGATGACGGTTCGGCGGGCTTCTATCTGGTCGAAGTCGAGGCGCAACGTACCACGGTTCCATACCGTAGCCCGTTCGAACACAAGAAGCCGGAGATGCACCTGGAGACGGCAATCGTCGTCGGCCCGCAGGGTGAGGAGGTGTACACGGACGAACTCAACCGCGTGAAGGTGATGTTCATCTGGGACCGACAGAATCAGGGTGACGCGGGTGCTTCGTGCTGGGTTCGAGTGGCCCAGTCGGATACGGGCGGTGGCTACGGTGGTGTCCATATTCCCCGCGTCGGTGAAGAGGTACTGGTCGGTTATCTAGGGGGTGATTGCGATAGACCGATCGTCCTGCATCGCGTCTACAACGGAAAAGTTAGCCCGCAGTGGCACAGCAACGGCATTCTGTCCGGGAACCGCTCCAAGGAATACGGCGGCAGCGGCTACAACCAGATGGTGATGGACGATGCGACCGGTCAGAACCGGGTCCAACTGATGAGCAGCAGCGCGAACAGCATGCTGCATTTGGGCTACCTGATCGATCAGAGCGGCAATACACGTGGTGGTTATCTCGGCAGCGGGTTTGACTTGCGGACCGACGATTACGGTGCGGTGCGAGCTAGCCAGGGCCTTTACCTCACGACGCATGCCAAGCAGCCGAGCAGCCAGCCGCTTGATGTGCGCGAGGCTCAGCAGCAACTTGTCAATGCGGAAAGCGTGATCGAGGCGATGTCGCAGGCAAGTCAGACGCATCAGGCGGAAAGCTTGGATGACGGGCATACGGCACTCAAGGCTTTCACTGATGCAACTCAGAATAGCGCGCAAGGCGCCTCGTCGGGGGGGAGGACCGCGGGTGGCGGTACGGGGAGCGCAAATGCGTTCAAGTCGTCGATCATGCTGATCGCAGCCCCTTCCGGTATCGCATTGTCCGCGCAGCAATCAGTGCATCTATCCAGCGACCAGCAGACCAATCTCGTCAGTGGCCAGAGTATGTTCATTGCCAGCGGGAAGTCGTTGGTCGCGACTGTCGCGGAGAAGATCAGCCTGTTCGTGCAAAACTCCGGGATGAAGCTGTTTGCCGCGAAGGGGAAGGTGGAGGTCCAGGCGCATGCGGACAACATCGAAGTCACCGCGCAAAAGACGGTCAAGGTATTGTCGGCGACCGAAAATATCGAGATCGCCGCGAAGCAGGAGATCCTGCTTACCTCGGGTGGGGCCTATATCCGGCTCAAGGATGGCAATATCGAGATTCACGCGCCTGGAAAGATAGACATCAAGGGAGCGCAGCATTCGTTTGCCGGCCCCGCAAGCTTGCCCTACCCGCTTCCTGGCTTGCCGCAATCCATTTGTGTCGAGTGTCTGCTGAAGCGTGCTGCGTCTCGGGCCGCGCTGATTACAAAGGGAGTTTGAGATGCCTTTGGTAACCGCTGCACCGGACGGGGGCTTCGTTTCGAGTGTGCAGGCCCACGCGATTGCGGTTCCGGCGCAGGAGAAAGCGCGGGGGCGGCAACCAGCGCCACAATCGGCATGCGCAGAATGCTTGCGGCGGCGAGCAGCCACCCGAGCAGCGTTTGTGGACAAGAAAGGATCATGACTAGATGGAAGCCATAACCCTATTCGCGGCGGCGCAATCGCAACGCGCGCATGTCTATGCCTTGGTGGACCCGGCGCAAGACAGAGCCTTGCCGGCTGCGCTGCAGTTCGCTTCAGCCCGCGCCGTATGTCTGCTTGACGGTGCGGCAGACGTGCTTGCAGTCGCTCCACATCTGATTTCGATCGACGAGGCAAATTATCAGCGTGCGGGAGAGTGGTTGGAGCAGCGTGCGTCGCGCGTTCCGTGCGCGACGCTGCTGATCTCCACCATGTCGTTGGAAGCCCTGGCGAGACACTTGAGTTCGTTTATCGATGTCGTTCTTCCGGACAGGACGATCATGGCGCTCGCGTTCTGGGATCCCAGCATACTCGCGGTACTGAACGGCGCTGCGGGGGACAGCAGCCAGCACGTTCGGCCCTGTGCTGACGCTCGGGCAGAAGCAAGCTTTTCTGGCTCCGATTCTTGAGTGGTGGTATTGGGATCGGATGGGGTGTCTCCAGGCCATCGACTGGAGTGGAGAGGCTGCCGTGAATGCGGTGGTAGCAATACAGCCGCCCCTGCACCTCGACCAAAGTCAGGTGGATGAACTGGTTGAGGCCAGCGTGCCGGACAGTATCTTGTATTACATCCGGCTCAACATGCCAGGTCTGCTGCTTCGCATACCTGAATCGGAACAGTATGCATTTGTGCGCTCGCAGATGCTAAATGCACGAAAGTATGGGCTGGAAGGTACTGGCGATCTCGTCAATTATTGTTGCCTCGCACTTGCGTATGGAGATTTATTCGATACGGTGCCAGAAGTTGCCGGTCTTCTGAAGCACGTAAAAGTGCGGGCCTTGACCTTCGATGATTTTATGGCGCGGTTTCCACAAGATGTCGCTCCAATTGAAGCGGCACATTACTGATTTCTTGATTTTCTGTGTGAGGCGGGTGAGGTAATTGGCCCGGATGGCTGTGGTTGTCTGAAATGAAGTTATTATATGCGGTCGCGTTTTTTTGAATGGATGAAAAATGAAATCAAAGTCTCGGGTTGAGGTGGGCTCGCTGATATGTTTCATGTGTTTTATTTTGATGTCCACTTTTTCACTCGCTGCCTGCTCGGAGAAATCAATGGATGTTGCGATCTATAATTACTGGCCTCGCCCCATCATGGATGTATCTGTCAATGGACAATATGCGGGGGGCTCGTTTGGTGGGTATCATCCAGGCGGGGCAGGCGGGAAAATCGTGTGTTGCGTAAATATTAAACCCGGAGCTATTTCCGTGGTGTGGACCCTGGATGGGCCGCCAAATGCCCTGGGTAATGGTACTAAAATTCAGGCAACCACCGTGCTCGATCATATTTCGAGCGATGCAAAAGTTTTGACAATTCATATCTACCCTGACAAGACTGTTTTTGCAGAGACGTCGGCAGAGTATGTTGACGAGCGCCCGCAGTCGAACAAAGGCGAAAAATGAGCGCGCTCCCACAAATCATAGCAGCAGCGACACGTGATGTCCCGAAAACACCTCCTAGTGCAAAGCAGGATTGTTCGGATGTACTTCACCTTGCATTCTTTTTTGATGGAACTGGAAATAACCGAGATGCAGATGCCGCAGAGCAGAGATGGAGTAATGTTGCGAGATTATTTGACGCGTCGGTAAACGATCCTTCTCAAGGGATGTACAGCTACTATATCAGCGGGGTTGGCACTCCCTTCAATGGAGAGGTGTCATGGGTGGACAAGCCGGATGTTTGGATCGAAGAGCATATGCTTGGCGGCGCGTTTGGCGGCGGTGGCGATCGTAGGCTGCTTGATGGTGAAGATCGCATGAATCAGGCACTACGCCAAGCAGTTGTCAACAACGCCAAGAAAATGGGTGGGGAAATCAAACAGTATGTCGAGAAGAACAAGAATGCAAGCCTTAACGATCTGAATAAGGCTATTGGGGCGCATCGTCTCATTAAAGTTATCAACATTTCGGTAATGGGTTTTTCTCGTGGCGCCGCTCTTTCTAGGGCATTCGTGAACATGCTTGTGGGGAAATGCAAAAGACAGGAAGGTAACTCCCTTACATTGGATGGCTTCCCGGTTCGCTTCATTTTTTTGGGCATATTTGACACGGTTGCCTCATTCGGAATGCCAGCGCACAATATTACGCTTCCTTTGGAGCAGCGAGATCTGCGTATTCCTGCTTGTGTGGAAAGGTGCGTCCACTTCGTTGCCGCTAACGAACTTCGTTACTCTTTCCCGGTAGATTTGATTCGTGAGGGCGGTGCGTACAAATCTGGTTGGACTGAAAAAGTCTATCCGGGAGTACATTCCGATGTTGGGGGAGGGTACGGGCCGACTGATCAGGGGCTTGATGGAAATTACTCTCGAATTCCGATGGCAGATATGCACGAAGAGGCTTTGAAGGCGGGCATGAAACTTTTGACTTTGGATCACCTGAAGGCCGAGCGTGCTGGTATTGCTGCTCGACTGGTTGTCAAACCAGAAACGCAAAAGAACTATCTGGCCTATATGACTGCTGCTAGGCCTCCAGGGACCTCTGTTGAGGCTGATATGAAATGCCATATGAAGTCATACTATGAAAGCAACGGAACACTTTCGCGTAAGAAACAGCCCCTTGCTGGTCAAGTTTCGTTCAATAGTAGTTCGATCAAGCATGCTATGTGGGGGACAATTGATATTGAGGCGCCTGCTTATGCCGAGGCATTGAAGACGCATCGAGATGTCGTCGTGACCAATCGTGGTACATCTGAAGAGCGTGTTTTCTTCTACACGTTCAAACCTGAACAGTGGAGATTGGATGCCTGGATGACGAATGCGCCTGATAGCATCGTTCATTTTTTTCACACTACGTTCATAATTCGAAGGTTGATTTCATTGCGAACGTGGAGCCGTTTAGTTACTTTCGGCCGCGCGGGGTCTTCGAGCAAAATTCGTCATAACCAGGTAATTACTGTAGGCGCGTGAAAACTTGAACCCGAATGGTTGTGTGGCGAGCGATTATGGGCTTGTTTTGAATGTCCCTGGCGATGGTCTATCTGCGTCAGCTGAATTTACGGTTTTTGAATTGTATTTTCATGGTGAAACTTGTTCTCGGTAATAAGGGGTGGATGTTGGGTGACTCGAGAAGAGAAGGCGTGATCGCACGTCCTCTTAAATGGATCTGTCCGACGAAGCTTCCCTGCCGTGGGACGGAATGAGGTTGTGGAAGGGCGCGATTGCTGAGCGATTGGACAACGAAACAGAAGTAGCCGCCACGCGCTTGCTAATCAGGTGCGATTTTCAGTATTTCGTGAATTTCACGCATCCGTTCAACGCACCCGTGAAGGAGCGGATAGAAAGGCAACTGGCGGACGGCCAGCTCAAAGCGCTCAAAACAAAGTGGCATGACGTGACGCTGCCCGGCGAAGCTACGGCCGAGCGTTGATGCCGGAGGAGCGAGAGCGTTCGGCCAAAATCAGGCAGGAGGGCTACGCCCGTCGTGCAGCTGCCGACGTTGGCAAACAATCGACGGATAGACACGCACCATGATGCTGAATACATTGGCCATGACTGATGCACAAGAGCACGATGCGCGCGACAAGGCGTTCTATCTACTCAAGAAATGGACAAGCCTTACTTTTCTGGAACAGGCGGTTCGCCTGTATCGGGATTTTCTCGGCGCGTACGCCCAGCAGTTGAATTCGCCGAGTCCTAATCAGGAGGAGCTCGAGGAAGCGTATACGCATGATTTCCTCGGCGCATTGGTGCAAATGGATCAGGGCATCGATGTGTTGCGCCAGGGCCTGGATAAACGATCTGCCTACGATGTCCTGATTATTGGAAGTGAACGAGGCGGCGATCTCTTGTTTGGGCGGAGTGCAGCCGAAATCGGCAGAAAATATGATCCGTTTTTCCATGCACTGGGCTTGAAGAACAACAATTTCAGGGATCCGGACTATGCCACTGGGTTTGTAGAGGGTGTATGGATCGAGCGGTTGATGTGCTACGCGCTGAATTGCTCGATTGGATTCGGTTTTGAAGGGCTGTTGGCCTATGGAACGCGCACGGACGGGGGAACCCGAGTGTTCGAGCATTGGACCTATGAATCCTTGTTTCAAGATGCGCCGCTGCCCGCATGGCGATATTGGCCGCCGGGACGAAACTATCCGGTGGATCTTCCCTCCTGCCCGTCCAAGAACAAATCCAGGGACGGCGAGATCGAGAGCGGACAGGAAATTCCTGTGGAGGGCATCTGGGAGCCATGGTTTCCGGCTGGCAAGGTCGGTTGTCCGAATTACTTTCTCAAGGGCAGCATTGCCCATAAGTACATGCTGGAAGGTACGAATGATGAGCATGTCGTTCAGTGGCGACTACTGTGGGAAGACAGGCGCTATCAGGACGGTAGCATTCCGGAGGAAGAGGCGACCTACTTTCCCCAAGCTGTCATGCAGCAGAATCTGCGAGCCTTGCCTGGAGAAACATGTCAGCGTACTGGGCACTGGCAAAAGCCCGGCCATGAAGGATTCGGTGTACGTCGAAGCTGGAGAGCCGATGCCCGGCCCTCGACACACCTCATGGGGTATGGTCATCTGGCATTATGCCGATCCCCAACCGGGAGTCTGAGTCGATTTGCGCAAGATTGGGGTAACAGGCTCGAGGGCGACCATGAAGCGACACCAGCGCTGGTGACGATTTTCATGACAATCCACCATTCGAATTGGTGAAATGAAAGCGAAACGGGCAATCGAAATCGATGCAATGATCTATCGCTCGCTGGTCGGCTTGACGATCCTATTGTCGTTTTCGGCCTGCTCGAAGCGCAGCATGAATCTTGATGTCGCAATCTATAACTATTGGCCACGCGCAATCTATGATGTTGCTGTCGATGGTCAGTATGCCGGCGGAGCATTCATGGCGTATGAACCGGGCAACGTGGGAGGGAAAATTGTCTGCTGCGTGAGAGTCAAGCCGGGGCCCATTTCAATTGAATATTCACTAGGTGGCCCGGAAGGCGCCACGCGGTTGGGAGAGAGAATTCGTGCAACCGCCGTCCTGCAAGAGTTGCCCGGGAATTCCAAGTTTCTCACCATGCATGTGTACCCGAGCGGGACTGCGTATGCTGAAGTATCTAGGCAGTATGTCGACGAGCGGCCGGAGCTTGGGGATAAGAGATGAGTAGTTGATTTTTCGATATGGTTGGGCCGAAACCGGGATGACCTGATTGGCCGCTTGGACGTAGCTATCCCTCAGAACTTCCTTCCTGTCCGCGTCGGAGCGAAACTGCGAGCGGGGAGTTCATAGTGGCCAGTGAGGATATATAGGAGTCGTGGTTTCCAGAAGAGCAAGTTGGTTGTCCAAATCCACGCGCTCACGGAAAACCACAGTGACGACAGGTTCGACAGCAAGCACCATAGGCCTGTAATGACGAATACGATCAAGCAGTACGACATGACTGATGATGCGACGCGTCGCAAGGTTTTCTGGCTGCTTCAGCGCGTGACCAGTTTTTCGCTTTGGAAGCGCAAGCGCGATGCGTTCGAGATCTTCGCGAGTGCATATGAAAGTGCCCTGAAGACGTGGCCCGAGGATGACCCGGAGTATTTGCCCGCTGACAATCTGCCTACTGTCTTTGAAATACTGGCTTCCTACGATCACGGCTTGCCTGAACTGTCACGCGGGAACCGTTTCGTCTGGAAGCGAGGTGGACCGCTGCAATACGCGGTTGATCGATATCGACACGTCAACGCGTACTTCTTCCCTCATCCTGGTTACTGGGATCGTGGTGCGCAGAATGCTGCTTATCCACCGAAGATCGACGCATTTGCTCAGCTGCTGCATGCATCGGAATATCAGATCGAGTACGCTCCGTTTGAGTCATCGGAGTTGACCCATCGTGGGGCGCAACTGCAATCAGTAGGATCGCTGCTGAATCCAGATGCCTACGAACACAACTTCTACACGCTGCCATATCCGGTTTTCCCGAAGGAGTTGCAGCAAGTGCCTGAACCCGTTGGCCCTGTGATCAAGTCCGGCGACAAGGTGCCCTGCGACGGTATTTGGGAGCCCATTGCCGTCGAGCGATCAAAGTTGCTGGGCATCGTACCAGTCGGCAACCGGAGCTTGCGTGGCAGCGGGTGCTTCAATTACCTCATTCGAGATATCAGGGCGCCGGGCCTGAGGAGTCATGAATCGAGAACAGTCGTCCAGACGCACTGGCGGCTTTTGTGGGAGGACAAGCGATACTCGGATGGCATCATTCCTGACGAATCGCAGTACTTTCTAGGGCAGTTGAGTGTGTCGCAGCCGGACGTTGCAGCCGTCACACCGGCCCAAACCGGCGATCGTTAACCTGTCCCCGACGAATGACATTTCGATGGTCGGCGCGGTTTATTGACGATCTACCTACGGAATTTGCGATATGGAAACGAGGCCAAGGATCACAATCAATGCAGTGGCTTGTCGCTTGCTCGCTGTCCTGATGTCTTTCCTGCTGCTCGCCGCCTGTTCCGAAAGATCCATGAACCTCGATGTCGCGATCTATAACTATTGGCCTCGCGCTATCTACGATGTCGCGCTGAATAGCCAGTACGCCGGCGGTGCTTATATGGCCTACCACCCGGGAGGGGCGGGGGGCTCGGTTGTCTGCTGTATCAAAGTCAAGCCGGGGCCGATAAGGATCGAATATTCGCTAGGAGGCTCGGAAGGCATGCCAAGGCTTGGCGAGAGAATTCATGCGACGGCCGTTTTGACGGAGTTACCTGGCAACGCCAAGGTTCTCACCGTGCATGTGTATCCTGATGGAACTGCTTTTGCCGAAGCATCCAGGGAGTACGTCGACGAGCGCCCTGAGTCGAAGGGTAAAAGGCAATGAACTCGCTTCGCCAGCTTTCTTGAGCCATGCGAGCCAAGCGATGATTTGTCAGTGCGGTTTCAAGGTGCATGACAGGCGGCTGTTTGATTGGACTCACCAGTAAAGTGGCCGCCGCGACCTCAATCGAGCAACTTTAAGCGTCGGCTTGTGCGTCGCCCTCTGGGCGGGATTGCCATATCCTGCCGCGAGCGCCTAAATTGGCGAGAGCCGCTGCTTCACCCATGTTCACTGCCACGTCCCAGGAGCCCCCTTGTTCCTCTCCCTCGTCGCGATCTTCATCGGCGCCGGCCTGGGCGCCTTGCTTCGCTGGGCCTTGAGCCTGGGCATGAACCTCATCCTCCCCGAGCTCCCGCTCGGCACCCTCGCTTCGAACCTGATCGGCGGCTACCTGATCGGCGTCGCGATCGTCGTATTCGGCGCGAAAACCGGCCTGGCTCCCGAATGGCGCCTGTTCGTGATCACCGGTTTCATGGGCGGCCTGACCACCTTCTCTACCTATTCCGCCGAGGTCATGACGCACGTCGTGGAGGGCCGCCTGGGCTGGGCCGCCGTGGTCGCTTTCGTGCACCTGCTCGGCTCCTTCCTGCTCACCTTCCTGGGCATCTGGACCGCGCGCACCTTCCTGGTCCCAGCCTGAACCCGCTCGGCGCACACCAAGCACTTGCACCCGCAACAAACAAAAAGCGCCGCATGAAGCGGCGCTTTCCAGATCATCAAAATCTAAACCAGCTCAAGTAGCCATCACATCGTCAGCAAGGTCATCGAAATCGCCACGCGCGTGACCACCATCAGCAGCACCTGCACGATCACGAACAACAGGATCGGCGACAGATCCAGCCCACCGATATTCGGCAGCACGCGGCGCAGCGGATTGAGCAGCGGGGCGGTCAGCGGGAACAGGATCGCCATGGCCGGCGAGCGCGGGTTCAGCCACGACAGCAGCGCCATCAGGATCGTCATCCACAGCACCAGGTTGAGCGCCCATTTGGCGATGGTCAGCAGGGCGACGATCACGATGGTCGGCAGGATCGACAACACGTCCATGCCGGCCAGCGACATCATCAGCACCACGTAGACGAAGGCGGTCAGCAGCGCCGCCACCACGCTGGCCCAATCGATGCCGCGCGTACCGGTGATGACGCGGCGCAGCGGCAGCACGATCCAGTTGGTCGCCTGCAGCACGGCCTGCGTGACGGGGTTGTACGGCGGCACGCGTACCGCCTGCATCCAGGCGCGCAGCAGCAGGGCTGCGCCGAACAGCGTGAATACGGTATTGAGCAGAAAGCGGGCGATCTCGCCGAGCATCGTTGGAATCCTTGTCTGACAGTCGGGTAGCGTGCGGCCGCCGTATCGTGGCGGCATGCATCGGGCGTCACCTTATCACGGCTCGCGGCGCCCGGGGGCAGCCTGCGCGAGCCGCCGATCGAGCAGGGCGTCCACGCCCCGTTCCACCGCGTCGAGCCCGGCCGGGGGCGTCGCGCGGCGCCTGGCCAGCTCGACGGCGCGGCGCGTCATCAGCGCGTAGAGCGTGGCGTGATCGCCGCCCATCTGGTCGAGCAGGTCGAGCTGGCGCTCGACGATGCCGGCGTCACCGCGCGAGACAGGGCCGGCCAGCGCATTGGAGAGGCCTTTCTCGCGCGCGGTCTCGATGGTGCCGGACAGCATCGGCAGCAGGGCGCGCAAGGCCTCCTCCTCATCCATGCCAAGCGTGCGCCACAGCTCGACCGCTTCGGCCAGACCGCACAGCACGAAGCTCGCCGCGTAGTTGGCGGCCGCGTGGTAGCGCATCCGGCCACCGGCCGGAATCGCCAGCGGATGGCAGCCGAGCGCGCCGCTCAGCGCCTCCAGCACCGGGCGCAGGCTGCCGCCGGCCTCGATCGTCACGGAGCAGCCCTCGATCCGGGCCAGGTCGGCGTCGCCGCCGCCAAATAGATAGAGCGGATGGAAACCGCCGGTCTGCACGCCCTGTTCGGCGGCCGGCGCCAGCAGGTCGACGCTCGAGGCACCGCTGCAATGCACGAGCGCCTGGGTCGCCGCGCGCGCGGGATCGAAGCGCAGCGAGGCGGCCACCGGCCCGATGCCGTCGTCGGACACGGCCACGAACACCAGGTCGGCCGCGTCAACCACCGCCTGTGCGTTCTCGACGGCCATGCAGCCGTCGATCTGCGCGGCCAGCGCCCGCGCCGGGGCAGGCGAGCGGCTCGCCACCGCCACCACGGGATAAGCGGCCTGCGCGAAGCGTCGTGCCAGGCAGCGACCGAGGCGGCCGGCACCGATGAAACCGAGACGGGGAACGGGCGGAAGTGACATGGGCGAAGCGGCGAAGATCGGCAAGCCGTCAGTATCCCGTATTTGTGCCGCCTGCCGGGGATTCCGCCCGAACCCTCGGCCACGCCGGCGCCGGCCGTGCGATTGGTGCCGAATCGGGCGGTAATTTGTAATCAATCATTACCCTGGGTGAGGATCGTTCGACTCCGCCTATCGGAAATCCTGACCGATTTGTCAGGTCGATCGAGGGTTCGAAGTCCGGCCGGCGCGCCCCGCGGGCCGAGCCGCATCGCGAAAAGCCCCGCCGGGCGTGGCGCGAGGGCGCGGCGCAATTGCAATTTGCAACAAATGCGCTTGGTCCGCAGGAGGCGATTTCGCTACATTGGAGCCCATACAACAGCGCATTCCTTGCTGTTCATGTGGCCGGCCAACTTGACGTGCCGCCAGGAGAATCGAAGTGAAAAAGCTCATTCCTTTCGTTGCAGCCGCCGCTCTCGGCCTCGGGGTCGCGAGCGCCGCACAGGCTCACGTTTCGATCGGCGTCGGTATCGGCCTGCCGATCGCCCCGGCCTACCCGGTCTATGCCGCGCCGCCCCCGGTCGTCTACGCGCCGCCTCCGCCGCCTGTCGTCTATGCCCCGGCGCCGGCCTATTACGCACCGCCGCCGGTGGTCGTCGGCGGTTACTACGGCCGGCCTTACTGGCACCACTATCACGGCTACTACGGCCACGGCTATTACGGCCGCCGCTGGTAAGCCCTCGCGCGCTCGATGCGCGTGAACACGGCGCGACACGGGAGACCGTGCCGCGCCGTTTGCTTTTGGGGGCGCGGGAATCAGGCGCCGGCGTGCACGATCAGGTCGCGATAACCGCCGACGATCACGCTATAGGAGAAATAGGCGAACAGCAGGGCCGACACCACGTGGCAGGCGCGCATCAGTCCCGCGCCGGCGCGCTTGCGGCCCTGGCTGGCCAGCCCGCAGAGAAACAGCGTCCAGGCCAGGCCGCCGAGGAAGAAGCCGCCCAGGAACACCGAGGCGGTGACGGGCGTGGTGGCGCCGGCCTTGGCGATCAGCGCGCCGCCGACGACGGCGAACCACAGGATCGCCGAGGGGGAGGACATCGCCAGCAACATCCCGCGCAGGAAACTGCGCGGCGAGCTGGCCTGGGGCGCGGCGTCGGCGTCATCGCCGCCTGCCGTGGCCGCGGGCGGCGGGAACAGCGCCTCGCGCGCCATCTTCCAGGTCAGGTAGAGCAGCACGGCGCCGCCGCCGAGCCAGACCACCCAGCGCACCGCCTCGAACTGCAGCAGCACGGCCATCCCCGCCAGCGCGAGCGCGGCATAGACGAGGTCGCCGAAGCAGGAGCCGAGGCCGAGCCAGAAGCCGGGCTTGAAGCCATGCGAGAGCGTGAGCGAGAGGATCGCGACGTTGACCAGGCCGATGTCGAGACACAGGGACAGCGACAGGAAAAAGCCGTCGGACAGCATGGAAGCGGAGGGAGGCACCATCGTCATTCGGGAAACACGTGTGGATGATCGAGGCCGCGAGCGGTACCAGGGCCGCTCGCGGCTCGGCAAGCGCGCTCGAGCCGCGGCTTGCTTGTTATCAGGCACTCGCCGCGAGGATCGGGCGATGAAGCGAGCCGGCGCCAGGCAGAGGACGAGCCGGCCCCGTCGAGGCGAGACAGATCAGGACAGCCCGAGCTCGCTCCAGAGCGTATCGACGCGCGCCTTCACGGCGGCGTCCATCTCGATCGGGCGACCCCATTCGCGCTGCGTCTCGCCGGGCCACTTGTTGGTGGCGTCCAGCCCCATCTTCGAGCCGAGGCCGGCCACCGGCGAGGCGAAATCGAGATAGTCGATCGGCGTGTTGTCGACCAGCACGGTATCGCGCACCGGATCGACGCGCGTGGTGATCGCCCAGATCACTTCCTTCCAGTCGCGGATATCGACGTCCTCGTCCACCACCACGATGAACTTCGTATACATGAACTGGCGCAGGAAGCTCCAGACGCCGAACATCACGCGCTTGGCGTGGCCGGCGTAGCTCTTCTTCATCTGCACGATCGCCATCCGGTAGCTGCATCCTTCCGGCGGCAGGTAGAAGTCGGTGATCTCGGCGAACTGCTTCTGCAGCAGCGGCACGAACACCTCGTTGAGCGCCACGCCGAGCACGGCCGGCTCGTCGGGCGGCTTGCCGGTGTAGGTCGAGTGGAAGAGCGCGTCGCGGCGCATCGTGATGCGCTCGACGGTGAACACCGGAAACCACTCCTGCTCGTTGTAGTAGCCGGTGTGATCGCCGTAGGGGCCTTCCAGCGCATGTTCATAGGCGGCCGCGCCGCGCGTGCCGCTCGGGCGCGGCGGCGCGCCGGCCGGCGCCGGCTCGGGCGTGCCGTCCTGCGGGTGGATGAAGCCCTCGAGCACGATCTCGGCGCGCGCCGGCACCTGCAGGCCGTCGACGCCGGGCGTCAGGCACTTGGCCAGCTCGGTGCGTGCGCCGCGCAGCAGGCCGGCGAACTGGTATTCGGAGAGCGTATCGGGCACCGGCGTCACCGCGCCGAGCGTGGTGGCGGGATCGGCGCCGAGCACCACCGCCACCGGATAGGGCTTGCCGGGATTGGCCAGCGCGAACTCGCGGAAGTCGAGCGCGCCGCCGCGATGGGCGAGCCAGCGCATGATCAGTTTGTTGCGTCCGATCAGCTGCTGGCGATAGATGCCGAGATTCTGCCGCGTCTTGTTCGGGCCGCGCGTGACGGTCAGCCCCCAGGTCAGCAGCGGGCCGGCGTCGCCGGGCCAGCAGGTCTGGATCGGCAGCTTGTTCAGGTCGACGTCCTGGCCTTCCCAGACGATCTCCTGGCACGGCGGCGAGGACACCGTCTTCGGCGCCATGTCCCACACGGCCTTGGCCATCGACAGCAGCTTGCCGGCATCGGCCAGGCGCTTGGGCGGGTCCGGCTCCTTCAGGGCCGACAGCAGATGGCCGACCTCGCGCAGCGAGGTGAGGGCGCTGGCGTCGTCGGCGTGCTCGGCGTCGACACCCATGCCGAGCGCGACGCGGCGCGGCGTGCCGAACAGGTTGCCGAGCACCGGAAACCGGTAGCCGGTGGGCGGGTCGAACAGCAGCGCCGGGCCGCCGGCGCGCAATACCCGGTCGCACAGCTCGGTCATTTCGAGCACGGGTGACACCGGCTGGGTGACGCGGCGCAGTTCGCCGATGCCTTCGAGGCGCTGGGTGAAATCGCGTAAGTCTTTGTATTTCATGGAAATGTTCGCTGGATCCGGCGGCGCCGGCGGTGCGGGAGGCGGCGCCAGGCGCCACGGATCGAGCACCGATTCTACCCGCCGAAGCGTTTGGACGAATGTGTCCCGAAAATTTGTGAAGCGTCCGTGAAAGCCAGACGGCACGCGGCTTTTCGATCCGGTGCGTAATAAATGATTACTTTTTGTTATGATTTCGGGACTTTATAGTGTTGACGATCTATAAAACCGTCCCTAGAATCCGCTCACATTGATCGCCGGGCCCTGGCAGCCAGCCAGTCCGCTCCGGTTCCTCAGACGCTCCGCGTCGCCGTCCGCCGCGACCTGCACGGCACTCGACGGTTGTAGTCGTCCTAGCCAGCGCCTTCGCGACGCTGGTTTTTTGCGTGGGAGCCACCGCGCGTCAGCCTGCCCGCCGGGCGCTGAAGCAATCCGCCGTGGCCCCCGAACGGTACACATACCGTTTCTCCGATGTCGCCGCCCCGTCCGGGCGAGCGGTGTCCTGATTCCGCGGCCACGCGTCCTTCTCGCTTCGAGTCGAGCGAGCCGCACGAGTCATGTTCATGGGAGATCTGAATGAACGCTTGGTTATCGTGGCGTCCCAACGAACGGCATGCGCAGCTGCTGCGCGAAGTGCTGCGTCGCGGGACGCGTGTCAGCCACCATCTATTCAGCGTGGTCGGCGGCCTGGCCGTCGTCACCGCGTTCGCGCTCTGGATGATGCCGAACGCCCGCGGCACGCTCGCCGCGAAGCTGATGCCCGTGCTGTCGGCCGCCGTCAAGGCCGGCCCGGCGCGGCTGCTGTCCGGGCACCCGCTGCCCGCCTTCGGTCCCGGCAATGCCGACGAGGACCTCGACGCCGACGGCCGCACCTCGCCGGTCTCGTACAAGCCCACGGACGAGGCCGGCGGCAACGCGGTTGACGCCGCTGCCGACGCGGCCGCCGCCGATGCGGCCCACAACAGCCAGTCGCCGGTCACCCTGGCCAAGCTGATCCCGCTGCAGCGCGTCGCCCTCGACGCCCGCAGCGACCGCGTCTTCACCAGCCGCGAGCAGTCGCTGGTGGCCAACTACCTGGCGCGCCGTTACCACGTCGCGCAGGAGCCCGTCGGCCGCCTGGTCACGGCCGCCTTCCAGACCGGCCACGATATCGGCCTGGACCCGCTGCTGCTGCTGTCGGTGATGGCGATCGAGTCGGGCTTCAATCCCTACGCGGAAAGCGGCGTCGGCGCGCAAGGGCTGATGCAGGTGATGTCGAAGATCCATTCCGACAAGTTCGAATACGCGGGCGGCACCGATGCGGCGCTGCGCCCGGTGGTGAATATCCAGGTCGGCGCGCTGGTGCTGAAGGACTGCATCGCGCGCGGCGGCTCGCTGGCCGGCGGCCTGCGCCTCTACAACGGCGTGACGGGCACCGACGACGGCGGCTACAGCGCCAAGGTGATGGCCGAGCGCGGTCGGCTGCGCGACGTCTCGCGCGGCCGCAACGTGTCGATCTACGCGCCGCTGCTGCCCACGCCGGTGACCACCACCGCCTCGACCGCCTCCTCGGGCGGCAAGCGCGTGCAGGCGACGCTGGACGGGGCCCACCCGATCACCATCAAGACCAGCGCGCCGGCCGACTCCAAGCCGGCCGCCACGCCGCAGGCCGACGCGAGCAACGAGACGGGCGCGAAGCACGACGGCTCGTCGGAAGTCGGGACCTGATCGAGCCGGGCGGGCCGACTGGTCCGCCTCGCGAAGCGCGGTCGACGAATACGAAAAAACAGGGCGCCCTCGGGCGCCCTGTTTGTTTTCCGGAGCCGGTCGCGCCAGACGCTTCCCGTCCCCGAATTTGCAACTTTCTGTTTCCGGCCGCGGGCCTGCGCTTAGCCGCCGAACAGCTTGCGCAGCCGCGCGACGGCTTCCTCGAGACGCTCGTAGGCGGTCGCATACGACAGCCGGATGTAATCGCGCGGCGCATGCACGCCGAAATCCATCCCCGGCACCAGCACCACGCCGGCATCCCCCAGCATCGCATCGACCAGTTCGGCACTGTCGCCGGCCGCCGGATGGGCGACGCCGCCGCAGCGCGCGTATACATAGAAGGCGCCGTCGGGCCTCACCGGCACCTCGAAGCCGAGCGAAGCCAGCGCCGGCACGATGTAGTCGCGGCGGCGCATGAATTCCAGCCGCCGCGCCTCGTAGATCGCCAGCGTGTCGGGCTCGAAGCAGGCCAGCGCGGCATGCTGGGCGAGTGCCGAGGCGCAGATGAACAGGTTCTGCGCGAGCTTCTCGAAGGTGCCGACCAGCGCCGGCGGCACCACCAGCCAGCCGAGCCGCCAGCCCGTCATGTTGAAGTACTTGGAGAAGCTGTTGACGGTGATCACCTCGTCGCTGAAGGACAGCGCCGAGACGGGCGGGCCGTCGTAGCTGAGGCCCTGGTAGATCTCGTCGATGATCGCGAAGCCGCCGCGCTCGCGCACCGCCTGCAGGATCCGGCCGAGTTCGTCGGGCGCGAGCGAGGTGCCGGTCGGATTCGACGGCGAGGCCAGCAGCACGCCGCGCGTGCGCTCGCCCCAGCGCTCGCGCACGTCCTTCGCGCTCAACTGGAAGCGCGCCTCGGGACCGCTCGGCACCAGCACCGGCCGGCCTTCTGCGGCGGCCACGAAGTGCCGGTTGCAGGGGTAGGACGGATCCGGCATCAGCACTTCGTCGTCGCGGCCGACCAGGGCCAGGCAGGCCAGCAGCAGCGCGGCCGAGGCACCGGCCGTGACGATCACGCGCTCGGGCGCGATCTCGAGCCCGTAGGCGCGCGCGTAATGCGCGGCGATCGCTTCGCGCAGCGGCGCGATGCCGAGCGCGCTGGTGTACTGCGTCACGCCGCGCCGCATCGCCGCCGCGGCGGCCTCGACCACCGGCTCGGGCGCCGTGAAGTCCGGCTCGCCGATGCTCATGTGGATCACGTCGCGCCCGGCCTGTTCGAGCCGCGCGGCCTGCTTGACGACTTCCATCACATAGAACGGCTGGATCGCGTCGACGCGCGAAGCCAGCCGGATCAGCGATTCGGCAGCGGTATTCATGTCGGGCAGCGGGGAGGGGGTAAAGAAAAGCGGGCGCCGGGGCGCCCGCCGCAGATCACATCAGGAGCGGCGCGCGGCGGCTTCTTCCGGGCGCAGCTTGAGGGCCAGCTTGTCGAGCACGCCATTGACGTACTTGTGGCCGTCCGAGCCGCCGAAGGTCTTGGTCAGCTCGATGGCTTCGTTGATCACCACGCGGTAGGGCGTCTCGATCTGGTGCTTGAGCTCGAAGGTGGCCATCAGCAGCACCGCGCGCTCGACCGGCGAGAGCTGCTCGATCGGGCGATCGAGGTTGGGCGCCAGGATCGCGGCCAGGTCCGCATGCTCGCGGACCACGCCGTAAACGATGGTTTCCAGCAGCTCGCGATCCGCCTTCTCGTAACCCTGCGCGCCGCGCAACTGCGCGTCGATCTCGCCGGTGGACGCGTTCGACAGCAGCCACTGATACAGGCCTTGCGTCGCCAGTTCGCGCGATTGTCGGCGTGCGCTCTTCTTCATTCGTTTTCCTCTTCGTCTTCTTCTTCCTCGTCCTCGTCTTCCTCATCGTCGCTCAGTTGGTCGAGCGTCATCGTGAGGTTGGCCATCTCGACGGCCGTGCGGGCCGCGTCGCGACCCTTCTCGGTCATGCGCGCGATGGCCTGCTCGTCGTTCTCGGTGGTCAGCACCGCGTTGGCGATCGGCGTGTTGAAGTCCAGCGCGATGCGCGAGATGCCGGCGCCGCTTTCGTTCGAGACGAGTTCGAAATGGTAGGTCTCGCCGCGGATTACCGCGCCGAGCGCGATCAGCGCGTCGAACTGGTTGCTTTCCGCGAGCTTCTGCAGCGCCAGCGGGATTTCCAGCGCGCCGGGCACCGTGACCAGCAGCACGTCCTCGCCGGTGACGCCCAGGCGTTCGAGTTCCTCGACGCAGGCATCGGCCAGGCCGTTGCAGACGGGCTCGTTGAAGCGCGACTGCACGATGCCGATGCGCAGGCCTTCACCCTCGAGATTCGGTTGGTATTGTCCGATTTCCATGTTCTTTCCGTGGTTGGATTCAGCGTGATTGGGAGCGGCGCTCAGCAGCTTTCGTCGACATCAGAGCTCGGACGCCGCGCCGCCCGGCATCGGCACGAAGCCCGTCACCTCGAGACCCCAGCCCGACATGCTGCCGAGCTTGCGCGGGTTCGCGAGGACCTGCATCTTGCCGACGCCGACGTCGCGCAGGATCTGCGCGCCGATGCCGAACGTCTTGAAATCGACCGGCCGGCGCTTGAGCGCGGCCGCCTTCTCCTCTTCGTCGAACGCGAGAAACACGTCGACCAGATGTTCCTTGGTATCGCCGCAATTGAGCAGCACCACCGCGCCGAGATCGCGCGCGGCGATTTCCTTCATGGCCGCGTCGAGCGTCCAGGAGTGGGTCGAGGCGCCGGTCTCGAGCAGGTCGAGCACCGACAGCGGCTCGTGCACGCGCACCGGCGTGTCGACCTCGGGCGAGGGCGTGCCGCGCACCAGGGCGATGTGCGGCGAGCCGGTCGGCTTGTCGCGATAGAGCACCGCCTGGAACGCGCCGTGGGCGGTCTGCATGGTGCGCTCGGAGACGCGCTCGACGATCGATTCGGTGCGGCTGCGGTAGTGGATCAGGTCGGCGATGGTGCCGATCTTGATGCCGTGTTCCTTGCTGAACTCGATCAGGTCGGGCAGGCGCGCCATCGAGCCGTCGTCCTTGATCACCTCGCAGATCACGGCGGCCGGCGTGAGCCCGGCCAGGGCCGTCAGGTCGCAACCGGCCTCGGTGTGGCCGGCGCGCACCAGCACGCCGCCCGGCTGGGCCATGATCGGGAACACGTGGCCCGGCTGCACGATCTGGTCGGCGCGGGTGTCGCGCGCGACGGCCGTGGCGATGGTATGGGCGCGGTCGGCGGCGGAAATGCCGGTGGTCACGCCCTCGGCCGCCTCGATGCTGACCGTGAACGCCGTGCCGTATTGCGTGCCGTTGCGGTAGGTCATCAGCGGCAGGTTGAGCTGCTTGCAGCGCTCCTGGGTGAGCGTCAGGCAGATCAGGCCGCGACCGTAGCGGGCCATGAAGTTGATCGCTTCCGGCGTGACGAATTCGGCGGCGACGACCAGGTCGCCCTCGTTTTCGCGGTCTTCCTCGTCGACGAGGATCACCATGCGGCCGGCTTTCAGCTCGGCGATGATGTCGGGCGTGGAGGCGAGCGTCATATCAGAAAAAGGGTGTCCGCTGGGGAAAAGCGCTATTTTACGTCAGGCCGGCCCGGCTGCCTTGGAAATCGGGCGGCGTGGCATGATCGGCGCCGGCGCCGTCCGGCGCGCATGCCGTCGCCGGGCCGGCCGCGCCGCGATTGCCGCGTCGCGTCTGCCATTCTCGCCGTCCTGTTTCGAATCGCCTGCCTGGAGCCTCGAATGTCCGTTCACACCTGGTTGCTGTTTGCCTTCGCCTACCTGCTGACCACGCTCACGCCGGGGCCGAACGTGCTGCTGGTGGTGCGCAACACGGTGCGCCACGGCGCGCGCGGCACGGTGGTCTCGATCCTCGGCAACCTGCTGGTGCAACTGGTGGTGGTGACGCTGGTGGCCCTCGGCGTGGGCGCCTTGCTGGCGGCCATGCCGCCGCTGTTCGTGGCCCTGAAGCTGGCCGGCGCCGCCTACCTGATCCTGATCGGCATCCGCCAGTGGCGCGAGGGCGGGCGGCCCGCCGCCGGGGCGAACGCGGCGGCCCCGGGCGAGGCCGTGCCCGCGGTGGTGCCGGTCAGCCGCCTCAGGCTGTTTCGCGAGTCGATCCTGGTGGCCGGCAGCAATCCCAAGACGATGATCTTCCTGTCGGCCTTCATGCCCCAGTTCATCGACCACCAGCGCTCGCTGCCGCTGCAGTTCGCGCAGATGTACCTGACCATCGCGCTGCTGGTGCTGGTGGTGCACACGATCTATTCGAGCGGCGTGCGCCATCTGCATGGGCGCCTGCGCGCGGGCCGGGCGGTGGCGGCGATGCGGCGCATGACGGGGCTGGTGTTCGTCGGTTTTGGCGTCGAGCTGCTGACGGCGAAGCAGCCTTGAGCGCCTGTTCATGCTCATGGCTGTCAAGGCGGGAAAAGGGAAATTTTGAAAGTGGATGCTCACATTTGAAGTGCGAGGCTGGCGGCGGCACGAGCTTGCCGGGCCGCCGCCAAGCGTTGCGTGCCAGCGCTTATTTCCCGCCCAGCTTCTCCAGCACCACCTTCGCCGCCTGCTCCGACGAGGCCGGGTTCTGCCCCGTGATCAGCAGGCCGTCGGTCACCACGTAGGACTGCCAGTCGGCGCCCTTCGAATAGTCGCCGCCCTTGCGCTTCAACTCGTCCTCGACGAGGAAGGGCACGACCTCGGTCAACTGCACCGCTTCCTCCTCCGAATTCGTGAAGCCGGTCACCTTCCGACCATTTACCAGCGGCTTGCCGTCCTCGCCCTGGGCGTGGCGCAGCACGCCGGGCGCGTGGCAAACCAGCGCGAGCGGCTTGCGCGCGGCGAAGGTGGACTCGATCAGCGCGATCGAATCGCGATCCTCGGCCAGGTCCCAGAGCGGACCGTGGCCGCCCGGGTAGAACACCGCGTCGAATGCGTCGTGCGTCACCGAGCCGAGCCGCACCGTGGCGGCCAGCGCGGCCTTCGCCTCGGCGTCGGCCTCGAAGCGGTGCGTCGCCTCGGTCTGGAAATCGGGTTCGTTGCTCTTCGGGTCGAGCGGCGGCTGGCCACCTTGCGGCGAGGCCAGCACGATTTCGGCGCCGGCATCCTTGAACACGTAATAAGGGGCGGCCAGTTCCTCGAGCCAGAAACCCGTCTTGCGACCGGTATCGCCGAGTTGGTCGTGCGAGGTCAGCACCATCAGGATCTTCATGACATTTCTCCAGGGGACATCCAGGGTTGCGGCAACAGGGGCCGCGTACCGCGATGAAGCCACGCAGGCATGGCGGGGCGCGCGAGGTGATTGTCGCGCAGTGCCGTGACGGAGTTGCGGCGTGGCTGGCGCGCCCTATGCGGCCACGCCGGCGCCGGGGAGGCTCGGCGCGGCGGCACGGCCCCAAGCGCCCGATAGTTAGTAATTTGTCAGCAATTTCGACGCCCGCGCCGGCTTCGGCTAATCGACATGGCCGATCGGGCTTCCATCATGCATGTGCTCGCGGTGGACCGCGTTGTAGGGCCCGGACGGGTCGAACGCCTGCTCGGGGAGGCCGGGTTGGCATTTCGATGGGGCGTCCATCGCTACCCGGCAGCAAAGGAGGGGTTGTCGGCCAGCGGCCGTGGCAGGTCTATTTCCAGCAATTCGCGGCCCTGCGGCACGGTACGCCGGGCACCAATGCACGTGATGGCCGGCGTCGAGGCCGCGCTCGCGAATGCATCGCGACGAGCAATCGCCGCGGATCGCGGTATGCAACGCGTGGCGAGCGGCTCGGCCCGCCTGGACACGGCGCCGCGATGTCCATCGCGGCCGCCTTGCGCTGCGTTCAGTGCCGCGTGACCGACGGGTCCGCGCGGGCATCCACCTCCATGCCCTGCGTCGCCGGTGCCGACGACGATGCCACAGCCACCGCGGACGGCACCGCCTCGCTGTCCGCGATCCCCTCCTTGAAGCCCTTGATGGCGCCTCCCAGGTCCGTGCCGAGGCTGCGGATCTTCTTGGTACCGAAGATCAGCGAGACGATCGCCAGCACGATCAGCCAATGCGTGATGCTCAGACTTCCCATGGTCACTCTCCTTGTATCGGGTTCGATCGGTTCCAGGCGCCGATATCTCCGTCAGCGCGTGCGCCGATCCTAAGCGCGATCGGTCCGGCGATGTATCAAAGCTCCTGATGATCTGGCCAAGAAATCCTGATTGGTCATCGGCCTGATGCGTTCCTACTATTGGCGGCACGGAGCGGCTGGCGAGCATCCGATGCCGCGGTGAGCCGTTCATGCCGATGCATCGAACGACGGTTCACCGAGGCACGGCGCCATGCCGCTTCCGATCACAACCCGCGTCACCCGGGAGGTCCCCCGGCACCGGGAAACCATCAAGACGAGATCATCAGGAGAGCAAAACATGACCGATTTGAAACGTCGCAGTGTACTGGTCGGCGCGGCCGCCGGCGCGGTGGCACTCGGTGCGGCGGCAGCCGCCAAGGCGGCCGAATTCGGCAACCCCGACACGCCGGCGCAAGGTGCGATCAACTCCACGCCGATCGCGATCGCCGAGCCGGGTCCGCAGAACCCGCAACTGCGCGACGTGCTGCCCTCGTTCAACAACCCGCCGCCCACCGACGTCGGCGGCATGCCGATCCCGTGGGCCTCGTTCAACATGGCGCACAAGCGCATCCAGGCCGGCGGCTGGGCGCGCGAGGTGACCACCAAGGCCTTCCCGGTGTCGAAGGACATCGCCGGCGTGAACATGCGCCTCGGGCCGGGCGGCGTGCGTGAGCTGCATTGGCACCAGCAGGCCGAGTGGGCGATCATGGTCAGCGGCGAGGTGCGCATCACCACCATCGACACGCGCGGCCGCGCCGAGGTGGCCGACGTGGCGGCCGGCGACATCTGGTACTTCCCGCCCGGCCTGCCGCATTCGCTGCAGGGGCTCGGCGACAACGGCGGCGAGTTCGTGCTGGCCTTCGATAATGGCGCGGCCGGCGAATTCAACACGCTGATGGTGTCCGACTGGCTCGCGCACACGCCGCCCGACATCCTCGCGCAGAACTTCGGCGTGCCGGCCGAGAAGTTCAAGGAAATCCCGCTCGAGCAGCTGTGGATCTACCAGGGCGCGAAGGCGGGCCCGCTGGCCGCCGACCAGGCCTATGCCGCCTCGCCCGAAGGCCGTCCCGACCATCCCTTCATCTTCCGCATGGGCGCGATGGCGCCGACCATCTCGACCGCCGGCGGCGAGGTGCGCATCGTCGACAGCCACAACTTCCCGGTCTCGAAGACGGTGGCGGCGGCCCTGGTGACGGTCAAGCCGGGCGGCCTGCGCGAGCTGCACTGGCACCCGGACAACGACGAGTGGCAGTACTTCATCAAGGGCACCGGCCGCATGACGGTGTTCAACACCGGGCCGGCCGCGCAGACCGTCGACTTCAATCCGGGCGACGTGGGTTATGTCGAGAAGAACCTCGGGCACTACATCAAGAACACCGGCAAGGAGGATCTGGTGTTCCTCGAGATCTTCAAGTCGGATCACTTCTCCGAGGTGACGCTCTCGCAGTGGCTCGCCAGCGTGCCGCGCCAGTTGCTCAGGGAGCACCTGCGCGTCGACGACGAGACGCTCGACGCGATCCACAAGCTCAAGCAGCGTCGCGACGTGATCGCCTGAGCGCGCGTCAAGCCACGCGCGCGCCGCGTGCGCGCAGGTCGCCGACCTGCCGCACGGCGCGCGCCGGTTTTCCTCACCCGTATCGAATCGACACCCGTACCTGCAAGAGGCGTTCATCATGCTGATGGCAATCAAACGTACCGCCAGCTACGCGCTGTCCGGCACGGCAAGCACCGCAACCGTGACGGCCATGCGCGATGCACTCGACAACGAGCGTCGCGGGATCCGCGCGCTGTTGCCGTTCGCGGGGCCGGCCGTGATCGCCTCGGTCGGCTACATGGATCCGGGCAACTTCGCCACCAATATCCAGGCCGGCTCGACCTACGGCTACGAGCTGCTGTGGGTGGTACTGCTGGCCTCGCTGGTGGCGATGCTGTTCCAGGCGATGTCGGCCAAGCTGGGCATCGTCACCGGTCGCAGCCTGGCCGAGCTGTGCCGCGACAGCTTCCCCAGGCCGCTGGTGATCGCGATGTGGATCGGCTCGGAGATCGCCGCGATGGCGACCGATCTCGCCGAATTCATGGGCGCCGCGATGGGCATCTCGCTGCTGTTCCACCTGGCGCTCGGCTGGGGGCTGCTGATCACGGGCGTGGTCACGGTCGGCATCCTGTCGCTGGACAAGAAGGGCTTCCGCCCGCTCGAGATCGTGATCGCCGCCTTCATCACGGTGATCGGCCTGAGCTACCTGGGCGAGCTCATCATCGCGCCGCCCGACTGGCACGCCGCGATCTTCCACACGGTGGTGCCGCACCTGCGCGACGGCGATGCGCTGATGCTGGCGGTCGGCATCGTCGGCGCCACCATCATGCCGCACACCATCTACCTGCATTCCGGCCTCACGCAGAATCGCGCGCCGGCCCGCAACGATTACCAGCGCCGCAAGCTGGTGCGCTTCTCGAATCGCGAGGTGATGGTCGCGCTCGGCTTCGCGGGTTTCGTCAACCTGGCGATGGTGGCGATGTCGGCGTCGGTGTTCGGCAAGAACGCGCCCGGCATCTCCGACATCGCGGCCGCCTATCACACGCTCACGCCGGTGCTCGGTACCGGTGCCGCGGTGCTGTTCCTGGTTTCGCTGCTGGCCTCGGGCATCTCGAGCTCGGTGGTCGGCACCATGGCCGGCCAGAGCATCATGCAGGGCTTCGTCGGCTTCCGCACGCCGGTGATGGTGCGGCGCCTGATCACCATGGTGCCGGCCGTGATCGTCTGCCTGTTCTGCAACCCGATGACGGCGATGATCGACAGCCAGATCGTGCTGAGCATCGTCCTGCCGGTGCCGCTGATCGCGCTGGTGGTGCTGTCCTCGCGCCGTTCAGTGATGGGTGGATTTACCGCCAGCCGGAAGCTGATCGCCACGGCAGCCGTCGCCACCGCCGTGATCCTGGCGCTCAACGTAACGCTGATCTGGCAGGCCCTCGTCGCGTAACAGCGCGCGCGTGCGCAGCGCCACCTCGAGGCTCGCGCCGCCGGCGGCGAGCGCGCGCGTTTCCGGAGCGGCGGGCTCGGCCCGCCGGAGATCCATGCCCGTGTGCACCTTGTCGATACCCGTGAAGTGCTCGAGCCGCGCGCCGCCCTCTGCGAGAAGGAATTCGCGGAAATGGACGGCGGCGGGCGGCAGGTGGCGATCCGCGCGATGGATCACGCACCAGCTTCGCTTGCGCGGGAAACCCTGCACGTCGAGCACCACCAGCAGGCCGGCGCGCAGTTCGGACTGAACCGTCTGCGCCGGCAGGAAGCTGATCCCCATGCCGGCCATCACCGACTGCTTGATCGCCTCGGCGCAGCCGATCTCCATGAAGCGCGGCGCCGAGGGCAGGGTGCCGAAGGTCTCGTCGGCGACGCCGCGCGTATCGGTGCCGCGTTCCCTGACGATCAGGCATTCGTCGGCGATGCGCGCATAGGGAATGTCGCGCGCGCCGGCCAGCGGATGATCGGGCGCGGCCACCAGCACGAAAGGGTTGGGCGCGAAGGCTTCGGCGACGATCGCCGCGTCGTCGGGCGGCTGCACCATGATCGCGAGATCGATCCGGTCGGCGCGCAGCAGGGCGATCAACTGGTCGCGGCTGCGCACCGTCATCTCGGGATCGATGCCGGGCTGCGCGTGCAGGAAGGCACCGATCAGGTGCGGGAAGAAATAGCTGCCCGAGGTGATCAGGCCGACGCGCAGGCATTGCGCGGCGCCGGTCTTCAGGACCGCGAAGGACTGCTCGGCGGCCTTCAGGTCGGCGAGGATCGCCATGCTGTGGCGCAGCATCAGCTTGCCTGCCTCGGTCAGCACGATGCGCTTGCCGACGTGGTTGAACAAGGGCACGCCGGCATGGTCCTCGATCTGCTTGATCTGCATCGAGACGGCCGGCTGCGTCAGATGCAGATCCTCGGCCGCACGAGAAAAGCTCAAATTACGCGCAACACTTTCGAAAGTCTTGAGTTGGCGAATTGTTATGTTTTTCATATGAAGCCATGTCTCCTATTGGGGAACATTTTTAATGCCTCCTGGTCCGACGCTCGGCGGCTTCCTCGAAGTTTAGACCTACTATCGTAATTCGGCTTGCAAGGGATCACCCTTGCTTGCGGGCTGGGAGAAGCCGTGCAGGTCGCGATGTTTTTAAAAATGGAAAGCGAAATGAAATTATCCGTGCTCGTCATGCACGAATGAATATTGCGAGGCGAAGGGAAATCCGGTTTTCAGAAATGCTTACGAAATTCCATTGCTATAAGAAATGAAAATGCCTAAAGCGAGATAATCCGGAGCGTGCCTGGGCGATCCCGGTCCGCCGCATGAGGCGGACCGGGTTTCAACGCGCGATGGGGCGCTTATTTGGTGAGGTAGAACAGCGCGTCGGTGCCGGTGTTGCGCGGCGACGGTGTTTGGGTGGTGGGCTTGTCGGTGGCGGTGGCCACCGGTGCCTGCGCGGCGGGCGGCGGATCGTTGCGCGTGCCCGTGTCGGCGACCGGCAGCGTCTGGCTGGCCGGGGCCTTGTCCTTGTTGTCGCGCGAGGAGGGTGTGGAGAGATACCAGAGCGCGTCGGTCGACGCGGTGGCGGCTTTGCGCGCGGCGGCGGCGCTCGCGACGGCTGCCGTGGCGGGCACGGCGTTGCCGCCCGGTACGGCGGGAGCGCGCGTCGGCGCCGCGCCGGCCTGGGTCGAGGTCGAACCAGCGGATTTCGGCGTGATCGCGGCCGGCGCCCGCTGCGCGATGGCCTCGGCCTGGCCGATCTGGAACACCAGCTTCGGCTCGAGCGTGGCGATCACCGCATAAGGCGGCTGCGGATCCCAGCGCAGGATCACGCGGCCGCGCGGCGTGTCGCCGAAGATCGCCGGCACCCGCTTCATGTCGCTGAACTGCACGTAGATGCGGGCGCCGTCGTCGAACACCTGCACCGGCTTGGCGTCGTCGGCGCCCGTCACGGTCCAGCCGAAGTTGTAGGTGCCGGGTGCCGCGTCGGGTGCCGGGGCGGGCGCCGGGCGGCGCGGGGTGCTGCCGCTCGCGCCGTTGGCGGGCGCCATCTTCACCTGCGAGACGCCGAGGCTGGCAAACGGATTGTAGGTTTGCGGCGGCGTGAACGACGGCGGAATGATAGGCATGGACACATCCTGCGTGCTGATGATCGATTGCGCGGTGTCGTAGACCTTCTGCGCGTAGGCGAGGCGCTTGTCGGGCGAGCTCGCGTTGTAGGCGCCGATGGCGTTCCAGGTCGGACCGAACTGCTGGATGTTCTGCGACAGGATCCAGGCCGCCACGTAGGCATTGGTGCAGGGATCGAGCAGGCTCTGCTGGGTGATGCCCTCGCGCGCGAGCCGCGGCAGCCAGGAGCTGTTGATCTGCATCAGGCCGATGTCGTAGGTCCCGTTGCTGTTGGGGCTGATGACATTGGTGCGCGTGCCCGATTCCACCTGGGCGATCGCGCGCATCAGGCCGACGTTGACGTGCTGGAAGCTGGCCGCGTCGTCGATGCAGTCGGCCCGCGCGAGGCCCGGCATCGCCACCAGCAGGCTGGCGGCGGCCAGCGCGCCTCGGCGCGCGCGCCTGCCGGTCGAGCCCCGTTTTTGGTGCTGCGAGATTCCCATCATGAAACCCGTGCTGATGCCTGTATGTTTTATCGGCCGGGCGCCGCGGCGCCTGCCGGACGGCGGCGCGCGGGCGATTCGGCCGTGCTATGGGCAGCATCGATACCGCGCGATCCGGGGATTGCGGCTCGGCGGGCGTCGGCCCGGACGCCGCCGAGGTCGGTATTTTAGTTTCAGTTGCCGGGCGGATCGAGTGCTTTTCGAAGACGGGGACGGATGATGCCCGGAATCGGGGCGGCCGGGCCGGTGGCGACGGGTTGCTTGGCGGTGGCGGCGATTCAGGGCGCGGGCGGCGGCATCTCGACCACGGCGGGGTGCCTGGGCGTCGCGTCCTCGTGGAACAGGTCGTCGAGGTACTGGAGCAGTTCGTCGGCCTCGACGAAGTCGGGGATCTGGAAATCGGCCGGGCGGCGCTTGCCTTCCGCGCCGAAGTCGTAGGCTTGCCAGCGGCCCTGCTGATGCACGATCGAGACCATGCGGCCGAACAGGTTGAAGTAGCGCGCGTGGGTGTTCATGGGGCTCCGGAGCGGGTTCAGATGCCGGCTTGCCTCGCGAGGCGGGCGCCGAGGTGCTTGCCGTACAGGCCGACGGCCAGCCCCAGCACGATCAGGGCGGTCGCGAGCAGCTTCAGCGTGCCGATCGGTTCGCCGAAGATCAGGGCCGAGCCCAGCATACCGAAGATCGGCACCAGCAGCGACAAGGGCGCGACGGTGGACACCGGGTACTTCCTGAGCAGCAGGTTCCAGACTCCATAACCGAACAGCGTGGTCGGGTAGACCTGGAACAGGATCGAGAACACGGCCTTGCCGTCGACGTGCGCGAAGGTGGCCGCGTAGACGGCCGCGCCGTGCTGCAGCCAGGCGATCGCGAACAACGGAAGCGGCGAGAACAGGCTGGACCAGACCAGGAAGGCCAGCACCTCTCGCGTGCCGGACAGCTTGATCACCAGGTTCGCGCCGCTCCAGGCCAGCGCGCCGACGATCACCAGCGCGATGCCGGCCGGCGTGGCGCTGCCGTCGGTGATGGCGATCACGCAGGCCAGGCCGAGCAGGGCGATCGCGATGCCGGCGAACTGGTAGCGCGAGACGGCCTCGCGGAACATGGCGGCGCCGAGCAGGATCGTCAGGAAGGCGCTGAACTGCAGCACCAGCGAGGCGATCCCGGCCGACAGGCCGGCCTGGATGCCGAGGTTGACGATGCCCCACAGGCCGACGCCGAACAGCAGCCCGTAGGCGGCGAGGTAAGACAGCGGCACCGCCGGGCGACGGATGAACAGCACCGCCGGCAGCGCGCTGAGCGTGAAGCGGATGCCGGCGAGCACGAACGGATCGGTCGATTGCAGCCCGAGCTTGATGACCGAGAAGTTGAGCCCCCAGATGGCCGTGACGAGGATGGCGAGCAGCGTATCGCGAAGCTTCATGACGAGAACGATGAGGAGTGGATGGAGACGCGGCGCTTGCGATGCATGGTCCCCGATCGGGTTGCGAATCACAACCGGAAAGACTTCATATGCTTATCTCGGCGCGTGGCGACGGGCGGGGCCCGAGCTGAAGAACCAGAACGCCAGGGCCAGCAGGCTGACGCACGCGCCGAGCGCACAGACCCCGGTCCATCCCGCCTGTGCATAGGTCGCCGTCGACGCGATCGAACCGAGGCCGCTGCCCGCCGCGTAGAACAGCATGTAGCAGCCGACCAGGCGCGCATGCGCTTCGGGATGGGTGCGGAAGATCAGGCTCTGGTTGACGACGTGCACGGCCTGGCCGCCGATGTCGAGCAGCACGATGCCGAGCACCAGCGCCGCGATCGAATGCGGTGTGAAGGCGATCGGCAGCCACGACAGGCAGAGCAGCAGCAAGGCGATGCCGGTGACGGCCTGGCCCAGGCCGCGATCGGCGAAGCGGCCCGCGCGCGCGGCGGCCAGCGCGCCGAGCGCGCCCACCAGCCCGAAGGCGCCGATCGCCGTGTGCGACATCGAATAGGGCGGGGCGCTGAGCGGCAGCACCAGCGCGCTCCAGAAGATGCTGAAGGCCGCGAACATCAGCAGGCCGATCGTGCCGCGTAGCTGGAGTACACGCTCGCGCAGCAGCAGGTCGAGCATCGATCGCAGCAACTGCGGGTAGCCGAGCCGCGGCCTTGGCGCGGTCGGCCGCGGCAGGCGGGCCGAGAGCACGGCCAGCATCACCAGCGCGATGCCGCCCGAGCCCAGGTAGACCGCGCGCCAGCCCGCGATATCGGTGAGCAGGCCCGCCACCGAGCGGGCCAGCAGCAGGCCGATCACGACGCCGCCTTGCGCCGCGCCCACCACCTGCCCGCGCTCGCCTTCACTGGCGAGGGCCGCCGCGCAGGCGATCAGGCCCTGCGTCATGGCCGTGCCCAGCAGGCCGACGCCGACCATGCCGGCGAGCAGCATGAGCGGGCCGCGCGAGGCGGCAACCAGCACGCAGGCCAGCGCCAGCAACACGAGCTGGACGGCGATCAGGCGCTTGCGATCGAGCAGGTCGCCCAGCGGCACCACGAACATCAGCGCCAGCGCGCAGCCGAGCTGGGTCGCCGTGATCACACCACCTACATCGGAGTGCGAAATATGAAAATCACGCGCAATCGAATCGAGCAAGGGTTGGGCGTAATAGACATTGGCGACGCTGGCCGCGCAGCACACCGACAGCAGCATGACGATCGAGCGGGGCACGGATTGCGGCGGCCGAGGATCGAGCGCGGCTTCCGAAGGCAGGATGGCATTCATGCCGGCAGTTCCTCTCATCTGGTTGCAAAATAAAACTTTTCGGAAGTGTAGGGAAGCTTGTTTTAAAATGCAACTTCTTATCCGGCAGGACCGCCGGACGTGGCTTGTCGTGACGCATCGAGGAGGGCGGGATGGCCAGGCAAAGGAGTTTCGCGGATTCGCCATGCCCGGTGGGCCGGGCGGCCGACATCGTCGGCGATCGCTGGATGCTGCTGATCGTGCGCGACGCGTTCGACGGCATGCGCCGCTTCGGCGAGTTTCTCGCCAGCCTCGGCGTGGCGCGCAACATCCTGTCCGACCGGCTCAAGCAACTGGTGGAGGCGGGCGTGTTCGAGATCGTGCCCGCATCGGACGGTTCCGCCTACCAGGAATACGTGCTGACCCGCAAGGGCGAGGGCCTGTTCCCGGTGATCGTGATGCTGCGCCAGTGGGGCGAGGCCAACCTGTTCGCGCCCGGCGAGCCGCATTCGGTGATGGTCGATCGCAAGAGCGGCCGCAAGATCCGCAAGCAGACCCTGCAGCACGAGGACGGCCGGCCGCTGAACGCCGCCAACAGCGCGATCCGCAAGCTCGACGAGCGCTGAGGCGCGGCGGTTCTTTCGTAATAGAATCGGCGGCGTCGCGCTGGCTGCCACGCGATCCGGCTTGTCGGGACGATGTCACGGGGCATCGTCCAGGCCCATGCGAACCATCGCCATCATTATTCACAGACCGCCATGAACGTAACCACCTCGGACGACTGCACCGGGATCCTGTCCAACCATCCTCTCGCGAAGCACTTCGTCGTGTTCGGGTATCGCGACGGCGCGTATTCGTCGATCCCCAACAACTTCTTTCGCAACTGGCTCGACGAGGAAGCGACCGAAGGCAGTTTCTATATCGGCCGGGGCTCGGGCCTCGGGGTGGGTTCGATCGCCAAGTACGACGGCGGCCTGCAGAAGCTGAGCCTCGGCAAGTTCGTGGCCGGCGGCCTGCGCCTGCGTTTCCTGCTCAATGGCCAGCACGACATGCGGACCATCTCGACTGCCATGTTCAGCGTCTTCGGCGACGGCCTGCGCAATGCGCCGCCGCCGCAGTATGCCGATACCGTGATCCACAACGACGTCTGGATCGGCGACGAGGCCCTGTTCCTGGGCGGCTCGGTGGTGGAGAGCGGCTGCGTGATCGGCGCGCGCGCGGTGATCCCGCCGAATTTCCGCGCCGAGCCTTACGGGATCTACGTGGGCTCGCCGGCCAGGCTGGTGCGATTCCGCTTCCCGGAGCGGGTGCGCGAGAGCCTGCTCGAACTGGCCTGGTGGGACATGCCGCTGTCGTGGATCAAGCAGCACAACGAAGCCTTCCTCGCGGACCTGACGAGCGACGAGGGCAAGGCGCTGGAGATCCTCGCCGAGCTCAAGCGGGCGAAGCTCAGCGCGCTGAGCCAGGGCTGAGCCGCCGGCGGGCGGACGAGGGCATGCCGACCTTCGCGCTGGCCACGTCCGCGCGTTTGCCGGCCGCTGCCCTGGCTGGCGGTGGCCGGATGCGCGCGGCCGCTCCTCAGCCGGCGGCCGACGTGGCGGGCTCCTCGGCGTAGCGCGCCGAGATGAAATCGATGAAGGCCCGCAGCTTCAGCGGCACATGGCGGGAGCGCGGGTAGAGCGCGTAATAGCGGCGCTGCGCGAGGCGGTTGGCGTGGTCCGTGCGCCGGCTACTGCCGCGCCGGCTGTCGGCAGCATGGAGGCGGCCGAGGCGAGGAGCAGGTGGCGAAGGGAAAAGATGGTCATGGCGCTCTCCTGGGATATCGATGGGCGATGGATGGCCCGCACGATAGCGGGAGCGCCCGGCGCGCGGCAGCGCGTGGGACAAACAGGTTGCTGTGCGCGGCTTGCGAGCCGGGCATCGGTCATTTGACCGATACCTGCCCGGGTCGAGCGTCTGCATGATTATGAAAGGCGGGTGACCTATCCTGCCCGATTTCAGGCATCTCAAACCCAGGAGCACAGATGAAACGCATTCATGTCGCCATTCTTGCCGTCATGCTGAGCGGCTCGGCACTTGCCGCCTCGCCGGCTCCCACCCGCATCCGCGGCACGATCGCCGCGGTCAGCGCCAGCGAGATCACGGTCCACACGACGGCCGGCGCCGACGTGCAGGTCGCGCTGGGCGCCAACACCAAGTACCTGCAGGTGGTGAAGGCCGACCTCGCCAATATCGAGCCGGGCAGCTATATCGGCACCGCCACCAAGAGCACGGGCGCGAACCAGATCGCGCTGGAAGTGGTGGTGTTCCCGCCCGCGATGAAGGGCGTGGGCGAGGGCCATTACGCCTGGGACACGATTCCCGACACCACGCTGTCGGGCGCGGGCACCACCTCCAGCTCGATGACCAATGGCAGCGTGACGGCCGTCGCCGCGCCGTCGAGCACCACCGTCAAGAGCGCGATGACCAACGGCAGCGTCAGCGCGGCCACCGACCAGGGCGGCGTGAAGCGGCTGACCGTCAGCTACAAGGGCGGCGAGCAGGTCGTGCTGGTGCCGCCCACCGCGCCGATCGTCACCTTCCATCCCGCCACCACGGCCGACCTGACCAAGGGCGCGGCGGTGTTCATCAATGCCGCGACGGACCAGAACAAGACCACGGCCGGCGTGGTCGCGATCGGCAAGGATGGCCTCAAGCCGCCGATGTAAGGCGGCTGGTCGTCATCCGAGCTTACCCGCGCCACCCGATCAACCGCCAAGGAGCCTGTTCATGCGCCCTAGTTCCCGGTCGCCACGACCCGCGCACCCCGCCCCGATCCGGATCATGCACTGGATTGGTGTGTATGCCATGGGATGCATGATCTTCAGCGGCTGGGCGATCTACAACGCCTCGCCGGACCTGCCCTTCGTGTTTCCGCGATGGACCGGGCTCGGCGGTTGGCTCGGCGGCGCGCTGGCCTGGCATCTGAGCGCCATGTGGCTGCTGGTGATCGACGGGCTGGCCTATCTCGTCTACGGGATCGCGTCGGGGCATTTCCGGCGCGATCTTCGCCTGCCTTCGCCGATGGCGGTGATTCGCGATCTGCGCGCCGCGCTGGCGTTCCGGCTCGCGCATCGGCAGGGGCACTACAACGCGGTGCAGCGCGCGATGTATGTCGGCGTGGTGACGGCCGCGATCGTCCAGATCGTCACGGGGCTGGCGATCTGGAAACCCGTGCAGTTTCAATGGCTGGTGGAGTTGTTCGGGCAGTATGCGATCGCCCGCAACATCCATCTCGCCCTGATGTTCGGCATCGTCGCCTTCGTCGTCGTGCATGTGACGCTGGTGGCGATTCATCCGCGCACGCTGGTGGCGATGATCGCCCCGGTGCCGGCGGAATCCGAGGAGCAGCACTGATGGCCGAGCGTAAAACCGTCGCCGTCCGGCAAGAGGACATCAAGGCGGAACTGAGCCGCGCGAGCCGGCGCGGCTTCCTGAAACGGACCTTGTCGCTCGGCGGCCTGGCCATGCTGAGCGGCTGCGACCTGTCCACGCATTCGGGCGTCGACGCCGCGCTCGAAGCCATGCTGCGCTTCGACGATCGCGTGCAGGCGGCGCTGTTCGGTTCGCAGCGGCTGGCGAGAACCTATAGCGCGGCCGATATCACGCGCCCGTTCCGCTTCAATGCCTTTTATCCCGATTGGCAGGTGCGGGGCGTGCCCGACAACTGGGCGCTCGGCGTCGCCGGGCGGGTGGCGCGCAAGCAGCCGTGGACCCTGCCCGAGCTGATGACGCTGCCGCAGGCGAGCCAGATCACCCGCCATATCTGCATCGAGGGCTGGAGCCAGATCGGGCAGTGGAGCGGCATCCCGTTGCGCGTGTTCCTGGAGCGAGTCGGCGCCGATCTGAACTCGCGCTACGTCGCCTTCAAGTGCTTCGACGGCTACTCGACCAGCATCGACATGGCCAGCGCCCTGCATCCCCAGACGATCCTCGCGCTCGATTTCGATTCGAAGCCGCTCGAGCCGCAATGGGGTGCGCCGCTGAGGTTGCGGATCCCGACCAAGCTGGGGTTCAAGAGCGCGAAGAACCTGGAGGCGATCGAGGTCACCAACGTGTTCCCGGGCGGGTATTGGGAGCAGCAGGGGTATGACTGGTTCGCGGGGGTTTGAGGGGGGCGGCTCGCCATGTCGGATGAGCGGTGGCAGGAGCGAGGCGAACCATGCGCAAATGCTGCGCGCGCTCGATGCCTTCAAGAATGGGGAGCTTGATCGGGGCCGGCAGCCGGCCTGGGTGTTTCGCGTCGTGTCGCGAGGCGGCGGTTGCGCGGGAGTGTCCATTGGTACCGCTCCACCAGCCGCTCGGCGGCGTATCGTGCCCGCTCGCTCCAGGTTGCCTCGGTCGCGCGGATCTGGACGTCCTCGCGTTCCAGGGCTTCAGGTGCCCAGTATTTCCGGACTTCGCCGACGGGCAGGAAACGTGTTTCCGTGTCAATCGCCCGAAACACCTGGAACTCCGGATCGCCGCCGACCTTGGCCCAGTAGGCCAGCCGCAACAGCTCCCGCGCTGTCTCGACGAGGCTCAGGCGATCCGCGAGAAAATCCTCCGCCCGGGCGCGGATCCTTCGACAATGCGTGCGCCACTGATCCACATTCCCGATTCCCGGCGGGACTTCGAATTCCATCGACATGGGCGTTCTCGATTCCATTGAGGGGAAGCGGGGATTGTCGGGGCGCGATCGGCGGGTGTCGAACGCGCCGATGTCGCGGGCTGTTGCCGCCTGCACGACAAGGGGCCGAATCTTCCTCGATGCTTGATCACCGCCGTGCGTAACCGAACGGCACCGGCGAACGAACTACCGTGATCAGCCACCCCGGATCCTCCCATGTTCGCCCGTTTCCTTTCCGTCATCTGCGCGAGCGCCGCCAGCTTGCTGGCATTCCCCGCGTTTGCCGACGCGCCTCGCCCGGTCGTCATCGAACTATTCACCTCGCAGGGCTGCTCGTCCTGCCCGCCGGCCGACAGCTACCTGAACGAGCTGAGCGACGCGCGCAAGGACGTGTTGCCGCTGGCCTTTCACGTGACCTACTGGAATCAGCTCGGGTGGAAGGATCCGTTCTCGCTTTCGATTTCCGACGCGCGCCAGGATCGGTATGTGCAGCGTTTCCACGGCTTCGCCTATACCCCCGAACTGGTGGTGGACGGGAAATCCGCCGTGGTGGGTTCGAATCGCGCGGCGGTGGATGCCGCGATCGATCGTGCGCGGTCGTCGGCGACGACGTCCGCGAACGTCAGCGCAATGGCCAACGGCAAGGGCGTGACCGTGTCGATCGGTTCGGGAAGCGGACAGGCCCAGGTCCTGCTGGTGGGTTACGACACGCGTCATGTGACGCCGGTCGGACGCGGGGAGAACAGCGGCAACACGCTCACCGAATCGAATATCGTGCGAGCGCTGGCGAGCATCGGAAGCTGGTCCGGCACGGCGCTCACGTTGCAGGCGAGTCCCCCGGCCGGGGAGAAGCTGGCGGTCTTGCTCGAGGCGCCCGATGGGACGATCGTCGGCGCTGCCCGCGTGGCGGACGCACGCGTCGAGCCTTCGAGTTGATCGTTATGGAGAGCTGACGGCAGACGAGCCGCGGAACACGGCCGTCTACCTTCGCAAGCAACGGTAGATGATCCGGCAAAACGCCGGCAGGCGATGGCAGGCGATGGCAGGCGGTGCTCGCAAGCGTTCAGAGAGTTGCCAGCATCTGAAGTGTTTCCGGGTGCTTGGCGACCAGTCGGATCAGTGTAGCCGCCTGTGCGTTGGGCTTGGCCTTGCCTTGTTCCCAATTCTGATACGTGCGCACGTTGATGCGCAGGCTTCGAGCCATGACGGCTTGCGACGCGTGAGAAGCTTCGCGCACGGCCTTGATTTCTGCCGGCGAGATTTCGAGCGCATCGGGCACAGCGGCTGTGATCTTGCGCAGCGTGATTTTCCCTTCGTGCTCGGCGGCAAGGGCATCGAGGCCCTCGGTCAATTCAGCAAACAGATTTCGCTTCTTCATTGCTGGCTCCGTATCGTGACTTCTCTTTCCAATAGCTTCGCGAAGGCTTTGCGCTCGTCACTGGAGAGGTCTGTCATTTCATCTTTGTCGTACAGCGTGAACAACCAGAATGGATAAACGCTGACCCAGTAGTAATAGATCACTCGTAGGCCACCGCGCTTGCCTTTCTGGCGGCGTTTGTCGGCGAACCTCAATTTCCGCAGACCGCCGGCTCCCTTGATCAGGTCACCAGCCTCGGGATTAGCCAGCAGCGCTTTCTGCAGGACGGCGTACTCGTCATCTGCCAGGTAGTTTTCGCGTTCACGAGAAAACGGTGGCAGTTCAATGAAGGTCGCTTGCACGGCTGAATTGTACGTCATTTGCGTATATTTCAAGGGAATGCGTCGGTGCGCGGGTGGGGCGAACCCTGCTTGGGCTGGCTGCTCATGGTGAGGAGCGAGCGATTCAGACCAGGCATGCCGCAATCGGCACCTCCCGATACATGCCAGGTGCCTAGTGCTTAGACAGCTCGGACAGCGACATCAGTTGCCAAGGCGCCAAGTTGCGTCCCAATGGCATACGCGACGAAGTGGCCCTCTTGGGGAGTCAGCGTTGGCATGATCGTCAAAGTCGCGACACAGATGCAGTCGCGGGCGCACCGGCCGCCCACTTGTCCTCCTGGAGTAGCTGCTCTCTTTCGGACATGCGGGCAATCTGCTACGCTCCGAGCACGGTTTCTGACTACCTCCCTGCTGCGTGGGAAAAGTCAGCGGGCACATGACGAATCACATCACCCAATGTCGCCAATCGAGCAAGCAGCATGCTTACCTCTGCCAGGGTTCTATTTCTGGCGGCGACGATTTAATTGGAGAGTGTGATGTTCCAATATTTGGACGTTGTGAATGGCCTGAAAACCCTCTGTACCGCACTTGATACGCCGACCGGCCTTTCCCATTGTCAACGTCTGGACTTCCAGGCTCGGTCGCTCGGTTTTCAAAGCTATCATCACTTCCGGCGCACCATGAGCCAGCTTCCGACTGATTCGTTCGCGGCGGTTTCGCTCGGCCTCATGCGACGCATTTGCGAAAAGCGATTGCCGTTGGAACCGAACTGCCGCTATTACGAATTTGTTCCGTTGCCGCACGGAATGGGCTACTACAGCCGCTGGATCGGTTGGGACAAGAATGGCGACGAAGTGCGGGAGCCCCGCCCGCTTAGTGGGCGTGACTCTGTGCAACGGCTACGTGGCGTGGTGGATTTTCCAGTGTATGTGGTCGAGTCGGAGAGGGAGCTGACAGCTTGGCGGCAAGTCTGGCGCTCGACAGCTTATCTTCCTGAGGAGCTTGCCAGACAGCACTTCGCCGCGTATTTCGACAAGCAGCGATTGGTGGCTGAAAAGCCGCCGATGGACCTTGTAGAACGGAAAGCTCGTAGCGGGCGTTACGACAGCAATGTCATGGTCGACAACGCCTAGCGCGGAATCGCGATATTTACGCCTAGCGTGGGGCGCGGCAGCTCAAGGCGGCTGCCGCGTATATGTCTATGAATTGCCGTGAATCATGGCTTCGCCAACGGTATTAAACGAACCGGTTTCAACGCAAGATTAAGGCTGGGGTGCCAAGGCTTCTTTCACAGGCACCTACGAGGCCTATGCAGGCGAAGCCGTCGACAACATCCTTTCCACATACCGCGCAATCATATCGATCTCGAGATTCACCTTCGAGCCCGCCTTCAGGTGCCGCAGCGTGGTGACCTGCACCGTATGCGGGATCAGGTTGATCGAGAACTCGCAGCCGTCAGCCAGATCCTTCACCGCATTGACCGTCAGGCTCACACCGTTGACCGTGATCGAGCCCTTGTAGGCCAGGTACTTGCCCAGCGCCTTCGGCGCCAGCACGCGCAGCTCGTGCGACTCGCCCACCGGCGCGAAATGCGTGACCGTCCCGAGCCCGTCCACATGGCCCGACACGATATGCCCGCCCAGCCGGTCATGCGCGCGCAGCGCCTTCTCGAGATTGACCTCGCCCGGCTCGCTCAGGCCGACCGTCTTGTTCAGGCTCTCGCGCGATACATCGACGGTGAAGGTTTCGGCGGTGGTCTCGATCGCCGTCATGCAGGCGCCCTGGATCGCGATGCTGTCGCCGAGCGCGACATCGCCCAGGTCGAGCCCGCCGGCGCGGACCACCAGCCGAACGCCGGCATCGGCCTCGGTGCCGAGCGGTGCGATCGATTCAATGCGGCCGACCGCCGCGACGATTCCGGTAAACATCGTGAGATTCCCGTAAGCAGATTCAGTTGGCCGACGCGGCGGCGAAGCGCGCGAGGATGCGCAGGTCCTCGCCGATCCGGTCGATGGTATGGAATTGCAGGCGCGTGCGCTGTTCCAGCGTGGCCGGGGCGGCGAGATTGAACATGCCGGCCGCGTTGTCGCCGAGCAGGGTCGGCGCGATGTAGATCAGCAGCTCGTCGACGCAGCCTTCGCGCAGCAGCGAGCCGTTCAGCTTGTGCCCGGCCTCGACATGCAGCTCGTTGATGCCGCGCTTGCCGAGCGCCTGCAGCAGGGCCGGCAGGTCGACCTTGCCGTTCGGGCCGGCCAGCGGCACCACCTCGGCGCCGCGGTCGCGCAGGGCGGCGGCGCGGCCTTCGCCGGCCGCGTCGAGCTCGCCGCAGAAGATCAGGATCGGCGCGCCGCTCAGCAGCTTCGCCTCCAGCGAAACCTCGAGCCGGCTGTCCACCAGCACGCGCAGCGGCTGGCGCGGCGTGTCGATGCCGCGCACCGTCAGTTGCGGATCGTCCTCGCGCACCGTGCCGATGCCGGTCAGGATCGCGCAGGCGCGTGCGCGCCAGGCGTGCCCATCCGCGCGCGCGGCCTCGCCGGTGATCCACTGGCTCTGGCCGTCGGGCAGCGCGGTGCGGCCGTCCAGCGAGATGGCCGACTTCATGCGCACCCAGGGCTGGCCGCGCGTCATGCGCGACACGAAGCCGATGTTCATCTCGCACGCTTCCTGCGCGAGCAGCCCGCAGCGCACGTCGATGCCGGCGTCGCGCAGCATCCCGAGGCCCTTGCCCGAGACCAGCGGGTTCGGGTCCTCCATCGCCGCCACCACCTTGGCCACGCGCGCGTCGATCAGGCCCAGCGCGCAAGGCGGCGTGCGCCCGAAGTGGCTGCAGGGCTCCAGCGTCACGTAGACGGTCGCGCCGCGCAGGTCGTGGCCGCGCGAGCGCGCGTCCTTCATGGCCTGCACCTCGGCGTGGTCCTGGCCGGCCGGCTGGGTGTAGCCCTCGCCGATCACCACCTCGTCCTTGACGATCACGCAACCCACGCGCGGGTTCGGCGAGGTGGTGTACATCCCGCGCGACGACAGGTCGAGCGCGCGCTGCATATGCGCGAAATCCGATTCCGAGAACATGCGCGTCTCCCTATCCGGTGGTCAGGCGGCAGCCAGGGCGCCGAAGGCGCGGCGCGCGGCGGCGAGCGTTGCATCGATCACGGCGTCGTCGTGCACGCTGGAGACGAAGCCGGCCTCGTAGGCCGAGGGCGCGAAATACACGCCCTCGTCGAGCATCAGGTGGAAGAAGCGGTTGAAGCTGGCGATGTCGCTCTTGGTCACCTCGGCGAAGCTGGTCGGCACCGCCTCGGTGAAGTAGAGGCCGAACATCGCGCCGATCGCGTCGGTCGCGAACGGCACGCCGGCGGCACGCGCCTCGGCGACGAGGCCGTCGGCCAGGCGCTGGGTCTGCGCGGTGAGCGCTGCGTAGAAGCCGGGCGCCTGGATCAGTTGCAGGGTCTTGAGGCCGGCGGCCACCGCGATCGGGTTGCCCGACAGCGTGCCGGCCTGGTAGACGCCGCCCAGCGGCGCGAGCTGGGCCATGATGTCGCGACGCCCGCCGAACGCGGCCGCCGGCATGCCGCCGCCGATCACCTTGCCCAGGCAGGTCAGATCGGCCTGGATGCCGTAATGCTGCTGCGCGCCGCCGAGCGCGACGCGGAAGCCGCACATCACCTCGTCGAAGATCAGCACGGCGCCGTGCTTGCTGCACAGCGCGCGCAGCGCCTGCAGGAATTCGGGGGTGCCGCGCACCAGGTTCATGTTGCCGGCCACCGGCTCGACGATCACGGCGGCGATCTCGTCGCCGAACGCGCCGAAGGCTTCCTCCAGCGCCGCCACGTTGTTGTACTCCAGCACCGTGGTGTGCTTGGCGATGTCGGCCGGCACGCCGGCCGAGGTCGGGTTGCCGAAGGTCAGCAGGCCCGAGCCGGCCTTCACCAGCAGGCTGTCGGCGTGGCCGTGGTAGCAGCCCTCGAACTTGACGATGCGGCTGCGGTTGGTGAAGCCGCGCGCCAGGCGCAACGCGCTCATGGTCGCCTCGGTGCCGCTCGACACCATCCGCACCTGCTCGATGCTGGGCACCAGCTTGCAGATCTCCTCGGCGATCTCGATCTCGGCCTCGGTCGGCGCGCCGAACGAGAAGCCGTCGGCCAGCACGCGCTGCACCGCCGCGAGCACCTCGGGATGGACGTGGCCGACGATCATCGGGCCCCACGAGCCGATGTAGTCGATATAGCGTTTGTCGTCGGCGTCCCAGAAGTAGGGCCCCTGGGCCCGGGACACGAAGCGCGGCGTGCCGCCGACCGAGCGGAAGGCGCGCACGGGCGAGTTGACGCCGCCCGGGATGGTGCGCTGGGCGCGTTCGAAGAGCGTTTGATTGTTCGACATGGATAGGTCCTGCTAGACGGAGGCGGCAGCCGGGCAGGCGCGGCGGGGGCCGCATCTTCCGCGCCGGATGCGGACGAAACGATCGTCAGATTGTACCGAAGAGTCGCCGGGGCGGTTCTGGCGCGGCCCGCCCGGCCCTCGCGCGGGGCGGGCCTGCCGGGCCGCGGACGAGGGCGGGGACGGGTGCCTCAGAGCCTGGGCGGCTTGCGCTTGCCGGTCAGTTCGGCCCAGCGTTTCTCCAGCGCGCCCTCGGCGACGGGCTTGATCGAGGTGCCGGAGGTCTGGGCGTCCCAGGTCTGCACCGAGAACGGGTGGACGCGCAGCGCGTCGCGCGCGATCACCACCTCGCCGTGGCCGTCGACCAGCCAGTCGTAGACGAAATCGATGCAGAGCCGGTAGCCGCGCTTCGTGTTCGGGTCCGCCACTTCGTAGGGCGCGCGCGTCACGTAGCCGGAGCCGAACACGCCCTTCGGCTCCTGGGCGACGCGATGCAGGAACACGCGGTCGCCGGGCAGGATGCTGCGCGAGAAACCGCAGCCCCAGACGTCACGCACGGCCTCGCCGGCGCGCACGCGCGCGGCCACCTCGGGCAGCTCGGGCCAGGGCCATTTCTTGGGGCTCCAGATCAGCAGGAAGGCAGTCATGTCGGGGCAACGGGAGAACGGAAAGAAGACCGGAAGCGGGCACGGCGGCGCGCGCGGACGCAAGGCGCGAGCTTACCCGATCGCCCGCGCGCGAGTGGCCGACCGGCACGCCAAGGCCCGGCGCGCGGCGCGGGCTTGGACTCGCGAAGCCGGGCTCGCGCGTACAATCGTGGCTTCGCGGCGGCCGCCCGGCCGTCGTTCAAACCGAGTCGGGCCGCGTGGCGCCTAGCCGTGCGAGGTCCCGGCCGCACGCGAGAATTCCCATGTCGAACGCGATACGGCGCCGGCCCGACGCCCGGTTGATCATGCTGCTCGGTGCGCTGGCCGCGTGCGGGCCGATCGGCACCGACATGTACCTGCCGAGCATGCCCTCGGTGGCCGAGAGCCTGGGCACCAGCGCAGCGGCGGTGCAGTGGACGCTGACCAGCTTCCTGTCGGGCTTCTCGCTGGGCATGCTGCTGTATGGGCCGCTGTCGGATTCGCTGGGGCGCCGCCCGGTGCTGCTGGGCGGGATCGTGCTGTTCACCGTGGCCGGGGCGGGCTGCTTCGTGGCGCCGTCGATCGGCAGCCTGATCGTGCTGCGCTTCCTGCAGGCGCTCGGCGCGGGTGCCGCCTCGGTGCTGTCGCGGGCGATCGCGCGCGACGCGCACGAGCCGGCCGACGCGGCCAAGGTGCTGTCGATGGTGGCGATCGTCACCTCGGTCGGCCCGCTGCTCGCGCCGCTGCTGGGCGGCCAGATCCTGCGCTTCGCCGGCTGGCGCATGGTGTTCGTGGTGCTCACGCTGTTCGGCATCGGCTGCACCATCGCGGCCTTCCTGAAGGTGCCCGAAACCTGGCCCAAGGCGCGCCGCAAGTCCTCGGCGATCCTGCAGTCCTTCATGGCCTACGGGCGCATCCTGCGCGATCCGGTGGCCTGGGGGCACATGCTCTGCGGCGGCATGGCCTTCGCGTCGATGCTTACGTACATCACCGCCACGCCCTTCGTCTACATCGAGTATTTCCACGTCTCGCCGCAGCATTACGGCCTGCTGTTCGGCCTGAACATCGCCGGCATCATGATCGGCAACTTCATCAACACCCGCGCGGTCGGTCGCTTCGGCTCGCTGCGCCTGATCTCGGCGGCCTCGCTGATCAGCTGCATCGCCTCGTTCTGCGTGGCCTTCTTCTCGTTGACGGGCATCGGCGGGCTCTGGTCGATCGTCGCCGGCCTGTTCTTCGTGGTCGGCGTGATCGGCCTGTTGTCGGCGAACTGCTCGACCGACCTGATGCATCGTTATCCGCACAACGCGGGCGCGGCCGCGGCCGTGTTCGGCGCGATGCAGCTCGGCCTGGGCGCGGTCGCCAGCGCCGTGGTGGGGCTGCTCGCCGACGGCACGCCGTTCGGCATGGGCGTGACGATCGCGATCACCGGCGCGCTCTGCTTCCTGGGGCGCCGGCTGGTGATCCGCTGGCACGGCCGGCCGGTGCGTGGCGACTGAGTTCGCGCGGCGCTCGCGTTCGCGGCCGCGCCTCGACAGCAGCCCAAACCAAAGGGCCGGCGCCCGAAAGCGCCGGCCCTTCGTGTTTCCAGCCGTTCATCGCGGCTACCGCCGCCGGCCGCGTTCAGTCGCGCGTGGCCGGGGCCGCGCCGTGGCTGAGCCAGTCGAGCACGTCGGCCGATTCGTCCTCGCCGGCGCGCGCCTTGGCCTGCGCGACCGCCTCGGTGATCTCGGCGTTCGGCGCGGCGCGCCGGATCGCCACGCCCACCGCGAGGATGTCGATCATCACCAGGTGCAGGATCCGCGAGATCATCGACAGCTGCGATTCGCGCATCTCGATGTGATCGGTCTCGAGCGCCACGGTGGCGCGCTTGGCCAGCGGCGTGTTGCTGGAGGTGATCGCGATCACCTTGGCGCCGGCCTGCATCGCCACGTCGAGCACGCGCAGCAGCTCGGGCGCGCGGCCCGACTTCGACACCGCCACGATCACGTCGCCCTTGCCGAGCAGGGCGGCCGAGGCGGCCTGCATGTACAGGTCGCCGTAGGCGATGGTCGGGATGCCGAAGCGGAAGAACTTGTAGTGCGCGTCCTGGGCCACGATGTTCGAGTTGCCCAGGCCGTAGAACTCGATGCGCCGCGCATTGTTGAGGATGTCGATGGCATGCTCGACGTGCTCGAAGTTCAGGTGCTCGCGCAACTGCAGGATCGCCGACACGGTGTTGTCGAGCACCTTCGCGCCGAAGTCGGTGGCGGTGTCGCCCAGGTGCACCTGGCTGTGGCTCATCGGGATCGTGCCGGTCAGGCCGGTGGCCAGCTTCAGCTTGAAGTCCGACAGGCCCTGGCAGCCCAGCGAACGGCAGAAGCGGATCACGGTCGGCTGGCTGACGTCGGCCTTGCGCGCGATGTCGACGATCGGGTCGTTGATGATCGAGCGCGGGTGATTGAGCGCGAGGTCGGCCACGCGTCGCTCGGCCGGCGTCAGTGCATCGCGCATCTGGCGGATCCGCTCGAACACCGCCGAGGAGGCGCCGCCCGAGCGGTTCGACAGTTGCTCGGCGAGGATCGCCGAGACGCCGAGGAAGGCCGGGTAGTCGGCCGTGATCAGGTAGGTCGGCACGTTCGCGCAGTAGTCGGAGAAGCGACCCTTCGACTCGAAGCGCTCGCGAAAGCGCGACTTCAGGAACAGCTCGCCGAGCTTGAGCACCACGCCGCCGCCGATGTACACGCCGCCGAGCGCGCCGAGCGTGACCGCCAGATTGCCGGCGAAGGTGCCGAGGATCGCGCAGAACACGTCGACCGCCTCGAGCGCGAGCGCGTCGCCTTCGTGCGCGCGGTCGACGATCTCGGGCGTGCCGAAGTTGGCGGGCACGCGCTTCTTGTCGCGCCCGGCCAGCGCGCGATAGACGATCTCGATGCCGGGCCCGGCGCACACGCGCTCGAACGAGACATGCGGCCATTTCTTGCGCGCGTACTGCATGACCAGGTCCTCGCGCTCGTCCATCGGCGCGAAGCTGGCATGGCCGCCCTCGCTGCCCAGCGCGATCCAGCGGTCGTCGGCGGGGATCAGCCCCGACACGCCCAGGCCGGTGCCCGGGCCCATCAGGCCGATCACGCTGTTCTGGCGGCGCGTGCCGCCGCCGATCTGCTGGCGCTGCGCGTCGGTCAGGCCCGGCAGGGCCATCGCCAGCGCTGTGAAGTCGTTGACCACCAGCAGCGTGTCGAAGCCCAGCGCGCGGCGCGTGGCCTCGATCGAGAAGCTCCAGTCGTGGTTGGTCATCCGCACCTGGTCGCCGTCGACCGGGTTGGCGATCGCGATCGCCGCGTGGTTGACGCGGCCGATCTTGACGTCCTTCAGATACTTGCGGATCGCGTCGGTCAGCGTCGGGTAGTCGGCGCCGGGATAGACGCGGATCTGCGTGATCTCGCCGGGGCCGGTCTCCAGCGCGAAGCGCGCGTTCGTGCCGCCGACGTCGGCGAGCAGGCGCGGGCCGTCGGCGTGCTGGCCGGCAGCCGGTTTAGTTTGCGCACCAGTAGACATCGAGCTGGGTCCCCTTGTCGTTGGCCAGTTGGGAAATTGCGTTGCGCTGCGGCGCCGCGGCGGCGGCCTCCAGCACTTCGCGCTTGCGGGCGCCCGCGATCAGCAGGAACAGCCGGTCGACGCGGCGCAGCGCGTCGAGCGAGAGGCTCACGCGCGGATGCAGCGCGGCGCCGGGATGCACGGCGACGTAGCGCTCGGTGGTCGAGATCGCCAGCTCCCATTCGGGCGCGTCGGCGAAGATCGAGGCGGTATGGCCGTCCTCGCCCATGCCGAGCACGGCGACGTTCGGCAGCCGGTAGGCCGGGCTCGCGTTGAGCGCGGCGACCTGCGCCTCGAGCGTGGTCGAGGTGTCGACCAGCGGCAGGAAGCGCGCGCCGGCGGCGGCGTTCTGGAGCAGCGTGTCGTGCACCAGTTGCGCGTTGCTGGCGCCGTCGGTGTCGGCCACCCAGCGGTCGTCGACCAGGCTCACGTCCACGCGGGCCCAGTCGAGCTCGGCGGTGGACAGGGTTTGCAGGAACGGACGCGGGCTGGTGCCGCCCGACACGGCGAGCGTCGCGCGCGCGTGCTCGGCGAGCGGCGCGGCCAGCGCCGCGCGCACCGCCTGCGCGAGCGCCTCGCACTGCGCTTGCGGGCTTTCGAATGCGTGAAGCTCGATCACTTCTCCTCCAGGCTGCTTTTATTGAATTCGGTGGTCATGCGGGGGACTCCGGCGAGTCGCGGCCGGTGCGGGCCGCCTCAGGCATGTTGCAAACGCGTGTTTCAGTTTTCTTCCTCGAGCCAGCAGGTGCCGTGCTGCGCGAGCATCGCGCTGGCCGCCGCGGGGCCCCAGGTGCCGGCCGCGTAGGGCTTGGGCGGCTTGAGCGACTTCTGCCACTCGTTCTGGATCGGCTCGACCCAGCGCCAGGCCGCTTCCTGCTCGTCGCGCCGCACGAACAGCGCCAGACGCCCGTTGATCACGTCGAGCAGCAGGCGCTGGTAGGCCTCCATCTGGCCTTCCTTGAAGAACTGGTCGAAGGCCAGGTCGAGATGCACGCTGGCCAGGTTCATGCCCTCGCCGGGCTGCTTGGCCAGGCAATACAGGCGGATCGTCTCGTTGGGCTGCAGGCGGATCACCAGCCGGTTGGTGCCGGCGCGCAACGCATTGGGGCCGAGCGCGGAATGCGGCACCGCGCGGAAATTGACCACGATCTCGGCGACGCGATCGGCCAGCCGCTTGCCGGTGCGCAGGAAGAAGGGCACGCCGGCCCAGCGCCAGTTCTCGATCTCGACCTTCAGCGCCACGTAGGTTTCGGTGTTGCTGTCGGGCTTCACGCCGGGTTCGGTCGCATAGCCGGGCACCGGGTTGCCCTTGATGGTGCCGGCGTGATACTGGCCGCGCACCGCCACCTTGCTGATGTCGCGCGGATCGATCGGCTTGAGCGCGCGCAGCACGCGCAGCTTCTCGTCGCGCACCGAATCCGAATCCATCGAATGCGGCGGCTCCATCGCGATGATCGAGAGCAACTGCAGCAGGTGGTTCTGCACCATGTCGCGCAGCGCGCCGGTGTTGTCGTAGAAGTCGCCGCGCGCCTCCACGCCCAGTTCCTCGGCGATCGTGATCTGGATGCTCTCCACCCATTCGCGGCGCCACAGCGGCTCGAACAGCGCATTGCCGAAGCGCAGCGCGAGCAGGTTCTGCACCGGCTCCTTGCCGAGGTAGTGGTCGATCCGGTAGATCTGGTCTTCCGCGAAGATCTCGCCGACCGCGTCGTTGATCTCGTTGGAGGAGGCGAGGTCGTAGCCGAGCGGCTTCTCCAGCACGATGCGCGCGCCTTCGCTCAGGCCGACGCCGGCCAGTGCCTTGCAGATCGGTTCGAACAGGGAAGGGCCGGTGGCCAGGTAGAACACGCGCGTGCCAGGCAGCTCGCCGATCGCCTCGCGCAGGACCTGGTAATCCTCGGGGCGACCGAGATCGACGTTGAGATAGTCGATGCGTTCCAGGAACCGCTTCCAGGCGGCTTCGTCGAAGGCGCTGCCGGAAGCCTTCCTCGCATGCGGCTTGACGTGCTCCTCGACCCAGCCGTGATAGCCGGCGCGATCCGCATCGTGGCGCGCGACCGCGACGATGCGGCCGGACTCGGCGAGCATGTTGGCGCGATGGGCCTCGAACAGCGCCGGCAGGATCTTGCGCATCGACAGGTCGCCGGTACCGCCGAACAATACGAAGGTGAAACTGCTGGAATCGTTTTGCATTGTCTCCGCCCGGTTATGAAACGCGCGTACCACGGCATGGAGGGAAGCCGCCTGGCCGGGCCGTTCCGACGGGCGCGGACGGTGGCAAGCGGAGCCGTAGTGCGATAAAAATATTTTTGACACTGAATTGTAGTTTAACTACAATCCGCCGCAAGGGGTAGACCCGGAAGAAGAAAAAGAAGCGCACACGATGGATGTCGGGGAAGCGCGCTCTTCGGACGGGACGGCCGGTGCGGCAGCGCGCCGAGACCGCATGTTAAAGGACATTGGCGAAACGCATCACGAGCCGGTCCGCGACGGCCCCGAGGTTCGGCGCCGCGCGGCGGCGGGACCGGAACCAACAGATCAGAGGAGACACTCTTTGAATCTCGATCCACTCAGTCCCTGAGCGCCCGCGGCCGGCCACGGCCCGACCGTTTTCCGGTCGTTCGCGGCGCGATATCCCGGTTGTTTCGTTTCGCAAGTTCCTGAGCAAGCCGGCTCTCGCACGCACGAGAGCCTCACGAGTCGGTTAATCCAAACTGGAGGAGATGAGTAATGAAAGTTCGCGCGATGATGGGCGCGCTGTGCGCCGCAGGCCTGATGATCGGCGCCGCCGCGGCACAGGCTGCCGAGAACGTCACGGTGCTGCACTGGTGGACCTCGGGCGGTGAATCCAAGGCGGTCGGCGTGCTGAAGGACGACCTGCAGAAGCAAGGTTACGTGTGGAAGGACTTCGCGGTGGCGGGCGGCGCGGGCGCGGCAGCCATGACGGCGCTCAAGACCAAGGTGATCAGCGGCGACGCCCCGTCGGCCGCGCAGATCAAGGGCCCGCTGATCCAGGATTGGGCGGATCAGGGCGTGCTCGTCAACATCGACTCGGCCGCCGGCGACTGGGGCAAGAACCTGCCGCCGGAAATCGACAAGATCATCAAGTACAAGGGCCACTACGTGGCGGCGCCGTTCTCGGTGCACCGCGTGAACTGGCTGTACCTGAACAAGGCCGCGCTCGACAAGGTCGGCGCCAAGGTGCCGACCACCTGGCCGGAATTCTTCGCCCTGGCCGACAAGCTCAAGGCCGCCGGCATTCAGCCGATCGCGATGGGCGGCCAGCCTTGGCAGGACCTGACGCTGTGGGAAGACGTGGTGCTGTCCGAAGGCGCCGACTTCTACAAGAAGGCGCTCGTCAACCTCGACCCGGCCACGCTGGGCTCGCCGAAGATGCTCGACGTGTTCAACACGGTGCGCAAGATCCAGGGTTACTTCGATTCCGGCCGTAACGGCCGCGACTGGAACCTGGCCACGGCGATGGTGATCAACGGCAAGGCCGGCATGCAGTTCATGGGCGACTGGGCCAAGGGCGAGTTCGAGAACGCCGGCAAGAAGTCGGGCAAGGACTACATCTGCGCGCCGGTGCCGGGCACCTCGAACGCCTACACGTTCAACGTCGACTCCTTCGTGTTCTTCCAGCAGAAGGGTTCGGAGAACGCCACGCCGGGTCAGCTCGCGCTGGCCAAGACCATCATGACGCCGGACTTCCAGGAGCAGTTCAGCCTGCTGAAGGGCTCGATCCCGGTGCGCCTGGGCGTGAAGATGGACAAGTTCGACGACTGCGCGAAGAAATCCTACGCGGATGAGCAGACCGCGCTGAAGGCCGGTGGCTACGTGCCCTCGCTGGCCCACGGCATGGCGCAGGGCGATGCCACCGCCGGCGCGATCAGCGACGTCGTGACCAAGTTCATGAATTCGCAGCAGGATCCGAAGGAAGCCGTCGCCGCGCTGGTGAAGGCTGCGAAGGTGAAGTAAAGGCAGCACGGGCGAGGCCTGGCCTCGCCCGTACCGTCGCAAACGGGCCGGCCGCATGCGGCCCGCGCCGTACCCGATGCCGCGCGCCTCGCCCCCAAGGCGGCGGCACCCTCGTTCCAGGAGTCGAATCAAGTGGCTGCCCCTCTCAGCGGAAACGAACCCGGCCGCGCTGACGTCGCCCGCCGCACGTCGCCGCTCTCGGCATTGGCCGATCGCTGGATACCGAAGCTGGTGCTCGCACCCAGCATCGCGATCGCCGTGGTGTTCATCTATGGCTTCATCGTCATCACCGGCTACCTGTCGCTGACCAAGTCGCGACTGCTGCCCAACTACACCTTCGACGGTTTCGGCCGCTACACGGACCTGTTCCAGAACGACGTGTGGTGGACCTCGGCCGCCAACCTCGGCTGGTTCGGGATTCCCTTCATCGTGCTGTGCGTGGTGCTCGGCCTGTTCCTGGCGATCCTGCTGGACCAGCAGATCCGCAACGAAGGCGCGCTGCGCGCGGTGTTCCTGTACCCGATGGCGCTGTCCTTCATCGTCACCGGCACGGCCTGGCAGTGGATCCTGAATCCGGGCCTGGGCCTGGAGAAGGTGCTGCACGACTGGGGCTGGACCAGCTTCTCGTTCAACTGGCTGGACGATCCGGACAAGGCGATCTTCTGCGTGGTGATCGCGGCGGTCTGGCAATCCACCGGCTTCGTGATGGCCCTGTTCCTGGCCGGCCTGCGCGGCGTGGACGGCGAGATCTTCAAGGCGGCCCAGGTGGACGGCGCGACCCTGCCGACCATCTACCGCAAGATCGTGATCCCGAGCATGCGCCCGGTGTTCTTCTCAGTGCTGCTGATCCTCTGCCACATCACGATCAAGACCTTCGACCTGGTGGTCGCGCTGACCGCCGGCGGCCCCGGCACCTCGTCCTCGCTGCCCGCCATGTTCATGTATACCTATTCGTTCAATCGCGGACAGCTCGGCGTCGGCGCGGCCTCGTCGGTGATGATGCTCGCGACCGTGGTCGCGGTGCTGGTGCCGCTGATGTATATGGAATCGAGGAGCACCCGCAATGCAGCCTAAGATGACGATCAGCCGCGCCGTCATTTACGCGGTGCTGATCCTGTTCGCGATTTACTTCCTGTTCCCGCTGTACGTGATGCTGTCGACCTCCTTCAAGGATCTCGACCAGTTGCGTACCGGCAACCTGCTGACGCCGCCCACCAGCTGGACCATCGAGCCCTGGCTCAAGGCCTGGGGCTCGGCCTGTACCGGCGTGCGCTGCGACGGCATGAAGCCGTTCTTCTTCAACTCGCTGAAGATGGTGATCCCGGCCGTGCTGATCTCCTCGCTGATCGGCGCGTTCAACGGCTACGTGCTCACGCACTGGCGCTTTCGCGGCGCCGACGCGCTGTTCACGCTGCTGCTGGTGGGCTGCTTCATCCCGTTCCAGGTGATCCTGCTGCCGATGGCGCGCGTCGAGGGCTACTTCGGCCTGGCCAACACCACCGCCGGCCTGGTGCTGGTGCACGTGGTCTACGGCATCGCCTTCACCACCATGTTCTTCCGCAACTTCTACGTGAGCGTGCCGGCGGAACTGGTGAAGGCCGCGCGGATCGACGGCGCCGGCTTCTTCACGATCTTCACGCGGATCCTGATGCCGGTCTCGCTGCCGATCTTCATGGTCTGCCTGATCTGGCAGTTCACCCAGATCTGGAACGACTTCCTGTTCGGCATCGTGTTCTCGGGCGTCGATTCGATGCCGATCACGGTGGCCCTGAACAACCTCGTGAACACGTCGACGGGCGTGAAGGAATACAACGTCGACATGGCGGGCGCGATCATCGCCGCGCTGCCCACGCTGCTGGTCTACGTGGTCGCCGGCCGCTACTTCGTGCGCGGCCTCACGGCGGGCGCGGTGAAGGGCTGATCCGCGGCCAGTATTCCTGAACGAACCGGCCGCGCGGGCACATCGTCCCGCGCGGCGAGCAGAACCGACGCGGCGCGAGACGCCGCACCTGAGACAGAGGATTCACAGCATGGCAAGCCTTTCCATCCGTGACGTGTACAAGACCTATCCGAACGGGGTGCCGGTCCTGAAGGGCGTCGACATCGACATCGAGGACGGCCAGTTCCTGATCCTGGTCGGCGGTTCGGGCTGCGGGAAGTCGACGCTGCTCAACATGATCGCCGGCCTGGAGACCGTCACCAAGGGCGAGATCCGCATCGGCGGCAAGGTCGTCAACGATCTCTCGCCGAAGGATCGCGACATCGCGATGGTGTTCCAGTCGTACGCGCTCTACCCGTCGATGACGGTCAAGGAGAACATCTCCTTCGGCCTGAACATCCGCAAGGTGCCCAAGAACGAGCAGAAGCAGATCGTCGATCGCGTCGCCGCGATGCTGCAGATCGAGCACCTGCTCGACCGCAAGCCGGGCCAGCTCTCGGGCGGCCAGCGCCAGCGCGTGGCGATGGGCCGGGCGCTCGCGCGCGATCCCTCGCTGTTCCTGTTCGACGAGCCGCTCTCGAACCTCGACGCCAAGCTGCGTATCGAGATGCGCGCCGAGATCAAGCTGCTGCACCAGCGCCTGGGCACCACCATCGTCTACGTGACGCACGACCAGATCGAGGCGATGACGCTGGGCGACCGCATCGCGGTGATGAAGGACGGCGTGGTCCAGCAGTTTGGCGCGCCGCAGGACATCTACGATTCGCCCTCGAACCTGTTCGTGGCGGGCTTCATCGGCGCGCCGCCGATGAACTTCATCAATGGCCGGGTCGTGGAGCAGGGCAGCGGCGTGGGCCTGGAGATCGATACCGGCGCTTCGCGCGGCGTGCTGAACCTGCCTTTCGAGCGCTCGAAGATGAACGGCCACGTGGGCCGCGAGGTGATCCTGGGCCTGCGCCCGGAGCGCATCACCGACGCGCGCAATGCCCATGACGGCCAGGCTTCCTCGCTGCAGCCGATCGACGTGGTGGTGGACGTCACCGAGCCCACCGGCCCGGATACGCACGTGTTCGCCCAGGTCAACGGCAAGCGCATCGTGAGCCGCGTGCACCCGGCTGCGAATCCGCAGCCGAAGCAGCAGCTCAAGCTGCTGTTCGACGTCTCGAAGGCGGTGGTGTTCGATCCGTCGACGGAAGCGCGGATCGCCTGAGCCTGACGCGGCGAAGGCCGTAGCGACAAAAAAAACGGGCCGCCCTTGGGCGGCCCGTTTCGCATGGGCGGCGCGGCGCGGTGCTCGACGCCGCCGCCGCGCCATCGATTCTCGACGCGGCGTCAGCGCGCCTCGCGCGGCGTGCCGCGATCGCTCTCGTTGAGCAGGCCCAGCATCGAGGTCGGCTGCAGCAGCACCAGCACCGCGCCGGCGCCGCCGTCGTTGCCGCGCGCCTCGCAGAAGGCGATCACTTCCTCCTTCTGCACCAGCCAGGCCCGCACCTTGCCCTTGAGCACCGGCTCCTTGCCGACCGAGCCGAGCCCCTTGCCGTGGATCACGCGCAGGCAGCGCAACCCCTTCTTGCCGGCCTCGCGGATGAACACGGCGAGCGCCTCGCGCGCCTCGTCGCGGCGCATGCCGTGCAGGTCCAGCTGGGCCTGCACGATCCAGGCGCCGCTGCGCAGCTTGCGCACCACCTCGCGGCTGATGCCGGGGCGGTGGTAATAGAGGCTTTCGTCGGAGTCGAGCAGCGTCTCGGGATCGAATTCGTCGGACAGCGTCTCGCTGAGCACCGCTTCCTCGTCGAGCCGGGTCTGCTTGGGCACCGGCTGCGGCGGCTCGCGGCGGGCAGGCACGCGCGGCGGCGCGGCCAGCGGCGTGATCGCGCCGATCTCGTTGCGGAACAGGTTGGCGTTGAGTTCGGCCTCGCGCGTCTCGCGCGCGACCTGCACCTGCTGCCTGGCGCGCCGCTCGGCCTCGCCCTTGAGCGAATCGCGCAGCGCGCCGAGGCCGGCCAGGCCGCCCTGGAGGGCGCCGGGCTCGGGCTTCGGCACGATCGGCTCGGCCGGTTTGGCCGCGGGGGCGGCGGCGCGGCGCTTGGCCGGGTCGCTCGGATGGGGCTGGTTCTTCGCCATGATGGTCTACGGATCGAAGGTGGGGCGGGAATGAAAAAGGCCGCTGCGCCAGCAGCGGCCTTCGGAAGGCGGGGCAGGCTGCGGCGGCGCGTGGCGACGCTATTGTAACGTCGCCGCGCGCGGCCCGGCCGGCCGACGTCTCACTTCGCGTCGTGCAGGCTTTCCAGGTAGCGCTGCGCGTCGAGCGCGGCCATGCAGCCCGTGCCGGCGCTGGTGATCGCCTGGCGGTAGATGTGGTCCTGCACGTCGCCGGCCGCGAACACGCCCGGGATGTTGGTGGCCGTGGCATTGCCGGCCAGGCCGCTCTTGGTGACGATGTAGCCGTCCTTCATCTCGAGCTGGCCCTGGAACAGGTCCGTGTTCGGCTTGTGGCCGATCGCCACGAACACGCCCTGCAGCGTGAGCTGCTCGGTCTCGCCGGTGCCGGTGTGCTTGATCTTCACGCCGGTGACGCCCGAGTCGTCGCCGGTCACTTCGTCGAGCACGTGGTTCCACTTGATCTCGACCTTGCCTTCCTTTTCCTTCTCCAGCAGGCGGTCGATCAGGATCGGCTCGGCGCGGAACTTGTCGCGGCGGTGGATCACGGTCACTTTCTTGGCGATGCCGGTCAGGTAGAGCGCTTCCTCGACCGCGGTGTTGCCGCCGCCGACCACCGCCACTTCCTGGTTGCGGTAGAAGAAGCCGTCGCAGGTCGCGCAGGCCGACACGCCCTTGCCCATGAAGGCTTCTTCCGAGGCCAGGCCGAGATACTGGGCCGAGGCGCCGGTCGAGATGATCAGCGAGTCGCAGGTGTATTCGCCCGAATCGCCGATCAGGCGGATTGGCTTTTCCTCCAGCTTGGCCGTGTGGATGTGATCGAACACGATTTCCGTGTTGAAGCGCTCGGCGTGCTCCAGGAAGCGCTGCATCAGTTCCGGGCCCTGCACGCCGTTCGGGTCCGCCGGCCAGTTCTCGACGTCGGTCGTGGTCATCAGCTGGCCGCCCTGTGCCAGGCCGGTGATCAGCAGGGGCGACAGGTTGGCGCGGGCGGCATAGACGGCCGCGGTATAACCGGCGGGGCCGGAACCGAGAATCAGGACTTTCGCGTGTTTGGACGTGGACATGTGCAGGATCCGTTAAAAGCGGCCGGGCGCCCGGACGACGTGGCGCTCGGCAAGGCGGCATGCCGGCCCGGCCGCGCCTTGCGCGCCGGGGACGATGCCATAGATGGGTACCAGACGCGCATTATAAAGGGGCGTTTGCTGCACTGCCGAACCGGCGTTTTTATCGCGCCGATAGCATGCCTCGATCGGCGGGTTACCGTCATTTACACTTGCCCGGTCGCGGCTGCGTTTACAATAATCGCGATCGAACGATCGGCGGCCGGCCCGGCGTGGCCGCCTCTTCTACACGGATTCATGGCAAAAGCTCCCTTTACGGCTCAGGCGCAGGCGCTACCGCATCGTATGTCGCGGCTGTTCGTCGAGATTCGCTGGATTGTGCAGGTCGCGGTGTTCGCGTTCCTGCTGATGGCGCTGCTGAGCTACAGCCGTCGCGACCCGAGCTGGACGCATGCGGTCCAGATCGACCACATCTCGAACTGGGCCGGGCGCGTCGGCGCCTGGACGGCCGACATCCTGCTGCTGCTGTTCGGCATTTCCGCCTATTGGCTGGTGGTGCTGCTGGCGCGCCGGGTGGCCGCCAACTACCGCCGCATCACGCGCCACGAGGCGCTCGACGAGGAACCGCCGGCCCGCCCGATCGGCTGGCTGGCCGAGGGCTTTGCCTTCGTGCTGGTGATGCTCGCCAGCGACGGCATCGAGGCGCTGCGCATGTGGTCGCTGAAGGTGCCGCTGCCGCGCGCGCCGGGCGGCGTGGTCGGCGAGATGGTCGCGCGCGGCGTCTCGCACGCGCTCGGCTTCACGGGCGGCACCCTGTTCCTGCTGATCGCGCTCGCGATCGGCCTTTCCCTGTATTTCCGCTTCTCCTGGCTGTCGGTCTGCGAGCGCGTGGGCGACGCGATCATCAACGCCTTCACGCTGGCCAAGCTGCGCCGCGAGGCCGAGCGCGACCGCAAGCTCGGCGAGGCCGCCGCGGTGCGTCGCGAGGGCAAGGTCGAGGAGGAGCGGGTGCGCATCGAGGAGCACGAGCCGGTCACCATCGTGCCGCCGATCGTCACGCCGGCCAAGTCCGAGCGCGTCGAGCGCGAGCGCCAGGTGCCGCTGTTCACCGACCTGCCGGGCGACTCCACCCTGCCGGCGATCTCCCTGCTCGATGCCGCCACCCAGTCCCAGGAGGCGATCCCCGCCGACACGCTGGAATTCACCTCGCGCCTGATCGAGAAGAAGCTCAAGGACTTCGGCGTCGAGGTCGGCGTGGTGGCCGCCTATCCGGGCCCGGTGGTGACGCGCTACGAGATCGAGCCGGCCACCGGCGTGAAGGGCAGCCAGATCGTCGGGCTCGCCAAGGACCTGGCACGCTCGCTGTCGCTGGTGTCGATCCGCGTGGTCGAGACGATTCCCGGCAAGAACTACATGGCGCTGGAGCTGCCGAACCCGCGCCGCCAGACCGTGCGCCTGTCCGAGATCCTCGGCTCCGAGGTCTATGCCGCCGCGTCCTCGGCGCTCACCATGGGCCTGGGCAAGGACATCGGCGGCAAGCCGGTATGCGCCGACCTCGCCAAGATGCCCCACCTGCTGGTGGCCGGCACCACCGGCTCGGGCAAGTCGGTGGGGATCAACGCGATGATCCTCTCGCTGCTCTACAAGGCCACCGCCGATCAGGTCCGGCTGATCCTGATCGACCCGAAGATGCTGGAAATGAGCGTCTACGAAGGCATTCCGCACCTGCTCTGCCCGGTCGTCACCGACATGCGCCAGGCCGGCAACGCGCTGAACTGGACCGTCGCCGAGATGGAGCGCCGCTACAAGCTGATGAGCAAGCTCGGCGTGCGCAACCTGGGCGGCTACAACAACAAGATCGACGAGGCGACCAAGCGCGAGGAGAAGATCCCGAACCCGTTCAGCCTGACGCCCGAGGATCCCGAGCCGCTTGGCCGCCTGCCCAATATCGTGGTGGTGATCGACGAGCTGGCCGACCTGATGATGGTGGTCGGCAAGAAGGTCGAGGAACTGATCGCGCGCATCGCGCAGAAGGCGCGCGCGGCCGGCATCCACCTGATCCTCGCCACCCAGCGCCCCTCGGTGGACGTGATCACCGGCCTGATCAAGGCCAACGTGCCGACCCGCATGGCCTTCCAGGTTTCCTCGAAGATCGATTCGCGCACGATTCTCGACCAGATGGGCGCCGAATCGCTGCTCGGCATGGGCGACATGCTCTACCTGCCGCCCGGCAGCGGCCTGCCGGTGCGCGTGCACGGCGCCTTCGTGTCCGACGACGAGGTGCACCGCGTGGTCGAGAAGCTCAAGGAGCACGGCGAGCCGAACTACATCGAGGGCCTGCTCGAGGGTGGCGTGGCCGACGGCGAGGAAGGTTCGGCCGGCGCGGGAACCGGCGAGGGCGGCGGCGAGTCCGATCCCCTTTACGACCAGGCCGTCGAGGTCGTCGTCAAGAACCGCCGCGCCTCGATCTCGCTGGTGCAGCGCCATCTGCGCATCGGCTACAACCGCGCGGCGCGATTGCTCGAACAGATGGAGCAATCGGGGCTCGTGTCGGCCATGTCGTCCAACGGCAATCGCGAAATCCTGGTGCCGGCCCGCGACGCGGAATGACGCCGCGTCGGCGCCGGCCCGCCAATCAGGGAGAAACCCACCTCATGCAAGCATTCTCGTTCGTGCAGTTCCCCGCGGTTCGCCGCTTCGTCGCGGCGCTGGCCGGCGCCTCGCTGATGGCGGTCGCCTCGCAGGCCTTCGCGGGCGGCACCGACCAGCTCAAGGCCTTCATCGCCCAGGTCAAGACCGCCAAGGGCGGCTTCACCCAGCAGATCGTCAAGGCCCCTTCCAAGGGGGCGAGCGGCGCGATGCCGACCGTCAAGCCGACCGACAATTCCAGCGGCACCTTCGTGTTCTCGCGCCCCGGCCGGTTCGTCTGGTCCTACGAGAAGCCCTACCAGCAACTGCTGCAGGCCGACGGCGACACGCTCTACGTCTACGACAAGGACCTGAACCAGGTCACCGAGCGCAAGCTCTCGGGCGCGCTCGGCGCGAGCCCGGCCGCGATCCTGTTCGGCAGCAACGACATCGAGAAGAACTACACGCTGCACGATGCCGGCGAGAAGGGCGGCATCGACTGGGTCGAGATGCAGCCGAAGTCGCAGGACACGCAGTTCCAGCGCATCGGCATCGGCTTCAAGGGCGGCACGCTGGCGGCGATGGAACTGCACGACGTGTTCGGCAACGTCACCCTGCTGACCTTCACCAATATGCAGACGAATCCCGCGCTGCCGGCCGATACCTTCCGTTTCGCGGTGCCCAAGGGCGCCGACGTGATCAAGGGCTGAGCGCCGCGCGCGGTGCCGGGACGGGCCTGCCAGCGATGGCAGGCCCGTTTCGTTTCGAGGCACCCGGCGGCGCGGCGCGAGGCGCCGGGCGCGCCGATGTCGCGGCGAGTCGCCATCCTGTCCGATCGGCCGGGGGCGGGCGGCGCGCCCGGCTGTCATAATGTCCGGCTCGCGCGGCGATGGACGCCGCGCCGGTCATTGCAGGAGTCGAGGTCCATGTCCGACCTGTTTGAAATCGAACCGCGCCGCCCGCTCGCGGAGGCGCTGCGCCCGAAGACGCTCGACGAGGTGATCGGCCAGACGCACCTGCTCGGCGAGGGCAAGCCGCTGCGGCTCGCGTTCGAGTCGGGCCGGCCGCATTCGATGATCCTCTGGGGTCCGCCGGGCGTCGGCAAGACCACGCTCGCGCGGCTCACCGCGAATGCCTTCGATTGCGAGTTCATCGCGCTGTCGGCCGTGCTCGGCGGCGTGAAGGACATCCGCGAGGCGATGGAGCAGGCCAAGGACACGCTGCATCGCAACGGCCGGCACACGATCCTGTTCGTCGACGAGATCCATCGCTTCAACAAGGGCCAGCAGGATGCGCTGCTGCCCTTCGTCGAATCGGGGCTGGTCACCTTCATCGGCGCGACCACCGAGAACCCGAGTTTCGAGGTCAACTCGGCGCTGCTGTCGCGGGCCCAGGTCTATGTGCTGAAGTCGCTCGACGACGCGGAGATGCGCCAGTTGCTGGCGCGCGCGCAGCAGATCGCGCTCGACGGGCTCACGTTCGAGGACAAGGCCGTCGATACGCTGATCGGCTACGCCGACGGCGACGCGCGGCGCTTCCTGAACCTGCTGGAGCAGGCGCAGACGGCGGCGTTGTCGGCGCGCACCAACCGGATCGACGCCGATTTCGTCTCGAACGCGATGACGCTGAACGCGCGCCGCTTCGACAAGGGCGGCGACAACTTCTACGACCAGATCTCGGCGCTGCACAAGTCGGTGCGCGGCTCGAATCCGGACGCGGCGCTGTACTGGTTCTGCCGCATGCTCGACGGCGGCGCCGATCCCAAGTACCTGTCGCGGCGCATCGTGCGAATGGCCTGGGAGGACATCGGCCTGGCCGATCCGCGCGCGATGCAGATGGCCAACGACGCGGCCGCCACCTTCGAGCGGCTGGGCTCGCCCGAGGGCGAGCTGGCGCTCGGCCAGGCCGTGATCTACCTGGCCTGCGCGGCCAAGAGCAATGCCGGCTACAACGCCTTCAACGCCGCCATGGCCTTCGTGCGGCAGGACAAGTCGCGCGAGGTGCCGGTCCATCTGCGCAACGCGCCGACCAAGCTGATGAAGGAGCTCGGCTACGGCCACGAGTATCGCTACGCGCACGACGAGCCGAACGCCTACGCGGCCGGCGAGAGCTACCTGCCCGATGGCATGCGCGAGCCGCGCTGGTACCAGCCGGTGCCGCGCGGGCTCGAAACCAGGATCGCCGAGAAGCTGAACTGGCTGCGCGAGCTCGATCGCGAGGCCGGCAAGCCCGAATAAGTCGCGTGATGCGCGGCGGGGCCGCCGGGCTGCCACCGCCGTGCGTTAGAATCCGCGTTTCACACAACGATTTTTCCAAGTCCTCCCATGCTCGACATCCAGTTGCTGCGCAAAGACCTCGACGGCGTCGCCAAGCGCCTCGCCGATCGCGGCTACACCCTCGACGTCGCCAGGTTCTCCTCGCTCGAGGCGGATCGCCGCGCGATCCAGACCCGCACCGAAGAACTGCAGGCGCGCCGCAACAGCCTGTCGAAGCAGATCGGCGCGATGAAGGGGCGGGGCGAGGACACCTCGGCCGTGATGGCCGAGGTCGGCGGGATCGGCGACGAGATGAAGAGTTCGGCCGCCAGGCTCGACGAGATCCAGGGCGCGATGCAGGCGCTGCTGCTCGAGATGCCGAACCTGGCGCACGAGAGCGTGCCGGTCGGCAAGGACGAGGCCGGCAATGTCGAGGCGCGTCGCTGGGGCACGCCGCGCAGCTTCGATTTCGAGGTGCGCGACCACGTCGACGTCGGCACGCCGCTCGGCCTCGATTTCGAGACCGGGGCGAAGCTTTCGGGTGCGCGCTTCACCATGCTGCGCGGCCCGATCGCGCGCCTGCACCGGGCGCTGGCGCAATTCATGATCGACACGCACACGCTGCAGCACGGTTATACGGAAACCTATTCGCCGTACATCGTGAACCCGGAAATCCTCTACGGCACCGGGCAGTTGCCGAAGTTCGCCGACGACATGTTCCGCGTCGAGAAGGGCGGCGAGGAAAACACCGTCACGCAATACCTGATCTCGACCTCCGAGATCACGCTGACCAACACGGTGCGCGATTCGATCGTCGACGCCGCGGCGCTGCCGATCAAGCTGACCGCGCATTCGCCGTGCTTCCGTTCCGAAGCGGGCTCGTATGGGCGCGACACGCGCGGCATGATCCGCCAGCACCAGTTCGACAAGGTCGAGATGGTGCAGATCGCGGCGCCGGACGCATCCTACGCGGCGCTCGACGAGATGGTCGGGCACGCCGAGGCGATCCTGCAGAAGCTCGAACTGCCCTACCGCGTGATCACGCTGTGCACCGGCGACATGGGCTTCTCGGCCGCCAAGACCTTCGACCTGGAAGTCTGGCTGCCGGCGCAGAACACCTATCGCGAGATCTCGAGCTGCTCGAACACCGAGTCGTTCCAGGCGCGCCGCATGCAGGCGCGTTTCCGCAACGCGCAAGGCAAGCCCGAACTCGTGCACACGCTGAACGGCTCGGGCCTCGCGGTCGGACGCACGCTGGTGGCCGTGCTCGAGAACTACCAGAACGCCGATGGTTCGGTGACGGTGCCCGTCGTGCTCCGTCCGTACCTGGGTGGCCTGGAGAAGATCGAGCTGCCGGGCTCGGCGGCCTGAGGTCGCGAATCGGATGCCGCTGCGTGAGGAAATCGCGCGCGGCATCCTCGTCAGTCCGGTCGAGAATTTTTTTGCGAAAAGGGCTTGGAAAGACAGAAAGAGTTGTTCTATAATCTTTGCTTCGCCGGGACGAGACCTACAGAACGGCGGGGCAGTAGAAGGAAAGGTGGCAGAGAGGTCGAATGCGCCGGACTCGAAATCCGGTGTACGGTTATACCGTACCGTGGGTTCGAATCCCACCCTTTCCGCCAGAATGCAAACCCCTCGAAGCTGAAAAGCTCGAGGGGTTTTTTATTTGCCGCGCGGGTTTCTCCGGCCGGCGCGCGAGTCGCGATTCGTTCCCTCCGCGGAAATCGAAAAACTAAAGAAGCCCGGGGAGATGACGCCGGATGTTTGAGATCTAGGCCTTGGGCCCCTTGTCGCGTGATTTTGGTTCGACACCGAGCTCGCGCAACTTTTTTCTCAACCGCATGTTTTCCGCGAACAACGCGGCCAACGCAATCAGCGTCAGCACTGGAAACACCCATTCTCCGCCGACGCGAAAAACGGCCCACGCGGCGACCAGCAACGCGAGGGCGGCGACGAGCAGCGCAATGCGATCGAACAACCAGTTCATGCCGTCCTCGCCTTGCGCTGGCGCATACGAAAGCTGTAGGCATGTCGCGCAGGTCCGTCGATCAGTACTTCAGGATTGCTCCGCATGAAAGCAAGGATAGATGCAGGTACTGCAACGCGTGTGTTGCTCGACCAACTCCGGACCACCGCTGGTACCGCCGTACTGTTCCTGCAAGACAATGACGCGTCGGCGGCAATGATCAGGCTTCCGATCACCGCGCCGACATAGCCGGCTGCCAAGATAGAGCCAGCGACCATCAGTGCCTCGAGTCCCGTCGTCGCGCCAACCAGTTCGGCGACAGTTGCGTCGGCACCGATCGTCTTGATGGCGCCCAGCATGGTAGATGCCGTGCCAATCGCCGTCTGGAGTGTCACGAAAAGGCCATTCGGCACAGGCATGTTCAATGCAACCATGTTTTACTCAAACGCCTTTGAGAATGTCGTGCAGGCCAATCAAGTCACCCTGTTGAAGGGGCGTCGCAATGCTAGCAACTTCGATCACGTCGACCTGTTAGGGGCCATGTGATGGGCGATGCCGGTATGTCGTCGGTGTCGTGAGCCTGTTTGTCCCTTTGTGCAACGACGCGCTCAACGTCGGGCGTCCGTCGTCCAACTGGATCGGCTCATCGATTGCAACAGGTCGGATTGAGGTTTTTGTCGAGGCTGCAGTTTGCATTCTCCGCAGCCTCTTTTCAGGTGACCGGTTGACGCGTCATCGACCATTGGCATGACGCCGGAAATCGGATGGAGATGTGCGAAGGCAGACACTGGCCAGTCGACATCCGCCCGATCACGCTGCTGAACTAACGAGGCATGGCTCGTCGACAACAGGTGACTTTCCAGTCTCGATTGTTGCGTTGCGGTATTTCGCGTGGTGAATCCTTTTGAACCCCCATCGTGACTACCGATTCACACTCGGAAATCCCTGATCGAAAAGCCATTCTCCATCCCTGTAACGTGCTGAAATCCAGTGTGCGCCGCAGCATGTTTTTTCATCGCCCGTATCTCGATTTCAGGCTTTTCCGATTCGCTCCAGCGTTTGAAAATAACGATTTGACTCATACCCCGCTTTCGGTTGAAGCTAATAGCTTGCTGTCCGAAGGATGTCCCCGCATGAGTTCGACTTTGACCGTCCGCCGTATCGCCGCCGACCAGGGCAGCGTGTATCGAGAGCTGCGCGCTGCGTCGCTGCGCGAGCCCTATGCGCCCGGCGAAGCGCCCGAGGCGGAGCTGTCCGTCGACGCCGACGCGGCCGATGCGATTGCCGCGCAGCGCGCGAGTTCCGATCAGTCCACCACCTTCCTGCTCTATACCGAAGGCCATCCCGCCGGCATGATCGGCGCCTATCTCGACAACACGCCCGAGCGGCGCGCCTTCGTCAGCGAGCTGTGGGTCGCGCACGCGGTGCGGCACCTGCGCGGCGGCGTGCTGCTGGTCAACACCGCGCGCGACTGGCTGGCCGGGCAGGGCGCCACCGAGATCTACGCATGGATCGCCGAGCAGAACCGCAACGCGATCCGCTTCTACGAGCACATGGGCTTCACCAATCTCGGCGAGCATGCGCCGATCGCCCGCGTGCCGGGCGCGATGAAGTCGCTATTCGTCTGGCGTTTCGGTGCCTGAGCCCGCCGCCGCGCACCGATTCCCGCCTCGCTTTTCCGATTGCCGCCCCGGTCTTTCCCAAAACGCCCATCGCGCCTGCCCGGGCGCCGTGAAAATGATGGCCGCCCGCCCGGACGCCTGTAAAATACGCAAAAATTTTTTGCAGGACGTCCATGTCGCTTAAAAAATCGCCATTCTTCGAGCTTCGCAGCGGCTCGGTCGATTCCTTGCTGTTCGTTGTCAAGACGGCCGATCTCGATGTCCTGCGGGCCGAGCTGGTCAAGCGTTTCGAGGCGACGCCGGAATTCTTCGCCGACGACGTGGTGGCGATCGACGTGCGGCGCCTGGCCGAGGACGAGCGTGTCTCGCTCGACGAACTCCGAGCCATGCTGAACGATGTGCGGATGCGTCCGATCGGTGTGGTCGCGCAGCCGGAGCAGCAGGGCTGGGCCGCCGCGGGCGGGCTGCCGCTGCTGGAGGCGCGCGATCGCCGGGCACCGACCGCCAAGCCGGCGCAGGACGAAGCGCCGGCGGCCGAGGCCTCGGCGGCACCGGCCGCCGGCGTGGCCGAGTTGGCGGCCGTCGCGGCGGAGCAGGCTGGCGCGGCTTCAGGGGCGGTGGGCGCTTCGGCCGCGGCCTCGGGCAGCGCGCCGCAGACGCTGGTGATCGACCGGCCGCTGCGCTCGGGCCAGCAGATCTACGCGAAGGGCGACCTGGTGGTGCTCGCGCCGGTCAGCAACGGCGCCGAGGTGATCGCCGAGGGCAACATCCACGTCTATGCGCCGCTGCGCGGCCGCGCGCTGGCCGGCGTGCTCGGCAATCACGATGCGCGCATCTTCTGTACGTGCCTGGAGCCGGAACTCATTTCGATTGCCGGTATCTATCGAACCACGGAGAACCCGTTGCCGGCCGAGGTGGTCGGCAAATCGGTGCAGATCCGGCTCGAGGACGAAAAACTGATGATCGAGCCGTTGCGGCTGACCTGAGCGCGAGCGCGCGACGCGGCAACGGATCGATCGGACCTCATTGACGAACACAGGGTAGGGTAATGGCAAAAATCATCGTGGTGACTTCGGGCAAGGGCGGTGTCGGCAAGACGACGACGAGCGCGAGCTTCGCCTCCGGGCTCGCGCTGCGCGGCCACAAGACGGCCGTGATCGACTTCGACGTCGGCCTGCGCAATCTCGATCTCATCATGGGCTGCGAGCGCCGCGTGGTGTACGACCTGGTCAACGTGATCCAGGGCGAGGCGAACCTGAACCAAGCGCTGATCAAGGACAAGAAGTGCGAGAACCTGTTCATCCTGCCGGCCTCGCAGACGCGCGACAAGGATGCGCTCACGCGTGAGGGCGTCGAGAAGGTCATCAACGACCTGATCGCGATGGACTTCGCCTACATCGTCTGCGATTCGCCGGCCGGCATCGAGTCGGGCGCGCTGCACGCGATGTACTTCGCCGACGAGGCGGTGGTGGTGACCAACCCGGAAGTGTCCTCGGTGCGCGATTCGGACCGCATCCTCGGCATCCTCGCCTCGAAGACCAAGCGCGCGGCCGACGGCGGCGACCCGATCAAGGAGCACCTGCTGATCACGCGCTACAACCCGAAGCGCGTCAGCGAGGGCGAGATGCTCTCGCTGGAGGACATCGGCGAGATCCTGCGCATCAAGCTGATCGGCGTGATCCCGGAATCGGAGGCGGTGCTGCATGCCTCCAACCAGGGCCTGCCGGCGGTGCATCTCGACGGCACCGACGTCGCCGAGGCCTACAAGGACGTGGTGTCGCGCTTCCTCGGCGAGGAAAAGACGATGCGTTTCGTCGACTACTCGAAGCCGGGCCTGCTGCAACGCCTGTTCGGCAGCAAGTAAGGGGGGCGCATCATGTCGATCCTGTCTTTCCTCCTCGGGGAGAAGAAGAAGTCCGCCGCCGTCGCGAAAGAGCGCCTGCAACTGATCATCGCGCACGAGCGCATCGGCGGCCGCCCGCCGGCGGACTACCTGCCGGCGCTGCAGAAAGAACTGCTCGACGTCATCTCGAAGTACGTCAAGATCTCGAACGACGATATCCGCGTCAGTCTCGAGCGTCAGGACGACCTCGAGGTGCTCGAGGTCAAGATCGAGATCCCGCAGGCCTGAGCGCGATCCGGGCGCGCCGCGCGATGCGGCGCGCCGCCCGCCGCCCGCCGCCGTTCCCGGCTCCTCCCGCCGTTTCCCCAAGTCCTTCCAGCGCTCCATCGGACGCGTCGCGCCGAGGGTGGCTTTCATTCGGATTGCCGCTCTTACCAGCTGTTGCACTTTGACCCCCGCCGTAATACGGCCGCTGTAGGCGGCCGACCAGGCTCGCGCATTGAACCGGTACGCACTGAACGCGTATCCGAATCGATCACAAGGAGGTCACCATGATTCGCACTGCTGCCCGTTATCTGGTTCCGCTCGCGCTGGCCCTGACGGCTTTCGGCACCACCGTCGCGCCGCTCACGGCGAGCGCCGCGGAAGTCGTGATCGTCGCGCCGAGCGCGCCGCCGCCGGTGCGCTACGAAGTGGTGCCGGCGCCGCGCGTTGGTTATGTCTGGGATCGTGGCCACTGGAACTGGGAACATGGCCGCTATGTCTGGATCGGCGGCCACTGGGAGGCCGAGCGGGTCGGTCTGCATTGGGCGCCGGGCCACTGGGCACCGCGCGGCCCGAACTGGGTCTGGGTGCGCGGCCACTGGGCCTGATGCGGGAGCACGAGCATGAAACGAACCCTGTTCGTCGTCGCGCTCGCGGCGATCGTGCTGGCCGGCTGCGTGGTCGTGCCGGCCCGGCCCGTGTACTACCATCCGGCGCGCGTCGTCGTGTATTGACGCGGCCGGCGTGTCAGCGCGGCGGCGGCTCGTCCGCCTCGCGCGGCGCGGCCGGGGGCGAGGCGCGCCGCGCCGCTTCTGCCCCGACTTTGTCGTCTGGTGCCGATGCTTCGTCATCCTCGCTTTGGGGCTGCGCGTCGTGTTCCGCCGACGCCTCGTGCGGTGCGCCGGCGTGGGCATCGCGCAGCCGGCGCAACGGATCGGCCGGCGACGCTTCGGCATCCTCGGCATTGGTCAGGCGGTCGTCGTCGTGCGCGGCGGGCGTCGGCCTTTCCGCGCTCGTGGCGGTTGCCGGCGGCGCGGCCGGATGCAGGTAGCGATGCGCGAGCGCTTCATAGAGCGGCGGCACGAACAGCCGCGAGACGCGGCTCGAGATCAGCGCGGTGGCCATCAGCGAGATCACCAGCGCATGGCCGTTGATCATCTCCATCACGATCACGAAGGAGGTGATCGGCGACTGCGTGACGGCAGCCAGGTAGCCGACCATCGCCAGCGCGATCAGCAGCGCCAGCGGCATGTCGCCGAACACCAGGTGCAGCAGGTTGCCGAAGCCGGCGCCGATCGACAGCGAGGGCGCGAAGATCCCCCCGGGGATGCCGGGCAGGTAGGACGCGACCATCGAGATCATCTTGGTGACCGGGTAGAACAGCGAGAGCTGGCTGTGGCCGTCGAGCAGGCCGCGCGCCTCGGCGTAGCCGCTGCCGAAGGTGGTGCCGCCGGACAGCAGGCCCACCACCGCGATCACCAGCCCGCACAGCGCCGCGAACATCACGGGCCGGCCACGGTACATCGCCAGCAGGCGGGCGGGCAGCCAGCGCCCGGTGTTCAGCAGCAGCCAGACGAACAGGCCGCCGGCGATGCCGGTGAGCACGGCGGTGGCCAGCACGGCGAGCGCGACCAGGCGCGAGAACTGCGTGCCGGCGTCGATGGTGCCGAAATAGGTGTAGTTGCCGTTCATGCCGAGCGCGATCACGCCGGCGATGATGATGGCCGTGATCAGCACGCCGCTGGCGCGCGCGGAGAAGCTGCGCGTGAGCTCCTCGATGGCGAACACGATGCCGGCCAGCGGCGTGTTGAAGGCGGCCGACAGCCCGGCCGCGGCGCCGGCCAGCACCAGTTGGCGTTCGATCAGGGCGTTCGAGCGCGGGTAGAAGCGGCGCAGGTTGAACATCAGCGCGGCGCCGATCTGCACGGTCGGCCCCTCGCGGCCGATGGTGAAGCCGCCCAGGATGCCGAGCAGCGAGATCAGCACCTTGCCGAACAGGATGCGCAGCGTGAGCAGGCGCGAGCCGAAGGCGGCGGGGCTGGCCTGCAGGGTGGCGATCACCTGCGGGATGCCGCTGCCCTCGGCGCCGCGGAAGAAGCGGCGCGTCAACCAGACCGAGGCGGCCGCCACCGCCGGCGTGAGGATCAGCGGCAGCCAGGCGTGCTCGTGCTGCAGCGAGCGGAAGGTGTTGTAGCCCCAGTCGATCAGGCGCGCATAGAGCACGGCCACGATGCCGACCACGATCGCCCCGAGCCAGAACACACCGTACAGGCGCCACAGCCGCAGGGAGCGGCGCGGCAGGGTATGGAGGAAGGCGGTGGTTCGCGACATGGCTGCGGGTGGGGCAAAGGGGGAATTATACGGAGGTCGCCGGCAGGCGCAGCCGGGGGGAATCCACAGGGTACCGGCTCGAAGGGGGCGCCGGCACGCTGTCGGCGAATCGAAAGCCGGGCGGTGGCAGGCAATTCCGCCGGGCCCAGGGCGGGCGGCAAGCGCCGTGGACGTCGCTGGAAGCGCGGCGCGGCGAGGCCCGCCCGAAGGCGGCGCGCCCGTGCCCGGCTTACATCAGTCGCGTATCGCGCGTCTCGCGCATCAGCAGCACGCCGATCACGCTGATCGCCGCGGCCACCGACACGTAGCCGCCGACCCACGACAGGCCGCCGCGCGCGGCCAGAAGTTGCGCGATGTACGGTGCGATCGAGGCACCGAGGATGCCGCCGAGGTTGTAGGCGACACCGGCGCCCGTGTAGCGGACGTTGGTCGGGAACAGCTCGGGCAGCAGCGCGCCCATTGGCGCGAAGGTCACGCCCATCAGGAACAGCTCGATGATCAGGTAGAGCGCCACCAGCGGCATCGAACCGCTGCCGAGCAGCGGGGCCATCGTGAAGCCCGACAGCAGGGCCAGCAGCCCGCCGACGATCAATACCGGCTTGCGGCCGTAGCGGTCTGCCGCCCAGGCCGAGATCGGCGTGGCGATCGCCATGAACACCACGGCGATGCAGAGCAGGCCGAGGAAGTCGGGGCGCGCGATATGCAGGGTGCCGACGCCGTAGGACAGCGAGAACACCGTCGAGATGTAGAACAGCGTGTAGCAGACCACCATCGACAGCGCGCCGAGCAGGGTGGGCGCCCAGTGCTGCGTGAGGAGGGTGACCACCGGCACGCGCACGCGCTCGTTGCGCTCGATCGCGGCCTGGAAGGCGGGCGTCTCTGCGATCTTCAGGCGCACGTAGAGGCCGACCGCCACCAGTGCCGCGCTGACCAGGAACGGTACGCGCCAGCCCCAGTTGCGGAACTGATCGTCGGACAGGCCGATCGCGAGCGCGAAGAACAGGCCGTTCGACATCAGGAAGCCGATCGAGGGGCCCAGTTGCGGGAACATGCCGAACCAGCCGCGCTTGCCGGCCGGCGCGTGCTCGGTGGCGAGCAGCGCCGCGCCGCCCCATTCGCCGCCCAGGCCGATGCCCTGGCCGAAGCGCAGCACGCAGAGCAGCACCGGGGCCAGCGCGCCGATCGAATCGTAGGCAGGCACGAAGCCGATCGCGGTGGTCGAGACGCCCATCACCAGCAGCGAGGCGACCAGGGTCGACTTGCGGCCGAAGCGGTCGCCGAAATGGCCGAACAGGAAGGAGCCGATCGGGCGCGCGATGAAGGCGATGCCGAAGGTGACGAAGGCCGACAGCGCCTGCGCGGTGGCCGAGCCGTGCGGGAAGAACACCGGGCCGATCACGAGCGCGGCGGCGGTGGCGTAGACGTAGAAGTCGTAGAACTCGATCGCGGTGCCGATGAAGCTGGCGAACACGATGCGGCGCTGGCTGACGGGGCTCGCGCCATTCGACGCGTCGCTGACGGCCGGTGAGGTAGAGGACATGTTGGTTCCGTGGTGCGGGTTCGAACGGCGCCAGCGGCGTGCCGGACGGAAAATCGATTCGGGTTGGGGTTCCTACCGCGCCGGGGCATCCGGCGGCGCGGGCGCCGGCTCGTGGCGCCGGCGATGTCTAGGGCGGGTCGCGCGCGTCGCGCGAGCGCAGGCCTGTCTGGCTCGCGCGTCGGACCGGCCGGGTAGGCGGGCCGTGGCGAGGTGTCCTGAAGAAGGACGGGGCGGGTTGGCCGCGATTATAGCAAGCGGCTGGACGGCGTTTCGGCCGCCGGCGCTGCGTCGTGCGTGGATCCGAAGCACGCGCGTCCTGGCCGGGCAGCGCGTTGCCGCAGCGCTGGCCGCGCTTGGCAGACCGAAGCAATCCGCGCTGGCAAGCGCGTGCGGTCGGCACGCGTTTCACTCGATGGTCTGCGCCTGCTGCTGCGCGCGGGTGCGGAGCTGGAACTGGCCGTTGTCGTTGAACAGCCAGCTTTCCATCATCTCCACCTGGCCGCGGCCGTTCAGCAGGCCGGCGGGAGGGCGCGGCAGCGGGGCGGCTCGGCGCAGCGACTGCAGGGCGATGGCCTCGGCGTCGTCGTCGCCGTTGCTGCGGTAGACCGAGGACTGCGCGAGCCGCCCGTCGCGATCGACGGTGAAGGACACGACGACCAGCGAGCGCAGCATCGCCTGCGGCGTGCCGTGCAGCACGCGCGCGGCGTTGGCGTCCAGGATCCGCTGGGCGACCGCGTCGCGGTACTGGGCCTGGGTCGCGGCGCCGGCGGCCGGCCCCGGCGAGAGCACCAGGGCGCGCTGCGGCAGGGTGACGGTGCAGGCGGCCAGCAGCAGGGCGCCAGCGAGCGCGGCGATCCTGCCGCTGAGGCGGGCGATGCTGCCGGGCGAGGCGGGAGGGAGCAGGGTGGACATGGCGGATGGCTCGGCGGGAGGAGCAATCGGATCTTCTTGAGCATAGGCCTTGCCCGCCCGGAAAACATCGGGATAAACGATCCCGTGCCGATGGCGAGCGCCATCGGCAATCCAGCTAGGACGGCCCGTGAGCCGGTTTCTTGGCCAGTTTTTCGGCCATCGCCCTGGTGGCCGCCGTCGCGCAAGTGGCCCGCGCGGCCGGCAGCATCGAGCCGTCGCTCCATTCCTTGCGGGCGGACTTGTCACATGAGGCGTCGCGGGCCTTCTTCCACTTCGCGATTTTCGACTCGAGGGCCGATTTCCGATCGGGATGCTCGCTGATGCGCTGATCGACGACCTGCTGCAGCTCACGTTCCGCGACGATCTGGTCGCGCCAGGCGCAAAAATTCATGCTGGTCTGGTTCGAGTCGCAGTCCTGCAGGAGTGCCTGGACCTGGCTTGCCGGCAACCCGCTGCGTGCCGCGATCTCGTCGGCCGGCGACGGCTCGGCGAACGCATTCGTCGCGACGAACAGGGCGAGGAGAACAACAGGGCTTTTCATCGCGTTCTCTGTTGCGGTTGTGCCGCGGCGGGCTGCTGCGCGAACGGCGCCGATTCGAGGCGCCGGCGATTCACGAGCCCGCGCGATCGGACCGGAGCGAGCCGGCGACCCTGTGCATCGCGTGGATGGATATATACGCGCTGGTTGATGGATGAGACTACGCCCGCGTCGTTGCTCTGATTCGCGGCCCTGAGAGCCGTCTGTGCGCCGGTATTGCCGGCGTTGTATGTGTAACTGACCAGTTCGTCGAACTGTGCCTGGGTCAAGTTTCGATTCGATACCGCGCGCCGCACGGCCGCCTCCGCAGTGCTGACCCGAGCCGTCAGTTGCGCGTTGACCTGTGCGGCCGACACGGGGCGCGCCAGCTCTTGCGGCGTGCATGGTCCTGCGTGAACCAGCGTGCCGACGCCGTAGGTGCAATTGTTAGCCTGATCGTTGTAGTAGGCCATGATCGCGTTCTCGCGCTGGCGTAGCGCTGCCCAGCCTGCCTGGCTTAACCGCATGTTTTCGTTTGCCATCTGTCGTCCTCTCAAACGTAGTGGTCAATCCGCGACTGCCGCTCGGACAACGCACTGTAGCACCGTCGATAGGGATGTCTAGCCCGACAACGGCAACTGCTCCGCGACAAATTATTCGAGGTGTAAAAGTGTCTTTGAGATTGCCGGTCAGCGAACAATTCGAACAGATTGCCGGCAAAAGGCGGGAATAGCGCGGCCGAGGCGGTATGAACCCCGACATTTCGTGCCTCGAGGGGCAGAAATACGATTTTCGTTTCGAGGAAGGGGAATCGCGCTGCACAAAGCGCGTGTTGCCATATGGGCGGGAGCCACAGCAAGAATTTTCATCCTTGCTCCATCAGGCTGAGCGGGCATTCCTGGCGGAAGCGGTGAGATTCGAACTCACGGACGGTTGCCCGTCGCCGGTTTTCAAGACCGGTGCCTTAAACCACTCGGCCACGCTTCCACGGCCGGCATTGTAACCGAAATGCCGCTGCCGTCCCCAGCTTTGGGGCGGCATCGTGCGCATCCTGCGTGGTTGGCCTGCAGGCTCAGTCCGCCGCGTCGTCGGCGTCGCGCAGGAACAGCTCCTGCAGGTCGTTGAGGAAGCGCTGGCCCAGCGGCGTCGGCGCGATGCGTTCGTAGTCGCGTGCGATCAGCCCGCGCCGTTCGGCCTCGGCCAGTGCCGGTTCGATGGTCGACAGCGGCAGCCCCGTGCGCTCGGCATAGCTGGCCACCGGGAACCCCTCGGCCAGCCGCAGCGTGTTCAGCATGAACTCGAAGGGCAGGTCGCGCGGTCCGACCTCGCGCTCCTCCTGCACCGGCGTGCCGGCCATCGCCTGCTCCATGTAGGTGGCGGGATGCTTGTAGCGCGCCTGCCGCAGGATCCGGTTCGGGAACGAAAGCTTGGTATGCGCGCCCGCGCCGATGCCGAGGTAGTCGCCGAAGCGCCAGTAGTTGAGGTTGTGCTTGCACTGCCGGTTCGGCCGCGCATAGGCCGACACCTCGTAACGCCCGTAGCCGGCCTGCGCGGTGCGCTCCTGGATCCATTCCTGCATGTCGGCCGAGGCGTCGTCGTCGGGCACGGCCGGCGGGAACTTCGCGAACAGCGTGTTCGGCTCGAGCGTGAGGTGGTAGAGCGACAGATGCGGCGGCGCATAAGACAGCGCGGTCTCGATGTCGGCCTGGCATTGCGCGAGGGTCTGCTTCGGCAGCGCGAACATCAGGTCGAGATTGAAGTTGTCGAAGGTGCTGGCGGCGATTTCCACCGCCGCGCGCGCCTGCGCGGTGTCGTGGATGCGGCCCAGCGCCTTCAGGTGCGCCTCGTTGAAGCTCTGGATGCCGATCGACAGGCGGTTCACGCCGCTGGCGCGGAACTGCGCGAACTTGGCCGCCTCGAAGGTGCCGGGATTCGCCTCGAGCGTGATCTCGGCGTCGGCATCGAGCGGCAGCAGGGCGCGCACGTCGGACAGCAGGCGGTCGAGCCCGGCCGCCGAAAGCAGGCTGGGCGTGCCGCCGCCGATGAAGATGGTATGCACCTGGCGGCCCCAGACGAAGGGCAGCGCCTGCTCGAGATCGGCGCGCAGCGCGTCGAGATAGGCCTCCTCGGGGAAGCGCTCGCCCTTCCATTCGTGCGAGTTGAAATCGCAATAGGGGCACTTGCGCACGCACCACGGGAAATGCACGTAGAGCGCCAGCGGCGGCAACGCGCTCAGGCGCACCTTGCCCGGCGAGGCGAAGGTGGCGACGATGCGCTGGCCGGTTTCGGCGGCCTGGCTCACGCTGATTCTCCGAGGCGGGCCAGCAGCGCGCGCAGGGCGATCGCGCGATGGCTGATGCCGTTCTTGACGGCCGGCTCGAGCTCGGCGACGGTGGCGCCCAGCGCGGGCAGCAGGAAATGCGGGTCGTAGCCGAAGCCGTGCTCGCCGCGCGGCGTGTCGACCACCTCGCCATGCCAGCGCCCTTCCGCAAACAGCGGCTCGGGATCGTCGGGATGCCGAACCAGTGCCAGCACGCAGTAGTAGTAGGCGCGACGATCGTCGGTCCCGCGCAGTTGCGCCACCAGGTGCGCATTGTTCGCCGCGTCGCTCTTCTCCAGCCCGGCGAGCTGCGCGTAGCGCGCCGAATGCACGCCGGGCGCGCCACGCAGTGCGCGCACGCAGAGCCCCGAATCGTCGGCGATGGCGGGCAGGCCCGTGGCGCGCGAGGCGTGGCGCGCCTTGGTCAGCGCGTTCTCGATGAAGGTCGGATAAGGCTCTTCCGCCTCGGACACGTCCAGCTTGCCCTGCGGAATGATCTCGATGCCGACCGTCTCGAACAAGGCCGCGAATTCGCGCAGCTTGCCGGCGTTGTTCGAGGCCAGCACGATGCGCGAGAGGCCGTGCGACGGATCCTTGGCGATGCTCATGTCAGTCGCCCAGCGCCGCTTTCTGCAGCGCGATCAGTTCGCCGATCCCCTTCTGCGCGAGATCGAGCAGCGCGTTCATCTCGTCGCGCGTGAACGGCACGCCCTCGGCCGTGCCCTGCACCTCGACCAGGCCGCCCTTGCCGGTCATCACCACGTTCATGTCGGTATCGCAGCGCGAATCCTCGGCGTAGTCGAGGTCGAGCACCGGTGTGCCCTGGTAGACGCCCACCGAGATCGCGGCCACCGAATCGGTGATCGGCGAGCTCGCCAGCTTGCCCGCGGCGATCAGCTTGGCGACGGCGTCCTGCACCGCCACGAAGGCGCCGGTGATGCTGGCCGTGCGCGTGCCGCCGTCGGCCTGGATCACGTCGCAGTCGATGTGGATGGTGCGCGCGCCGAGCTGCTCCAGGTCGACCACCGCGCGCAGCGCGCGGCCGATCAGGCGCTGGATCTCCTGGGTGCGGCCGGTCTGCTTGCCGCGCGCGGCCTCGCGGTCGCTGCGGGTGTGGGTGGCGCGCGGCAGCATCCCGTATTCGGCCGTCAGCCAGCCCTGGCCGCGATCGCGCAGGAACTCGGGCACGCGCTCGACCACGCTGGCCGTGCAGATCACCTTGGTGTCGCCGAACTCGACCAGCACCGAGCCTTCGGCGTGCTTGGTGTAATGGCGCGTCAGGCGCACCTCACGCAGTTGATCCGCAGGGCGGCCGCTCGGGCGGGAGGAGGAATTCGTCATGGGGAAGTGGGGCATTCGGAGGGAAACCGCGATTTTACCGCGCATGCCGTCCGCGCACCGGCCGTCGCTCGGCAAGCCGCTGGCCAAGGCCTGGTTTCCGCCGCGCTGCGCGCTTTCATGAACGGCCGGGCAGCACCGGAATCGATCGTCGCAAAGCGCCCCTCGTCGGGCACGCGCGAGCCGATTGCCCAGCCGGGAGAGGGTATCGCCAAAAATGGGATAATGCCGGTTTCGCGCCCCGTGCCTCGTGAGCACCGGGCGCTCCTGGATTTCCGGGCCATACCGGCCCCCTCACCGGCGAGACCAACCATGATCTACAGCATGACGGGCTATGCGAGCGCGACGCGCGAACTCGTGGCCAACTCGGGCAACGGCGCCACCAGCGTGTCGGTCGAAATGCGCACGGTGAATTCGCGTTTTCTCGACCTGAATTTCCGCATGCCCGACGACGTGCGCGTGTGCGAACCGGCCCTGCGCGAGATGCTGATGAACAAGCTCTCGCGCGGCAAGGTCGACGTGCGCATCAACCTGCAGCGCAGCGAGCAGATGAGCCAGGCCGGCGCGCTCAATCGCGCGGCGCTCGACCAGCTCGCCGAGCTCGAGCGCGCGGTGCTGGAGTCGTTCCCGGATTCGGAGCGCCTGCGCACCGGCGAGATCCTGCGCTGGCCCGGCGTGCTGGCCGAGAGCGGCGTGTCGGCCGAGGCGCTGCGCGAGGCGGTGCTGGCCTGCGGCAAGGAAGCGACCGGCGAGCTGGTGGTGGTGCGCCAGCGCGAGGGCGCGCAACTGGCCACCATGCTGCTCGGCAACGTCACCGAGATGGAGGCGATCGTCGCGCGCATCACGCCGCTGGTCCCGGAGCTGATCGCCAGGCATCAGCAGAAGATCGTCGAGCGCCTGCAGGAAGCGCTCGGCCTGGCCGCGCCCGAAGGCGGGCAGACGGTGGTCACGCGCGAGGAAGCGGCCGAACGGATCCGCCAGGAAGTGACCATGTACGGGATCCGCATCGACATCGCCGAGGAGCTGTCGCGCCTCACCGCGCACCTGAACGAAACGCGCCATGTGATCGAGAAGGGCGGCCGCGTCGGCAAGCGCCTCGACTTCATGATGCAGGAACTGAATCGCGAAGCGAACACGCTCGGCTCGAAGGCGGCGGCCAAGGAACTGGCCGACGCCTCGATGGCGCTGAAGCTGCTGATCGAGCAGATGCGCGAGCAAGTGCAAAACCTGGAGTAAGCAAGATGATCGAATCGAACCGAGACGCGCATGCGCTGCATGCCGGCGCGTATCCCGGCAACCTGTTCATGGTGGTGGCGCCCTCGGGCGCGGGCAAGTCGACCCTGGTGAACGCGCTGCTCGCCAAGGACAGCGAGATCTGCCTGTCGATCTCGTACACCACGCGCAAGCCGCGTCCGGGCGAGCAGGACGGCGAGCACTACCACTTCACCAGCGTCGAGGATTTCCGCGCGCGCCACGCGCGTCACGAATTCCTGGAAAGCGCCGAGGTGCACGGCAACTACTACGGGACCTCGCGCGTGTGGATCGAGGAGCAGATGCAAAGCGGTCGCGACGTGCTGCTCGAGATCGACTGGCAGGGCGCGCAGCAGGTCAAGAAGCAGTTCCGCAACGCGGTCGGCATCTTCATCCTGCCGCCCTCGCTGGCGGCGCTCGAGGAGCGATTGAAAAAGCGCGGCCAGGACGAGCCGAACGTGATCACGCGGCGCCTGCTGGCCGCCGGCAGCGAGATCGCGCACGCCTCGGAAGCCGAATACGTGGTGATCAACGAGCACTTCGACACGGCGCTGTCCGAGCTGCAACGCATCGTGGCGGCCACGCGTCTGCGCGTGGCCTCGCAATACGCGCGGCACACCGAGCTTTTCATCGAGCTCGGCATCCATCTCCCGCACGCCGACTGAAGGCGGCGCACGAGGGACATAAGGTAGAATACGCAACATATTCAGAAGGAACACCCAACATGGCTCGCATTACCGTCGAAGACTGCCTGAAGCAAATCCCGAATCGCTTCGAACTGGCGCTCGCCGCCACCTACCGCGCGCGGCAGCTCGCGCAAGGCCATACGCCGAAGATCGAAAGCCGCGACAAGCCCACCGTGGTTGCGCTGCGCGAGATCGCGGCGGGCCAGGTCGGCATCGAGATGCTGAAGAAAGTGCCTGTTTAAGGCACACTCGATCCTTCAGCCATGTAGTCCGCTCAACCGACGTGCCAACCCAAGGAGGCGAACATGAGCAACACACCATCGTCCGCCTCCGCGGAAGCCGGCCCGACCGAAGGGGCGGACGCCACCGAAGCGACGGCGAACTCGCCGGCGCGGCAGTACATCGATGCGGTCCTCGAACAATCGTTTCGCCATCTGTTCGGGCCGACCGCTACCCCGGAGCAACCTCGCAAGCACGGCGTCGTTTCGATCGCGAAGCTGACGGCCGCGCTTGCCGAGTACCTTCCTCCGGAGGAAATCAAGGAGGTGAAGGCGGCGTTCCACTTCAGTGACGAAGCCCACCTCGGTCAATATCGCCAGAGCGGCGAACCCTATATCACCCATCCCGTCGCCGTCGCGGAAATCTGCGCCGGCTGGAAGCTCGACGCCCAGGCCGTGATGGCCGCGCTGCTGCACGACGTGATGGAAGACCAGGGCGTGATGAAGAGCGAGCTGGCCGAGCGCTTCGGCCCGAAGGTCGCCGAGCTGGTCGACGGGCTCTCCAAGCTCGACAAGATGGAGTTCCGCAGCCGCGAGGAAGCGCAGGCGGAGAATTTCCGCAAGATGCTGCTGGCGATGGCGCGCGACGTGCGCGTGATCCTCGTGAAGCTGGCCGACCGGCTCCACAACATGCGCACGCTCGGCGCGGTGCCGATGGAAAAGCGCCGCCGCGTGGCGCGCGAGACGCTCGACATCTATGCGCCGATCGCGCACCGCCTTGGTCTGAACAATACCTATCGCGAGCTGCAGGACATGAGCTTCGCGAACTTCAATCCGCATCGCTACGCGACGCTCGAGAAGGCCGTGAAGGCCGCGCGCGGCAATCGCCGCGAGGTGATCGGCAAGATCCTCGAGTCGGCGCAGCGCGCGGTGGGCGAGGCGAAGCTCGAAGCGGAGATCATGGGTCGCGAGAAGACGATCTACAGCATCTACCGCAAGATGCGCGACAAGCAGTTGTCGTTCTCGCAGGTGCTCGACGTCTATGGCTTTCGCGTGGTGGTCGAGCATGCGCTCGAGTGCTACACCTGCATCGGCGCGCTGCATGCGCTCTACAAGCCGGTGCCGGGCAAGTTCAAGGACTACATCGCGATCCCGAAGATGAACGGCTACCAGTCGCTGCACACGACGGTGGTCGGTCCGTTCGGCGCGCCGATCGAGTTCCAGGTCCGCACCCGCAAGATGCACGAGATCGCCGAGGCCGGCGTGGCCGCGCACTGGCTCTACAAGAACGGCGGCGCCGATCTCAACGACGTGCAGATGCGCGCGCACCAGTGGCTCAAGTCGCTGCTCGACATCCAGAGCGAGGCGGGCGATTCGAGCGAGTTCCTCGAGCACGTCAAGATCGACCTCTTCCCGGACGCGGTCTACGTGTTCACGCCGAAGTCGAAGATCATGGCGCTGCCGCGCGGTGCCACCGCGCTCGACTTCGCCTATTCGGTGCACAGCGACCTCGGCAACCAGTGCGTGGCCGTGAAGATCAACAACGAGCTGCTGCCGCTGCGCACCGAGCTCAAGAGCGGCGATATCGTCGAGGTGATCACGGCGCCGTACTCGAAGCCGAACCCGGTCTGGCTCGGCTTCGTGCGCACCGGCAAGGCACGCTCGGCGATCCGCCATTACCTGAAGACGATGCGCCTGAACGAGTCGGTGCAGCTCGGCGAGCGCCTGGTCGACCAGAGCCTGAAGGGTTATGGCCTGTCGCTGGCCGAGATCGAGCCGGACGTCTGGGACAAGCTGGTGCAGTGGACCGGCAACAAGAGCCGCCAGGAGATCTTCGCGGACATCGGCCTGGGCCGTCGCGTGCCCCAGGTGATGGCCAAGCGCATCGAGGTGCTGATGAGCGGGCGCGATGCCGACGACGAACTCGCGCGCGGCGATCGCCCGGTCCATCACGCGCCGCCGGTGGCGATCACCGGCACCGAGGGCATGTCGGTGCAGTTGTCGGCCTGCTGCCGGCCGATTCCCGGCGACAGCATCATGGGTTATATCGGCATCGGCCTGGGCATGGCGATCCATACCACCGATTGCCGGGTCGCGCAGCGCATCCATCGCCGCGATCCGGGCCGCTGGATCGACGTCGCCTGGGCGCCCCAGCCGGGCCGCCTGTTCGACGTGACGGTCAAGGTGCTGGTCAAGAACACCAAGGGCATCTTCGCGCGCGTCGCGGCCGACATCACCTCGGCCGACGCGAACATCGTCCATATCGCGATGGACGAGGATCTGTCGCACGAATCGACGGTCCTGCGCTTCGTGATCCAGGTCAGCGACCGCGTCCATCTCGCCAACGTGATGCGGCGCGTGCGGACCAATCCCGACGTGATGCGGATCATGCGAGAGCGTTCGAGCGACGACACGGCGCATACGCGCCATGACGGTGGCATGCGGATCGATCGCGAGCGGCAGGATTACTGAGGCAGGCGCGCCGCGCGTGGCGCGCGATCGCGAGGCAAGGGCGGCACCACGTATCGACGTCGTGCCGCTTTTTTATTGCTCGGAGCCGAAGGCGGGGGATACGGAAAGGCGGTCCGGAAAACAAAAGGGCCTTCCCGGAGGAAGGCCCTTCAAAGATGGCGCGGCTGGCAGGATTCGAACCCACGACCCCTTGGTTCGTAGCCAAGTACTCTATCCAACTGAGCTACAGCCGCACGCAAAACGGTACTGCTTTGTTACTGCCGGGCAACCCCATGGGATTGCTCGTTTGAAAAGGTGGCGCGGCTGGCAGGATTCGAACCCACGACCCCTTGGTTCGTAGCCAAGTACTCTATCCAACTGAGCTACAGCCGCACGCAGGAGTGAGAATATAGCAAGGATTTTGGGGAAAGGGAAGGGATTCGTCACAATTTCTTCGCGAGCGGGTTTTATGTCCCTTTCGTGTACTCTTGGATATTCCCTTACGCAGGCCCGGAGCCGAGTCGGAAACAGCATGAACAAGGCGTTTGTTAAGGAGTCGGACGGCGATGACGACGATCTCGACCACGCGCAGCCGGCCATCCCCGCCGGCGCGAAGAACTACATCACGCCGGCCGGCCACAAGCGGTTGCGCGACGAGCTGCTGCACCTGATCGACGAGGAGCGTCCCGAGGTCGTCAAGCTGGTGTCCTGGGCTGCGTCCAACGGTGACCGTTCCGAGAACGGCGACTACATCTACGGCAAGCGGCGGCTGCGCGAGATCGACCGCCGCATCCGCTTCCTGACCAAGCGGCTGGATCTCGCCGAGGTGGTCGACGCGAGCCGGCAGGAGAGCGCCGACCAGGTGTTCTTCGGCGCGACCGTCGACTACGCCACCGAGGACGGCGAGGATCACACCATCACGATCGTCGGCGTCGACGAGGTCGACCTCGATCACGGCCACGTCAGCTGGGTTTCGCCGATCGCGCGGGCGCTGCTGAAGGCGCGTATCGGCGACACCGTCACGCTGATGACGCCGGCCGGCCCGCAGCCGATCGACGTGCTCGACGTGCGCTACCCGGCGCCGGCTGCCTGAACCGCGTTCGGCTTGGCATCGAGCCTCCTGCGGCATGCAAAAACAAAAGCGCCCCGCGGGGCGCTTTTGTAATTGCGGAGCCGCTTCGTATCAGAAGCGGTGGCGCAGGCCGGCCGTGACGGCGATCTGCTTGTTGGTCGACGAAGCGCCGCCCAGGCCGTTGACGTAGGCGCCCAGCGCCAGGCCATCGGTGCTGACGTGCTGGTATTCGCCCTGCAGGTACACGTCGGTGCGCTTGGACAGCGCGTACGAGGTCTGCAGGTTGAACTGGTTCCAGCCCGGATGACGGCCGTCGAGGAAGCCGGCCGTGTAGGTCCACGAACCCGCCACCGACAGCGCCGGCGTCAGCGCGTAACGCGCATTCACTTCGTAGTTGTTGAAGCGGGCGAAGGTGCCGTCCAGCGTGATGCCGGCCGAGGTACCCGAAGCGCCGCCGCCGATGCCGAGCGCGCGATTCACGCGCGTCTGCGTGAACACGAAGCCCGCCGTGGCCGGACCGAAGGTATAGGTCAGGCCGCCACCGAACACGCGCTGACGCTTGCCGACGAAGGTGTTGTCGCCGGCGACGGCGCCGGCCGCGTTCGACACCGCCGGCGCGGTCAGGCCGTTGATGTCGTTGTTCAACTGCATGTAGCCGGCTGCCAGGTTGAAGCCCAGGTAGCTGTACGACACGCCGCCGCTGAACACGCGGTTGTTCGAGAACTGGCTGCTGTTCGAGAACCCGTACAAGCCGCCGAACTTCAGGCCGTTCCAGTTGACGCTGGTGTACTTGACCGAGTTGTTGACGCGGAACGAGTTGTTCAGGTTGTCGTTGTCGAACGGGTGGGCGAACTGCGTGCCGCCGTACTGCGTGCCGGTCAGCGACAGCGGCCCGATGAAGTCCACCACGCTGTCGTACTGGCGGCCGAGCGTGACCGAGCCGAACTGCGTGTGGCCCAGGCCGACGAAGGCCTGGCGGCCGAACTCGCGGCCGTTCTGCTTGAGCGTGCCGTTATTGATGCCGAAGCCGTTTTCCAACACGAAGATAGCCTTCAGGCCGCCGCCGAGATCCTCGTTGCCGCGCAGGCCCCACCGGCTGCCGTTGACCGAGCCGCTGGTTTCCGACCAGGAGCTGTGGCCGCCCTGGTTGTTGGTATAGGTGATGCCGGCGTCGATCAGGCCGTACAGGGTCACGCTGCTTTGCGCATGGGCGGCGGTCGCGAAGACGCCGGTGAGCGCCGCTGCGATCAGAGTCTTTTTCATTGATTCGTCTCCATCAGATAGAGGAGCAGGCTCCCCCTGATTCATCGAGATAGTGACCATCACCGGAGGCGGCGGCGTGGCACATGTCAAGGGTGGCGCCACAGGGCGCCGCAAATCTCCAAACCCGAGCGCAGTGTCGAGCGAGCGGCCGGCTCACGTCGATTGCACTTTAAGCAATAATGAATTTAAGTTTGGGAAATTATCGGGGGTCGTCCGCAAACCGTTGTCAGGCAAGGCTCAGCGGCCGTTGCGGGAAAACGGTGAGGAACGCGAAGCGATTTTTACGTTGCGCGATGGAGACAGAATGAGGGAGGGACGTGGAGGCAATCATCGGCGCTGATGATTGTTGAGGCTTCGACAATAGAGGTTTGTGAAGACCACCGATAATGGCGCGCGATGCAATCGCTATACTGAGGTTTCTGCTTTCCGAAGCAGACTTTTTCGTTGACGGAAAAGATCTCCAAACCTTTGTCAGCGCGACTTTCCGGTCGCGCTTTTTTTCGTCCGGATCCTGGCGAGGCGTGGCTCAGTGGCGGCGCCGCTTCGGCGAACTCGTGTCGCGGATGTCGTCCTGCGGCATCGACAGCGGCTGGGCCCAATCTTCCATCACGTAGTGACGCGCATCGAGCGGCGAGGCGAGCAGGTTCTGCCAATGGTCGCCGTGCCAGGTCGTATCGAATTCGACGCCGAATGCCTGAGCCGAGGCCGCTGCCGGAGTGATTGTTTTATGACGTCGCAGCATGCCGAGTCGATGTACCAGTCGTTTCATTTGGTCGAGCAACATATTCACCCCCTGTACTTCCATGGCATCCTCAGCTTCGCAAAACAGAATGAATGCAACAACCCGGAAAAATACCAAGCCATGGATTTTTTACTGCTTCGGTATTTTTTCTTTTTTGTTAATGGGCCTGTGTTTTCCTAGTAATAATGACAGGTTTTCATCGGCTAATTGGTGCATTTTGCCGGGGGTGTATCGTTTCCATCCGGATCGACGTCAAGCCGAATAAGAAGATGTGAAGAATTTTCTTGACGAGCCTGGATCGTCCCATTTATAAAAGCACCACGAAGTCTGCGGTGCTTACTGCTCATTGTCCACAAGGTTTGGCGGGGCCGGGGCTTTCGGTGACGGCACTCACGGGTTGCTCGTTTTATTTAAAATCGTTTGGGGAATCAGGAATATGGATACCGGTATCGTGAAATGGTTTAACGATGCTAAGGGCTTTGGCTTTATCACGTCCGACAACGGTGGCGAGGATCTGTTCGCGCACTTCTCGGAAATCAAGATGGACGGCTTCAAGACGCTGAAGGAAAACCAACGCGTTTCGTTCGACGTCAAGACCGGCCCGAAGGGCAAGCAGGCTGCCAATATCCAGGCTGTCTGATTCGGGTTATCCCCTGACGGGTTAACCCGGTATTCCCGGCAGTTGATTCTCAGGTCGATCCGATATCGAGCCCCCGCCCTTGGCGGGGGCTTTGTTTTTGGCGGGTAGAATCGACACCGTGCGCGTGCTCGCGCTTCTTCCACCCGGTATCGTTTTCCGCAGACATGCTCGATTCGTCCTCGTCATACCCCGCCATCGACGGCCCGCTCGCCTTCGTCGATCTCGAAACGACCGGCGGATCCGCCGCCGATCATCGGATCACCGAGATCGGCGTGGTCGAGGTCGGGCCGCAAGGGGTGTCCACCTGGACCTCGCTGATCGATCCCCAGCAGCCGATCCCCGCCTTCATCCAGCAGCTCACCGGCATCAGCGACGAGATGGTGCGTGGCGCGCCCACGTTCGCCTCGATCGCGGCCGAGCTGTTCGCGCGGCTCGAGGGCAGGCTCTTCATTGCCCACAACGCCAGCTTCGATCGCGGTTTCCTGCGCGCGGAGTTCGAGCGGGCCGGGTTCGCCTTCAATCCCGACATGCTCTGCACCGTGCGCCTGTCGCGCGCGCTGTTTCCGCGCGAGTCGCGCCACGGGCTAGACGCGCTGATCGAGCGGCATGCGCTGGTGCCGAATGCGCGCCATCGCGCACTGGCCGATGCCGACCTGGTCTGGCAGTTCTGGCAGCGCCTGCCGTTGCTGGTGCCGCCCGAGCGGCTCGGCGAACAGATCGCGCTGACCACGCGGCGCTTCCGCCTGACGGGCGACCTGACCGAGGACGATCTCGAGAGGGCGCCGGCCGGCTTCGGTGCCTACGCGCTGTTCGGCGAGGGGGATGCGCCCTTGTTCGTCGGGCGCAGCGTACGCGTGCGCAACCGCCTGCGCGCGTTGCTGGGCGGCGAGCGGCGCTCGGCCAAGGAGCGGCGGCTCGCCGAGCAGGTGCGGCGCGTCGAATGGCGTGAAGCAGGAGGAGAGCTGGGCGCGATGCTGGCGGAGACGGCCTGGATCGCCGAACTGTCACCGGCCTTCAATCGCAAGGCGGGCAGCAAGGCCGCCGACGCCCGTCGCGGCTTGAGCTCGGCGGGCACGCCCTGGCCGTTCGACGGGCCGGTCGCGATCGTCGAGGGCGGCGAGCGCGCCGTCTATCATGTGATCGACCGCTGGCGTTATCTCGGTACGACCCCGGATCTGTCGAGGGCCGCGGTGCTGGCGGCGGCGTCTTCCGCCGGCGACGATCCCTTCAACACCAGCCTGTGCCGGATCCTGCAGACGCACCTGGCGCGCGGCCTGGCGACGGTGCCCCTGGCGCCGAGCGCGGCGGCCGTCGCATCGCTCGACGATTAGGCCGGCATCGCCCCGCGGCCGCCTCGGCCGGGCGGCCGCGTCCTTCAGCCGACGGCGCTCGCGCCGCCACCCGAGCAGACGTGCGAGAGCGCCGTGTCGAGCGCCGGCGACTGCCGCGAGTCATAGCGCGTCAAGGTTTTCCAGTTGGCGATGCTGCGCGCCACGCGCGCCTGGCAATCGGGCGCCTCGCGCAGCGGCGCGACGCGCGCGAGCGCGGCGATCATCGACTGGGTGAGCTTGTCGAACTGCGGGCGCGTGGTGGTGGCGAGATCGGGCGGCGTGCCCGCGGGCGCCTGACTGGCGCGCCAGCTCGCGAACAGCGCGTTCTGCATGATCTTGCTCGCCTCGATCTGGTCGGCGAAGAAGGCATGTGCGTAATCGCGGTCGATGCCGGCGCCGACCGCCCGCCGCTCGACGTCGGCGAGCAGCTGGGCCTCGCGCGGCTTGTCCTCGATCGGCTTGTGGTTGGCCCACTTCCACTGCGCCACCGGTTCGGCCAGCGCGATGCGCTGCGAGGCGAGGGCGACCAGGTTGGTCAGCGGGGTGTCGTCGCCGTCGGCGGCGGCCGACAGCGGCAGGCAGGCGAGCAGGGCGGCAAGCGAGGCGGAGGCGAGGGCCGTGCGGAACGAAGAGATCATGGAATCGACGAGCGCCGGCGTGGGCCGGGCGAAGCGGAAAAATACGAGGATAAACGAAGACGTCGCGCGCGAGCGGCGCGAGGCGAAGATCAGCGCGCCAGGGCGAGCGCACCCTCACGGCCGTGTCGGCCGAGGCGGCGCGAGGCGTGCCGAAGGGGGAGGCGGTGCAGGCGCAAGGAGGCGGTCGCGAGGCGACGCGTCACGATGCCGAACGGACCCTTACTTCGGGGAGCCGAGCTTGTGCTGCTCGTCGAAGAACGCGCGCACATGATCGGGCAACTCGGCGAGAAACTCGACGGCCACCGGCTCCGGGTCCGGGCTCATCACTTTCTCGGGAGGTGGCATGCGAAGTGGTTTCTCATCCATGATCAATCTCCTTGCGGTGACTCGATTATCGATCGCTTATCTCGATTTTTTCCAGCGGGGAATCGTTTCAATTTGTCGATGTTGCTTAAACCGCACACACGCCGTGATTTTGTCGGACCAGGCCCAGGTCTGCAGGGACGAATTCGATGCGCGCGCATCGAATTCGTCTGGTCACGCCAGGCGGAGCTCCGGGTAAACGCGCTGCCGCAAGGCGCTGCGGCCCGAGGCCGGATCGGGCGAACGCGACGCGCGTGAGGCCGGGCGCAAGCGGCGTGCCCTCGGCTCGCGGAGGTGGGCGAGGCAATCGGGAGTCGGCGGAGGAGGAATCTGGGAGGATGGCCGGGCCGTACGCGGCCGGCGGTGGAAGCGCCGGCCCGGCGCGCCGATCGATCGGGCGCCGGGCGGCGAGGCAGGCAGTTTATGCGCGCCTGAACAGCCGGATGATGAACAGCAGGATGACGGCGCCGATCACCGCGACGATGATCGAGGCGAAGAAGCCGCTGCCGACGCTGATGCCGAGCACGCCGGCCAGCCAGCCGCCGATCACGGCACCGACGATGCCGACGATGATGTCGACGATCAGCCCGAAGCCGCCGCCCTTCACGAGCAGGCCGGCGAGCCAGCCGGCGATCGCGCCGATGATGAGCCACATAATCAAGCCATGAGCCATGGTGGTTCTCTCCTGTTGGATTGTTTGCTGCGAAACGAACCGGCCGCGGGCACCGAGATGCGGGTGACAGCCCTGGGCTGTCGGCTCCGGCCCGTTGCCCACGCAATGTACTGCAATAGACGGGTCAGGAGCGTTAAGTAATGTTAGACAGCGCGCGAGGGAGTTACCAAAGGTTTTTTCGGCCGGAATGGCCGGTCCGGACGATATTTCTCGATCTTTCGGCGGCCTTTCTGGACGGCCGCAAGGCAGGGGGGCGGGAAAGAACGGGGGAAGCCGGAAAGCAAAAAGCCCGATCACAAGGATCGGGCTTTTTGCTTGATTCTGATGGTGCCGGAGATAGGAGTCGAACCTACGACCTTCGCATTACGAATGCGCTGCTCTACCAACTGAGCTACACCGGCAACAGAGAAGTGAAATTATAGGGTGATTTCTGCGAGGCTGACAAGAGGTCTGGCGAGAAAATTTTCAAAATCTGCCTTGGCGTCGACTAAGTGCTTGATCCTGCTGCACTCGCGTCTCCTTGCCTGCCAAACCACCGGCGCCACCTCGGCCGCTGATCGCCCCGGGCCGGCGATGTCCGTCGCCGGTCATCTGGCCCTGCGTCTCACGACGCGGCGAATTCTACGTCGGAGCGCTTCGGGACGGAAGCCCTGGCGGGCCTCCCGGGATGATTTTTTGCGGCACCGCCGCAAGCCTTCCGGCGGTGCCGAAGCGCTTACTTCGCGGTCGCTTCCTGGTGGTAGCGGGTCACGCGCTCGACCTCGTTGCGCGAGCCGAGGATCACCGGCACGCGCTGGTGCAGGCCGGTCGGCTGGACCTCGAGGATGCGCTCGCTGCCGGTGGTCGCGGCGCCGCCCGCCTGCTCGACGATGAAGGACATCGGGTTCGCCTCGTACATCAGGCGCAGCTTGCCCGGGCGGTCCGGCGTGCGGGCGTCGGCCGGGTACATGAAGATGCCGCCGCGGTTCAGGATGCGGTGCACGTCGGCCACCATCGAGGCGATCCAGCGCATGTTGAAGTTCTCGCCGCGCGGGCCTTCGCTGCCGGCGTTCAGCTCGTCCACGTAGCGCTTGACCGGCTCGTACCAGTGGCGCGCGTTCGAGGCGTTGATCGCGTATTCGCGCGTGTCGGCCGGGATCTGCATGTTGCTCTGCGTCAACACCCAGGAGCCGAGTTCGCGGTCGAGCGTGAAGCAGTTCACGCCGTTGCCGGTGGTCAGCACCAGCACCGTCTGCGGGCCATACACCGCGTAGCCGGCCGCGACCTGCTTGGTGCCGGGCTGCAGGAAGGACTGCTCGGTGGCCTGCTGGCCGTCCGGGCAGCGCAGCACCGAGAAGATCGTGCCGATCGAGACGTTGACGTCGATGTTCGAGGAGCCGTCGAGCGGATCGAACACCAGCAGGTATTCGCCGCGCGGGTAGTTCTCGGGGATCGGGAAGAAGGTCTCCATTTCCTCGGAGGCCATCGCGGCGAGGTTGCCGCCCCATTCGTTGGCGTCGAGCAGGATTTCGTTGGAGAGGATGTCGAGCTTCTTCTGCACCTCGCCCTGCACGTTCTCGCTGCCGGCCGTGCCGAGCGCCTCGCCCAGCGCGCCCTTCGAGACGTGGTAGCTGATCGCCTTGCAGGCGCGCGCGACCACTTCGATCAACAGGCGCAGGTCGGCGGGGAGGTTGTGATTCTCACGCTGCTGCTCGATCAGGTATTTCGACAGCGTGGTACGTCGGGAAATGGACATTGCTGAGCTCCGAGAGGCGGGAAAACCGTTGTTTGCCGCAATTTTACCCGCCTCGCCCGGTGTCGCCCCCGGCTTTTTGTGGCGCAGCAGCAATCGCGGCGATCACGCTGACGTCATGTCGATGTCACGGCAGCGCGATCTCGGGATGCGCGGCGGGGCTGGTCGAACGCATGGCATGCGCGAAATCGGCTAGGCAAGGGGGGCCGCGAGAAACCCGTCAGCCTTGCCGCGCAGAGCTCGCCCGGCAGCCTCGCGCCGTCGCGGCGTGCAGCACCGTGCAGGCGCTCAGGCCATGCTTGTCGAGCTGAGTCGCCGCGGCCCATTGCCGGGCGACGGAAGCGGATCACGCAACAGCGGGACCATGCCCGCCGCGCAACCCGATAAAAAACGGCCGGACCGCGTGAGCGGCCCGGCCGTTCTGCATGGCGGGCGAAGAGAGAGACGCCGGATCAGGCGAGCGCCTTCTCGACGATCTCGCGCACGTCGCGCGACTTGACGCCTGCCGCCACGCGCTCGAGCGCCTCGCGCATGCGCTCGCGCAGCGCCGGCGTGAAGCGGCGCCAGTTCTCCAGGGAACGCGCCAGGCGCGCGGCCACCTGCGGGTTCAGCGCATCGAGCGCGAGCACCTGGTCGGCCCAGAACGCATAACCCGAGCCGTCGGCGGCGTGGAATTGCGCCGGGTTGGCCGCGCAGAAACCGAAGATCAGCGAGCGCGCGCGGTTCGGGTTCTTCAGGTTGAAGGCCGGATGCGCGAGCAGCTCGCGTACCGTGTCCAGCGTCGGATGCTCGGCCGTGCCGCGGCGCGTGGCCTGCATCGAGAACCACTTGTCGATCACCAGCGCTTCCTTCTCGAAGCGTTGATAAAAATCGGCCAGCGCCTGCCGGGCCGGCGCCTCGGCGGCGGCCGAGCCGGCCGAGGCCGACAGCAGCGCGCCGAGCGCGGCGGCGCGGTCGGTCATGTTGTTGGCGCCCTCGTACTGCGCGGTGGCAAGGCGCACCGCCTCGGCGGGTTCCGGCAGCTCGGCCAGGTAGACCAGCGCGAGGTTCTTCAGCGCGCGATGGCCGGCGTCCTCGGGCGTCGGCGCGTACTCGCCCGGCGTGCGATGGCGCTCGTGGATCGCCAGCCATTCGGCGCGCAGCGCCTGGGCCAGGCGGCCGCGCACGAACTGGCGCGCGCGGTGCACGGCGGCCGGGTTCGCCTCGCGCATCTGGTCGGCCAGGTAGGCCTCGGAAGGCAGGGTCAGCGCCAGTTCGCGGAAGGCCGGCGAGAGCGTGTCGTCGCTCAGCACGCGGCGGAAGGCTTCGACGAAGGCGTCGCCGAGCGCAAGTTCGGCGCCCGAGGCGGCTTGCTCGGCGAGCGTGAGCAGGGCCCGCGTGGCCAGGCGCTGGCCGGCTTCCCAGCGGTTGAACGGATCGCTGTCGTGGGCCAGCAGGAAGGCGAGCTCCTCCTCGCGATAGTCGTACTCGACGATCACCGGTGCCGAGAAGTTGCGCAGCAGCGAGGGCAGCGGCGCGGCCGGCACGTCGACGAAGGTGTACGTGGCCTCGGTCTCGGTCAGCTCCAGCACGCGCGTGGTGGCGCCGGCGGCGGCCTCGCCGTCCAGGCGCAGCGGCAGGTCCTGGCCGTCGGGGCCGATCAGGCCGATCGCGAACGGGATCAGCAGCGGCCCGGTCTGGGTCTCGCGCGCGGCCGGCGAGGCCTCGCCGTAACCCTGGCGCAGCGTCACCGTGTAGCGCCCGGCGGCGGCGTCGTAGGCGGTCCTGACCGTCACGCGCGGCGTGCCGGCCTGGCTGTACCAGCGCTCGAACTGGGCCAGGTCGCGGCCGTTGGCGTCGGCCATCGCGTGGCGGAAGTCATCGCAGGTGACGGCCTGGCCGTCGTGGCGCTCGAAGTAGAGATCCATGCCGCGCCGGAAGCCGTCGCGGCCGAACAGGGTCTGGTACATCCGCACGACTTCCGAGCCTTTTTCATAGACCGTCATCGTGTAGAAGTTGTTGATCTCGACATAGCTCTCGGGACGCACCGGATGCGCCATCGGGCCCGCGTCCTCGGCGAACTGCAACTGGCGCAGCACGCGCACGTCCTCGATGCGCTTGACCGCGCGCGCGCCGGCGTCGTCGGCCTCGCCGGCCGACATGTCGGCCGAGAACTCCTGGTCGCGGAACACCGTCAGGCCTTCCTTCAGGCTCAGCTGGAACCAGTCGCGGCAGGTCACGCGGTTGCCGGTCCAGTTGTGGAAGTACTCGTGGCCGACCACCGCCTCGATATTGGCGAAGTCGACGTCGGTGGCCGTCTCGGGATTGGCCAGCACGTACTTCGTGTTGAAGATGTTGAGCCCCTTGTTCTCCATCGCGCCCATGTTGAAATCGCCGACCGCCACGATCATGAAGCGGTCGAGATCGAGCTCCAGGCCGAAGCGCCGCTCGTCCCAGTGGATCGAGTGGATCAGCGAATCCATCGCGTGGCGGGTCTTGTCGAGGTCATGCGGCTCGACCCAGACCTGCAGCAGCTTCTTCGCGCCCGAGGCGGCGGTGATGGTCTCCTCGATCGCGACCAGCTTGCCCGCCACCAGCGCGAACAGGTAGCTGGGCTTGCGGAACGGGTCTTCCCACTTGGCGAAGTGACGGCCCTCGGGCAGCTCGCCCGAATCGACCAGGTTGCCGTTGGACAGCAGCACCGGGTAGGCGCGCTTGTCGGCGCGCAGCGTGACCGTGTAGATCGCCATCACGTCGGGGCGGTCGAGGAAATAGGTGATGCGGCGAAAGCCTTCCGCCTCGCACTGCGTGAAGAAGTTGCCGCTCGACACGTAGAGGCCCGACAGCGTGGTGTTGCCGGCCGGCGCGCAGGCGCTGTCGATCGACAGCTCGAAGGCGTCCGGCAGGTTCTCGACCGTCAGGCCGTGCTCGTGGGCGCGCACCGCGTCCACCGGCTGGCCGTTCACGCGCGCGGCGATGAATTCCAGCGATTCGCCGAGCAGTTCGAGATGCGGCGTGGGCGCGGCGTCGGGGTTGCGGCGCACGCGCATGGTGTTGCGCACCACGGTGCGCTCGGGCACCAGGTCGAATTCGAGCTCGACGCTGTCGATGAGGAACGCGGGCGGCGTGTAGTCGGCGCGGCGGATCACGGTGGATTGGGCAGCTGTATCGGACATGTCGTGCGTGGGCGTAGGAGTTCGTAAACCGGGAAATGCGCCGACCCGCTCGTGACGGGGGCGTGCGTGCATTGTACAAAGGGTTCGGATGTTGCGCGGACCGAACTTTCCGCCGGCCGGCGGGTCTGCCTGATGTCCCGGTGGGCGGCGCGCAGCGTATGATCGCGGTGCGCCCGCCGGGCGTCATCGAACACGAGGATCCAGATGAAAGCGAATCGTACGTTCCGCGCCGCCCTGTGGCTCGCGAGCGCCTGTGTCGTGCTGCTGTCGGGCTGCGCGAGCTATGTGAGCACCCAGGTCACGGCCTTCTCCGACTGGAGCGGCAGCGACGCGACCCGTACCTACGCCTTCACGCGCGACCAGGACGAGCAGAACAGTCTGGAGCAGGCGACCTACGAGAACATCGTCGCCAACGAACTGTCGACGCTCGCGTTCCGGCGCGTGCCGGCCGCCCAGGCGCGCTACCTGGTGGCGCTCGCCTACGGCATCAAGGGCGACCTGGTGAACGTGCCGCAGCCGGTCTACTACGATCCCTGGATCGGGCCCGGCCCTTACTGGCGCGGCGCCGGCGCCTGGGGCGGCTTCGGTCCCTGGGGCCCGTTCCCGACCGGCTACGTGAACCAGACCTATCGCGTCTACGAGCGCTCGCTGACGATCCGCATCACCGAGCGCGGCACCGGCCGCGAGGTCTACAACGTCAGCGCGCGCAATTCGGGCGGCGGCGGTTCGCTGGTGACGGCGATGCCCTACCTGGCCCGCTCGGCGCTGGCCGACTTCCCGCTCGGCAACGGCTCGACGCGCACCGTGCGCCTGCCGGTGGACCGCAACGGCGGTGGCCCGGCCGCACCGGCCTCGAACGAGCGCGCGGTGCCGGCCGCCCCGGCTTCCGGCGCCGCGCCGGCGGCCGCCGCGAAGTAAGGCGGCGCGGCGGAAGGCGGCGCGGCGGCGCCCGGCCGGGCGCCGATACGGCCCGATTCTCCAAACCCCGATCGTCGAAATCCGATCTTCAAAAAGCAGGGCCCGACGCGAGATGTCGCGTCGGGCCCTGTCTTCATCCGGATTCCTCAGCGAACGCCGGCTGCGCCGGCGTCCGATCCCGCATCAGGCGAGCGCCGCCTCCGCCTGCCGCGCCGCATCGCGCTCGTGCACGCAACGGCCGGCCGCGTAGGTGCTGTGCACGGCGCGGTCGTCGCCGAGCATGGCAAGCGCGAACAGCAGCTCCTCCAGCGTCTCGGCGCGCGCGGTGCGGCGCGCCAGCAGCGGCGTGGCGCGCGGGTCGAGCACCACGAAGTCGGCTTCCGAGCGCGGCGCCAGGGTGCCGACCTGGTTATCCAGCGCGAGCGCCTGCGCGGCGCCGGCCGTGGCCAGCCAGAACATGCGCGTGGCCGTGAGGTGATAACCCGACAGCCGCGCCACCTTGTGCGCCTCGTTCATGGTCTGCAGCATCGAGAACGAGGTGCCGCCGCCCACGTCGGTGGCCAGCGACAGCGACGCGCGCTGCTCGGTGGCGCGGTCGAAGTCGAACAGGCCGCTGCCGAGGAAGAAGTTCGAGGTCGGGCAGTGAGCGATCACCGTGCCGGTCTCGGCGATGCGGCGCCGGTCCTCGTCGTCGAGGTGGATGCAATGGCCGTACACGGCGCGCGGGCGCAGCAGGCCGTGGCGATCGTAGATGTCGAGGTAGCTGCGATGGCCGGGGAACAGCTCGGCCGCCCACTTCACCTCGTCGACGTTCTCGGCCACGTGGCTCTGCACGAACACGTCGGGATGGCGGCGCGCGAGCTCGGCGCAGGCTTCCAGCTGCTCCACCGTCGAGGTCGGCGCGAAGCGCGGCGTGAGCGCGTACATCTGGCGGCCGCGCCCGTGCCAGCGCGCGATCAGCTCGGCGCTGTCGTCGTGGCCCGATTGCGCGGTGTCGCGCAGGAATGCCGGGCAATTGCGGTCCATCAGCACCTTGCCGGCGATCATCCGCAGGTTCTTCGCCTCGCTGGCCTCGAAGAAGGCATCGGCCGACTGCTTGTGCACCGTGCAGTAGACCAGCGCCGTGGTGGTGCCGCTGGCCAGCAGTTGGTCGACGAAGAAGCCCGCCACCTCGCGCGCATGCTCCGGATCCTCGAAGCGCCGCTCGGTCGGGAAGGTGTAGGTCTCCAGCCAGGGCAGCAGCCCCGGCGCCGGCGATGCGATCATGTCGGTCTGCGGATAGTGGATGTGCGTGTCGATGAAGCCGGGCACGATCAGCTTGTCGCGCAGCGTGGCGAGGTGGGCGTCGGGCGCGAGGCGCCCGGCCAGCGCCGCGTAGGCGCCGGCGGCCACCACCCGGCCGTCCTCGACGATCAGCAGGCCGTCGTCCTCGAGCACGGCGGCGTCGGCGTCGCGGGCCGGGTCTGCGCGAAAGGTCAGCAGCCGGGCGCGGAAGGCGGTTTGGGTCATGAGCGGAACTCCAGCATCGAAAGGGTGAGGCGCGGCATCACAGCTGCGCGAGCAGCACGCCCGACAGCGCGGCGACGATCCACATCGCCGGCTTGATCTCGTGGCGCTTGCCGGTGAACAGCTTGAGCACCACGAAGGCGAGGAAGCCGTAGGCGATGCCGTCGGTGATCGAGTAGGTCAGGGGGATCAGCACCATCGCGATAAAGGCGGGGATCGCCTCGTCGAAGCGATGCCACTCGATCTTGGTGATCGACTCCATCATGAACACGCCCACCAGGATCAGCGCCGGGGCTGTGGCGATCGCCGGCACCAGCGAGAGCAGCGGCGAGAGCACCAGGAAGGGCAGGAAGCAGATCCCGGCCACCACCGCCACCAGCCCGGTGCGCCCGCCCGCCGAGATGCCGGCCGCCGATTCGATGTAGGCGTTGGCGGGGCTGGTGCCCAGCGGCGCCGAGACCACCGCCGAGAACGCGTCGACCATCATCGACTGGCGGATGTTGCGCGGATTGCCGTCGCGATCGATCAGGTTGCCCGCTTCCGAGATCGCCATGAAGGTCGACAGCGCGTCGAAGAAGGCGGTGAACAGCATCACGAAGATGAACGGCCAGTAGGCCACCTTCAGCGCGCCGATCAGGTCGAGCTGGCCGATGCCGGAGAAGTCGGGCGCGGACACCAGGCCGTTCCAGTTGACCAGCGTCCTGGTGGCGATCGCGGCCGGCCAGTAGGCGGTGCCGTCGCCCCAGACACGGCCGATCGGGATCGCCAGCACGGTGGTCACCACGATGCCGATCATCAGCGCGCCGGTCACGCGGCGCACCACCAGCACGGTGGTGACGGCCAGCCCGATCAGGAACGTGACGATCACCGGGTTCAGCGAGGAGGCGTGCACCACGGTGACCGGGTCGCCCACCACGAACTTGGCGTTGACCAGGCCGATCAGGCAGATGAACAGGCCGATCCCGCAGGACACGGCATGGCGCAGGTTGGGCGGGATCGCGTCCACCACCAGCTTGCGCGCGTTGAAGGCGGCCAGCACGGCGAAGATCACGCCGGCCCAGAACACGCAGCCGAGCGCGGTCTGCCAGGGCATGCGCCCGCCGTGCACCATCACGAAGGTGAACAGCGCGTTCATGCCCATGCCCGGGGCGACCAGCACCGGGTTGCGCGCGTACAGGCCCATCGCGCAACTGCCGAGGAAGCTGACGATCACGGTGGCGGTCAGCGCGGACGCGAACGGCACGCCTGCCTGGGACAGGATGCCGGGATTGACGACGATGATGTACATCGCCGTCAGGAACGTCGTGATGCCCGCGACGATCTCCGTGCGCAACCGCGAACCGGATTCGCGGATGCCGAAGAAACGGTCGAGCATCGAGCTCGAAGCCGGGGCCTTGCTGCCGTTGTACGTGTCCATCGGAAAAGCTCTCCTCAGTCTCTGTTATGGGAACCACCGTGCGCATGCGTCGAGCGCATGCGCTCAAGGCACCGGCGCTCCCGACAGGACGTGGGCGTCATGCCGGGTGCCAGTGCGAATCGAGCTTCGCGATCAGCGCGGCGCGCTCGGCCTCGGTGACGAAGGACGCCTCGAATCCATTGCGGATCACGGTGTAGACGTCCTGGTCCTCGAGGGCGAGCGCGGCCACGGTCGCGAAGTAGTTGTCGTTGACGTAGCCGCCGAAATAGGCCGGATCGTCGGAATTGATGGTGACCGCCACGCCGCTGTCGAGCAGCACCTTCAGGGTGTGCTTGGTCATGTCGTCGAATACCTTGAGCTTCAGGTTCGACAGCGGGCAGACCGTCAGGGCGATGCGCGAATCGGCCAGGCGCGCCACCAGGGCCGCATCCTCGATGCTGCGCACGCCGTGGTCGACGCGGTCCACCTTGAGCAGGTCGAGCGCCTCGATCACGTAGGCGGGCGGGCCTTCCTCGCCAGCGTGCGCCACCAGCTTCAGGCCCAGCGCGCGGGCGCGGGCGAACACGCGCTCGAACTTCGAGGGCGGATGGCCCTGCTCGGAGGAGTCGAGGCCGACGCCGATCAGGCGGTGCGAATACTTCTCGAAAAGCGGCAGCGCCGACTCGAAGGTGGCCAGCGCGTCCTCCTCGGACAGGTGGCGCAGGAAGCAGAGGATCAGCTTGCTGGATAGCCCGCGCGCCTCGGCGTCGGCCAGCGCGCGGTCGATGCCGGCCACCACGGTCTCGATCGGCACGCCGCGCTCGGTGTGCGTCTGCGGATCGAAGAAGATCTCGGTGTGCACCACCTTGTCGGCCAGCGCGCGCTCCACGTAGGCGGCCGTCATGTCGTAGAAGTCCTGCTCCTGGAGCAGCACGCTCGCGCCCGCATAGTAGATGTCGAGGAAGGATTGCAGGTCGGTGAACGCGTAGGCCGCGCGCAGCGCCTCGACCGATTCGTAGGCGAGCTTCACGCCGTTGCGCTCGGCGAGCTTGAAGATCAGTTCCGGCTCCAGCGAGCCTTCGATATGGATGTGCAGCTCGGCCTTCGGCGCGAGCGCGATCTTGTTCTGCAGATTCGGGGTCATGGTGTTCTTCTTGGTCGGTCAGGTTTGAGGGGAGGCCGGCACGCCGGCCGCCGGGGCGGCGTGCATGTCGACGACCTGCAGGATCTGCGCGGCCACCGAGATCGCGATGGTCTCGGGAGCCTTGTCGACGATGCCTTCGACGCCGATCGGGCAGCGCATCCGCGCGGTCTGCGCGGGGTCGATGCCGCTCGCGGCGAGGCGCTGTTCGAACTGCACGCGCTTCGACTTCGAGCCGATCATCCCGAAGTATGCATAATCGGCGCGCCGCAGGACGTGCTGGGCCAGCACGAAGTCGAAGGCGTGATCATGCGTCATCACCACGAAGTAGCTGTGCGGCGCGGCCTCGGCCACCGCCTGCTCGGGCGCCTCGCGCGCGTCCACGGCGAGGTTGCCGATGCCGGCCAGCGCCTCGGCGCTCGGGAACGGCGCGTCGCTCGCGTCGATCCAGCGCACCCGGCAGGGCAGGGTGGCCAGCACGCGCACCAGCGCGAGCGCCGCGTGGCTGGTGCCGAACAGCTCCACCGCGAAGGTGTGCGGCGCGATCGTCTCGGTCATCAGCGAGACGTCGCCGGTGCTCCACAGCAGGCAGTCGGCGCGCGTCACGTCGGCTTCCGGCTCGCTGAGCATCACCGGGTCGGGCGAGGGGCCGAAGGCGATGCTGCGCACCGTCGCGTGGCCGGCCGCGACGCGCTTGGCCAGCGAGGTGATCCAGCCCAGGTCGGCGATGTCGAGCCGCTCGAAGGCCAGCGTCACGGCGCCGCCGCAGCACTGGCCCAGGCTCGGGCCGAGCGGCAGCCGCTCGAGGCGGCGCGCGTGCGACAGGTGCGAGCCGTCCTTGAGCAATTGCCGTGCGATCTCGATCGCCTTCCATTCGAGATGGCCGCCGCCGATCGTATGGCGGGCCGTGTCGCGCGTGACCAGCATCTTGGTGCCGGCCTCGCGCGGCACCGAGCCTTCGGCGCGCGCCACCGTGACCAGCACCGCGGCCTCGCCGTGCGCGATCAACTGCTGGACGTCGGTCAACCAGGTTTCCATGGTGTGGGCCTGCGTCGTCAGCGCGCCGCCGCGGCCGCTTGGGGCGCGAGCGTGGGCGGGATGGATGGGACGGCGGGACGGGGCGCCCGGGCAGCGTGCCTGGGCAGGCCCTGGGCGGTGCCGCGAGCCGGCGGCGCGGCGCCGACGCTGGCCCGTCGCGGCGCGCCTCGGACCGGCGCGGGCTGGCGCACGGCGTCGAACGGCCGGTTCGGGGGGATGGCGCGCACGCGGGGCGTGCTGCCTGGGGGACGGATACGGATGGTTTGCGTTGTCATGGTCGATAGCAGACATTGCGGATCAGGCGCGCGTTACGCAGGGTCGACAAGCTTCGAGGACTCCAGCCTCGCGCACGTAGATCGCCATCCGGTTTTGACGATAGCACCGCAAATTCCGGGAAATATTTTCCCTGGCTGATGCGGGCTATTTGGAGGCGATCATGTCGATCCTAGTACGTCGGGCGCGCGGGCGGCGTCGACGGACCCTGCCGACGCGCGGCGAAGGCCGCCGCGCGGGGCAGGCGCGGCCGCCGTGGCGGGCCGCGATGCGACTGGAGGGGCGGGGCCCGGCGGGCCCCGGCGAGACTTAGGTGTTTACGCCGAACGGCGTGCGCGGCGCGCCCGGGGCCGTCGCGCGAGGCGCGTGGAACGGGCTCAGACCCCGCGCGCGATGCGGCGGCGATTGCGCACCAGGCTGCCGGCCACGGCCAGGAAGATCACCACGAAGCCGATCGCGGCCCAGCCCGGCAGCAGGATGCCGAGGATCGGCGGGTAGGCCGTCTCGCAGAGGCCGGCCACCTTGAACACGCTCGGCAGCCAGTGCGCGGGCGGCAGGCTGTCGACGATCGGCTGCAGCGTGTCGAAACCGCAGCTGAAGCCCGGGTGCAGCTGGATCTGCAGGTGGTGCAGGGCGGTGCCGGCGCCGGCCAGCGCGGCGATCACGATCAGCAGTTCGATCACGGCGAGGCTACGCCAGCTGCGCAGGCCGGTGCCGAGGAAGGAGAAGATCGCGATCAGCGCGAAGAAGTAGCGCTGGATGATGCACAGCGGGCAGGGATCCTCGCCCTTGACGAACTGCAGGTACAGCGCGCCCGCCAGCAGGGCGACGCAGACGACGCCGAGCAGCGTCAGGAGGCGGCGCTCGCGGCGCAGCGACAGCGAGAAATCGTTCATCGGTGGTCGGTCCCGAAAATGGAGTGGTCGGATTTTATCGCGAACGGGCCGCTGTTTTCGTGCGCTGGGCGGGATTCCCGGGCGGAAGCTGGCTCGCGGTGGCAGTGCCGGGCGCGCAAGCTGGCGCGGCGGTTGGCCGGGCGCCAGGCTCGTGCGCGGCGCTCGAGGCCGCCGCCGCCAAGGCGGCGGCTCCAGCCGCGGCCTGCATGCCGCCCGCCCCGCGGATTCAGCGAATCGCCGCCAGCACCGCCTCGACCGCCTGGCCGATCGCCAGCAGGGCATCGTCGCGATGCGGGCCGGCGGCCAGCATCAGCCCGACCGGCGCCGTGTCGCGCGGATGGCAGGGCACCGACAGCGCGCAGGCGTCGAGGAAGTTGAAGGCGCTCGGGTTGCGCAGGATCAGCGCGTTGGTGCGCCCGAAGGCCTCGTCGTCGGCTTCCAGCTCGGCGATGCGCGGCGGCACCACCGGCACGGTCGGCGCCAGCACCGCGTCGACGCGCGACCAGAGCGTCTGCTCGGCCTCGTCGAGCATGGCGGCGCGCGCGGCGATCAGGTCCAGGTAGTCGGCCGCGCTGGCCGTCTCGCCCTTGAGGATGCGCGCCAGCACGCGCGGATCGTACTGGTCGCGCCGATCGGCCAGCAGCGGCCGGTGCCAGGCATAGGCCTCGATCGGCGAGAAGCCGAAGCGGTTGATCTCGGGCAGGCGGTCGAGCGGGGCGAAACGCAGGTCGGAGACGATCGCGCCGGCCGCCTCGAGATGGCGCAGCGCGGCGTCGAAGGCGGCGCCGACCTCGGCATCCATGCCGTCCGTCACATAATGATTGAGCACCCCGAGCCGCACGCCTTCGAGCGGCCGCGCGGCCGGCACGCGCGGCGCCAGGCCGGCGAGGATCCGGTCGACCAGCGCGCAGCAGGCCACCGAGACGCCGATCGGCCCGAACGAATCGAGCGTGGTCGACAACGGCACGCCGCCCGAGCGCGGCACGCGGCTGGCGGTCGGCTTGAAGCCGGTCAGGCCGCAGAGCGCGGCGGGGATGCGGATCGAGCCGCCGGTGTCGGTGCCCAGCGCGACCGCGGCCATGCCGTCGGCGACCGAGGCGGCCGCGCCCGAGGAGGAGCCGCCGGTGATGCGCGCCTCGCCTGCCACCTCGCGCCGGTAGGGCGAGCGCGGCGTGCCGTAGTGCGGATTGAGGCCGAGCCCCGAGAAGGCGAACTCGCTCATGTTGGTGCGCCCGACGATCACCGCGCCGGCGCGCCGCAGCCGCGCCACGGCGGGCGCGTCGGCGCTGGCGGGCGCCGCGTCGTCTAGCGCGCGCGAGCCGGCCCGCGTGCGCTGGCCGGCGATGTCGAACAGGTCCTTCACCGATACCGGGATGCCGGCCAGCGGCGAGAGCACGGTGCCGGCCGCGCGCAGGCGGTCGTGCGCGTCGGCGGCGGTGCGCGCGGCCTCGGCGTCGACGCCCGTGAAGGCGATCGAACCCTGCCCGTCGGGCGCGGCGATGCGCGCGAGCGCGGTATCGACCAGCGCGCGGCTGGTGGTGCGGCCGGCGGCGAGATCGGCGGCCAGGGTGGCAAGCGGGGGGAACGGAGCGAAGGTCGTCATGGCGGGTTCGGCTTCGGAGCGGGATTCGGATGGAGCGGCGAGGGCGGCGTACCCTGCGCCGCGCCGGCAAAGCCAGGCGACGCCGGGCCGGCCGGCGGGCGAGGTGCAGGCAGACGATGGTAGGGGTATCGCCGGCGGGCGTCCAGCGCGGGTGGGCCGATTTGCCGCTGATGCGGGTCTGAAGGATAATGGGCCTTCGTCGAACCCACGCGTGACAGACGCGCCAGACCCTCGTCATGAGCGAAAACACGCCTTCCGCACCGCCGTCCGGAGTTCGCCCGGACCTCACCCCGGCTGCCGACGCGGCCGATCCGAATCCCGCCGCAGTACCGTCTCCCGAACCGCCGAAACCTTCGCCGGCGGCGTTTGCCGCGCAGGTGCCGGCCGCCCAGGACGTGGCCGTCGAGCCGGCTATCGCGCCGCCCGATCCGGCCGCGGCCGCTGCTGCCACGGCCGCGGCGGCGGCCGGGATACCGCCCGCGCCCGCAGCCGCGGGTGCGGCGAGCGAGCCGGCCGGTGCCAAGCCCGGCGCGCCGCCGCCCGGTTTCGGCGCCGCGCCCGACTTCGAGACCGCTCGTCCGCCGCCTGCCTCGGCGCAGCCGGCGGCACCACCCGCCTACCTGAAGCAGAGCGATACGCCCTGGTCGGTGTTCGGCCGCATCATCGCGGCGCGCGCGCGACGCCTGTTCGATCGCGCCGGCCAGCGCATCACGCAGCGCACGCTGCGCATCGGCGTGTCGGCCCGCATCTTCCATCCCGAACCCGGCGCCAGCGGCCTGCGCGGCAAGACGCTGCAATACCTGGAGGAGTCGATCGCGCACTGGGTGATGTCGCGCGACGTGCTGGTGTTCATGATCCCGACGGTCGGCCACCAGGGCATGCTGCACCCGAGCAACATCCGCCTGCGCGACTACGCGAAACACCTGGACGGGCTGCTGCTGCAGGGCGGCGCCGACGTCTCGCCGCAAACCTACGCGGCCTCGGACGCGCGTCCCGAATGGCCCGGCGATCGCGTGCGCGACATGTACGAACTCGAGCTGCTGCACGAGTTCGTCGAGTCGGGCAAGCCGGTGCTCGGCGTGTGCCGAGGCTGCCAGTTGATCAACGTCGCGTTCGGCGGCTCGCTCTACCAGGACATCGCCACCGACGTGCCGACCGCGGGCGTGCACGTCAGCGAGCATTACGACCAGCATCGCCACGCAATTCGCTTCCCCGACAACTCGACGCTCGCCAACATGTTCCCGGGCCGTCACGATGCCCTGGTCAACTCGATCCACCACCAGGCGATCCGCGACCTCGGCCGCGATCTCAATATCGAGGCCGTGTCGGCCGAGGACGGCATCATCGAGGCCATTCGCTATCGCCGCGCGCCCTTCGTGGTGGGCGTGCAGTGGCATCCGGAGTTCCATCGCGCAGGCGGCGCCGAGCTGCTCGACTGCACGCCGCTGCTCGATACCTTCCTGCGGGCCGCGCGCGAGACGCGGCTCTAAGCACGGCTCTGAAGCGCAGTCGCGAGGCGCAGCGCCGAAGCGAGTCCCTGACCGAGTCGCATCCGATCGCGCCGTGCATCTTGCGCCAGGCGGCCGTCCTGCGGTTTCTGCCGGCGGCCGCCTGGCGTTTTCAGGCGATAATCGCGCGTCTTCCCATCCATCAGGAGCCTCAGCTTGAACAAGCGGAGCAAGCTCGCCGGCTTCGGTCGCGCGGCATCGTGGCTGGCGCTGGCCATGATCGTGTCGGCGGCCGGCGTGGCCAGCGCGGCCGACGCGGCGGGCGCCGCATCGGCCGATAACACGGCGGCGCAGGCACCTGCCGAGGTGCCCCGGGCCATGCCGGAATCCGCGCCGCCGGTGGCCGGCACGCGTCCCGACGTGACCACCCTGACGCCCGACGACGGCCAGGGCGCGGCCGCCTCATCCTCGCCGGTGGCGGGCGAGGCGCAGGGCAATGTCGCCGAGCTGATGGGCATGCTGCGCGAGCATCGCCTCACGGAGATGCGCACCACCTACAACGGCAGCTACGGCGCGAGCCTGCTGTTCTACCCGCCCGAGATGACCTATTACGTGGCGCTGTTCCAGGACAAGCATTTCTGGCGCGTCGTCAAATCGCAGGAGCGGCCGCGCGCGGAGATGGTCTACCAGAACTTCGCCGACCAGACCGTGCAGCTATCGGATATCGAGCTGCGCCGTACCGAGCTGGCCGCGCAGAAAACCTTCCTGGAGCGCGTGATCGGCCTGTCCGAGGATCATGCCAGGCGCCTGCAGATCGACCTCGACCTGGCGCGCCGGCAGCGCAGCGAGATCGACGCCCGCCAGCAAGCCGCGCAGGACCAGGCGCAGGCGCTCGAAGTGGAGCAGCGTGCCTCGCGGCTGCAGTTGCGCGATCTCGAACGGCAGGTGCAGCAGCTCCAGCAGCAGAACGAACGCGGCCTGTCGCCGGCCGCGAAATGAGGAATGCGGGCGCCCGCCCGCATCTTTCCTGACAACTTCCTTTCTCCCTAAGCCGTCTTCTTGCTCGATATGTAATGTCTTTGCAAGAAACGTCGCGCTTCTCATCACTTCCCCGCATACCTTGGCGCAGCGAATTGCGCGACACTGCGGTACAGTCTGCGGGCGCCGGTCGGCGGCCCGACGGCCGGCCCCGGTGCGGCGACACCACACGCTGCGCGAGCCTCGCGCGAAAGCCAGATGAGATAACACAATGTCTACAGCGACACACACCTCCGTCCAGTCGGAATCGAAGGTCAAGACCGTCTTCCGCGTGGTCAGCGGCAACTTCCTGGAAATGTACGACTTCATGGTCTATGGCTATTACGCCTCGGCCATCGCCAAGACCTATTTTCCGAGCGGCGACGCGTTCGCCTCGCTGATGCTGGCGCTGTCGGTGTTCGGCGCGGGCTTCCTGATCCGGCCGGTCGGCGCGATCGTGCTGGGCGCCTACATCGACCATCACGGCCGCCGCAAGGGCCTGATCCTGACCCTGGGCCTGATGGCGCTCGGCACGCTGGCGGTGGCCACCGTGCCTGGCTACAGCACCATCGGCATGCTCGCGCCGATCCTGGTGCTGCTCGGACGCCTGCTGCAGGGTTTCTCGGCCGGGGTCGAGCTGGGCGGCGTGTCGGTCTACCTGTCCGAGATCGCCACCAAGGGCAACAAGGGCTTCTACACCGCCTGGCAGTCGGGCAGCCAGCAGGTGGCGGTGGTGTTCGCGGCGCTGGTCGGCGTGGTGCTGCACAGCGTGCTGCCGGTCGAGCAGATGACGAGCTGGGGCTGGCGCGTGCCCTTCCTGATCGGCTGCCTGATCGTGCCGTTCCTGTTCCTGATCCGCCGTTCGCTGAAGGAAACCGACGAGTTCCTGGCGCGCCGCCATCGTCCGGGCATGGGCGAGATCATGCAGTCGATGCTGAAGAACTGGGGCGTGGTGCTGGCCGGCATGGGCATGGTGATCATGACCACCGTGTCCTTCTACATGATCACGGCCTATACGCCGACCTTCGGCAAGGAGGAGCTGCACCTGTCCTCGATCGACGCGCTGGTGGTGACGGTCTGCGTCGGCCTGTCGAACCTGTTCTGGCTGCCGGTCTGGGGCAGCATCTCGGATCGCATCGGCCGCCGCCCGGTGCTGATCACCTTCACCGTGCTGACCCTGCTGACGGCCTATCCCGCCGTGCAATGGCTGGTGGCCGAGCCGTCCTTCCTGCGCCTGCTGCTGGTCGAGCTGTGGCTGTCCTTCCTGTACGGCTCCTACAACGGCGCGATGGTGGTGGCGCTCACCGAGGTGATGCCGGCCGAGGTGCGCACCGCCGGCTTCTCGCTGGCCTACAGCCTGGCGACCACCATCGGCGGCTTCACGCCGGCGATCTCGACCCTGCTGATCCACGAGACCCACAACAAGGCGGCGCCGGGGCTGTGGCTCGGCGTGGCGGCGATCTGCGGCCTGATCGCGACCCTGGTGCTGTATCGCACGCCGGAATCGCGCAATCAATACAAGGCGGTCTGAGCACGGCGCTGCCGCGGGCAGCGCCGTGCGGCACAAGGCAAAAGGGAGCGCCGAGGCGCTCCCTTTTGCCTTGCCGGGCGGGCGGCATGAAGCCGGTCCGCATGCGCAGCTTTAACCGGCCCGGATGCGCGCCGCCACCGCGGCGACCACCGGATCCCAGGCGCCCGGCTCGGGCTGGCGGAACAGCTCGGCGCGCGGATACCAGGGGCTGTCTTCGCCGGTGAACCAGCGCCAGTCGGCGGCGAATGCCAGCATCAGCCACAGCGGCTTGCCGAGCGCGCCCGTCAAATGCGCGACGGCCGTGTCGATCGCCACCACGCCGTCGAGCCGGTCGATCAGCGCGGCGGTGGCGGCGAAATCGTCGAGCCCCTCGGCACGATGGATGCGCACGCGCTGCGGGTGCGCCGCGAGCGCGGCACGATCCTCGGCCGACAGCTCCGGCTGCAGCACGATCCAGTCGACGCCGGGGATCTCGAACAGCGGCGCGAGCGCGGAGAACGGCGCGGCGCGATTCTCCTGCACCTGCCGCCGCCCCGACCAGACGATGCCGAGCTTGCGCCTGGACTGGCCGCCGAGCGAGCCGCGAAAGCGGCGTCGCGCGTGCTCGGGTACCGACAGATAGGGCGTGCGCGAGGGGATCTCGTCGAAGTCCAGGCCGAGCGCGAAGGGCAGGCTCAGCAGCGAGCAGCCGAGATCGGCGCCGTGACGGCCTTGCCCGCTCGCCACGATGCCGACGCGCCAGGCCTTGGCCAGCGGCGCGAACAGCGACAGCAGCTCGGGCTGCACCTCGAACACCAGCCGCGCGCAGCGCTCGCGCGCCAGCGGCACGAAGCGCGCGAACTGCAGCGTGTCGCCGAAACCCTGTTCGGCACGAACCAGCAGCGTGCGTGATTCGATCGGCTCGCCATGCCAGCGCGGCTCGCCCGCCGCGGGCGCGCCCGGCAGCGCGTGGCGCGCCTCGTATTCGGGCAGGCCGCGCCGGAAGTCGCGCAACGTCAGCAGGGTGACGGCGCGATGCATGCGTGCCAGCGTGTGGTCGGGCGCCAGGCGCAGCGCCTGGTCGAAGGCGCGCAGCGCCAGCTCGTGCGCGCCGAGCGCATGATGCGCGGTGCCGAGGTTGAGCCAGGCCAGCACCAGGGAGGGATCGAGGCCGACCGCGCGCTCGTAGCGCGCGCGTGCCTGGGCGTGGTGGCCGAGCGCGGCCAGCGCATTGCCGAGCCCGAGCAGCGCGAGCGGGAAGGCCGGGTGCAGGCCCAGCACCGTTTCGAAGGCCGCTACCGCTTCCTGGTGGCGGCCCACCGCGTCGAGCGTATTGCCGAGATTGAAATGCGCGGCCGCGAAGCGCGGCTCGGAGGCGATCGCCGCCTGGAAGTGGGAGACGGCCTCGTCGGCCTGGCCGAGCGCGGCCAGCGCCATGCCGAGGTTGTTGTGCGCGCCGGCATGGCCCGGGCGCAGCGCCAGCGCGCGGCGAAACGCGGCGAAGGCCGCCTCGTGGCGGCCCAGCGCGTTGAGCGCGTTGCCGAGGTTGTTGTGGATCGAGGCATCGCCGGGCGAGAGCCGCAGCGCGCGCTCGAAGGCATCCACGGCATCCTCGTGACGCTCCTGCGCGGCATAGGCATTGCCGAGGTTGTAGTGCGCGAGCGGGAAGTCGGGGGCCAGCGTCAGCGCGTTGCGAAAGCGCACGATCGCGTCGTCGATCCGGCCCAGCGCCTTCAGCGCATTGCCGAGATTGAGGTGCAGCGCGGCATCGTTCGGGCGCAGCTCCACCGCGCGGCCGACCAGATCGGCCGCTTCCTGGTTCTGCCCCTGTTGATGGCGCAGCACGCCGAACAGATGCAGTGCATCGGCATCGGACGGGTTGGCCGCGAGCGCGGCGCGGTAGTCGCGCTCGGCCTCGGCCAGGCGGCCTGCCCGATGCGCCGCGAACGCGCGATCGAAAACGGATTCCATGACGCAAGACTGGCGAGAAAGACGCATTTTCCCACAGCGCGCGTCGGGCCCGTCCATTTGCGCGTGTGCGTCTGGAACGCGTGCGGCGGCGGGCGTAGACTTGGGGACCGTCCTGGATCGCGGAGGTCGAGATGCTTGCCGTCCCGCTGGATATCGCGCCGGTGCTGATCGTCGGCGCCGGGCCCACCGGCCTGGCGGCCGCGCTGTCGCTGGCGAGGGCCAAACTGCCCGTGCGCATCGTCGACCAGGCCCGCCGGCCGGCCCCGCATTCGCGCGCGATCGGGATCCAGGCGCGCACGCTGGAGTTGTTCGAACAGCACCGCATCGTCGAGCCCTTCCTCGAGCTCGGGCATCGCGCGCGCGTCGCGCACCTGGTATCGGCCGGGCGCCGAATCGCCGAGCTCGATTTCGATCCGCTGCAGACGCGCTATCCCTATCTGCTGATGCTGGAGCAGACCGAGACCGAGCGCATCCTCACCGAGCATCTCGCTTCCTTCGACATCCTGATCGAGCGCGGCGTCAAGCTCTCGCGCTGCCGCCAGGATGGCGAGACGCTGCGCGTGCTGCTGGAACACCAGGATGGGCGCGAGGAAACACTGGCGCCGTCCTGGCTGGTCGCCGCCGACGGCGCGCACAGCACGCTGCGGCATCTGCTGGGCGCGAGCTTCGCCGGCCATGCCTTCGAGCAGACCTTCCTGCTGGCCGATGTCGCCGCCGAACCGGGCTGGCCCGACGACGAGATCCACCTGCATGCGACGCACGACGGCCTGGCGGGGATGCTGCCGCTGGGGCATGGGCGCTACCGGATCGTCGCCGATCGGCCGCCGCGGGATGCGCAAGGGGCGGAGCGCGAAGGCGCACCCGCGGCGCAGGCTTCGAGCGAGCTTGGCAAGTGCGGCGCAGACGACGATGCGCCTTCCCTCGAAACCTGTCGTGCCCTGGTGCGCGAGCGCATCGATCCGCATCTGGCGATCGACGAACTGAGCTGGTCGTCCTACTTCCATCTGCACAGCCGCATGATCGAGCATCTGCGCATCGGCCGCGTGCTGTTCGCCGGCGACGCCGCGCACGTGCACAGCCCGGCCGGCGCGCAGGGCATGAACACGGGCATTCAGGAAGCCTTCAACCTCGGCTGGAAACTCGCGCGCGTGCTGACGGCCGGGGCGCCGGAGCGGCTGCTCGACACCTATCACGCCGAGCGCCATCCGATCGAACGCGAGGTGCTGCGGCAAACCAGCTTCATCACCCAGGTGGTGGAGGCCGATCACGGGCCGCTGAAGCTGCTGCGCGAGCACGTCGTGCCGGTGCTGGCCTCGCTGGGCCCGGTGCGCGATGCGCTGCGCCGCTCGGTCAGCGAACTGGCGGTGCAGTACCGGCGCAGCCCGCTGACGCTCGAACGCGTGCTGGACGGCGGCCCGCGCGCGGGCGAACGCGCCCCCGACGCGCTGCTGCGGGTGCTGGACGGCCCCCTGGGCGGCGCGCCCGGCGTGGCGCGCGTGTTCGACCTGCACGACCCCGCGCACTTCACCCTGCTGCTGCTCGAGGCGGGGCCGGCCGGCGAGGCGGGCGATGCCGTGCAGGCCGGCGACCCGGACGGCAGCCGCCTGGCGCAGGCGCTCGACCGGCTGATGCCGGGTGCGATCCGCACCTGGCGCGTGATCGATACCGACGAGGACGGCGCGCCGCCGCTCGACGAGGCCTATGGTCATACGCGGCCCTGTTTCTATTTGATCCGGCCCGATGGTTACCTGGCCGCGCGCGGCCGATCCGCGTCGGACGCGAACGCGCTGCTCAGGCATTGCGAGACGTGGTTCGCGGCGGTCGACCGGCGCGCGTGACAGCGGGAAAGGGCGGATCCAAAGAGAAAGGCGCCGACATGCATCTCGCATGTCGGCGCCTTGTCGTATACAGCCCGTCGAGTCGCGCCGCCTGCCTTCGGCGGCCCGCCTAGACGGCAGGCGAGGCCGCCGGTTCGAGCAGCGCGCGATGCGTGAGCAGCGCCTCCCGCACGATCGGCTCGAGCGAGTGGAACACCTCGCCCTCGGGCTCGTCGAGCACCGCGAGCAGAGTGCGGCGCATGCGCGGCTCCCAGAAGCGCTTGATGTGATCGGCGACGCCGTTCACCGCCTCGCCGCGATCGGGCATCGAGGCGAAAAAGGTGCCGATCTGGTTGGCCATCGTGACCAGGTGTTCGACCTTCATGACGCGCGCCTCCTCACTTGCCCGAACCGGCCGGCACGGCCGTTTCGCGTTGCTGCAGCAGGCCGATCTGCTCGGTGTTGAAGCGCGAATACTTCTGCTGCCATTCGGACGGCTGCGTGACCGGCAGCACCTGCACCGCCGTGACCTTGTACTCGGGGCAGTTGGTGGCCCAGTCCGAGCTGTCGGTGGTGATCACGTTGGCGCCCGATTCCGGGAAGTGGAAGGTGGTGTAGACCACGCCCGGCTGCATGCGGTCCGACACCAGCGCGCGCAGCACCGTCTGCCCCGCGCGCGACTCGATGCCGACCCAGTCGCCGGTATGGATGCCGCGCTCCTCGGCATCGTGCGGATGGATCTCGAGCCGGTCCTCGTCGTGCCACTGGACGTTCTCGGTGCGGCGCGTCTGCGCGCCGACGTTGTACTGCGAGAGGATCCGGCCGGTGGTCAGGATCAGCGGGTAGCGCGCGTTGACCTTCTCCGGCGAGGCCACGAACTGCGTGATCACGAAGCGGCCCTTGCCGCGCACGAAGCCGTCGATGTGCATGGTCGGCGTGCCTTCCGGGGCCGCCTCGTTGCACGGCCACTGGATGCTGCCGAGCTGGTCGAGCTTCTCGTAGGAGACGCCCGAGAAGGTCGGCGTGAGCGCGGCGATCTCGTCCATGATCTCGGACGGATGCGAGTACTGCATCTCGTAGCCGAGCGCCTTCGACAGCAGCAGGGTGACTTCCCAGTCGGCGTAGCCGGCCAGCGGCGGCATCACGCGGCGCACGCGCGAGATGCGGCGCTCGGCGTTGGTGAAGGTGCCGTCCTTCTCGAGGAAGGTCGAGCCCGGCAGCAGCACGTGCGCGTACTTGGCGGTTTCGTTCAGGAAGATGTCCTGCACGACGATGCATTCCATCGAGGACAGCGCGGCCGCCACATGCTGCGTGTTCGGATCCGACTGGACGATGTCCTCACCCTGGCAGTAGAGGCCCTTGAAGCTGCCGTCGAGCGCCGCGTCGAACATGTTCGGGATGCGCAGGCCCGGTTCGGGCTGCAGCGTCGCCTGCCAGGCCGCCTCGAATTGCGCGCGTACCGTGGCGTCGCCGATATGGCGGTAGCCGGGCAGCTCGTGCGGGAACGAGCCCATGTCGCAGGAGCCCTGCACGTTGTTCTGTCCGCGCAGCGGGTTGACGCCCACGCCTTCGCGGCCGACGTTGCCGGTGGCCATCGCCAGGTTGGCGATGCCCATCACCATGGTCGAGCCCTGCGCGTGCTCGGTCACGCCGAGCCCGTAGTAGATCGCCGCGTTGCCGCCGTTCGCGTAGAGCCGCGCGGCCAGCCGCACCTGCTCGGCCGGCACGCCGGTGATCGCCTGGTTGGCCTCGGGCGAGTTCTCCTCGCGCGCGGCGAAGGCGCGCCATTCGTCGAAGGCGCGCGTCTCGCAGCGCTCGGCGATGAAGGCCTCGTCGAGCAGCCCCTCGGTGACGATCACGTGGGCCAGCGAATTGATCATCGCGACATTGGTGCCGGGGCGCAGTTGCAGGTGATGCGCGGCCTTCACGTGCGCGCTGTCGACGATGTCGATGCGGCGCGGGTCGATCACCACCAGTTTGGCGCCTTCGCGCACGCGGCGCTTCAGGCGCGAGCCGAACACCGGGTGGCCGTCGGTCGGGTTCGCGCCGATCACCACGATCACGTCGGCCTTCGCGACCGAGGCGAAGGTCTGGGTGCCGGCCGATTCGCCGAGCGTGGTCTTCAGCCCATAACCGGTCGGCGAGTGGCACACGCGCGCGCAGGTGTCGACGTTGTTGTTGCCGAACGCGGCGCGCACCAGCTTCTGCACCAGGTAGGTTTCCTCGTTGGTGCAGCGCGAGGAGGTGATGCCGCCGATCGAGTCGCGGCCGTACTTGTCCTGCAGCTTGCGGAATTGCGAGGCGGCGTAGTTCAGTGCCTCGTCCCAGCTCACCTCGCGCCACGGGTCGGTGATCTTTTCACGGATCATCGGTTTGGTGATGCGGTCCTTGTGGGTGGCGTAGCCCCAGGCGAAGCGGCCCTTCACGCAGGCATGGCCCTCGTTGGCCAGGCCGTTCTTGTGGGGCGTCATGCGCACCACCTGCGAGCCCTTCATCTCGGCCTTGAACGAGCAGCCCACGCCGCAGTAGGCGCAGGTGGTGACCACCGAGTGCTCGGCCTGGCCCATGAAGCTGACGGTCTTTTCCTGCAGCGTCGCGGTCGGGCAGGCCGCCACGCAGGCGCCGCAGGACACGCATTCCGATTCCATGAAGCTGCCGCCCTCGCCGGCGGCCACGCGCGATTCGAAGCCGCGCCCGGCGATCGTCAGCGCGAAGGTGCCCTGGGTTTCCTCGCAGGCGCGCACGCAGCGGTTGCAGACGATGCACTTGGACGGGTCGTAGCTGAAGTAGGGGTTCGACTCGTCCTTCTTCGCCTTCAGGTGGTTGTCGCCCTCGAAGCCGTAGCGCACCTCGCGCAGGCCGACCACGCCGGCCATGTCCTGCAGCTCGCAGTCGCCGTTGGCGGGGCAGGTCAGGCAGTCGAGCGGGTGATCGGAGATGTAGAGCTCCATCACGTTGCGGCGCAGGCCCTGCAGCCGATCGCTTTGGGTGCGCACCTTCATGCCGGCCTCGACCGGCGTGGTGCAGGAGGCCGGCGTGCCGCGCCGGCCCTCGATCTCGACCAGGCACAGCCGGCACGAGCCGAAGGGTTCGAGCGAATCGGTGGCGCACAGCTTGGGCACGTGCACGCCGGCTTCCACCGCCGCGCGCATCACCGAGGTGCCGGCCGGCACGGTCACCGACTGGCCGTCGATCTCGAGCGTGACGTCGGTGTCGGCGTGGCGGAACGGGGTGCCGTAGTCGGTGTCGTCGAAGGGATCGCGTCGCGCTTGCGCGGCGCTCTTGCAGGCGCAGTTGCCGGAGCCGCAGCCGCCGGCGCGCGAGGAATCGAATGCTTGGGTGGACATCGCTTGTCTCCTGTCAGGCCGCGGCTTTGGCTGCCGCATGGGCGCCGCCGAGTCCGAAATCTTCCGGGAAGTGGTCGAGCGCCGAGAGCACCGGGTACGGCGTCATGCCGCCCATCGCGCACAGCGAGCCGGCCATCATGGTGTCGCAGAGCTCGCGCAGCAGGTGCACCTGCCGCTCGGAGGTGTCGCCGGCGCGGATCCGGGCGATGGTCTCGACGCCGCGCGTCGAGCCGATCCGGCATGGGGTGCACTTGCCGCAGGACTCGTGCACGCAGAACTGCATCGCGTATTCGGCGAGCTCGGCGAGGTTGGAGGTGTCGTCGTGCAGCACGATGCCGCCGTGCCCGACCACCGCGCCGACCGCGGCATAGGCTTCGTAGTCGAGCGGGATGTCCCACTGGCTGTCCGGCAGGTAGGTGCCGAGCGGGCCGCCCACCTGGGCGGCGCGCGCCGGCCGGCCGCTGGCGGTGCCGCCGCCGAACTCGAACAGCAGCTCGCGCAGCGTGACGCCGAACGCGAGCTCGACCAGGCCGCCCTGGCGGATGTTGCCCGCCAGCTGGAACGGCAGGGTGCCGCGCGAGCGGCCCATGCCGTAGTCGCGGTAGAACTGGGCGCCGCGCGCGAAGATGATCGGCGCGGTGGCCAGCGTGATGACGTTGTTGATCACGGTGGGCTGGCCGTGCAGGCCCTGCAGCGCGGGCAGCGGCGGCTTGGCGCGCACCACGCCGCGCTTGCCTTCCAGCGATTCGAGCAGGGCCGTTTCCTCGCCGCAGACATAGGCGCCGGCGCCCTTGGCGACGAACAGCTCGAAGGCTCGGCCCGAGCCGAGCACGTCGGCGCCGAGCCAGCCGGCCGCGCGGGCCCGCTCGATCGCCTGGTTCAGCGCGGCGATCGCGTGCGGGTATTCGCTGCGCACGTAGATATGGCCTTGCGTGGCGCCCGTCACCACGCCGGCGATGATCATGCCTTCGATCAGGCAGTAGGGATCGCTCTCCATGACCAGGCGGTCGGAGAAGGTGCCCGAGTCGCCCTCGTCGGCATTGCAGACCACGTACTTCTGCGTCGCCTGCGCCTGGCGCACGGTGCGCCACTTGATGCCGGCCGGGAACGCGGCGCCGCCGCGTCCGCGCAGGCCCGATTCGATCAGTTCCTCGCAGGCCGCGGCGCCGTCCAGCGTGAGCGCGCGGCGCAGCCCTTCCAGGCCGCCGTGCGCGAGGTAGTCGTCGATCGACAGCGGATCGGTGATGCCGATGCGCGCGAAGGTCAGCCGCTGCTGCTTCTTCAGGTAGGGCAGTTCATCGACCAGGCCGACGCGCGACGGGTGTTCGCCGCCCTCGAGCCAGCCTGCGTCGAACAGCGCGCCGACCTGGGCCGCGTCGAGATTCGCGTAGCCGACGCGGCCGGCCGGCGTGGCCACCTCGACCAGCGGCTCCAGCCAGAGCAGGCCGCGCGAGCCGTTGCGGACCAGCTCGATCGCCAGGCCGCGCGCGGCGGCCTCGGCCGCGACGGCGCGCGCCAGCGCCTCGGCGCCGACGGCCAGCGCGGCCGAATCGCGGGGAACGTAAATGCGGACTGCGGCCTGGCTCATGCGGGCTCCTTGAGATCGGCCGCGGCGAGCAGCGCATCGAAACGCGCCGCTGTCATGCGCGCGTGAGGTTCACCATTGATCATCGCGGATGGGGACTGCGCGCAGAAACCGAGGCAGTAGACCGATTCCAGTTCGACGTCGCCTTGCGCGCCCTGGTCGATGCGGCAGCCGGTGCGCGCCTGCGCGTGCTCGACCAGCGCCTCGCCGCCGAGGCTGCGGCAGGCTTCGGCGCGGCACAGCTGGATCGTCACGCGCGCGGGCGGGGTGGTGCGGAAGTGGTGGTAGTAGGTCAACACGCCATGGACTTCGGCGCGAGACAGGTTCAAGGTCTTGGCCAGCAGCGGCACGCAGCCCTCGGGCACGTAGCCGGCTTCGTCCTGGATCGCGTGCAGGATCGCGACCAGCGATTGATCGGCGCGCGCGTGCCGGGACACCAGCGCGTCCGCTGAAACGGGGGATGGGGACATCCTGAGCTCCTCCAGGTCCATATGCACGGCTACTGCATATAGCCGCGCACTGACACTGCTGTTTGATCGAGTGTTGAAGACGATAAGCCGTTAGAATTCAGGTCGCAATAAGAAATGAGGCTGCATAAATGATTCGAGTCGAATGCGACGCACATCTGATCGTGCGCGACAGTGAAGGGCGCACGGCGAGCCTGTCCGATGTGGTGCCGTTGCTCGAGCTGGTCGCGACCACCGGCAGCATCGCGCAGGCCGCGGAGGCCAAGGGGCTGTCCTACCGGCACGCCTGGGGCCTGCTGCGGGCGCTGGAAGCCTGCGTCGGCGGCGCGCTGATCGAGACCGCGCGCGGCAAGGGCACCTCGCTCTCGGAGCTGGGCGCGGCCGTGATCGGCGCGCAGCGGCTGGTGGGCGAGCGGCTCGGCGGCAATCTGCGGGCGCTGGCGGCCGAGGTGGCCAGCGAGCTGAATCGCCGCCTGACCCAGCATCCCGGCGCGCTGCGGATCCACGCCTCGCACGGCTACGCGGTGGCGGCCCTGGTGTCGGCCCTGGTGGACGGACATGCCCAGGTCGACATCAAGTACCGCGAGAGCGTCGAGGCCGTGAAGGCACTGGCGCGCGGCGAGTGCGACATGGCGGGCTTCCACCTGCCGCGCGGCGCGTTCCGCGCCAATTGCGCGCAGATCTACCGGCCCTGGCTCGACGACACGCGCCACGTGCTGATCCACCTGACGCGGCGCAAACAGGGCCTGTTCATCCCGCGCGGCAATCCCAAGGGCGTGGTGGGGCTGGCCGACCTGGCGCGCGAGGACGTGCGCTTCGTCAACCGCCAGCCCGGTTCCGGCACGCGCATGCTGCTCGACCTGGCGTTGCGCGAGATCGGCGTCGATCCCGAGCGGATCAACGGTTATGCCTCGGCCGAGCTGACCCATTCGGCGATCGCGGCCTTCGTGGCCAGCGGGATGGCCGATCTGGGCTTCGGCGTCGAGCCTGCCGCGCATCACTTCGGGCTGGCCTTCATCCCGGTGGTCGACGAGGACTATTACTTCGCCTGCGAGCAGGGGCGGCTCGGCGATCCGCCGCTGGCGGGCGCGCTGTCGCTGCTGCGCGACGAACCCTATCGAGAGACGGTGGCGGGGCTCGACGGCTACGATCCCGCCGCCTGCGGCACGCTGCTGTCGGTGGCGGACGGCCTGTCGGGCACCACGGCGGTTTGAGCGGGGCGAGAGGGCCGTCAGGGGGCGGGAATTCGCCTGTCCCCCGAAACCGCCGGTAACGCGAGGCAAGCCGTGGCCAATGCAAGCGGCGCGCATTTGCGCTACGCTTTTCGTTTAGCCAACAATTCCAGCCATCGCGCCGCGACACGGCGCCAGACGTCATGAAACTCCTCGCCAATCTTGCCGCCGTGGGCCTCACGGTCGGCGTGCTGTCCGCCGTCGCCTCGGTGTCCTTCGCGCAGAATGCGCCGGGCGTGCCGGGCGGCATCCTGACCGACCAGTTCAAGTTCAACGAGCATCCGCAGATGCAGTTCGCGGCCTCGGCGCCGTCGAAGAAGTACCAGACCGGCAAGCGCACGGAAGCCCGCAAGAAGGGCGACCTGGGCGATCCGGACGGCTGCAACCTGCAGTGTCCGCAGGACAACTGATCCCGCCGTCACTGTCGGATCGAGGCACGGCCCCTTGCGGGCCGCGCGCATCTCGCGCAAGAAGGAAGGCGCCGCCGCTGGCGTCTTGCTCGATCTTCCCGTCTGTTTTTCCGTTCCCCGCGTTAATTCCCATTCCTGCCTGGTTCGCGACGGGGCACGGCTGCGTGCGTCCGGCTCAGGCCAGCTCGTCGGCCGCATCGGCGAACACTTCCCCGAGATGATCGGCGACGGTCCGCGTCGGCAGGTCCTTGCGGGCCTCGCGCCGCGTCAGCAGCCAGATCTCGCGCGCCGGCGGCGCATGGGCCAGCCGGCACGGCACCAGCGCCGGATCGGCGCGGCCGATGAAATTCGGCAGCAGGGCGACGCCCGCGCCCGCGCCGGCCGCGCTGGCCTGGGCCAGGTAGCTGCCGCCGCGCAGCGCCAGCCGGGCCTTCGGGAAATGCCGGGCGAGCCAGGCCGCCTCCGGCAGGTGCGCATTGGCCTCGTCGAAGCCGACGAACACCGGCGCGGCGCCTGCCGCGAGCCCGGCGGCCAGCGACGGCGCGGCGAACAGCCCGTAACCCAGGGTCGCGACGCAGCGGGCCAGCACGTCGCCGTCCTCGGGCCGTCCGAAGCGCAGCGCGATATCGGTTTCGCGCCGCTCCAGGCTGACTGCCCGGAAGTCCGAGGCGAGATCGATATCGAGCGAGGGATGGCGGGCGGTCAGCGTCGCCAGCCGCGCGATCAGGAAGTGCTGGGCCAGGCTGGGCGGCGCGTTGATCCGCACCAGGCCGCGCGGGCTGTCGTCGGGGCCGCCGCGGCCCAGTTGCGCGGCGGCGGCTTCCATCTCGCTGGCCGAGCCGAGCGTGCGGGTGCCGGCCGCCGTCAGCACGTAGCCGTCGGGGCGGCGCTCGACCAGCCGTTCGCCCAGCGCCTGTTCGAGCGACTGGAGGCGCCGCGAGATGGTGGCATGCGACACCGACAGGGCTCGTGCCGCCGCCGACAGGCTGCCGTGACGCGCCAGCGCGACGAATACGCGGATGTCCTCCCAGTCGGGTGTTGGACGAATTTGATCAGCCATTGTCGAGAGTTTGGGAATTTTCGAACATGGAACGGCAGCCTAGCATGGCTTCCTCCACCAACCGAACAGGAAACTCGCGATGAAGGCGCCAGACCTGACCCTGACGCTGATCGGCGGCCCGACGGTGCTGATCGAATGACGGCGTGCGCCTGCTGACCGATCCGACCTTCGATCCGCCCGGGCTCTGCCAGGAGCAGCCGCTTCGCTTCGAGAAGACCACCGGGCCGGCCTTGTCGGTCGAGGAGATCGGCGCGCTCGACGCGGTGCTGCTCGGCCACGACCCCCATTTCGACAATCTCGACCATGCCGGCCGCGCCATGCTGCCGCGCGTGCCGCTGGTCTACACGACGCAGGCCGGGGTGCGGCGGCTGGGCGGCAATGCGCCCGGTCCCGCGCCCTTCGAGACGCGCACGCTGCGCGACGCGCGACGGCCGGCGCCTGCTGGTCACGGCAACCCGGCGCGCCACGGGCCGGCCGGCATCGAGCCGTATTCGGGCGACGTGATCGGCTTCGCGCTGGGCATCGACGAGCCGGGCGACCTGGTCTGCGTGACGGGCGACACCGTCTGGTATCAGGGCACGGCGGAAGTCGCGCGGCGCTGCTCGCCGCGCATGGTGGTGCTGTTCACGGGGGCAGCCGAGCCTCGCGGGCGTTTCCACATGACGATGGGCAGCGAGGATGCGCTCGAGGCGGCGCAGGCGTTTCCCGAGGCACGGCTGGTCGCCGTCCACAACGAAGGCTGGGTGCATCTCAAGGAGACCCAGGCCCAGCTCGAGGACAACTTCGCCACGCTCGGCGCGGGCGGGCGCCTCACCGCGCTGGAGCGGGGCCAGCCCTGGCTGATTGGCGAACGCGGCGAGTGAGGATCCGGCCCCTTGCACGTCGGGAGGTCGCGCGGCGCGAATTTTCATCGCCTGCTTCGGATCGGCGTACATCGTTTCCGCCGGCACGGCCTCGCCGTGCCGCTCGCCTTTAGGCTTGGGGAATCTCACCTTCCCCGGGGTTCGACATGTCCCTTGCGATCGGCAACGTGAATCGCAGCAACGGCATCGACGCGCTCGGCGGCGCCAACGGCGCGCAAAGCCAGTTGATCCAGTTGCTGCAGCAGCTCGACAACGCCATCCACCAGTTGCTGGCGCGGATGAGCTCCGATGACGACAACAAGGTCGGCGGGGCATCGGGCGCGGGCGGTGGCGGTTCGCCTGGTTCGTTCCCGCAGCTCGCCGCCGATCCTTCGGGCGCGGCGGGCGGCGGCGGTGCACCGGCGGCCGCGACGCTTGCCGCGGCGACCCCGTCTGCCGTGGCAGCACCGCCGGCCGGCGCCGATGCGAGCACGTCCGGCGGCGGTCCCGCCCCCGGCGCCGCAGGGCTCGGCAACAATGCCGGCGGCGTGCCGCAAGCGGCCGCCAGCAACGGCGTGAGCCCCGATTCTGTGAAGGTGGTGAACACCGGCACCGGCAACGACAAGACTTTCAACGTCACCGACGACACGAATCGCCCCGAGTCCTTCACCTATTCGGTGCAGGGGCAGAACAAGGGGACCATCACGCTGCAGCCGGGGCAGACGGGAACCTTCGTGGCCGGCTCGGGCGATATCGGCGTGCGGATCTCGCCGTCGGACGCGAGCGGCAACACGCATCCCGACGAAGTGCTGTACGAGGACGGCGGCGCCGACAACGGCCAGCCCGGCGGCGCCGGCAATCCCGATATCAGCAAGGTGGACGGCAACAAGGATTTCGGCGGCAACGCGACCAACATGACGGTCACGCTGTCGGACGGCAAGAGCGCCGGCGACGGCGATGCGATCCACGCCTACGCGTATTCGACCGACGATGCCGCCTCGATGGGCCTGGCGGGCGACCCCAGCAAGACCGCGAACATCGTGCTGTCTGACGCGTCCTGACGGTAGCCGGCGAACCGGCCGGCCGCGTTTCTCGACCCCGCCGGCGTGCCCGGCGGGGTTTTCATTTTCTGGGCAGCGACGCGCGTGTCGGATCGACGGCGGCGCCGTGGTCGACGCTCTGGCCGATGGAGATCCGATCCGCGCGCCGGGATCGAACCCGGCCGCTGCGGGCATGCATCTGGCTAGTGCATGATTAGCGTGTCCGAAACCGTCGCGTCCGCGCTGCTTGCGCAGGCGGCAGCGTCGACGCACGGGACCCGTGAACCGCAAGCGGCAGTACCGCCGGACGGCGGCTCCGGCCCGTGACTGGGCCCGTTCCGACCGATTCGCGCCTGCCGTCCCGCAATCCGACGAAGGAAGTGGCGTGGATTCATCCTCCGACCTGATCGTCGCCCGCCCCGAGGGCCTGTACTGCCCGGCCGGCGATTTTTACATCGACCCCTGGCGCCCGGTCGAGCGCGCCGTGATCACGCATGCGCATGCCGACCACGCGCGCCCCGGGCATGGCCGATATCTCGCTGCCCGGCCCGGTGTCGGCGTGCTGCGCTCGCGGCTGCCGCAGGCTCAGGTGCAGGCCCTGCCGTATGGCGAAGCGATCGCGCTCGGCGATGCGCGCGTGTCGCTGCATCCCGCCGGCCACGTGCTGGGCTCGGCGCAGGTGCGCGTCGAGCATGCCGGCCGGGTCTGGGTCGCTTCGGGCGACTACAAGCTGGAGCCGGATCCGACCTGCGCGCCGTTCGAGCCGGTGCGCTGCGACACCTTCATCACCGAGTCCACCTTCGGCCTGCCGATCTATCGCTGGGAGCCGACCGCGACGATCCTCGCCGGCATCGACGCGTGGTGGCGCCATAACGCGGCCGAAGGCCGGGCCTCGGTGCTGTTCTGCTATGCGTTCGGCAAGGCGCAGCGCGTGCTGGCCGGCATCGATCGCGGCATCGGCCCGATCTTCTGCCACGGCGCGGTCGAGCCGCTCAATCGCGCGTACCGGGAGGCGGGCGTCGATCTGCCCGACACGCGCCTGGTCTCCGAGGTGCCCGCGCGCGACAAGGCCGCGTTTCGCGGCGCGCTGATCATCGCGCCGCCGTCCGCGCAGGGCAGCGTCTGGATGCGCCGTTTCGGCGACTACAGCGATGCCTTCGCCTCCGGCTGGATGCGCTTGCGCGGCACGCGACGCCGGCGCGGCGTCGATCGCGGCTTCGTGCTCTCGGATCACGCGGATTGGCCGGGGCTGCTGCAGGCGATCGATGCGACCGGCGCCGCTCGCGTGATCGTCACGCATGGACAGGTCGAGCCGATGGTGCGCTGGCTCAACGAACACGGCAAGCAGGCGGGCGCGTTCGCGACCGAGTACGGCGAGGAGGCCGATGAAGGCGCACCCGCGCCGGAGGCGGCGTCGGATGCCGCGCCGAGCGCGGCGGTGGGCGCGGCATCCGATACGTCGCCCTCGCTGCGGACACCGCCGTCGGCCCCGGACGCCGGCGAGCACGAGAGCACGGAGCCCCGGCGATGAAACGATTCGCGGCCCTGTATGCGGCGCTCGATGCGACCACCTCGACCCAGGTGAAGCTCGAGGCGCTGGTCGCCTATTTCTCGGCGGCCGAAACCGAGGATGCCGCCTGGGCTTCGTATTTCCTCGCCGGCGGCAAGCCGCGCCAGTCGGTGCCGACCCGCCTGCTCGCGCAATGCGCGCGCGATCGCGCCGGGCTGCCCGACTGGCTGTTCGAGGAGTCGTACCAGGCGGTCGGCGACCTGGCCGAGACCATCGCGCACGTGCTGCCGCCCGCCACGCGCGCCTCGTCATTGGGCCTGGCGCAATGGATCGAGACACGCGTGCTGACCTTGCGCGGCAGCGAGCCCGAGGCCCTGCGCGAGCGCCTGGTCGGCTACTGGGACGAGTTGGACTGGAGCGAGCGTTTCCTGCTGACCAAGCTGATCGGCGGCGGATTTCGCGTCGGCGTGTCGCGTCAACTGGTGGTGCGCGCGCTGGCCGCCGTCGCGGGCGTCGATCACAAGCGCATCGCGCAGCGCATGGTCGGCTGGACCGATTCCCGCCAGGCGCCCGACGCCGCGCGCTATCTGCGGCTGATCGCGGCCGAGCCGCAGGGCGATGCCGTCGCCGCCGCCGCCGCCACGCACGAGAGCGATCTCGGGCTGCCCTATCCGTTCTTCCTGGCGCATCCGTTGCAGGCCGATCCGGCCACGCTCGGCCCGATCGGCGACTGGCTGGTGGAGTGGAAATGGGATGGCATCCGCGCGCAACTGGTGAAGCGCGCCGGGCGCGTGTGGATCTGGTCGCGCGGCGAGGACCTGCTGACCGAGCGCTTTCCGGAGCTGGCGGCGCTCGGCGAGGCCTTGCCCGACGGCACCGTGGTCGACGGCGAAATCCTTGCCTGGGAGCCGGGAGCCGACACGCCGCTGCCGTTCGCGAGGCTGCAGCCGCGCATCACGCGCAAGTCGCTCAGCAAGCGCGTGCTCGCCGATTCGCCGGCCGCGCTGCGCGCCTACGACCTGCTCGAGGAGGGCGGCCGCGACCTGCGCACCGAACCGCTCGCGCGGCGTCGCGCGCGGCTGGAGGCGCTGGCCGAAGCCTTGCCGGCCGGCGAGGCCGGCGTGGCGCTGCGCGTCTCGCCGCTGGTCGAGGCGGCGGACTGGCCGGCGCTGGCGGCGCTGCGCGAGCAGAGCCGCGCGCGCGGCGTCGAAGGACTGATGCTGAAGCAGCGCGCCTCGATGTACGGCGTCGGGCGCACCAAGGCCGCCGGTACCTGGTGGAAGTGGAAGATCGATCCCTACGCGATCGACGCGGTGCTGTTGTACGCGCAGCGCGGCCATGGCCGGCGCGCGAGCCTGTACACCGACTTCACCTTCGCGGTGTGGGACGAGATGGACGGCGTGCGCACCCTGGTGCCGTTCGCCAAGGCGTATTCGGGGCTGACCGACGAGGAGATGCGCCAGGTCGACGCCATCGTGCGGCGTACCACGATCGAGAAGTTCGGCCCGGTGCGCAGCGTGACGCCGAGCCTGGTGTTCGAGATCGGTTTCGAGGGCATCCAGGCCAGCCCGCGGCACAAATCGGGGATCGCGGTGCGTTTCCCGCGCATGCTGCGCTGGCGCACCGACAAATCGATCGAGGACGCGGACACGCTGGCGATGCTGAAGGGCTTCCTGGACGAGGCGCCGGCATGAGCGCGGCGCGACGGCGCGATCGGCGCGAGGCAGGGGCGCTCGGCGATGGTGTCGACGTCGATCCCGCCGGCGGGTCGGCAGGCAGCGTCGACACGGGGCGCGCCGCGCCTGCCGGCGGCGACCCCGGGCGGGCCGAGACGACGCCGCCCGGCCGCCGCGCGCCGCGCGGGCGCCGGATTCCATTGAGCCGGGCGGCACAGGCGCGACACGATGCGGCCGCCGAAGCGTTTGTGCCGGCCACCTTCGAATTCGACGCGGCGCGTGCCGCCGAGCCGATCGCCGGGCGGATTGCCGCCTGGTTCGCGTCGCGGCGCCGCGAGCCGTTCGACTTCCAGCGGCAGGTCTGGCATGAGATCGCACGCGGCGCCAGCGGCCTGCTGCATGCCACGACGGGCGCCGGCAAGACCTTGGCGGTCTGGCTCGGCGCGCTGGCCGCCTACGCCGAGGCGAACGCGGCGCGGCCGGGCGCGGCATCGTCCCGCCGCGGCCCGTTGCCGGCGCCGCTGACCGTGCTCTGGATCACGCCGATGCGCGCGCTGGCCGCCGACAGCGCGCGTGCCCTGCAGGGCGCCGTGCTCGACTTGTCGGTGCCCTGGACGGTCGGCCTGCGCACCGGCGACACGCCGTCGAGCGAGCGGGCGCGGCAGGATCGCCGCATGCCGTCGGCGCTCGTGACGACGCCGGAAAGCCTCTCGCTGATGCTCACACGCATCGACGCGGGCGACACCTTCGCGCAGCTGCGGCTGGTGGTGGTCGACGAGTGGCACGAACTGCTCGGCAGCAAGCGCGGCACGCAGGTCCAGCTCGCCATCGCGAGGCTCGCGGCGTGGCGGCCGGATCTGCAGGTATGGGGCTTGTCGGCGACGCTCGGCAACCTGCCGCTGGCCAGCGACGCGCTGCTGCACGCGGTGCGCACGCCGCGCGCGCTGGTGCGCGGCACGCTGCCGAAGCCGCTCGTCGTCGATACGCTGATCCCGGACACCATCGAGCGCTTCCCCTGGGGCGGCCATCTCGGCACGCGCCAGGTCGGCGCGGTGGCCGACGGGATCGACGCGGCCGCCAGCGCGCTGGTGTTCACCAACACGCGCTCGCAGGCCGAACTCTGGTACCAGGCCTTGCTCGAACGGCGCCCGGACTGGGCCGGCCTGATCGCGCTGCATCATGGCTCGCTCGACAAGAGCGTTCGCGACTGGGTCGAGCAGGGCCTGAAGGCGGGGCGGCTGAAGGCGGTGGTCTGCACCTCGAGCCTGGATCTCGGCGTCGATTTCCTGCCCGTCGAGCGCGTGTTCCAGGTCGGCTCGCCCAAGGGCGTCGCGCGCCTGATGCAGCGCGCCGGCCGCTCGGGTCACGCGCCGGGGCGCACCTCTCGCGTGACCATCGTGCCGACCCATGCGCTGGAACTGGTGGAGGCCGCGGCGGCGCGCTGGGCCATCGAGGGCGGCCGGATCGAGGCGCGCGAGATGCCGCTGAAACCGCTCGACGTGCTGGTCCAGCACCTGGTGACGATCGCGATCGGCGGCGGCTTCCGGCGCGACGCGATGCTCGCCGAGGTGCGGCGCGCCTATGCCTACCGGGCTCTGGGCGAGGCCGAGTTCGATTGGGCGCTCGCCTTCGTGGAGCGCGGCGGCACCTCGCTGAGCGCCTATCCCGACTATCACCGCGTGGTCGTCGGCGACGACGGGGTCTATCGCGTGCCGCGCGAGGAACTGGTGCGCCGGCATCGCAACAATATCGGCACCATCGTCGGCAACGCGACGATCCAGGTCGTGTTCCTGTCCGGCGGCCGGATCGGGGCGATGGAGGAGTCGTTCGTGGCCCGGCTGAAGCCGGGCGACGTGTTCACCTTCGGCGGCCGGGCGCTCGAACTCGTCCGGGTGCGCGACATGACCGCCTACGTGAAGCGCGCGAGCTCGACGCGCGGCGCGATCCCGCAATGGGCCGGCAGCCGGATGCCGCTGTCGTCGGAACTGGCCGAGGCCGCGCTCGCGATGCTCGCGCGGGCCGCCGACGGCGTCTTCGACGAACCGGAAATGCGCGCGGTGCGTCCGCTGCTGGAGTTGCAGGCCGCCTGGTCGGCCTTGCCCGCGCCCGGCGTGCTGGTCGCCGAAGCCGTCCGCAGCCGCGAAGGACATCATTTCTTCTGCTACCCGTTCGCGGGCCGCACCGCGCATGTCGGGCTCGGCTCGCTGATCGCCTGGCGGGTCGCGCGCAAGCGGCCGAGCACCTTCTCGATCTCGATGAACGACTACGGCTTCGAGCTGCTGTCCGCGCAGCCGTTCGACTGGGGCGCGCTGATCGACGGCGGTCTGTTTTCGCCGGATGGGCTGGAGCACGACATCCTCGCGAGCCTGAATGCGTCGGAGCTGTCGGCGCGCCGCTTTCGCGAGATCGCCAGGGTGTCGGGGTTGGTGTTCCACGGACATCCGGCGCAACAGAAAAGCGCGCGGCAACTGCAGGCCTCGAGCGGCCTGTTCTACGAGGTGTTTCGCCGGCACGACAGCGGCAACCTGCTGCTCGCCCAGGCCGACCAGGAGGTGCTGGAGCAGGAACTCGAGCTGGAGCGGATGCGTGCGGCGCTGGAACGCATGAGCACCAGCCGGCTGGCCTTGAGCACGCCGGACAAGCCGACGCCGTTCGCGTTTCCGTTGATCGTGGGGCGGCTGCGCGAGAAGCTGAGCACCGAGACGCTCGCCGATCGTGTCGCGAGGATGCTCGCGGATCTCGAAAAAACCGCGGCGCGCGGCGGGCGCGGATCATGAGCGCCGATGCGCTGACCATCGAGCTGAACGGCCATCCGCTGATGCTGAGCGCGAAGCGCGCGGCCTTCGATCCGGTGCGCGGCTGCCTGCTGGTCGCCGATGCGCACCTGGGCAAGGATGCGGTGTTTCGCGCGCGCGGCATTCCGGTGCCGGCCGGCTCGACCGGCGAAACGCTGGCGCGGCTCGACCGCTTGATCGCGAGCTATCTGCCGGAATCGATCGTGTTTCTCGGGGATCTGCTGCACGCGCGCGAATCGCATGCGGACGATACGCTGGCACCGCTACGGGCATGGCGGCGTGCGCATCGGGGCTTGCGGCTGGTGCTGGTTGAGGGCAACCACGATCGACATGCGGGCGCGCTGGCCGCGGAATTCGGCGTGGAGACGGTGGCCGAGCCGTATCGGCTCGGTCCATGGGCGCTGTGCCATCACCCGGGGGAAATCGACGGCGCCTACGCGCTGGCTGGCCACGAGCATCCGGTACTGGCGTTGAAAGGGCAGGGCGACCGCCTGCGGCTGCCGTGTTTTCGCTTCTGCGCGCGCGCGGGCGTGTTGCCGGCGTTCGGCGCATTCACGGGCGGGCATGATGTGGGGGCGCCGCGTGCGGACGAGCGGCGCTACGTGATCGGCGGCGATCGGGTGTTCCGCGTCGGAGCCTGACGGGCGGCGCGGTGCCAGGCTCGGCGATACGGCAGGCGAGGGCGCAACAAAAAACCCGCGGAGCCAGGGGCTGACGCGGGTTTCTTGCTTGATGCCGGTGATGCTCAGGGTATTCGGTGGTGGAGACGGCGGGAATCGAACCCGCGTCCAGAAGCGGTCCACGACCAGTTCTACATGTTTAGTTCTGTCTTTTGATTTAACCGCCACGTCGCGGACGAACACGCTGCGGGACGGCGATCCGCTAGGTTTTCGACCCTGTCGTCGCGGCGCCGACAGGGCTTAACTGACGTAAATGACCTCTGGCGGTATTGCTACCGGTCTTGCGACACTAGCCCGTCAGTGAACTAGGCAGAGGACGGCGGCCCTTAGGCTGCCAGTGCGAACGTTTCGTCGTTTGCAGTTACGTTTTTCCCATTGATTAACGAGGTGACGGGTCCTCGACATGCCCTAGCCGCTTCGCAACCCCTGTCGAAACCAGGTCGCCCCCACGGACTTGACATTATAGCGCAACATTGCGCAGCAGCTCGCGCAATCCCTTCGTGGTCGCGGCGAAATGCTGCGCCTGCCAGCGCTCGGGCGGCACGCCGTCGCCGCAATAGCCGTAGGCGGCCGCGATGGTCGGCATGCCGGCCGCTGCGCCGGCCTGGATATCGCGCAGGTCGTCGCCGACATAGACGATGCGTTGCGGCGCGATGCCCATCTGCGCGGCCGCATGCAGCAGCGGCGCCGGATGGGGCTTGGCGTGCGGCGTGGTATCGCCGCAGACGACGCTGGCCGCGCGCGCGGCCAGCCCGAGCAGGGCCACCAGCGGCTCGGTCAGCCGCGTTGCCTTGTTGGTGACGATGCCCCAGCGCACACCGCGCGCGTCGAGCTCGTCGAGCAGCTCGGCGATGCCGGGAAACAACACGGTCTTCACGCAGAGCGCGTCCGCGTAGTTGGCCAGGAACTCCTGGCGCATCGCCTCGTAGCCGGGCGCCTCGGGCGTGATGCCGAAGCCGCCGCCGAGCAGGCCGCGCGCGCCGGCCGAGGCGAGCGGGCGCAGTAGATCGAGCGGCGTTTCGGCCAGGCCGCGCTCGCGCTGCATCTTGTGGACCGCGCCGGCCAGGTCGGGCGCCGTATCGGCGAGCGTGCCGTCGAGGTCGAACAGGACCGCCTCGCAGTGGGAGGGGGCGGCGGCGGCAGTGGCCGGGGCAAGCGGGGAGGCGGGCGTGCTCATGCGTTCGGTAGGCGGGGCAGGGTGGATCGATCAGGCGTGGCGGCGGCAGGCGACCAGGTAGTTCACGTCGGTGTCGTTCGACAGCGAGAAGCGCTTGCTCAGCGGCTGGTAGGTGATGCCGCGAATCTCGGCCACGTGCAGGTCGGTCGCGCGGATGAAGCCGGCCAGCTCGGACGGCTTGATGAAGCGCGCGTAATCGTGCGTGCCCTTGGGCAGCAACTGCGCGATGTACTCGGCGCCGATCACGGCCAGCAGGTAGGACTTGAGGTTGCGGTTCAGGGTCGAGAAGAACACCCAGCCGCCCGGCTTGACCAGCGCCGAGCAGGCGGCGATCACGCCGGCCGGCGAGGGAACGTGCTCGAGCATCTCCATGCAGGTGACGACGTCGTAGCTGGCGGGCTCGCGCTCGGCGATCGCCTCGGCGGCGATTGCCTCGTAGTCGACCGTGACGCCGCTTTCCAGGCTGTGCAGGTCGGCCACCCCGAGCGCCTCGGTCGACAGGTCGATGCCCTTGACCTGGGCGCCCAGGCCCGCCATCGATTCGGACAGGATCCCGCCGCCGCAGCCGATGTCGAGCACGCGCTTGCCGGCCAGGTGCGCATGCGCGTCGATCCAGCCGAGACGGACCGGATTGAGCTCGTGCAGCGGCTTGAACTCGGCGTTCGGATCCCACCACTTATGGGCGAGATCGCTGAATTTCTGTAGTTCGTGCGGGTCGGCGTTGGTCATGTCGGCAAGCGAATAGCGCGGAAAGGGAGCGAGCCCCGAGTATATAAGCGGCGGTTGGCGGCTGCCAGCAAGCGGCCGGCGCCGGCCGCCGGAATGAAAAAGCCCCGCCGAGGCGGGGCTTCAAGGCTGCGGTAACCTGAGAGGTTACTGCCTGCCCATTTACTTCTGCACTTGTTGCGTGCCGACCACTTCGACTTCCACGCGGCGGTCCGGAGCCAGGCAGGCGATGAGCTGCTTGCGGTTCTTCTGGTTGCAGCCAGTCGTGACCGGGTTGCGCTTGCCCTTGCCTTCCGTGTAGACCTTGCTCGACTCGACGCCCTTGCTGACCAGGTACGACTTGACGGCTTGCGCACGGCGCAGCGACAGACGGTCGTTGTACTTGTCCGAGCCGATGCGGTCGGTGTAGCCCGTTGCGACCACGACTTCGACGTTCATGCCCTGGATCTTGGCTGCCAGTTCGTCCAGCTTCTGCTTGCCCAGCGGCTTGAGCGTAGCCTTGTCGAAGTCGAACAGTGCGTCAGCCTGATACGTGATCTTCTGGCTCGTGATGGCCGGCGGAGCAACCGGAGCGACCGGCGTCGGAGCCGGTGCCTGCGCGACCAGCGCGCCATCGCACTTCGCGTTCGCCGTGGCCGGCGTCCAGAACGCGTCGCGCCAGCAAAGCTCGTTCGTGCCGTTCATCCACACGTATTCGCCCGTGCCATTCACCCAGTTGTCATTCACGGCTTGTCGCGATGCCGGCACCGATTGTGCCGAAGCGGATGCAGCCACTACTGCGGTAGCTGCAATGAACGCGAGCTTTGAAAATTTATTCATATTTCTCCTCTCGAAATTGAGATTACCGCAGGTTTACTGCGAGCCTGATGACGATGACAAGTCATACATTGCTCGGAGTATAACATTGGTGCGACACAAAAAACGCGCCGCCACTCCCTGGGAGCAGCGTCTGAATTTCAGTGCTTCGGCATTTTGCCATATCGTTCCCGTCCCACGAAAAAAAATCCTCCCCACCCCAAGAAGCCCCTGGCGATTGTGGTTCCAGTGCAACAGGCGCCTGCAGGATGTTTCAAGGATTGTCAAGAACAACCGCGGGAGGCGACACGCTTTCGACACAATCCTCTGTTCCGTTGCGCGTGAGCGATTCTGGCAAAACCGTCGATGATGATCGGCGGCGATGGCAGGGGTGTGTCGATCCGGCGAAATCGCGCCAGGCTGTGCCAGCGAAATGCGTGCCCGGCATCGGCTCGATGTTGGTGCGCGACGGGCATGATTCAGCCGCGCCCAGCGTCCTGCCTCAGCGCGGCGGCCCAGCGGCAAAAAATCGCTATATCTATATAGAGGGGGCAAGGGCGTCGGGGCAGATTTGCCGCATGGTAGAATCGCACGTTGCGTCGTGACTACGGCGTTTACGCGAAAGGCGGTCCCGTCTTCGCTCCGAAACGATACGGATACATGGATCAATTCGCCAAAGAGACCCTGCCCATCTCCCTAGAGGAGGAAATGCGCCGTTCGTATCTCGATTACGCGATGAGCGTGATCGTCGGACGTGCCCTCCCGGATGTCCGCGACGGCCTGAAGCCCGTGCATCGGCGCGTGCTGTTCGCGATGCACGAACTGAACAACGACTGGAACCGGGCCTACAAGAAGTCGGCGCGTATCGTCGGCGATGTGATCGGTAAGTACCACCCGCACGGCGACAGTGCCGTGTACGACACCATCGTCCGGATGGCGCAGGATTTCTCGCTGCGTTACATGTTGGTCGACGGCCAGGGCAACTTCGGTTCGGTCGACGGCGACAACGCCGCCGCGATGCGCTACACCGAAATCCGCATGGCGAAGATCGGCCACGAGCTGCTGGTCGACATCGACAAGGAAACGGTTGACTTCGGGCCCAACTACGACGGTAGCGAAAGCGAGCCGCTGATCCTGCCGGCGCGGATCCCGAACCTGCTGATCAACGGTTCGTCGGGCATCGCGGTCGGCATGGCCACCAACATCCCGCCGCACAACCTGTCGGAAGTGGTCGATGCCTGCCATCACCTGCTCGCCAATCCGCAGGCCTCGATCGACGAGCTGATCGAGATCATTCCCGCCCCCGATTTCCCGACCGCCGGCATCATCTACGGCGTCGCCGGCGTGCGCGACGGCTATCGCACCGGCCGCGGCCGGGTGGTGATGCGCGCCACCACGCACTTCGAGGAAATCGATCGCGGCCAGCGCATGGCGATCATCGTCGACGAGCTGCCCTACCAGGTGAACAAGCGCTCGCTGCTGGAGCGCATCGCCGAACTGGTCAACGAGAAGAAGCTCGAGGGCATCTCCGATATCCGCGACGAGTCCGACAAGAGCGGCATGCGCGTGGTGATCGAGCTCAAGCGCGGCGAAGTGCCCGAGGTGGTGCTGAACAACCTCTACAAGTCGACGCAGCTGCAGGACACCTTCGGCATGAACATGGTCGCGCTGGTCGACGGCCAGCCGAAGCTGCTGAACCTGAAGGAGATGCTCGAATGCTTCCTCGCGCATCGTCGCGAGGTGCTGACGCGGCGCACCATCTATGAACTGCGCAAGGCCCGCGAGCGCGGCCATGTGCTGGAAGGCCTGGCCGTGGCGCTGGCCAACATCGACGACTTCATCGAGCTGATCAAGGCCGCGCCGACGCCGCCGATCGCGCGTCAGGAACTGATGGCGCGCTCCTGGGATTCGTCGCTGGTGCGCGAGATGCTGGCGCGCGCCGAGGCCGAGAACGCCGCGGCGGGCGGGCGCGAGGCCTATCGCCCGGAAGGGCTGAACCCGGCCTTCGGGATGCAGGCCGACGGCAAGTACAACCTGTCCGAGACCCAGGCCCAGGAAATCCTGCAGATGCGTCTGCAGCGCCTGACCGGCCTCGAGCAGGACAAGATCATCGGCGAGTACCGCGAGGTGATGGCCCAGATCGCCGACCTGCTCGACATCCTGGCGCGCCCGGAGCGGATCACCACCATCATCGGCGAGGAGCTGACGGCGGTGAGGAGCGAGTTCGGCGATGCGCGCCGCTCGCGCATCGAGCTGAACGCCACCGAGCTGAACACCGAGGACCTGATCACGCCGCAGGACATGGTGGTGACCATGTCGCATGCCGGCTACGTGAAGTCGCAGCCGCTGTCCGAGTACCGGGCGCAGAAGCGCGGCGGGCGCGGCAAGCAGGCCACGCAGATGAAGGAAGACGACTGGATCGAGACGCTCTTCATCGCCAACACGCACGACTACATCCTGTGCTTCTCGAACCGCGGCCGTGTCTACTGGGTCAAGGTCTACGAGGTGCCGCAGGGTTCGCGCAACTCGCGCGGCCGGCCGATCGTCAACATGTTCCCGCTGCAGGACGGCGAGAAGATCAACGTGGTGCTGCCGGTCAAGGAGTTCTCGGCCGACAAGTACGTGTTCATGGGCACCTCGCTCGGCACCGTGAAGAAGACCCCGCTCGAGGCCTTCAGCCGGCCGCTGAAGAAGGGCATCATCGCGGTCGGCCTCGACGAGGGCGATTTCCTGATCGGCGCGGCGATCACCGACGGCGAGCACGACGTGATGCTGTTCTCCGATTCGGGCAAGGCGGTGCGCTTCGACGAGAACGACGTGCGCCCGATGGGCCGCGAGGCGCGCGGCGTGCGCGGCATGCAGCTCGAGGACGGCCAGCAGGTGATCGCCATGCTGGTGGCCGGCGGCGAGGAGCAGTCGGTGCTGACCGCCACCGAGAACGGCTACGGCAAGCGCACCCCGATCACCGAGTACACGCGCCACGGCCGCGGCACGAAGGGCATGATCGCGATCCAGACCTCCGAGCGCAACGGCAAGGTGGTGGCCGCCACCCTGGTCGAGCCGGAAAGCGAGATCATGCTGATCACCACGGCGGGCGTGCTGATCCGCACGCGCGTTTCGGAGATCCGCGAGATGGGACGGGCTACGCAAGGTGTTACACTCATCAGTCTCGATGAGGGCACCAGGCTTTCGGGCCTGCAGCAGATCGCCGAGGCGGATGCGGATAGCGAAATCGACGCCGACGACGCCTCCGAGTCGGAGGGCGGCGACGCCTGAGGCGGCTGCCCGCCGCCCGTACCCGAGCCGCTGAGCGGCCGGGGCGGGCGGTGCAAGAAATCGTTCATATTTCCATGAGGGAGTGATGATGCAAAAACAATTCAAGCAACTGGTGCTGCTGGCAGCCATCGTGCCGACGTTCGCCATGGCGCAGTCGCTGTCGAACCAGGCGCCGGCTGCTTCGGCCGTGGCAGCAGCGCCGATCGACGCCGACAAGAAGGCGGCGATCAGCGACCTGCTGAACGCCATCGACGCACCGAAGCTGGTTGGCGCGATCGCCAACAGCGCGGAAATGCAGTCGAAGCAGCTCGTGCCGGCGATCCTGTCGGACGCGCTGTCGGAGAACAAGACGCTGACGGACGCGCAGAAGCAAGCTGCCGTGCCGACCCTGCAGAAGAACTCGGTGCAGAAGCTGGTTGACGGCGCTGGCAAGGTGTTCGATTCGCAAGGTTTCAAGAACGACGCGATGCAGGCTCAGTACGACGCTTACGCGAAGTACTACAGCACCTCGGAAATCAAGGACCTGACGACGTTCTACAAGAGCCCGACGGGCCGCAAGTTCATCCAGGTGCAGGACCAGGTCGGCCGCGATGTGGTCAACGGCCTGATGCAGAAGTACATGCCGCAAGCGATCCAGGCAACCCGCGCCCAGGCCGACAAGGAAGTCGCGGCCGTCAAGCCGGGCAAGTAAGCACGCGTTCCTGCCCCCGCCGGCGCGAGCGCGCCGGTTTGGCGGGGTGGCAACGTCGGTGCGATAATGGCCGTTTGCGCGCGAGCGCAAGCGGCCATTTCTTTTCTGGCGCGGCATCCGGCGGGTTCCGGGTGCGCCGCGTCCCTCCCGAGGTTCCAAGATGCGCGTTTTCAATTTCTCCGCCGGTCCCGCGGCCATGCCCGAGGACGTGCTGCGCCAGGCAGCCGACGAGATGCTCGACTGGAACGGCAGCGGCATGAGCGTGATGGAGATGAGCCATCGCGGCCGCGAGTTCACCTCGATCCATGAAACCGCGCTGGCCGACCTGCGCGAGCTGCTGGCCGTGCCGGACAACTACCGCGTGCTGTTCCTGCAAGGCGGCGGCATCGCCGAGAACGCGATCGTGCCGATGAACCTGCTCGGCACGCGCCAGAACGTCGACTTCGTGGTGACCGGCGCCTGGTCGCAGAAGTCGTTCAAGGAAGCGCAGAAGTACGGCACTTCACACCTGGCCGCCACCGGCCGCACCGAGGACGGCTTCACGCGCGTGCCGGCCTTCTCCGAATGGCAGATGTCGGCCGATCCGGCCTATGTGCATCTGTGCACCAACGAGACCATCGACGGCGTCGAGACCTTCGACATCCCCGATACGGGCAGCGTGCCGCTGGTGGCGGACGTCTCCTCACACATCCTGTCGCGTCCGCTCGACATCAGCCGCTACGGCGCGCTGTTCGGCGGCGCGCAGAAGAACATCGGCATGGCGGGCGTCACGCTTGTGATCGTGCGCGAGGACCTGCTCGAACGTGCCCTGCCGATCTGCCCTTCGGCCTTCGAATGGAAGACGGTGGCCGCCAACAATTCGATGTACAACACGCCGCCCACCTATGCGATCTACATCGCCGGGCTGGTGTTCAAGTGGCTGAAGGCGCAGGGCGGCCTGGAGGCGATCGAGGCGCGCAACGTCGAGAAGGCGGCGCTGCTCTACGACGCGATCGACGCCAGCAGCTTCTATCTCAACAAGGTGGAGAAAAACGCGCGTTCGCGCATGAACGTGCCGTTCTTCCTCGCCGACGAAACGCGCAACGAAGACTTCCTTGCCGGCGCGAAAGCGCGCGGGCTGCTGCAGCTGAAGGGCCACAAGTCCGTCGGCGGCATGCGGGCGTCGATCTACAACGCGGTGCCGCTCGCGGGCGTGAAGGCGCTCGTCGAGTACATGAAGGATTTCGAGCGCGGCCAGGCCTGACGGCTTCGGGCGCGCTCATCAAGCACGGCTATTCAGCATGGACGACGAACTCAACTCCCGACTCAAACCCCTGCGCGAGCGTATCGACGCGATCGATACGCAATTGATCGCGCTGCTGAACCAGCGCGCCGCGGTGGCGCTCGAGGTCGGCGAGGTCAAGAAGGAATTCAAGGCACCGGTGTTCCGCCCCGAGCGCGAGCAGCAGGTGATCGCGCGTCTGCAGGAGATGAGCGAGGGGCCGCTGGTCGGCGAGCACATCAATGCGATCTGGCGCGAGATCATGGCCGCCAGCCGCTCGCTGGAAAAGACCATCCGCGTGTCCTTCCTCGGGCCGATCGGCACCTACAGCGAACAGGCGATGTTCGAATACTTCGGGCAATCGATCGAGGGGCTACCCTGCCCGTCGATCGACGAGGTGTTCCGCGGCGTCGAGGCCGGCGCCTCGGAATTCGGCATCGTGCCGGTCGAGAATTCGGCCGAGGGCGCAGTCTCGCGCACGCTCGACCTGCTGCTGCACACGCAGTTGCTGATCGGCGGCGAGCTGTCGCTGCCGATCCACCACAACCTGCTCTCGCAAAGCGGCAGCCTCGACGGCGTGAAGCGCGTCTGCGCGCATGCGCAGTCGCTCGCGCAATGCCAGCGCTGGCTGGCCGCCAACGCGCCGCACCTGGAGCGCCAAGCGGTGGCGAGCAACGCCGAGGCGGCGCGCCTGGCAGCCGACGATCCCAGCGTGGCGGCGATCGCGGGCGACCGCGCGGCGATCCATTACGGCCTGCAGATCGCCTATTCGATGATCCAGGACGATCCGCACAACCGCACACGCTTCGTCACCATCGGCCGCGCGCCGACCGGGCCCAGCGGCTGCGATCAGACCTCGCTGATCGTGTCGGTCAAGAACGAGCCGGGCGCCGTGTTCAAGCTGCTCGAGCCGCTCGCGCGGCACGGCGTGTCGATGACGCGCTTCGAGTCACGGCCGGCGCGAGTCGGCACCTGGGAGTATTACTTCTATATCGACATCGAGGGCCATCGCGACGACGCGTCGGTGGCGGCGGCCCTGACGGAGCTCGGCGGCAAGGCCGCGTTCCTGAAGATCCTCGGTTCGTATCCGCGCGCGCGCTGAAGCCCGGGGCGCCGCGGCCACGGCCCGGCGCCGCATCGCTATGTCCATCCCCCGCACGGGCTCCGGCTCGTGCGTTTAACCTGGCCACTGCCGTGTCTGATTTTTCGTTCAACAAACTGGTGATTTTCGGCGTCGGCCTGATCGGCGGTTCGCTGGCGCGCGCGCTGCGCGAGCGCGGCACCGGGCAGGCCGGCCGCGTGATCGGCGTCGGCCGTTCGCCGGCCTCGGTCGAACGCGCGCGCGAGCTGGGCGTGGTCGACGCGATCGCCTCGCTCGACGACGAGGCGCAACTGCGCGCCGCGCTCGATGGCGCCGACCTGGTGTTGCTGGCCGTGCCGGTCGCGCAGACCGGGCCGCTGCTGGCGCGCATCGCGCCGCTGCTCGATCCCGCCACCATCGTCACCGACGCCGGCAGCACCAAGTCCGACGTGGTGGCGGCCGCGCGCGCCGCGCTCGGCGAGAAGATCGCCCAGTTCGTGCCGGCCCACCCGATCGCCGGGCGCGAATCGAGCGGCGTCGAGGCCGCGCTGCCGGATCTCTACGTCGGCCGCAACGTGGTGATCTGCGCGCTGCCCGAGAACCCGGCCGCCTCGGTCGAACGGGTCGACGCGATGTGGCGCGCCACCGGCGCGGTGACGCGCGCCATGGACCCGGCCCAGCACGACCGCGTGTTCGCCGCCGTCAGCCACCTGCCGCACGTGCTCTCGTTCGCGCTGGTCGAGCAGATTCTCGGCGAGGCCGACGCGGAGCTGAAGTTCTCGTTCGCCGCCGGCGGCTTCCGCGATTTCACGCGGATCGCGGCCTCCAGCCCCGAGATGTGGCGCGATGTCTGCGTCGCCAACCGCGGCGCGCTGCTTGACGAGCTCGACGCCTACACGCGCGTGCTGGCACGCCTGCGCGAGGCGATCGAGGCCGGCGACGGCGCGGCGCTCGAGGCAGTGTTCGTCCGTTCGCGCGCGGCGCGCACGGCATGGCAGGAGCGCGGCGGCAAGCCCGCCTCCGGCCCGGTTCAGTCTTAACAGGATCATTATGGAATTCCTCGATCTCGGTCCGTATTCCCAGGCTTCGGGCACCGTGCGCCTGCCCGGCTCGAAGAGCATCTCGAACCGCGTGCTGCTGCTGGCCGCGTTGTCCGAGGGGGTGACGACGATCACCAACCTGCTCGACTCCGACGACACGCGCGTGATGCTGGCCGCGCTGGCCGCGCTGGGCGTGACGCTGTCGCGCGACGGCGACACCTGCGTGGTGACCGGCGCCGGCGGCGCGTTCCCCGCCAAGACGGCCGACCTGTTCCTCGGCAATGCCGGCACCGCGGTGCGCCCGCTGACGGCCGCGCTGGCCGTGAACGGCGGCGATTACCGCGTGCACGGCGTGCCGCGCATGCACGAGCGGCCGATCGGCGATCTGGTCGACGGGCTACGCCAGATCGGCGCCGCGATCGACTACGAGCAGAACGAAGGTTTCCCGCCGCTGCGGATCCGCCCGGCCGCGATCGCGATCGACGGCCCGATCCGGGTGCGCGGCGATGTCTCCAGCCAGTTCCTGACCGCGCTACTGATGGCGCTGCCGCTGGTCGGCCAGCCGGGCGGCGCGAGCGTGCTGGAGGTGGAGGGCGAGCTGATCTCCAAGCCCTATATCGAGATCACCATCAAGCTGATGGCGCGCTTCGGCGTGCAGGTCGAGCGCGACGGCTGGCAGCGCTTCACGGTGCCGTCCACGCGCTACCGTTCGCCGGGCTCGATCATGGTGGAGGGCGATGCCTCATCGGCTTCCTACTTCCTGGCGGCCGGCGCGCTCGGCGGCGGCCCGCTGCGGGTCGAGGGCGTCGGCCGCGCCAGCATCCAGGGCGACGTCGGTTTCGCCTCGGCGCTGATGCGCATGGGCGCGAACGTCTCGATGGGAGACGACTGGATCGAGGTGCGCGGCATCGGCCACGATCACGGCAAGCTCGAGCCGATCGACATGGACTTCAACCTGATCCCCGACGCGGCGATGACGATCGCGGTCGCCGCGTTGTTCGCCGATGGCACCAGCACGCTGCGCAACATCGCCAGTTGGCGCGTCAAGGAAACCGACCGGATCGCCGCGATGGCGACCGAACTGCGCAAGGTTGGCGCAACCGTGGAGGAGGGCGCCGACTACCTGGTGGTGACGCCGCCCGCGCAACTGCTGCCGAATGCGGCGATCGACACCTACGACGACCACCGCATGGCGATGTGCTTCTCGCTGGTCAGCCTAGGCGGCGTGCCGGTGCGCATCAACGACCCGAAGTGCGTGGCCAAGACCTTCCCCGACTATTTCGACCGTTTCACCGCGCTCGCCGGGCGCTGAGCCGTTTGTCCAGATGAAATCGACCCGACCATTCCATCCGACCCCCGTCATCACGATCGACGGCCCGACCGCTTCCGGCAAGGGCACCGTCGCCACGCTGGTGGCGGCCCACCTCGGTTTCCACCTGCTCGACAGTGGCGCCTTGTACCGGCTCGCTGCGCTCGCGAGCCAACGCTACGGGATCGAGCCTGACGACGAGGCGGGGCTGGCGAAGCTGGTCGACGACCTGCACATCACCTTCCGCGAGGGCTGCGCGCAGCTCGACGGGGTCGATGTTTCCGACCAGATCCGCGCCGAGGCGGTCGGCAACCGCGCTTCGGCGATCGCCGTGCACGGCAGCGTGCGAGCCGCGCTGGTGGCGCGCCAGCGGGCATTCCGCAAGACTCCGGGGCTGGTCGCGGACGGCCGCGACATGGGCACCGTGATCTTCCCCGACGCCGGCCTCAAGGTGTTCTTGACGGCGAGTGTCGAGGCCCGCGCGGCGCGCCGGCATAAGCAATTGATGCAAAAAGGTTTTTCTGCTAATATTGACAACTTGCTCCAGGATTTGCGTGAGCGGGACGCACGAGACAGCAATCGCGCGGCCGCGCCGCTCAAGCCCGCGGAGGATGCGAAGCTGCTCGATACCTCGGGCCTGACGATCGAACAAGCGGTCGAGCAGGTCCTGGCTTGGTACCGGGAAGCCTCGGGCCAGCCGGCCTGAACCTGCCGGCGGCGCAACGAATCAGGCAGTACCCGCAGCATGCAGTGGCAGTAGGTGCTTCAGGCGTCCGGCGCGGGCCGGTTCCCGAAGCGTGTTTCAACCCTTAACCCCGTGTGGCGATCGCACCGCCAGCCAGGCCAGGTGGCCCAGGCAAGAGAGACGGCGCGGCACCATGCACAATCCGATTTTTATGTCCGACCTGCAAACCTCCACCCCGAATACCGAATCCTTTGCGGCCCTGTTCGAAGAGTCGCTGACCCGTCAAGACATGCGCGCCGGCGAAGTGATCTCCGCCGAAGTCGTGCGTGTCGACCACAACTTCGTGGTCGTCAACGCGGGTCTCAAGTCCGAGGCCTACATTCCCATCGAGGAATTCCTGAACGATCAGGGCGAGGTTGAGGTCCAGTCGGGCGATTTCGTTTCCGTCGCGATCGACGCGCTGGAAAACGGCTATGGCGACACGATCCTGTCGCGCGACAAGGCGAAGCGTCTGGCTTCGTGGCTGTCGCTGGAAAAGGCACTCGACAACAACGAACTCGTCACCGGCACCATCACGGGCAAGGTGAAGGGCGGCATGACCGTGATGGTCAACGGCATCCGTGCCTTCCTGCCGGGTTCGCTGGTCGATACGCGTCCGGTCAAGGACACCACGCCGTACGAAGGCAAGACGCTCGAGTTCCGCGTCATCAAGCTCGATCGCAAGCGCAACAACGTGGTGCTGTCGCGCCGCGCCGTCATCGAAGCCACCCAGGGTGAAGAGCGCGCCAAGCTGCTCGAGACGCTGAAGGAAGGCGCGATCGTCAACGGCGTGGTCAAGAACATCACCGACTACGGCGCATTCGTCGACCTCGGCGGCATCGACGGCCTGCTGCACATCACCGACATCGCATGGCGTCGCGTGCGTCATCCGAGCGAAGTCCTCTCGGTTGGCCAGGAAGTCACCGCCAAGATCCTCAAGTTCGACCAGGAAAAGAACCGCGTCTCGCTGGGCATCAAGCAGCTGGGCGACGATCCGTGGGAAGGCATCTCGCGCCGTTACCCGTCGGGCACGCGCCTGTTCGGCAAGGTCACCAACATCACCGACTACGGCGCATTCGTCGAAGTGGAATCGGGTATCGAAGGCCTGGTCCACGTGTCGGAAATGGACTGGACCAACAAGAACGTCGCACCCTCGAAGGTTGTCCAGCTGGGCGACGAAGTCGAAGTCATGGTCCTCGAGATCGACGAAGATCGTCGTCGTATCAGCCTCGGCATGAAGCAGTGCAAGCCGAACCCGTGGGATGACTTCAGCCGCAACTTCAAGAAGGGCGACAAGATCACCGGCGCCATCAAGTCGATCACCGACTTCGGCGTGTTCATCGGTCTGCCGGGCGGCATCGACGGCCTGGTCCACCTGTCGGACCTGTCGTGGAGCGAGTCGGGCGAGGAAGCCGTTCGCAAGTACAAGAAGGGCGACGAAGTCGAAGCCATCGTGCTGGGCATCGATGTCGAGAAGGAACGCATCTCGCTGGGCATCAAGCAGCTCGAAGGCGATCCGTTCAGCAACTACGTCGCGATGAACGACAAGGGCTCGATCGTCGACGGCGTCGTGAAGACGGTCGACGCGAAGGGTGCCGTCGTCACGCTGACGGGCGACGTCGAAGGCTACCTGCGCGCATCGGAAATCTCGCAGGATCGCGTCGAAGACGCACGCAACGTGCTGAAGGAAGGCGACAAGGTCAACGCGATGGTGATCAACATCGATCGCAAGTCGCGCGGTATCAACCTGTCGATCAAGGCCAAGGATTCGGCTGAGCAGCAAGAAGCCATCCGCGGTCTGCAATCCGACAGCAGCTCGGCTGCCACCGGCACGACGAACCTCGGCGCTCTGCTGAAGGCAAAGCTCGACGGCCAGAACCAGTAAGCCTCGCGAGGTCTGCTGAAGTATGACCAAATCCGAGTTGGTCGCCCAGTTGGCAACGCGATTTCCGCAACTTGTCCTCAAGGATGCGGATTTCGCGGTGAAAACGATGCTCGATGCGATGTCGGACGCTTTGTCCAAAGGGCATCGCATCGAAATTCGCGGCTTCGGCAGCTTCGGTCTCAACCGCCGTCCGGCCCGCGTGGGCCGCAACCCGAAGTCGGGCGAGAAGGTGCAGGTACCCGAGAAGTACGTACCGCATTTCAAGCCCGGCAAGGAGTTGCGCGAACGTGTCGATGGCCGCGCCGGCGAACCGTTGAAGCACGACAGCGACGACGAGTGATCGTCTCGTTGCCCGAAGCCCTGCCAGCCGGCATGGCTGTGAAAAGCGCCCCTAGCGGGCGCTTTTTTTATGCCTGTCGCCGCCTGTGCGGATCAGATGCGCGGTTGGCGAAACGCTTCCATTACAATACGGGCACTTCAGGCGCGGCGCAGCGGGAGCACGCACGCGCAACAAGTTGACAGGAGGGCTCCATGAAATTCGTCGTCTGGCTGATCCGTGTGCTGGTGTTCGTGCTGCTGCTGGTGCTGGCGCTGGCCAATACGCAAACCGCGACGCTCAACTTCCTCGCCGGCTACAACTGGCAGGCACCGCTGATCCTGATCGGCCTGGCATTCTTCGGTGTCGGCCTGATCGCCGGCCTGCTTTCGGCGCTGCCGGCCGTGCTGCGCATGCGTCTCGAGAACGGCCGCCTCAAGCGCGACCTGCGTTCGGCCCGCGAGACCCCGGTGGTAGTCGACCAGCCGCCGATGCCGCCCGTCATTTAACGATCGTCGGGCCGCCGCACGCGCGGCCCCGACCTAGCCTCGATACCTCATGGATCTGGATTTCTGGTGGCTGCTGGCCATCCCCGTCGCGTTCGCCTTCGGCTGGGCGGCGTCCCGCTACGACCTCAAGAAGCTGTTGTCGGAGAATGCGAACCTGCCGCGCTCGTATTTTCGCGGCCTCAACTTCCTGCTCAACGAGCAACCCGACCAGGCCATCGATGCCTTCATCGAGGTCGCCAAGCTCGATCCCGAGACGGTCGAGCTGCACTTCGCGCTCGGCAACCTGTTCCGCCGGCGCGGCGAAACCGATCGCGCGATCCGCGTCCACCAGAACCTGCTGAACCGCGACGACCTGCCCGTCAACGAGCGCGATCACGCGTTGTACGAGCTGGGCCAGGATTTCCTCAAGGCCGGGCTGCTCGATCGCGCCGAGGAATCCTTCCACCGCCTCGCCGACGGCGATTACGCGCTCGGCGCGCAGCGCGCGCTGCTGACCATCTACGGCATCGAGAAGGACTGGAACAAGTCGATCCAGACGGCGCGCAAGATCGAGACCATGAGCGGCAGTTCGCTGTCGACCGAAATCGCGCAGTTCCATTGCGAGCTGGCCGGCGAGGCGCTGGCCAGGAAGGACGGCGCGGCCGCGGCCCAGCAGTTGCGCGACGCGCTGGCCGTGAATCCGCACAACGTGCGCGCCACCATCCTGTCGGGCGAGGCGGCCGAGGCCGCCGGCGATCACCAGGCGGCGATCGCCCATTGGCGTCGCGTCGAGCAGCAGAACGCCGCCTACCTGCCCTTGGTGGCCGAGAAGCTGATGAAGGCCTATATCGCGCGCGGGCAGGCGGCCGAAGGCGCCGAACTGCTGACCGACTATGCCGATCGTTATCCCTCGAACGATCTGCTCGACGTCGCCTTCCAGTACGTGGCCGAGCTGCGCGGCGCCGATGCTGCGCACACGCTGGCGCGCACCCAGATGCAGAAGGCGCCGAACCTGTCCGGCATGCTGCACCTGCTCGACGCGCAGATCGCCACGGCCGACGAGCCGCGTCGCGGCGAACTCGAGATGATGCGCGCGCTGGTCAAGCAACGGACCAAGAACCTGCCGCGCTACACCTGCCATGACTGCGGTTTCCGCGCACGCCTGTTCTACTGGCAGTGCCCCGGCTGCAGCGGCTGGGAGACCTACGCACCGCGGCGTGTCGAGGCCGGCGTGGCCAACTAGGCGCGCACCACACTCCGTCAAGAATGCGGCGCAGAATCATGCTTAACCTCCGGAACGAATCACCGGGAAACCTATGAAAATCACCATCATCGGCACCGGCTACGTCGGTCTCGTCACGGGCGCCTGTCTCGCCGAGATCGGCCATGACGTGTTCTGTCTCGACGTCGATCCGCGCAAGATCGAGATCCTGAACCAGGGCGGGATCCCGATCCACGAACCCGGCCTCAAGGAAATCATCGCGCGCACGCGCGCGGCCGGTCGGATCACGTTCTCGACCGACGTCGCGGCCAGCGTCGCGCATGGCGAGATCCAGTTCATCGCGGTGGGCACGCCGCCCGACGAGGACGGCTCGGCCGACCTGCAATACGTGCTCGAGGCGGCCCGCAATATTGGCCGCCACATGACCGAGGCGAAGGTGATCGTCGACAAGTCGACGGTGCCGGTCGGCACCGCCCTGCGCGTGCACGGCGTGGTGGCCGAGGCGCTCGCGGCGCGCGGGCTCGGCAACAGTCCCGCGCATCGTTTCTCGGTGGTCTCGAACCCGGAATTCCTGAAGGAAGGCGCGGCTGTCGAGGACTTCATGCGGCCCGACCGCATCGTGATCGGCGTCGACGACGACGAGGTGGGCAACGTGGCGCGCGAGAAGATGAAGAAGCTCTACGCGCCGTTCAACCGCAACCACGAGCGCACCATCTACATGGACGTGCGCTCGGCCGAATTCACCAAGTACGCCGCCAATGCGATGCTGGCCACGCGCATCTCGTTCATGAACGAGATGTCGAACCTGGCCGAGCGCGTGGGCGCCGACATCGAGGCGGTGCGCCGCGGCATCGGCTCCGATCCGCGCATCGGCTATCACTTCCTCTATGCCGGCGTCGGCTACGGCGGCTCGTGCTTCCCGAAGGACGTGCAGGCGCTGATCCGCACCGCGGCCGAGAACGGCCAGCCGCTGCGCATCCTCGACGCGGTCGAGGCCGTCAACCATGCGCAGAAGAGCGTGCTGCTGGCCAAGATCGAGAAGCGCTTCGGCACCGATCTGTCGGGGCGCACCTTCGCCGTCTGGGGCCTGGCCTTCAAGCCCAATACCGACGACATGCGCGAGGCGCCGAGCCGAACCCTGATCGCCTCGCTACTGGCGCGCGGCGCCTCGGTGCGGGCCTACGACCCGGTCGCGATCGACGAGGCGCGCCGCGTGTTCGCGCTCGACCTGGGCGACGATGCCGCCGCGCAGGCGGGCCTGGCCTTCGTGCCGAGCAAGGAAGAGGCCGTCACGGGCGCCGACGCGCTGGTGGTGGTCACCGAATGGAAGGAATTCAAGAGTCCCGACTTCGCGCATCTGAAGTCGGTGCTCAACGCGCCGGTGATCTTCGACGGGCGCAATCTCTACGAACCCGAGGCGATGGCCGAACTCGGGATCGACTACCACGCTATCGGACGTCCGCATGTCGCAGCCCAATCCTCCGCGCGCGGCTGAGGCCGCCGCCAGCGTCGCGACGGTGCCGCGCGAGCGGCTCGCCGCATCGCGCGTGCTCGTGGTCGGCGACGTGATGCTCGACCGCTATTGGTTCGGCAACGTCAACCGGATCTCGCCCGAGGCGCCGGTGCCGGTGGTGCATGTGCAGCGGCAGGAAGAGCGGCTCGGCGGCGCGGCCAACGTGGCGCGCAACATCGTCACGCTCGGCGCGAACGCGGGCCTGCTCTGCGTGGTCGGCACCGACGAGCCGGGCGAGCGCATCGTCGGCCTGCTTGGCGAGAGCGGCGTGGAAACCCACCTCGAGCGCGACGCGCAACTGCCCACCACCATCAAGCTGCGCGTGCTGGCCCAGCAGCAGCAGTTGCTGCGCGTGGACTTCGAGGCCTCGCCCCAGCACGAGGTGCTGCTGGCGGGGCTGGCGCGCTTCGACACGCTGCTGCCCTCGCACGGCGTGGTGCTGATGTCCGACTACGCCAAGGGCGGCCTCACGCATGTCACCACCATGATCGCCAAGGCGCGCGCGGCGGGTCTGCCGGTGCTGGTCGACCCGAAGGGCGCCGACTGGGCGCGCTACCGCGGCGCCTCGCTGATCACGCCGAACCGGGCCGAGCTGCGCGAAGTAGTGGGTGGCTGGCATTCCGAGGACGACCTGCGCGCGCGGGTGCGCGAGCTGCGCGCCTCGCTGGCGCTCGACGCGCTGCTGCTGACGCGCTCGGAAGAGGGCATGACGCTGTTCTCCGAGGCCGGCGAGCTGAACGTGCCGGCGCTCGCGCGCGAGGTGTTCGACGTGTCCGGCGCGGGCGACACGGTGATCGCCACCGTCGCGGCCATGCTCGGCGCGGGGCTCTCGCTCGACGCGGCCGTGATGCTGGCCAATCGCGCGGCCGGCATCGTGGTCGGCAAGCTCGGCACGGCCACCGTCGAATATGGCGAACTGTTCAACTGAGCGACGCGCGCGATGCGCGCCGCTTCGTACTTACATCTTCTGACAGCAGGACGATCATGACCCTCATCGTCACCGGCGCAGCCGGCTTCATCGGCGCGAATCTCGTCAAGGCGCTCAACGAGCGCGGCGAGACGCGCATCATCGCGGTCGACAACCTGAGCCGCGCCGACAAGTTCAGGAACCTGGTCGATTGCGAGATCGACGACTATCTCGACAAGACCGAATTCGTCGAGCGCTTCCAGCGCGGCGATTTCGGCAAGGTGCGCGCGGTGTTCCACGAAGGCGCCTGTTCGGACACGATGGAGACCGACGGCCGCTACATGATGGACAACAACTTCCGCTACAGCCGAGCGGTGCTCGACACCTGCCTGGCGAACGGCACGCAGTTCCTCTATGCCTCGTCGGCGGCGATCTACGGCGGCTCGACGCGCTTCGTCGAGGAACGCGAGGTGGAGGCGCCGCTCAACGTCTACGGCTATTCGAAATTCCTGTTCGACCAGGTGATCCGCCGCGTGCTGCCGGACGCGAAGAGCCAGATCGCCGGTTTCCGCTACTTCAACGTCTATGGCCCGCGCGAGACGCACAAGGGCCGCATGGCCTCGGTGGCGTTCCACAACTTCAACCAGTTCCGCGCCGAGGGCAAGGTCAAGCTGTTCGGCGAGTACAACGGTTACGCGGCCGGCGAGCAGACGCGCGATTTCGTCTCGGTCGAGGACGTGGTGAAGGTCAACCTGTTCTTCTTCGATCATCCGGAGAAGTCGGGCATCTTCAATCTCGGCACGGGCCGCGCCCAGCCCTTCAACGACATCGCCAGCTCGGTGGTCAACACGCTGCGCGCGCTCGACGGCCAGCCGCCGCTGACGCTGGCCGAGCAGGTCGCGCAGGGGCTGATCGAGTACGTGCCGTTCCCCGATGCGCTGCGCGGCAAGTATCAGTGCTTCACGCAGGCCGACCAGTCGAAGCTGCGCGCGGCCGGCTACGACGCGCCGTTCCTGACCGTCCAGGAAGGTGTCGACCGTTACGTGCGCTGGCTGTTCGGCCAGCTATAAAGCAGCCCGAATCATCCCTAGACTGGGTCTCACGGTCGGCAGCCGCCGGCCGTTTTTCTTGATGGGGAGATCCGGATGCTGAAGAAGATTCTGGTGGTGGCGATGTGGTTTGCGGGGCTCGCGCAGGCGTGGGCGGCAGTCGACGTCAATCAGGCCAACGACGAGGCGCTGCGCGGCATCAAGGGCATCGGCCCGGCCAAGGCCCGCGCGATCGTCGAGGAGCGCGAGGCGCATGGCCCGTACAAGGACACGGCCGATCTCGCGCGGCGCGTGAGCGGCATCGGCGAGAAATCGGTCGAGCGGCTGGTGGCCGAGGGCTTGACGGTCGGCGCGGCCAAGGCACCGGCCGCGACTCCTCCCGCGGCGGCCGCACGCGGCGCGGCGGCGCCCGCCAAGGCAGCGGGCAAGTGAGGCGCAGGCGTGCCGCATGAGGCACGCCCGGCCAGGCGATGCCTGACGACTCCTTCAGCCGTCGGCGGCCCGACGGTTTCCCGCGGCCCTGCCGCGGGTTTTTTGCGTGATGCCGACCGAGGTTCGCGCCTGCCGTGAACCAGCGCGCCGTCGCGTGCCGATCCCGCCCCGCGCGGTCGACTCGGCGCTGGATTACAATCGGCGGATTCACCGGCATCGCAATCACATTACGTCCATGGCTTACAAAACTATCGAAGACACGATCGGCAACACGCCGCTCGTGCAACTCGTCCGGCTGCCGGACGACGAGATTCGCGCTCGCAACAACGTGATCCTGGCCAAGCTCGAAGGGAACAACCCGGCCGGCTCGGTGAAGGACCGGCCCGCGCTGTCGATGATCCGCAAGGCCGAGGAACGCGGGCGCATCAAGCCGGGCGACACGCTGATCGAGGCGACCAGCGGCAATACCGGCATCGCGCTGGCGATGGCCGCGGCGATCCGCGGCTACAAGATGGTGCTGATCATGCCCGAGGATCTCTCGGTCGAGCGCCGCCAGAGCATGGCCGCCTATGGCGCCGAGATCATGCTGACGCCGGTCAAGGGCGGCATGGAGTTCGCGCGCGACCTGGCCGACCAGATGCAGCGCGAAGGCAAGGGCGTGATCCTCGACCAGTTCGCGAATCCCGACAATCCGCTCGCGCACTACGAAACCACCGGCCCCGAGATCTGGCGCGACACCGAAGGCCGCGTCACGCACTTCGTGTCGGCGATGGGCACCACCGGCACCATCATGGGCACCTCGCTGTTCCTCAAGGAAAAGAGCGAGCGTATCGAGATCGTCGGCGCGCAGCCGGAGGAAGGCTCGCGCATCCCCGGCATCCGCAAGTGGCCCGAGGCCTACATGCCGAAGATCTTCGACCGCAGCCGGGTCGACCGCGTCGAGAACGTGAGCCAGGCCGCCTCGGAAGCGATGGCGCGCAAGCTCGCGGCCGTCGAGGGCATCTTCTGCGGCATCTCCTCGGGCGGTGCCTGCGAGGTGGCGATGCGGATCGCGCGCCAGGTCGAGAACGCGACCATCGTCTTCATCGTCTGCGATCGTGGCGATCGTTATTTGTCGACGGGCGTGTTCCCCGCCTGATCGTCGATGTCGCGATGAAACGCGCCGCGCGGGCGCCGCCATGAAAAAAGCGCTGCCCCGAAGAGGCAGCGCTTTTTTTATCGGCAATCGCGGGATCTTGCCTACTGCGTGGCCAGCATCTTCTGCTTGACGCGCTCGCCGAGCTGGTAGACCGCCAGGGCGTAGAAGAAGCTGCGGTTGTAGCGTGTCAGCACGTAGAAGTTCTGCAGACCCAGCTTGTACTCGGTCGCGCGGTTGGGGCTGGGCAGGTCGACTACCGTCACCGGCGTGCTGGCCTCGGCGCGCACGTCGACCGAGGGTTCGTCGAGCGCCAAGCCGGCCTGCGTCAGTTGCGACAAGCTCAGGTGCGGCTCGGGCTTGCCGTCGGCCGCGGCCTGCGCGACACCCTGGCTGCCCGCATCGGGCGCGATCTCCCAGACCACCGGGCGGCCCGGCTGCCAGCCGTGCTGCTTCAGGTAGTTGGCGACGCTGCCGATCGCATCGGCGGTGCTCGCGCGCAGGTCGATATGGCCATTGCCCTCGTAGTCGACCGCATAGGCGCGGATGCTGCTCGGCAGGAACTGAGGAATGCCGATCGCGCCCGTGTACGAACCCACCACGCTGGTCGGGTCGATCTGGCTGTCGCGCGTCCAGACCAGGAAGTCCTCCAGGTTCTTGCGGAAGGTCGCCTGCCGGTCGGCGCGGTTCGGCGTGTCCGGATAGTCGAAGGCGAGCGTGGTCAGCGCGTCGAGCGCGGGGAAGTTGCCCATGTAGCGGCCGTAGATGGTCTCGACGCCGATGATGCCGACGATCACCTCGGGCGGCACGCCGAACTCGGCCGAGGCGCGCTGCAGCGTGGCCTGGTTGGCACGCCAGAACTTCACGCCGGCGTTGATGCGGATCGTGTCGAGAAAGCGCGACTGGTAGACGCGCCAGTTCTTCACCGAGGGCGAGGGCGCCGGGCGCACCAGCTTGACTGCGGTGGCCGAATAGTTCGCAGTGGCGAACAATGCGCGCAGGCGCGCCGGATCCAGGCCGTCGCGCGCGGCGACCTCGTTGATGAAGGCGTCGACCTTGGGATTGTTCGCGTACTGCCGCGGCACGATCTGTTCCTCGGACGGCGACAGGCCGGCGGCCGGCAGGGGCTGCGGGGCCGCCGGCTGGGCCGGCGCGGGCGCCGGGGCCGCGGCGGGCGTGGTCGCGATCGCCGGGCTTGCCTGCGAGGCTTGCGGGCCGGCCGGCGTCTGCGCGCATGCGGCCAGCGTCGCGACCACCGCCGCGAGCGCGAGGCTCGTGAGCGGCAAACGTGAGCGGAAACGAAGCGGGGAGGAGACAGCGGACGATCGGAAAGTCATGGGAACCGGGGGAGAGGACGACGCGGTTGAGTTCGGGCCAGTATAACTGAGGCATCCCGCGCCCCGGCTCGGCATGCCGGCCGCTGTGGTAAGTTAGCGGCGGATTCGCACGCGGCCAAACGCGTCATCATCATCGAAGGAGACTCGCGGCCCGGACGCGCTGGGGCCGCGAAACACGTCATGGCAACCGCCTTTTACACGCATCCAGACTGCCTGCTGCACGAGATGGGCGAATGGCATCCGGAATGTCCGTCGCGGCTGTCGGCGATCCAGGATCAGCTGATCGCGAGCCGCATCGACGAACTGATCGAGCACGAAAGCGCGCCTTTCGCCAGCGAGGCCGCCCTCGCGCGCGTGCACACGCGGGCCCACATCGACTACATCAAGTCGAACGTGCCGTCCGAAGGCTACTGCGAGCTCGATCCCGATACCTCGATGAACCGCCATACCTGGCAGGCAGCCCTGCGCGCCGCGGGTGCCGCGATCGCGGCCACCGACGCGGTGCTCGAGGGCCGCTACGACAACGCCTTCTGCAGCGTGCGCCCGCCCGGCCATCATGCCGAGCCGGCGCGTGCGATGGGCTTCTGCTTCTTCAACAACGTGGCGATCGCCGCGCGTCACGCGCTCGACGTGCACGGGCTCGAACGCGTCGCCGTGATCGACTTCGACGTGCATCACGGCAATGGCACCGAGGCCGCCTTCTCGAACGACCCGCGCGTGCTGATGTGCAGCTTCTTCCAGCACCCGCTGTTCCCCTTCTCGGGCACCGAGCATCCGGCGCCGAACATGCTCAACGTGCCGGTGCCGGCGCGCACCAGCGGCATGGCGATTCGCGAGACGGTGGACATGCTGTGGCTGCCGCGGCTGGAGGCGTTCCGCCCGCAGATGCTGTTCGTGTCGGCCGGCTTCGACGCGCATCGCGAGGACGATCTCGGCCGAATGGGTCTGGTCGAGGCCGACTACGAATGGTTGACCACGCAGATCTGCGAGATCGCCCGCAAGCATGCGCAGGGGCGCGTGGTGAGCTGCCTCGAGGGCGGCTACAACCTGTCGGCGCTGGGCCGCAGCGTGGTCGCGCACCTGCGCGTGCTGGCCGGCGTCTGAGCGCCGGAGGCGCGCCGCCGGCCGGCGTGTGCCTCGGCGACGGCGTCTCCTCGACGCTTGGCTACCGTCTTGTCGGCGCGGCCTTTCCCGATTTCCTTCTACGAGTTCAACTGCGCGCCACGATCCAGTCGATCAGCGCGCCGATCACGCGCTCTCGTTCGAGGTCGTTCATGGTCTCGTGGTAGTTGCCTGCGTAAAGCGTGAGGGTCTTGTCGGCCGGCCCGGCCTGCGCGCCGAACTCGCGGCTGCCTTCCGGTTCGGTCAGCTTGTCGGCGGTGCCGTGGTAGATCAGCGTCGGCAGCGCCAGCGAGGCGCGCCCGCGCGCGATGCGCTCCATCGCGACCAGGATTTCCGCGCCGGTGCGCGCGGGCACGGCGCCGTGCTGGACCAGCGGATCGGCGCGGTTCGCGGCCACCACCTCGGGGTCGCGCGAGAGCAGGGCAGCATCGATCTTCAACGCCGGAAAACGCGGCCAGGCACGGCTCATGAAGCGACTGGCCGCCAGCATCCAGCGCGGCACGTCGCGGCCGGGCGCCAGCGCGGGGCTCGACAGCACCAATCCGGCGAAGGGCTGCCCGCGCGCCGGCGCGCGCTCGATGGCATACAGCGCGGCGATCGCGCCGCCCATGCTGTGGCCCATCAGGAACAGCGGCACGCCCTCGCGCCTGGCGAAACTCACCAGGGCATCGGCGTCGTCGAGGTATTGGTCGAAGCGATCGACCCAGGTGCGACGGCCCGGCGAGCAGCCGTGGCCGCGCAGGTCGATGGCCACCAGCTCGATGCCGGCCGCCGCCAGCCGCGCGGCCAGCGCGTCGTAGCGGCGCGCGTGCTCGGCCAGGCCGTGGAGCAGGGCGACGGTGGCGCGCGGCGCCTGGCGGCCACCATCGGCCGCGGCCCAGCCTTGCCAGCGAAAAGCCACCAGCCCGAGGCCGTCGGCGCTGCGCACCTGGGCGCGCGCCGGGCGGCCGGCCCGGGCCTCGGGCCCGGATGAAGAGGCTGTCGCGTTCATCGGCGGTGTCTCCGTTAATCGTTCTGGGTTGCCGAGGATCATAGTCGCGCCGCGACCGGCCTGCGCGGGAACGCACCTCTAATTTCGCCTGGTTATGAAAGCGGCGAAATCGATTATTAAGGGAAATGAGGCCCTTGCGTTAAAATGCGCGGCTATTCCCGGATATGACGGCGGCCGCCGGCGAGGCCCGACACGATCGGCTTCGCAGCTTCCGCCGTTTTGTTTACATGATCGAAATTCGCAACCTGTCGCAGCGATTCGCCGGGCCGCAAGGCTGGATCGAGGCGCTGCACGACGTCAACCTGACGATTCCCCGCGGCGAGGTGTTCGGCATCATCGGCCGCAGCGGTGCCGGAAAGAGCACGCTGGTGCGCACCATCAACCTGCTCACGCGCCCCAGTGAGGGCAACGTGGTGGTGGACGGCCGCGACCTGACCGCGTTGTCGGCGGCCGATCTGCGCGCCGCGCGCCGCGACATCGGCATGATCTTCCAGCATTTCAACCTGCTGTCCTCGCGCACCGTCTACGAGAACGTGGCCCTGCCGCTCGAGCTGGCCGGCGTGAAGCGAGCGGAAATCGAGGCGACCGTGCTGCCCCTGCTGGAGCTGGTGGGGCTGACGGCGCAGAAGGATCGCTACCCGGCCCAGATCAGCGGCGGCCAGAAGCAGCGCGTGGGCATCGCGCGGGCGCTGGCCAGCAAGCCCAAGGTGCTGCTGTCGGACGAGGCGACCTCGGCGCTCGACCCGGAAACGACGCGCGCGATCCTCGACCTGCTGCGCAGGATCAACCGCGAACTGGGCCTCACCATCGTGCTGATCACGCACCAGATGGAGGTGATCAAGCAGGTCTGCGATCGCGTGGCGGTGCTCGATGCCGGCCGCGTGGTCGAGACCGGGCCGGTGATCGAGGTCTTCATGCAGCCGCACCACGAGGTCACGCGCGCGCTGATCGGCGACGTGATCGCGCAGGAATTGCCGCCGGCGCTGAAGGCACGCGTGGCCGAGCGCCTGAAGAGCGGTCGTGGCCACCTGCTGCGCCTGGCCTTCACCGGCAGCGGCGTGGACCAGCCGATCCTGTCGGAGACGATCCGCCGCTACGAGCTGGACTTCAACATCCTGCATGGCCAGATCGACGAGATCCAGGGCCAGGCCTTCGGTTCGCTGGCGGTGCTGGCGGGCGGCGAGCCCGGCAAGGTCGGCGAGGCGCTCGCGTATCTGCGCGAGCAGGGCGTGGTGGTCGAGGAGTTGTCGCATGTTGAGTGAAATGCTGGATATGTTCGTGCAGTCGTTCTGGGAGACGCTGATCATGGTCGGCATCTCGGGCGTGGTCGGCGCGCTGGTCGGGCTGCCGCTCGGCGTGCTGCTGTACCTGACCGATCGCCAGGGCGTGCTGCAGAACCTCGGCGTCAATCGCGCGCTGGGCGGGCTGGTCAACGCGGTGCGCTCGACTCCCTTCATCATCCTGCTGGTGGCGGTGATTCCGTTCACGCGCCTGATCGTCGGTTCGTCGATCGGCACCGCCGCCGCCGTGGTGCCCCTGACGCTGGCCTCGGCGCCGTTCATCGCGCGGCTGGTCGAGACCGCGCTGCGCGAGGTCGACCGCGGGCTGATCGAGGCCGCGCTGGCGATGGGCGCCACCACCCGCCAGATCGTGTTCAAGGTGCTGCTGCCCGAAGCCTGGCCCGGCATCGTGGCGGGGCTGACCATCACCTTCGTGTCGCTGGTCGGCTACTCGGCGATGGCCGGCGCGATCGGCGGCGGCGGCCTTGGCGATCTCGGCATCCGCTATGGCTACCAGCGCTACGAGCCCGAGGTGATGTGGACCGTGGTGGTGATCCTGATCGTGTTCGTGCAGATCGTGCAGTCGTTCGGCGACTGGCTGGTGCGTCGGCTCAGTCATCGCTGAACCAGCGTTGAAGCCCTGGCCGGCGGTCGACGCCGCTATTGCTGATTCCCCGTCGGGCCCTCGCGCGGCCCGTCGCCCTTGCCGACCCGATCGCCTGGCTTGATGCCGGGCGATCCTCATCACGGAGCCTGTCCCGATGCAAAGACGCAAGCTTGTCGCCGGCGCGCTGCTGGCTGCCGCCGTGCTCGGTTTCGGTGCCGCGCGCGCGGCGGCCGAGACGATCCGCGTCGGCGTGACGGCCGGCCCGCATGCGCAGGTGATGGAGGCGGTGAAGAAGGTGGCCGCCGCGCAGGGGCTCGAGATCCGCATCGTCGAGTTCTCCGACTACGTGCAGCCCAATGCGGCGCTGGCGGCGGGCGACCTCGACGCGAACAGCTACCAGCACGCGCCGTATCTGGCCGCGCAGGTCAAGGATCGCGGCTACCGGATCGTGCGCGTGGCCGATACCGTGACCTTCCCGATGGGCATCTATTCGGAGCGGATTGCGTCGCTGTCGGCGCTGCCCAAGGGCGCGCGGATCGCGATTCCGAACGATCCCACCAATGGCGGGCGGGCCCTGCTGCTGCAGAAGCAGGGCGTGATCAAGCTGCGCGACGGCGCGGGGCTCGCCGCGACGCGTTTCGATATCGTCGGCAATCCGTCCGGCGTGAAGATCGTCGAACTGGACGCGGCGCAGATCCCGCGCTCGCTGGCCGATGTCGACGCGGCCGTGATCAACACCAATTTCGCGATGGAAGCGGGCCTGCAGCCCAGGCGCGACGCGATCGCGATCGAGAGCGCGGACGGCCCTTACGTGAACATCCTGGCGGTGCGCGAGGCGGATCGGGGCAAGCCCTGGGTCGCCAAGCTGGTGGCCGCCTACCGCTCGCCCGAGGTGAAGCGCTATCTGGAAGGCAAATTCGGCGGCGCGGTGATCGCGTCGTGGTGACCAGCGGGCGGTGGAGCATCGTGCGTGCCGGCGATTAGAGGCGGGGGTCCAAAACCCGGGCTTGGCGTCCGGGTTTTTTCTCCCTTAAAATAGAACGATCGTTCGCTATTGCCGGCGTGTCGCCGAATGCCGTTATCCTCGTCGGTCGAGGGGCCGCGAGGCCCGGGTTGCCGCCTCGGAGGTGGGCGACACTATAAAATGGCCGTCGGTCGTATTCGTAACTTTGGAGCGTGTGCATGAAAATCCTGGTGCCGGTAAAGAGAGTGGTCGACTACAACGTGAAGGTTCGCGTGAAGTCGGACGGAACGGGCGTCGATATCGCGAACGTGAAGATGTCGATGAACCCGTTCGATGAGATCGCGGTGGAAGAGGCGGTGCGCCTGAAGGAAGCGGGCACGGCGACGGAAGTGATCGCCGTATCGATCGGCGTGGCGCAGGCGCAGGAGACGCTGCGCACGGCGCTGGCGATCGGCGCGGACCGCGCGATCCTGGTGGAAGCCGGCGAAGGCGTGGA